>DATKMV010000054.1:0-9694 GCA_035541695.1 Steroidobacteraceae bacterium
CCGACTGCGCTCTCTGAATGGGGGGGAGCTGGCAGTCGATCGCGCGCTCGAGGGCATCGACAGCTGCAGTGCCCTGCGTGCCTCGCTCGGTGACTCGGTAACGGTCACGCTGACGGAGGCCCTGCACTGAGGGCGCGCGGCACGCACTCATCCGACTCGAATCTTCCCTGCTCGAAAGTCTGAGTCCATGACACCTGAGATGCGGGCCTTTGAGTACGCACTAGGACTGTTTTCCGTTCTCATTGGCCTCGCCATTGCCGACATTGCGACGAGTCTCCATCGACTCATGCGCAGCCGGCAGGCGGTAACCTGGGATACGCTGCCACTACTGACTGCCCTCTATGCATTGCTGACCGTCATCGGTATGTGGTTCGACCTCTGGGGCGTACGCAACGTCGCGGGCGCGCGTCATTTTTTCTTTTATCTGCTCATGGTCGCCGATCTCTTTGTGGTGTTCCTGATTGCCGCGAGCAGCTTGCCCGACGACCCAGAGAGCGGACGAGACCTGCGCGAGTTCTATTCCCGCAACCGGCAATACTTCTGGACGCTGATTGCGCTGTTTCAGCTCGGCTACACGCTGCTTGGACTTTATTTTGCCGGTGGCCTGCTGAGCCGCGGTCCCTCGTACTACAGGTTCGCGTTTGCGACGCAAATGAGCCTGCTGTTCCTCGTCCCGGTCGCGCTCGCTCTATTCAAGCGTCGTGCGCTGCACTACTTCGGTCTAGCCCTTCTGTTTGCGACACAGGCGTGGCATTACGGTCCCTATTCGATCATGTAGAAATTACGGCCAACGTGATCAAAGCGCCTTGACGCGGTACAAGACCACCCCATGCGGGGGACAACCGCATCGATGTGGCCGTTCGTGTTCCTGGTCTCGCCGGTCCATAGGTTGACTGCGGAGTAACCGCTTTTATTCTCCGCGAGGCCCAGGGCAGATGCCTCGATGGAGATTTTCCTTTCCGTCTCGCCGACGTTGAACAAACCCACGATCGCGTCGCCGTTCCGTTCAACCTTGGCGAACACCTGCTGGGGCCGCTGATTGACGACCCGTTTTGCAGCGATCGAATCCTGGTCGACCGCGAGGACTGCGGTGTTTTTCAGGTATTTCTCCAGGTCCTCTTGATCGAGATTCGTCAGATCGACGCCGAGGATGAGCGGCGCCGCTCCCAGCGCCCACAGGCTCAACTGCGTCTGACGCTCGACCCGGGTGAGCCCGTTGTTGCTGCCATTCCCTACCTCGATGGAGTCATAATCGTTGAACCAAGAATGATCGGCCGCCCGCTTCTCCTTATGGCCTTCGACCACGCCTCGACATCGGGGGCGTTTCTGCTCATTCCGTCGATCTTGATGTAATCGATCCCCCACCCCGCGAGCATCTTCACCCAGGAATCGATGAACTCCTGCGCGCCCGGCTTGCCGTAATCGATCCTGACCATGCCTTTGCAGTTGTAATTGACCTCCTTCACTCTGGAATTCGCAATCTGGGCGGCCGTGTACGGCGTACCCTCGATCGATGTATTCCTTCTCACCGCCTGGGTCGAAATACCCGGGTAACGTAGATCCCGAACTTCATCCCCATGCCGTGTACATAGTCGGCCATCACCTTGATGCCGTTCGTATCTCCCTGTGGCGGGAATCTCGACGGATCAGTTACCCAGCGGCCATACGAATCGACGTTTGGACCCTGCGGGCCCGGACACTGATACCAGAAGTCGTCGACGTTGACGTACGTGTAACGGAGTTTCTGAAGGCCGGAGTCCCGCATCGCTCGCGCCTGAGCTTCGATCTTATCCGCCGTTGGTTCCTTGCGGAGGAAGCTCCAGCTGCTCCAGCCGAGAATCGGCTCGAGCGCCTACGGAGCCTATCGGGTCAGATCTTGTTCAGTCTTCTGCCGGCAGTTCTCTCACACGTTCCGCTGGCTTCGCCCCGCTCATCGAACTGGCGATAGGCGCCAGTCTGCTGATCGAGATTGCTTCCGCGGACGCTGCCGCCCGCAAAAACCAACCTGTCGTGGTCGGCGGCCTGCAGTTCCAGCGTCGCTTCCGGGGTCCAACCGCTACCCAGGTCGATATACTCGGCGACTTTGTAGTTGTGATAGTTGATCTCGAAGCGGCGCTTCGCATTGATTTCGGACGTGCCCTGCGTGATGGTGATCGAACAGACGAACACGATATCCGTGGCTTTATCGTCGTTCATGTAACCCGCGCACGCAGTGACAGCGATGCAGAAAAGCGCCGCGCTGATACTTCTTGCACCCACCGTGCTTCTTCCACCCACCGCGGTCAGCCCTTCTTGAACGTTCCGAGCCCGCTGTCGAGCGTTCCGTCGCCGTTCATTTTCAACTGGGTATCGCCCTCCCCGGGTAGGTGGAGTATGACCTGGTCGCCCTTGACCTCGTAGGTGCCCTGTTTGCTTTGACCCATCATGGTCATGGTCACCTTTCCGGATTTGAATTCAAGCGTGACGATGCCGCCGCCGCCCGCCTGGTGGTAGGTGCCGTTCAATGAGGACGAGGAGCCACAGCCGGCGAGAGCGAGCCCGACGGCTAAAACGGTGCCCCCGAGAAAACGCGCGCGTTTTGAATAGGCCATCTTCCCTCCCTGCCCGGACGTGAACGCAATGCGTGTTTAACGCTCCGCAACGCTGCCGTCAACGGTCGCGCGGCTTGTGGAATGGTCATCGGGCGCAAACTGCCACGGCTCGGACGATATTGTCGCCCGAGCGGATGCGCAGCCGCGCTCCCGTTCCCACGGGTCGCACTTCGCCCGGCTGCGCGCGGAGAATCAATCCTGCTTTAGCCGCTCATTGATCTGGCAGCAGCCGCTCATTGATGTGGCAGCGGCAGGCTCGCGGCCGGCCCCTGCGGATATTGCTGCCGGGTTTTCGTCGCCGCGCCACGTCCTTCTGTCGTACTGATTTTTCTTTCGTCGCGCAGATCACACCGGTAGTCGCGAACGCCAGCCAATCGTGTTGGTCATCGTCCATACTCGACCACGACACGCAAATTCACTGTTGGAATTGCAGCCGCTCAGCGGCAAACACAGAACTATCGTCATCCGCCAAAGAGGAGTAACAGCCGTGTGGAACAAGACGCTCGCCGCCCTCTTGACCGTTGGTGCAATGGGAACGGCCGGTTCGTTGTTGTCGTATGCGAACGAGGTCTCGGGAGTCGCGGTCGCAAAATACATCCCGGCCGCCAGGGTCAGTCTGGAGGATGGCTTGAAAGCCGCAGAAGCCGAAGGACAGCCCATCTCGGGCAAGTTCGAGCTCGACGGTGGACAGCTCCAGCTCAGCGTGTACACCCAGAAGGACGGGAAATTCTCCGAGGTCCTCGTCGATCAGAACACGGGCAAGGTCACGAAAAGCGAGCCGATCAGCCAGGGCAACGATCTCGTCGACGCCCAGAAGCAGATGGAGGCTTACAGCAAGTCGAAGACCTCGCTCAGGACTGCCGTCTCGCGCGCGGAGCTGGCTTACCCCGGGTACCGCGCGGTGAGCGTCACTCCGATGATCAACAAAGGCCGGCCGGTCGCGGTCGTCTCGCTCTGGCAGGGCAAACAGTCGCGCACCGTCGCCGAGCCTCTGGGGTAACGGAAGCCCCCGACGCATCGGCCGGCTGCGTCAGTGCAATCTGACAGGCCGGCCGAGCGCGGTCCGCATGAGCGCGCCATTTGTGACCTGATGCAACGAATGGCTGAGGCGGCAGGCGTAGCTTCGCCCCGCAGACCCGAGGCGTCTGGGGGAGGGGCCATGCTGATCGGGACACTACAGCGCGACAGATCGGCGCATCACAAGAGTTGCACGCGCGCCTGTTGCTCGAAGCTCTATCTGCTGCATTCCGGTGCCACCGAGCTCTCGACCGGGCCTTGTGTGCGTGCGGCGTCCGCGCGCGGCGCTGGCAAGCGCCCGCTCGCTTCCTCCATCCGCACCAGAGCGCTCACCGCGTAGAACCCGGCAGCCCGCACGGCGGTTGGCGCCGCCGCGCGGGTTGACGATGACCTGAGTCGGATGCATCACTGCCTCTGCGGCTGCGAGGCTTTGTTGATCTCGTTCTCGCAGAACTTCCTGACATCGGCTGCGGATACGTTCGGATTGGCCTGTAGTCACCGCGCGGATGCCGAGGACATCTCCGGCCCACTGCAACGAGGGTCGGTGGGTGCCTACGGTGCCCAAAACGTCTGCGCGCGCCGACACATTCCGTGTCACTGCGCTTCGCGATAGAGCACCGACAGGCTCACCTTGATGAGAATCGCGGCCGGGACGGCGAGGATCATGCCGACGATGCCGAACAGCGCGCCGCCCGCGAGGAAGCCGAAGATCACGACTACCGGGTGCACGCGCGCCGCGTTGCCGAGCACCAGCGGCCCGACCAGCTGATCGATGGAAAGGCGCAGCAGCGTTGCGTACAGCACGTAGCCCCAGATATCCCAGGCGGTCGCGGCCTGCTGCACCGCCATGAGTCCAGCGATGACCGCAGCGGCCGCGGGACCCACCATCGGGATGATCTCGAGCACGCCGGTGAGCAGCGCGAGCACGAAGGCGTGGTGCAGACCGAGTACCAGGCCCAGCCCGATATAGGCCACCCCGGCCGCATAGGTGACTACGACAGCGACACCGATGAAGTAGCGGCGCAGCACGGGGTCGAGCTCCCGCCAGATGAGCGCGGCGCGCGCTCGGCCACGCGGCGGCACGAGCCACAACAGTCCAGCCCCGATGGCATGCGCATCGATCAGGAAGTAACCCATCAGCACCCACACCAGCATGAGGCCGAAAGCCGCCGCGACGCCCCAGCCGAGCAGCCCCAACAGCTGCGTTCCGTTCATCTGGCGCTCGAGGGCGCTCACCACCAGATCGGCCGTGCGTTGCGCATCGAGATGCGCGCCGAGCAGCTGCACCGAATGCGTGCCAATGAGCGCCCGCATGAAATCGGCTACCGCGCCATGGAGATCCGCCACCACCCCCTCGAGCTGGGCGATGAGTGGCGGAAGACCGAGCCAGCCGAGCGCTGCCGCGGCTCCCATGAGCAGCGCAAGCACGCCAAGCGCAGCAACCCAGCGCGGCAAGCGCGATCGCATCGACAGCGAGTCGACGAGCGGTGCGCAGACATAGGCGGTGACGCCCGCGATCACGAATGGCAGCAGGATGGTCTGCAACTCGTGCAGTGCCCATGCTGCGGCGGCGCCCAGCAGCACGAGCGGTGTGAGCGAGCGTGGCGCCGCCGGAATCATCCAGCGCTCGTGCGCCGTCTCGCGCTTGGGGTGCGGCGCGCTCATGCGTATGTACGCCCCTTCCACTCCACCTGATGAAACAGGCGCCGGCGGATGCTGTCGAGCGCAATGAGCGCACCTGCCGTGTAGCCGATTGGAAAGGTGAGACCATACCACCAGGGAATACCGAAGTGGCGCGCACCGGCCAGATGCAGGCCAAACGCAGCCGCCGAGCCGAGCAGCGCCGGCAGCAATGGCAGGCATGTCGCCCGCGTACCCGCGTAGCAGCTGACCGCACCCATGAGCGGCAACAGCACCGCGGACCATGAGAGCACCACCGCAGCCGCCACGGTGAGCAGCGTACGGCGCGGGCCGCCGAGCATGTCGACGAGATTCTTGGCGAAGCCCGGCCAGAGCGTGCGCCACCCGGTGTACATGCGCGTCACGAGCACGGCACTCCCGTCTTCCAGACGTACCTTCAGTCCATGGCGCTTGATGAGCCGCGCGAACTCGAGGTCCTCGGTGATGGAGTCGCGCACCATGGCGTAGCCTCCCACCTGATCATAGGAACGGCGCCGCAGCAGCATGAACTGCCCGGTGCACAAGGCATCTTCGCTCTCGGGTGCCTGGATCCGCACCCGGTCGAGCGCGAAGCCGAGCACGAACAATCCGCATGGAATGATGAGCCGCTCGGCGAAGCTGCCGAGCTCGTGGCGCGGAGCGAGCGACAGCAGGTCGAGCGCGCCACGCTCGGCGAGCTGCACGGCGGTCGAGAGCGCGAGCGGCTGTGCCCGCACATCCGCATCGAGAAAACACAGCCAATCGGTATCGGCCGGCAGCGCCTGCACCGCGTACCAGCAGGCGTGCACTTTCCCCTTCCAGCCTGAGGGCAACGGCGGCGCAGACAGCACGGTGATGCGCGGATCGGTCCGCGACAGCGCGGTGGCGATGGCGGCCGTATCGTCCTGCGAATCATCGTCGACCACGACGAAGCGCAGCCGCTCGCTCGGGTACTGCTGAGTGAGCAAGGAGCGCAGGCACGGACCGATGTTGGCACTTTCGTTGCGTGCCGGAACTACCACGGTGAGCCCGGGAAGGAGCGACCCCGCGGGCGGGTCGGTGGCCGGGATGCGCACGAACACGGCGTTCTGCCGCAGGGCGCGCGTGATGAGCCAGGCTACGATGGCGGGAAACGCGAGCGAGCAGAGGAGCAGCGGGTCGGCCTTGATCATCGTTGCGGCGATTATCACATGGAGGCCTGTCGGTGACCCGAACCTGCCACCCGAGCCCGGAGCGGTGCAGGCGTGCAATCATTGACAGCCCGGCCAGCCCTCACGAGAGTCCTATCCGTGTCGCCCATGCGGAAAATGCCATGTTGACTGCGCGCGTCGTGCTGTACGGCGTCCTCGTGCTCGTCAACGCGGCGGCCCTCATCGCCTGGGTGGCGCGCACGCGGCGCCGTCAGCCGCGCGAGCGCGCGAGCTGGTTCGATACGGCGATCGGGGCGGCGACCAACTTCCTCGACACCTTCGGCATCGGCTCCTACGCGCAGATCACGGCGTTGTTCAAGCTGCGCGGCAGGCCGGCCGATGAGCTCATACCCGGCACACTCAACGTCGGCAGCACCCTGCCCTCCTTCATCGGCTCGCTGCTTTTCTTCGGTGTCATCAACGTCGAGCCGGTGCTGCTCGCCAGCATGGTCGTCAGCTCCGGAGCCGGCGCCTGGCTCGGGGCCGGAGTGGTCAGTCGGCTGCCGCGCCGCAGTATCCAGCTGTTCATGGGCTGCGCCCTCATCATTGCGGCCGGATTTTTCCTCATGACCGCGCTCGGGGTGCTCCCGCCGACCGGCACCGCGATGGAGCTGAGCGGCTGGCGCTTCGCGGTGGCGGTGCTTGCCAACTTTCTCCTCGGCGCTCTCATGTGTATCGGTATCGGCAACTACGCGCCGAGCATGGTGCTGCTGGGCCTGCTCGGCATGCACCCGATCGCCGCTTACCCGATCATGATCGGCAGCGATGGTGTGCTGATCGCGGTCGCCTCGCTCGGATTCCTGCGCTCCGGCCGTTTCGCGCACGGTGTCGCCATTGGCCTCACGGTCGGTGGCGTGATCGGCACGCTGGTCGCCTTTCCGCTCATCAGGACCATCGGCGAGCATCTGGCGCTCATGCGCTGGCTGGCGATCGTCGTCATCGTGTACGCGGCCTTCGCCATGCTCCGCTCGGCGTCGGCACGCGGCGCAGCGGCACCCCTCGGGACTGCCGGCGCATCG
The DNA here is from genome assembly GCA_035541695.1 of Steroidobacteraceae bacterium. Lineage (GTDB taxonomy): Bacteria > Pseudomonadota > Gammaproteobacteria > Steroidobacterales > Steroidobacteraceae > 13-2-20CM-66-19. The sequence goes on from DATKMV010000054.1 coordinate 7,477, forward strand.
AGCGCGCGCTGAGCCCGCGCAGCTCATCGCTTCAGCGCAGCCCATCGCTTCAGCGCCGCTCATCGCTCGCCATAATCTGCCCCAATGTCGCCACCTGCCGCCCCGGATCGGGGCCGACACTGCTCAACTCGGCCACCAGCAGGAGTGCGCGCGATGCGTCCCGATGAACTCAAGCTCTGGCTCAATCACTTCGAATACCACGCACAGCGGCCGCGTCAGCTTGCCGAGACGCTCGGGGATGTCCTGACACCCGCGGAGCGGCAGCTCATCGCCGGCTCCATTGCAACCTTTCAGCTCGGTGAGCAATCGCAGGGCAACGCGCTGCTGCGAGCGGCGCGACGCTTCGCCGATGCCCACGGGCTTGCCGCGCTGGTGCGGATCGTCGAGCTCTTCGTCCGCGAGGAGCAGCGTCACGCCGCGCTGCTCGGTGCTTTCATGAAGGATCACCAGATCCCGCTCAAGAGTCGCGACTGGACGGATCGGGTTTTCCGTCGGCTGCGGCGACTCGCGGGTTTCGAGCTTTACCTGCACGTGCTCATCACCGCCGAGCTGATCGGCAATGTCTACTATCGCGCACTCGCCAGCGCTACCGGCTGCCAGCGCCTGAAGGTTCTGTGTCGCATGCTGGTCGCCGATGAGCTGGTGCACGTGGCCTTCGAATCGCAACCGCTGCTCGCGCTGCGCGCAGCACGCCCCCGGTGGGTACGGCGGCTGGCACGGCTGACGCACCGTTTCTTTCTCATGATCACCGCCCACATCGTCTGGCTGACGCATTCCCGCGTGCTCCGCCACTGCGGCTACGGCATGCGCTCCTTTGTACGGCTCTGCCTCGCCCAATACGGCTTTTACCTCGAGCCGCTCGAGCTGCCGCTGGCGTCGACGTCGCGTCAACAGGGGTAGCCGCGAGCACAGCAGCTTTCAACCGGGTGCCGCTCCTGATTTCCGCCTGCACCGCGATACTATGCGGCCAGGCTCTTTCTCGGGAGATCGCGCCATGCACTGCGGCTCACGCGCGCTTCGCCTCGGCCTCCCGGCCGCGGCAGCAACCCTGTTGCTCGGCTGCTCCACCTCCTCGCACGTCATGATCGGGACTGCTCGTCCACCGATCTCACCCGAGAGCGTGAGGGTCTACCTGCAGCCGCCCCCGCAGTACGAGGAGATCGCGGCACTCGATGCCACCAGCCAGGGCTCCTTTGCGGTCACCAGCCAGCAGAACATGGACAAGGCGATCGCACGCATGAAGGAAGAAGCTGCGAAGCTCGGTGCAAATGGTGTGCTCCTCCAGGGTGTTCAGGACCAGCAATCGGGGTCGATCGGCACGGGCGTCGGCAGCTCGAGCTACGGAGGGGGCAGCTCCACCGGGGTCGGAGTCGGCGGCTCCTTCGGGATCTACAACAAGGCAGCGCACGGCATCGCTATTTATGTGCCCCCGGAGTCCGCCGCGCCCGCGCAGCCTCCTCCGCAAGGTGGCAAAGTGCCTCAGCCGTAAGCCGCTGAAAACGCTGGACCTATCGCTCGAGACACCATATCTCGTGTTCGGCCATGCGCAACCGCTACCAGATATAGTATCCTCGAGTTCCAAAGACCATACCTGCGTCTTTGGGGAACTCCGATGTCACACGATGAACTGCTGGCGCTGCTCGCTCGGGCACGCGCGGTGCTCGGCCATTACCTCTTCGAAGGCGAGGACGCGCCGGTGCGCGATGACATCGCCGAGATCTGTATGGCGATCGATGACGCGCTCCCGGATGAGACGCGCGTGCCGGTGAAGCGGGTGACGCTCGAGCGCTCGGCGGCCTGAGATGTGCGGACGCTACATCCTGCGGATGCAGGACAAGTACCTGCGGGAATGGAAACTCCACGGCCCGCCCGCCTGGGTCACGGCGTCCTACAACATCGCCCCTACGCAGCAGGTGCCGATCATGCGCATGGAGAATGGGGCTGCGGCGGCCGCCATGGTGCGCTGGGGCCTGATACCCTCTTTTGCGCACGGCCAGCCCGGAAAATTCAGCACCATCAACGCGCGCATCGAGACCTTCGAGACAACTTCCGCGTTCCGTGGCGCGTGGAGGCACGCGCAGCGTTGCCTCCAGCCTGCCTCGGGCTTTTACGAATGGCATGTCGATGCGCAGGGCCGCAAAAGCCCGTACCTCATCACGCTTGCCGACCAGGACGTGTTTGCATTCGCGGGACTTTGGGATTGGAGCGTGCGCGATGA
>DATKMV010000055.1:0-15958 GCA_035541695.1 Steroidobacteraceae bacterium
GGCGCAGGCCGTCAGGCAGTCGCTCGCCGTAGCCCAGGGAAACCTGTCGCGCGCCGCCGAGCTTCTCGGTGTGACGCGCCCGACGCTCTATGACCTGCTCGGCAAACACCGCATCGATGCCGCCCAGTTCGGGCGTCACGCGGCCGCGCCTGCCGTCGAGCCCGCTGCCGAGCCTGGCGAGGGCGCGGCTACCACAACTTAAATACCATGGCCGGATTCGTCGTCCAGACCGCTTTGCCGGGAGTTGCGTTCAGCGAGCCGCTGAAGCTGGTCGATCTGGCGAATTGCGAGATCGTCCGCAGTTACCAGTCTGATCACGTCAGGGCTGGGTGGGCACGATGGCACGGCAGCCGCCAGCTCTACGTGCGAGAGCTTAACGGTGGACTGCTGTGGCTCGAGGGTCAACCCGATCGTCTGCCTCGCTCTGATGAAGCCGTGGACGAGTGGTTGCCGGGTCGAACCGGCAGCTTCAGAGGATTCGAGATCGAGCGGCTCGGGACGGGGTCTGCGCGCGTCAGCGCCTTCGTCGATCCACTCGGCACACGGCCGATCTTCGTCCTCGAGAGGGGCGAGGTGACACTCCTGGCAGACAAGATCTCCACGATTGTGGCCAATGCCAGCAACCTGAATTGCGCATGGCCCGCGCTCCTCGAGGCAGCGGTTCTCGGATCGCTGAATTCGCCCGGAACGACGGTCAGGGAGGTCAAACAGCTTTCGGCGGGGGAGCTGTTCCAGGTTGTCGGCTCGCGCCGCACGCGGACTCAGATGGGATCATACGATCTCAGTAACGCTGCGACTCCGAGTCCCGACGCAGCAGAACGGCTGGGCGGGGCCCTGCGGACAGCGGTCCGGGAGACCTGGATCAACCCTGACAGCCACCTCTTGCTCAGTGGTGGCCTGGATTCCCGGCTCGTTCTTGGCTTGTCCGAGGGTGCCCGCAAGGCTCTGACATTCGAGTGGTACACGGAGGAGCTGCCGATCGCACGTCGAGTCGCCGAAGCTTGCGGTGCCGAGCTCCGCTTCTTTCCTCATTGCCCCGAAGATTACGCGCCGATGTACGAGCAGGGCCATCTGGTCACGGGCGGCATGCATCAATGCCGGTACGTCAACAACCTCGGGATGGCGGGCGCCTGGCGGCGGTTGGGAGTACCGGCCATTGCACATGCGTATCTTCACAACACCGTTTTCCGCGGCTGGGCCCTCGATTACTGGCGCAGATATCCCGACGACCCCCGCTCTCTGCTGGCCCAGTACATGGGCAAGAAGGCGCATTACATCGAGCGATACGGGCATTACGCCCCCTCGATCCGCAGCGGTGTCATTGCGCTGCTTTCGGACACCGGCCGGGACGCCCTGCGGCACCAGCTTCGCTCGCTCGCGGAGACGTTGGAGCCCGTGATTTTTTGCGGCTTCGACCTCACTTTCGAACAGTTCGTCTTGCGGCAAATTTCACGCCAAATTCACTTCGGCATCTTCCTCGGATGGATCGAGGAGATCGACGTCGAGTCGCCCGTCTTCCACCACGCTCCCTGGAGATGGTACTCCTCGACCCATCCCACCGATCGCTATGCCGATCGTGTCATCCAGCGTCTTTACCAGACCCTGGGGCGCGGGCTCGCCGACATCCCGGATTTCGGCACGGGCAAGCCCGTGCGCGTCGTTCCCGCACCGCCTCCGCAGAACTGGCGCAATGCGTTCTGGTTTCCCGCAGCTCGCGCCGTCCGACGCCGTGTACGGCGGATCCTCCATGGGCCGCCACAGCCAAGACCGTTGCCGCCGGGACCGGATTGGGACAAGGCGTTTCGCCAGCCGCGCGTGGTCGAAGCGTTACAGGAAGGATTGGCTGTGATATCGGCAAGCGCGCTGTTCAAGGGTGATGCCGTCAGGTCGGCGTTGGCCGCCCACCTGAGCGGGAGCAGGCCGGCTCACGATGTGCTCTGGGCCTTGGCGGTGGCAGGCCAGATGGGCCGTCTCGTAGCCGATAACGCCCAAGGTCATCGCGGCGTGCGCGTGCTGCCCGCTCCGACCGCGGTCGGGGTGATGCCGAACCAAGGGTAGTGCCGGGGCGGTGAGGATCAGGTCCGCTGCGCGACCACGGCAAGGCGACGCAAGATCTCGCAGGCGGATTGGAGCAGTATGTCGAGATCGTGCTCGGTCGTTCGATGATTGAGTATCGCGACCCGAACGCATAAGCGTGTCCCGATCCTTTGAGGCAAAAACAACAGATGTTCAACGACACCGGCGCCGCGAGCTCGAACAGCTCCGACTCCGCCACCAACTTGCCCAGATGAGCCGCCGAGCGGCAGTTTTTGGCGATCATCCGGCCGAGCTCCGCGAGGCCGTAATGCCGCAAGGTGATCCAGACCTTCAAAGCGCGAAAGCCCCGCGAGAGGTCGATCCCGTAATCGCAAGGCCACGGATCGCCCGCGGCGAGCCCGCGCGCGCCGGCCGTGAGGTAGTTCGGCCGCCCTGCGAATGCCGACCGATGGCAGTGCGCGTCGCGTATCAGCACACAGCCGGCGTCGTAGGGCACCGAGATCCATTTGTGAAAATCGAATGCCAGGGAATCGGCGTGTTCGATGTCGCGCACGAGTTCATGCCAGGGATGACCGGCGATTTTCGCCCAGGCCCCGAAAGCCCCATCGACGTGGAACCAGAGGCCTTCAGCGCGCGCGAGCTCGGCGATCGCCTCGAGTCGATCGAAGGCACCTGTGTTGACCGTACCTGCCGTGCCAACGATCAGAAACGGCGCTGCCGCACATCGGCACAGGCGAACAGGTGCCATAGCGAGGAGCACACCAGCGTTCCTTCACCCCATCGAGCGGTGTAGTAGGGGAGAACGCCGAGCGGATCGGATGCAATCGTTACGGCGTCGCGGGTATAGCACAGCAGGTTGAAGATCCGCGCCTGCTCTGCCGCGAGCTCGCGTGCACTCTCCAGGTCCGCGCTGCGCGCCAGCTCCGTGCGCAGCCTGAGCTCGGTGCCCGTCATGACCTGCAGGATCGCCGATTCCTCGGGAAGGGGACTTGCTTCAGCGCCAAAGGGAATGAAGCCGAGCAGGCTGGGCCGTTCCAGCGTTCGATATCCCATCTTGCGGAATGCGGCGGCTAATTGCGTCAGCCGCTGCGGATCGGGCTCGCCGGACCCGAGGTAGGCAAAGAAATGTTTCGCCGCAATCACAGCAGCTTTCCCCTGGGTCGTTTCACCGCCGGACCAGCAGCGAGCGTGCCAGGCGAGACCGTGACAGCCAACTCAGCCTAGCACAATGCGCTCATCGGAACGTACCCATGGTCCTCCACTGCGCGCGTTGCGTGTCCTCGCTCAAGCTACAATCGAATTCATGCCGGATCCGCGATTCCCGCCCGAGTGCGAGTAAGTTCTGCCTGATGCTGTGCTGTCATCGCACCGAGAGGCGGCGTTCCGGGTGAGCACGCCCACCCCTCCCCAACCTCCACGCCTCGCCGTCCAGGCATTCTGGCTGACGGCCTCCAAGCTCGTTGCCGCTGCTCTCAACATCGGCTTGCCGATTCTGCTCGTCCGCTTAATGCCCCAGACAGAATATGGTATCTACAAGCAGGCATTCCTGTTCGTAACGACGACCGCGAACATAGCCACTCTCGGTGTCGGCATGACGGCCTTCTATTTCATGCCGCGATTGCCGGAGCGGGGCGGGCAGATCGCCCTCAACATTCTCGTCTACAACTTCATTGCCGGCTGGATTCCACTCATCGCCCTGGCACTTTACCCGCAGATCCTGCAGTCCCTCTTTCGTACGGACGCCCTCGGCCCGCTTGCCCTCCTGCTCGGGTTTCTGGTGCTGCTCACCTTGAGCGCGAGCCTGATCCAGCAGATCGCCACTGCCCTGCAGGACATACGCTACTCGACCCTGTTCGTCATAGGCACGCAAGTGTCGAGGGTGATCATGCTGGGCGGGGCTGCTGTATCGTTCCGGTCCGTCGAGAGCGTCCTGGTGGCAGCTCTCATCCATCAGATCCTCTCGTTGCCAGTCCTCTTCTGGTATCTGCACAAGAAGTTCCCCCGCTTCTGGGCTCACTTCGACTGGCAGTTCTTCAAAGAGCAGCTCGGCTATGCGCTGCCCTATGCCGCGGTTGGAGTGCTATGGGTCATTCAACGGGACCTCGACAATTACTTCGTCAGCGCGTTGCTGGGCCCCGCTGATTTTGCGATCTATTCGGTAGGCTGGATCGATGTGCCCTTGCTCTCACTGGCGCTCGAGTCCGTGGTGTCGGTGCTCATCATCCGTGTCAGCGCCCTGCAGCAGCAGAATCGCAAAGCTGAAATTCGCGCGCTGACGGCCGCGGCCACCACCCGCTTTGCCGCACTCCAGTTGCCTCTGTTCGCGATCCTCTTTCTCGCCGGTCACGATTTGATCGTGTTGCTGTACACGGGGGCTTACGAGCGAAGCGCGGACATTTTCCTCATCAGCATCCTGCTGCTGCCTCTCGGGGCGCTGCTGGTGGAGCCGATCGCGCGCGCTTACAAGGAGTTGCGCGGTTTTGTACTCGTGCTGCGCATCTCCACGTTCGTATTCCTGTGCTGCGCTCTCGCGCCGGTCATTCACCATTTCGGCATGATCGGCGCCACCGTTACGGCGGTCGCCGCACGAGCCGCGGAACACCTGATCATCGCCTGGCGAGCGGCACGCGCGGTCGATGCCAGCCTCCGCGATGTCCGTTTGTATGTCGGCGCGTTCAAGGTGATGGGTGCGACGCTGGTCGCTGCGCTCGTCGCGTGGTTCGTCCGCAACCTCATCGACCCTGCGCTGCTGATTCCGCGCCTCCTCGTCGTTCCGTTCGCCATCGCCGCCGTGTACCTGCCTGCCGTGCTGGTATTACGCCTCCCCGGATGGGAGATGCTGTCCAGAGATAGGCTCCTGTCTCTCGCCAAAGCAACGCTCCGGTCGGTGAAAAGTGCCTGATAAAATGGACATGCCAACACTTCGCGCGAGACTTTCTGTGGAGGATCCAGCGGCTCAGAAGTGCTCGAGCTCAGGTCCGCCGCGCCCGGCAACGCAGTAGTGAGCGCCATCGCCACAGCGGGCCCTTTCTTCGCGCACCGTCGTGCCGAGCCCGAGAGTCGGCCTGGTACGTCGCCGGCTACAGCCCGGCTGTGAGCGGAGCAATACTCAGCGGGGATTTGAGCCGTCGTCGGCGGACACGGCGATAGCGCTATCCAGGCGTTCCAGAAGGCGCAGGCTGAGCTGATAGAGGCCGACAGATACAATGACGCCCACCAGCCGAAGAAATAGGCTGACAGAAGCCGGCCGGGGTTTGCTGCCGGGAGGGCTGCGGCGAGCCCCGCAGCTCTCAGCGCTGCTTGAACTCTTCGGGCGTCAGCTGGTGCCGGGCCAGCAGCTTGTAGAAATCCGTCCGGTTGCGCCGCGCGAGCCGCGCCGCCTGACTCACGTTGCCGCCGGTGATCTGCAGGATCTGCGAGAGGTAGCTGCGCGTGAACTCATCGCGCGCCTCGTCGAAGGAGGGCAGGCGCGCCGGTGAGCCGCCGAGGGACTGCTGCACCAGCTCGACCGGGATGATCGGGGTCTGCGACAGCGCGACGTTCTGCCGCACCACATTCTGCAGCTGGCGGATGTTGCCGGGCCAGTCGGCGGTCGCGAGCAGCTCGACGGCTTCCGGGGCGTAGATCTTGCGCACCCCGCTCTCGCGCGCGATCTGCGCCAGAAAGTGCGCGACCAGCAGCGGGATGTCCTCGCGGCGGCGATTGAGCGAGGGCATCTCGATGTGCACCACGTTGAGCCGGTAGTAGAGGTCCTCGCGGAACTGGCCGGTGGTCATCAGCTGCTGCAGATCCCGGTGCGTCGCGGAGATCACGCGCACGTTCACCGGGATGCCATCGGTGCTGCCGACCGGACGGATCACGTTCTCCTGCAGCACGCGCAGCAGCTTCACCTGCAGCCGCATCGGCATGTCGCCGATCTCATCGAGCATGAGCGTGCCGCCATCGGCCGCCATGAAGAGTCCACGGTGCGCGCGCGTCGCGCCGGTGAAGGAGCCCTTCTCGTGGCCGAACAGCTCCGACTCGAGCAGGTTCTCCGCCATCGCGCTGCAGTTGATCGCCACGAACGGCTTGTGGCGGCGCGGACTCCCGCGGTGGATGGCGCGCGCCAGCAGCTCCTTGCCGGTGCCGCTCTCGCCGGTGATGAGTACGCGCGCATCGGTGCCCGCCACCATGTGGGCCTGCGCGAGTTTCTCCTCCATGGCGGCGCTGCGGGTGATGATCTCGGCACGCCAGTCCTCATCCGAGGCACCGAAGCCTGAGATGCGCAGCGCCTTCTGCACCTGGTCCAGCAGCTCCTGCTTGTCGACGGGCTTGGTGAGAAAGCCGAAGGCACCCATCTGCGTGGCCTGCACCGCATCCGGGATGGTGCCGTGCGCGGTGAGAATGATGACCTTGAGCCCCGGCCAGCGGTTCTGCAGCTCCTTCAGCAGCCCGATGCCGTCCATCTGATCCATGCGCAGATCGGTGATCACCAGGTCAGGACGGAAGCGACTCGAGGCGGCGAGCGCCTGCGCGGCACTCTCCACCGCCTCCACGTCGTAGCTCTCCGCGCGCAGGCGGATGGTCAGCAGCCGCAGCAGCCCCGGGTCGTCATCCACCACCAGGATGCGAGCCTTGCGTTTGCCGGTCTGATTCAAGATGGATTCCTTGCTGGTCACGGTCGTCCCGAGCTCCCCGGTTTGCGCTCATTGAGCGAGCGCTCGATGTTGGCGATGGCGTCGAGCTTGGCGCGTGCCTCATCGAGCTCCTTGCGCAGGCGCGCATTCTCGTCCAACTCGGCCTGCAACCGATGGTTGGCGCTGGCAACCCGCTCGCGATCCGCACGCACCGCCTCCGCCTGCAGCCTGAGGTTTTCCGCTTCGAGCGTCAAATGGTCGTCAATTTGCGAAAGGGTGAGAAACGCCAGAGCGCGCTCACCGGGCAGCAGCGTCTCCGGATTCGCCATCAGCTCGCGCAGCAGTGCCTGTGCATGCGTGAGGCTCGTGGCCGGATGGCCGGGCGTCCCCAGGATGAGCGCCAGTTTCAGCGTATGGCTCGGGGTCGGTGCCATGTCGTATTCGCGCTGAGCGTTCGCCACGATCTCGGCCTGCTCGGCCGGTGGCCCCTGCACGAGCTTCTGCAGCAGCAGCAGGTACTCATTGAGGACCGCTGAGGAGGTCGCCGTGGGACTGACCACGGGCGGCGGCGCCGGCGGGCGCTGCCCCGACATGAGCCCGCCGGTGCAGGCGGCGAGCAACGCTGCTGCCGCGAGCAGCACGACAGCCGGCGCGCGGGGGCTGGCGGCCTCAGGCGGCATGCGCATGCGCTTTCGGCTCCGCGCGCGGACGGTCGCCGCTGCCGGCGCGCAGCGGCATGGTGATGCGGAAGTGCGCGCCGGGGAACTGGCCGTCGACGATCTGCACCGTGCCACCGTGCGCCGCCACGAACTCGAGCACCACCGACAGTCCGATGCCGGTGCCCTTCACGGCGGTGCCACGTGCGGCGCGCCCGGTGTAGAAGGCTTCGAACACGTGACCGCGATCCTCGGGCGGGATCCCCGGTCCGCTGTCGGCGACGTCCAGTATCAGTTGCGGCCCGACGGCACGGGCCTGCAGATGAATGGTACCCCCCTTGGGGGAGTATTTGACCGCGTTCGAGACCAGGTTCTCGAGGATGAGGCGGATCTTGCCGCGGTCGGCCACCATCGTGAGATCGTCGACGCGCACATCGAGTCGCACGCGCTGGGAGAGGAGCGTGAGCTGCTGGTTCTCGAGCACCTGCTTCACGAGCGGTCGCAGCCGGAACTCGGTCGCCTCGAGACCGACACTGGAGGTCTGCCAGGCGCTGAAGGACAGCAGGTTCTCGATCATGCGCTGCAGCTTGATGCCGTTCTCGCGCAGGATGGCCGCCACCTCGCGCTGATTGGAATCGAGCTCGCCCACCGCTCCGTCCATCAGCAGCTCCGTGCCTTCGCGGATATTGGCCAGCGGTGTCTTCAGCTCGTGCGACATGTGGCGCAGGAAGCGGTTGCGCTCGTGGGCGAGATCGAGCAGCCGCTGACGCAGCCACTCGAGCTGTCCGCCGAGGCGCTCGAGGTCATGGGGTCCGGAGACCAGGATCGGATTGGTGAAGGTGCCTTCGCCGAGCTCGCTGATGGCGCGGTCGAGCTGGCGCAGCGGGCGGCCGACGCCGACCGTCAGCACGAAAACCGCGACGATGGCGAGCGGCAACAGCAGCGCTGCCTGCCACAGCAGGCGCTGGCGCGCCTGCAGGGTGCGCTCCTGGAGAGCCGCGACCTCGGTGTCCACCTGTGCGTTGCTCTGCTGCGCCACGCGCTCGACGAGCTCGGAGAGCTGCACGAAGCGGGTCGAGATGTCGGGCAGCTCGGCGCTGCCGCTCGGGGGCGGCTCGTTCATGACGCTCGCGCGGATGCTCCCCTGGAGCTGCCCGAGCTCCTCGAGGGTCGTGCGCGCCGGCCCGGTCGCCAGGGTGTGCAGCTGCTCGCGCGTGGTGCTGAGCCGCTGATCCTGCGTGCGGTAGAGCTCGAGGAGCTTCGGATCCTTCAGCACGGCGTGCAGCCGCCAGGTGCGCTCGAGCGAGGCGATCTGCCCGAAGAGCGCCTGGCTCGCACGCGCTCCGGTGACCCCCTGGATCACGATCTTCTGGCCGGTATCCGAGAGATCACGGATCTGCAGGACCGCCGTCAGCACGGCGGCGAGCAACGGCACCGCGATCAGCGTCAGGCCCAAAAGCATCAGGCCGCTCAATGACTTGGGTCGTGTCCAGCGCATGCTGCGGACCATTCTACTCGCGGCTCACCACGGCTCGCGCGCGAGGCGCTGCTCCCAGTCCCAGGCGGTGCGCACGATCGTGTCGAGATCGTCGAGTCTCGGCTGCCAGTTGAGTTGCGAGCGGACACGGTCGGCGTGGGCGATGAGCGTCGGGGGGTCCCCGGGCCGCCGCGGCGACTCGCGCACCTTCAGCTTGCGGCCGGTAACTCGCTCGACGCTCGCGAGCACCTCACGGACGCTGTAGCCATGGCCATAGCCCACATTGAGCGTGGCTGACCCGCCACCGCCGCGCAGCCAGGAAAGCGCATCGAGGTGTGCCGTCGCGAGATCCTCCACATGGATGTAGTCGCGCACACCGGTGCCATCCGCTGTCGGGTAGTCGCTGCCGAAGATCTCGACCTCCGCGCGCTTGCCTGCTGCCGCCTCGACCGCCACCTTGATGAGCAGCGTCGCGTTGGGTGTCGCCTGGCCGATGCGGCAGCGCGAGTCGGATCCTGCGACGTTGAAATAGCGCAGGGCGACAAATCGCAGGGCCGAGGCCTGGGCAACGCTCGCCAGCATCCACTCCGACATCAGCTTGGAGGTGCCGTAGGGGTTGATCGGCTGAGTGGGCGTGTCCTCGGCGGCGACACCCGAGGCAGGAATGCCGTAAACCGCAGCCGTGGAGGAGAACACGAAACAACTCACCCGCGCCGCCACACAGCACTCGAGCAGCGTGCGGGTCGCACAGGTGTTGTTGCCGTAGTACCTGAGCGGATCGCGGACGGACTCGGGCACGATGGTGCAGGCGGCGAAATGCATCACCGTGTCGACCTGATGCTCGCGCAGGAGCGCCGCAACGGTGGCGCTGTCGCCAACGTTACCGATCACGAGCGGCGTATCGAGCACCGCCTGGCGGAATCCCCGCGACAGGTCATCGAGGACTACCACGCGCTCGCTGCGCTCGCGCAATTGCAGCACCACGTGGCTACCGATGTAGCCCGCGCCTCCGGTGACTAATATGCTCGACTGCGTCATGGGGCAGCGATGATAAACAAAAGGCGCGCCAGCGACCTGCGACCTTTCGCCGGTCTCACACCGGAGGTGGTGCTCGATGCCGCCGCGGCCTTCGGGCTCGACCCCGACGGGCGGCTGTTTGCGCTCAACAGCTACGAGAACCGCGTGTACCAGCTCGGCGCCGGCGAGGCTCAACTGGTGCTCAAGTTCTATCGGCCGACCCGCTGGAGCGATGCGCAGATCGCGGAGGAGCACGAGTTCACGCACGAGCTGGTCGCGGCGGAGCTGCCGGTCGCCGCGCCGCTCGCGATCGGTGGCACAACGCTGCTGCGTTACCGCGAGTTCCGCTTCGCCGCTTTTCCATGGATGCCCGGTCGCGCGCCCGAGCTCGATGCCCCGGCAGCGCGGCAACTGCTCGGCCGCAGCATCGCGCGGCTGCATCAGGTGGGTGCGAGGCGCTCCTTCGGCGTGCGCCCGACGCTCGGGGTGCAGCGACTCGGGTGGGAGGCGCGCGCCCAGGTGCTCGCCAGCGAGCTTCTGCCGCAGGCACTGCGCGAGCGCTACTCCTCGGTGAGCGGGGCGCTGCTCGAGCGGGTGACCGCAGCTTTCGCAGCCGCGGCGCCGCTGCACGACATCCGCCTGCACGGGGACTGCCATCTCGGCAATCTCCTGTGGGATGAGCACGGTCCGCTGTTCGTCGACCTCGACGACTGCGCCATGGGACCGCGCGTCCAGGATCTGTGGATGATGCTGTCCGGCTCCGCCAGCGAGCAGCAGCTGCAGTGGCAGGAGCTGCTCGAGGGGTATCAGCAGTTCGCCGACTTCGACTTCCGCGAAGTCACCATCATCGAGCCGCTGCGGGCGCTGCGGATGCTGCACCATGCCGGCTGGGTGGTGTCGCGCTGGGCGGATCCGGCCTTTCCGCGCGCCTTTCCCTGGGCAGCCGAGCCGCGTTACTGGGAGGGCTACATCAACGATCTGCTCGAGCAGCACGCGACCATCGACGAGCCGCCGTTGCTGCAGGGCTGAGGTCTTCACCGAAATGCCGATTGCGCACGTGCACCGGGCTCCGAGGACGCGGTATCGTGAGCAAATGCGACTTAATGCAGGACTGCGAAGCGGACGTCTCGCCCTGCCGCTGGCCGCGGCGATCCTCCTCACCGGCTGCGGCTCTCACTCCTCCGGTGCGGGTTCGGTGGCACCGTCGAGCAGCAAAACCGTCACCCGCAAGGCGGAGCCCGGCGATGAGCTCTCGCCCTACATGGTGAGCGCGGTGGCTTCCAACAAGCCGTCCACGGTGCCGGTGCAGGTGAAATTCGAGCTGCACGAGCGACCGGATGTCGGGCAGCCGCTCGATGTCGAGCTCGCGATCGTGCCGCTGTCGGCGAGCGTCGACCAGGTCTCCGGCAAGGTCGAGGCGGACGATGGGCTCGAGCTCATCGAGGGTGGGGACATCGCTGCGACCGCGCGTCCGGTCGAGGGGGTACCCATACGGCACGCGCTCAAGGTCGTGCCGAGGCGCGAAGGCATCTTCACCGTACGGGCCTCCGTCACCGTGGAGGCCGCCGGTAACTCCTCGACGGAGACCTATTCCATACCCGTGATCGCCGCCGCGGCGACTGCGGAGAATCCCGCCGGCTCCGCCGCGCCCCCGGCGGTCGCGGTCGCCTCCCGGCCCGGCAAGGCACCCTGAACGAGGCTCCCTCGCTGCTGCGGTGCGATAGCGCGCCGTGCTGCCGGCAGCGCTGCGTCGGCCTCCCGACGGAACCGCGAGCGGCTTCACGGGGAAGTCCGGAACCGATCCGTATGATCTTTCACGGACTTAATTACCCGCCTTATGTCAAAGCCGCAGACCCTTCGGACACGCGCGGGAGGGCCAGATCCTCCTCCCGGGGCGACGACCACGCTCGTCCGGGCTGATCCGCGGCCGCTCTCCGAGGACGATCCCGACCTGCACCCGCACCTGCGCGCGCAGCTGCGCGAGCTGCAGCTGCGTACCGGCAGCCCGCAACCGCCGCTCGGGCTGCTGCTGCGGCTCGTCAACGATTACTACCTGGCCATCGATCACGAGCGGCGCGGGATCGTCGAGTCGATGCGCCTGATGGCGGACGAGGCCCGGGCGCTCGCGCTCGAGGCGCGCGAGCAGAGCTCCGAGCACCTGCAGGTGATTCTCGACCACATCAAGGATGTGGTTCTGACGGTCGATGGAGAGGGGCTGATCAGTACCTTCAATCCAACCGGCGAGCGCGTATTCGGCTATGCGGAGGCGGAAGTCGTCGGACAGCGCATCGACCTGCTCATTCCCCAGCTCACCGAGCCGGGCGAGACCATCCCGCAGGCCCTGCAGCGTTTCGCCGCGGCCTCCGGCGATACGGCGCTCGACCTCGGCGCGCGCGAGCTGTGGGCGCGGCGCAAGAGCGGCAACAGCTTTCCCGCCGAGGTGGCGGTGAGCAAGGCACCGCTCACACGGCGCGAGATGTTCGTGCTGTGCCTGCGCGATGTCACCGAGCGGCGCGAGTCCGAGCAGGCGATACGCGAAAGTGCCGCGCGCTACCGTCTGCTGGTCGATCATGCGCCGGAGGTGATCGTGGTGCTCGACGTCGACACCGGTCGTTTCGTCGATGCGAATGACAACGCACAGAAATTCTTCGGGCTCGAGCGCGCCCGGCTGCTCGCGGTGGGCCCCGTCGAGCTCAGCCCGCCGCTGCAACCGGACGGCTCGCCCTCGGCGCAGCGCGCCCGCGCGTATATCCAGCAGGCACTCGATGGCGCCGTGCCGGTGTTCGAATGGGCGCACTACAACGATTCGGGCGCCGAGATCATCTGCGAAGTGCGCCTGGTGCGGCTGCCGAGCGGCAATCGCCGCCTGGTTCGCGGCAGCATCGCCGACATCTCCGAGCGCAAGCGCACCGAGCGCACCGCGCTCGCCGAGCGCAAGGTGTTCGAGCAGATCACCCGCAACGCGCCGCTGCCCGAGGTGCTGGCCTCCATCACCCACTTCATCGAGTCGGCGGGCGTGGGCACCGCTTCCTCGGTCAGCGTGCTCGCAGAGCACCGCGAGAGCTTCGACTACATGGTCGCGCCGCGGCTGCCCGAGGTGCTGCGCTCGGCGCTGGCGCAGGCGCGCGTGCACATCCGCAACGGTTCGTGTGCCGCCGCGGTGTACCTCGATCGGCAGGTGCTGGTCGCCGATATCGCCAGCGATCCCTTCTGGGCCGACCGGAGCGACGCGGCGTTGCGCGCCGGGCTGCGCGCCGCCTGGTCGACACCCATCAAGGCGGCCGCCGGACACCTGCTGGGTGCTCTCGGGGTGTATCGCGCGGCGGTGGGCCTCCCGAGCGCGGCGGAGTCGCAGATCATGGCGCGCGCGGCGCAGCTCGCCGGTATCGCGATCGAGCGCCACCTCGCGGAGGCGGCGCTGCGCAGCAGCGAGGCGAAATTCCGCGGCCTGTTCGAGAGCATCGCCGAAGGGGTCTATCAGAGCGGACGTGACGGACGGCTGCTGTCGGTGAATCCCGCCTTCGTCCAGATGTTGGGATACGGCAGCGCGGCGGAGATCTATGCGCTGCCATCCGCCGAGGCTCTGTACTGGAACGCGGCCGACCGGGCGGAGTTTGCGCGCCGCGTGGAGGAGGAGGGTGAGATACGCGACGCTGAGTTCCTCATGCGCCGCCGCGATGGCCAGCAGGTGGTGGTGCTCGAGAACGCGCGTGCGGTGCGCGATGGCGCCGGCAGCATCACCGGCTACGAGGGCACGATCGCCAACATCACCGAGCGCAAGCGTGCCGAGCAGGCGATCTTTGCCGAGAAGGAGCGCGCCCAGGTCACGCTGCAGTCGATCGGGGATGCGGTCATCAGCACCGACGCCGATGGACGCATCGAGTACATCAACCCGGTCGCCGAGAGTCTGACCGCATGGACACTCGCCGAGGCGCGCGGTCAGCCGATCGGCGCGGTGCTGCGGCTCGTGAACGAGATGACCCGCGAGCCCATCGAGAACTCGCTCACCGGTGCGCTCGGCCGTTCCGAGCACGGTGGCTCGGCCGATCATGCGGTGCTCATCACGCGCGCGGGCAACGAGGTGGCGATCCAGGAGTCGGCGGCGCCGATCTGCGACCGCGCCGGCCGCGTCATCGGGGCCGTGGTGGTGTTTCACGACGTGACGCGCGAGCGGCGGCTGAAGCGGGCGCTCTCCTGGCAGGCGAGTCACGATGCGCTCACCGGGCTCATCAATCGCCGCGAATTCGACAATCGCCTGCACGCGGCGCTGCTCTCGGCACAGCGCGGCGAGGGCTCCTATGCGCTGCTCTACATCGACCTCGACCAGTTCAAGCTCGTCAACGATACCTGCGGGCACCCGGCCGGCGACCGCCTGTTGCGCGATGTGACGGGCCTGCTGCAGTCGCGGGTGCGAGCTTCGGACACCATCGCGCGCCTCGGCGGCGATTAGTTCGGCGTGCTGCTCGAGGGTTGCACTCTCGAGCAGTCGACCCGCATCGCCGAGAGCGTGCGCCAGGCGATCCGCGACTTCCGCTTCGTGTGGGGCAGCAGCACGCTGTCGGTGGGCGCGAGCATCGGCATCGTGCCGATCTCTGCCGGCACCGAGAACGTGGCGAGCGTCATGAGCGCTGCGGATGTCGCCTGCTACGCGGCCAAGGACGCGGGGCGCAACCGCATCCACGTGTACGAGGCCGACGGCGTCTCGCACCGGCACCGCGAGATGCAGTGGGTGTCGCGCGTCACCCGCGCGGCGGAGGACAACCGTCTCGAGCTCTACTTCCAGCCCATCCTGCCGCTCAGCGCCGAGGGTGGGCGCCCGTTCCACGAGCTCACCGTGCGGTTGCGCGATGACGAGGGCTCACTGGTGCCGCCCTCGGAATTTCTTCCGGCGGCCGAGCGCTACAACGTCATCTCGACCATCGACCGCTGGGTGATGGGGCGGGCGATCGCGCTGCTCACCGAGCGGCGCGAGCGCGGTGTGCCGCTGCCGCTCGTGGCCGTGAACCTTTCCGGCACCTCGCTCAATGAGCAATCCTTCGTGGACTACCTGCTGCAGGTCGTGGCGGAGCCCGCCATCGCACGCGCGCTGTGCTTCGAGATCACCGAGACCACCGCGGTGACGAGCCTCGCGAGCGCGCGTTACCTCATGAGCGAGCTGAAGGGCCGCGGTTGCCGCTTCGCGCTCGATGATTTCGGCACCGGCGTCTCCTCCTTCGTGTACCTGAAGACGCTGCCGGTCGACTTCCTGAAGATCGATGGTCAATTCATCAGTCACATCACCCAGGACCCGGTCAACCGCAGCATGGTGGAGGCGATCTCCAAGGTCGGCCGCGCGCTCGGCATCGCGACCGTGGCGGAGTGCGTCGAGAGCGAAGCGGTGCTGACGGAGCTCAGGCGTATCGGCGTCGATTTCGCCCAGGGCTTTCACCTCGCCCCGCCACTGCCGATCGCACAGCTCGCTCAGTAGCACCCGTTCCGAGACGAGGCGCGAGGGGCCAGTTGCCCGCGGTGGGCATAGATACGATACTTGGCCGCACAGTACTCGCACCCGCTTCCGGTTGAAAAGTAACTTCACTTCCGGGGAGCTTTCCAATGACTGATGAGCTTGGCAAACAGGCTCTTGCACCGCGTCAGCAACGTGAGCGTGAGTACTACGACCAGTACTCGCAACGACAGAAAGACACTGCCCGGGTGAACCTCGGTCCGATCTCCGGGAAGGAGCACCGGCCGTGGAATCCCTATTGGCACTTCTTCGCGTTGGTCAAGGAACGATTCAGGCCAGGAGCCTGCCTGCTCGATTTTGGATGCGGCTGGGGTGACAACACCGCGGTTTTTGCGCGGATCGGTTACCAGGTGGAGGGATTTGACATCTCCGAGCGCAATCTCGAGGTGGCCCGACAGCTTGCCGCGTCGGCAGGCGTCGCCAACCAGGTCCATTTTGGCGTGCAGACTGCGGAGTCTCTCGATTACTCCGACGGTCAGTTCGATGTAGTCGCTGGAGTTGACATCCTGCACCACGTCGAGATTCCACGTGCCATAGCTGAATGCCGCCGCGTGCTGCGGCCGGGGGGTGTGGCTTTCTTCATCGAGCCGCTGATGAACCCGCTATTCGATACTGTCCGGAATACCAGGCTCGTGCAGCGATTCTGGCCAAA
>DATKMV010000056.1:0-2778 GCA_035541695.1 Steroidobacteraceae bacterium
GCCGGAGAAGATCGAGTGCGTCGGCAACATCATGATCGACTCGTTCGAGATGCTGCGTCCGCGCATCGAGGCGACCGATGCTCGCAGCCGCCTCGGCATCACGGGCCCTTACGCCATCGTGACGCTGCACCGGCCATCGAACGTCGATGCGCGCGAGCCGCTCGCGGCGCTCGTGCAGGCCCTCATCGAGCTCTCGGGGGAGCTGACGGTGGTCTTCGCGGTGCACCCGCGCACCCGGCGCCGGCTCGAGGAGTTCGCGCTGCTCGAGAGGCTCGCTGCGGCGCCGGCGGTGCGCCTCACTGAGCCACTCGGCTATCTCGAGTTCATGAGCCTCGTCATGGGCTGCACGATCGCCATCACCGACTCGGGCGGGGTGCAGGAGGAGACCACCTATCTCGGGATCCCCTGTGCGACGCTGCGCGAGAACACCGAGCGTCCGATCACGGTCACGCAGGGAACCAACCGGCTCCTGAAGCCCGCGCAGCTCGCCGGGGCTGCGCGCGAAGCGCTCAGCGGGGGCTGGCCTCCCGGGCGCTGCCCGGAACTGTGGGATGGTCACACGGCGCAGCGCGCGGCGGAGAGCCTGCGCGGTAGACTCGCACCCTAGCTCAACGCATGCGAAGAAGTGCTTCCGTCCTTCGCAGCCGCGGACGGCGCTGCCTTGTGCTCGCCGCGTACGTCCTTGCCTGCTGCGGTGTGGCTGCGCGGCTCACCCCAGCTGGTGCGCAAGAGCCCGCGGCGGATCGCTGTGCACGACCCGCTCCCGGCGCTTTGATCTCCCAACCTGCTGACCTGCGCAGTCACAACGGCGAGCTACGCGTCGCGCTCGCGATCACAGGCATCACCGATAGCCAAAACCACACGCGCTACTGCTATCTCGATTCCGAAGGGCATCAGGCTCCGACCTTGCGTTTGCGCCCTGGGGATGCGCTCTACCTCGAGCTGCAGAACCGCATATCCCCCGCCATACCGGTCCCGAAGGGGTCATCCGGCACCGACCCGTGCGTTGGGGGACCGATGAGCGGTGTGGCGACCAACCTCCATTTTCATGGGCTGACGCTGCCACCACGGTGCCATCAGGACGAAACGCTGCGGACTTTGATCCAGCCGGGTGCGCAGTTCGAGTACCGGGTGCGGATCGCTCCGGATCAGCCGTCGGGACTCTACTGGTACCACCCGCACGTACATGGCTTCGCCGAGCAGCAGCTTCTGGGCGGAGCCTCCGGAGCGATCGTCGTCGAAGGGATGGAGCGCAGGGTGCCGGAGGTGAAGGATCTGCCGGAGCGCGTCCTCGTGGTGCGGGATGAGCGGATGCCCGATGCGGCGCCGATAGCCGGCGGCCCGCTAAGACCGACGAAGCAGCTGTCGGTCAACTACGTGCCCGTGCAGTATCCGGACTATCTGCCAGGGCGGCTCGAGATGCGACCGAGCGCACATGAGCTCTGGCGCGTGGTCAACGCCTCCGCAGACACCTATCTTTATTTGTATGTCGAGTTCGGGGGCAAGCGCCAGTTACTCGGGCTGGTGGCGCGCGACGGTGTCCCGCTCGTTCTCGGACACGGGGCTGCGCCCGAGCGCGTGCGGGAGACCACAGTCGTTTTCATACCTCCGGGGGGACGCGCCGAATTTATCGTACGAGCGCCGGACTCCCCCAGCAGCGGCCGGCTCATGACCGGATACGTCAACCGGGGAGCCGACGATGCGCCGCCCACCCGTCCCGGTGCCCCCGCCGACGCAACTGATCAGGATCCGACACGCCCACTCGCAGCCATTCTGGTCCGTCCAGCAGCCGCGCCGCCGGCACGGTTGGTTTCCGTGGTGAGCCCCCGTCCGCCTCCGCCGGCAGTGCGCGCGGCCAGCCGGGCGAACCGCTCCCGGACGCTGTATTTTTCCGAAGCAGCCGCTCCGAGTGGCGGGACCGCTTTCTTCATCACCGAGGAGGGCACGGCACCTGCAGTCTACGATCCGAGCCGCGAACGTGCCGACATCACAGTCAGGCAAGGAGACGTGGAGGATTGGACGATCGAGAATCGCTCACGCGAAGTGCACGCCTTCCACGTGCACCAGCTGCATTTTCTCGTCCTTGCTCGCTCGCTCCAGCCGGTGTCGGAGCCGGACTGGCTCGATACTGTCAACATCCCCGCCTGGCGTGGCATCGGCGGCTATCCGAGCGTGACCCTGCGCCTGGACTTCCGGGATCGTCACCTCGTCGGACTGTTTCCATATCACTGCCACATTGCCCAACATCTCGATGGCGGCATGATGGGAACGGTTCGCGTTCTGCCCGCCCCTGCCGGCGCAGACACGCGGCGGCCGGAGCTCAGCCGTCGATGAGCTTCAGGAGCTCGGCGGTCTTCTCACGCATGAGCGGGTCGCTGCCGCGCGACTCGACGTTCAGGCGCACGAGGGGCTCGGTGTTGGAGCCGCGCAGATTGAAGCGCCACTGCGGAAATTCCATCGACAGCCCGTCGGTTAGATCGACCGCGAGCGCCGCGCTCTCGTAGCGCGCCCGCACCCGCGCGAGTATCGAGCGGGTCTCGCCTGTCAGGTGCCGGTTGATCTCGCCGCTGGCAGGGAACAGGCGCATGCGCTCTCCGACCAGAGCGGAGAGCGGCTGGCGGCGCTGGCTCATCACCGCGAGCACGAGCAGCCATGGAATCATGCCGCTGTCGCAGTAGGAGAAGCCGCGGAAATAATGATGTGCGCTCATCTCCCCGCCGTAGATCGCATCCGCCTCGCGCATCTTCTGCTTGATGAAGGCGTGGCCGGATTTGCACA
>DATKMV010000057.1:0-13174 GCA_035541695.1 Steroidobacteraceae bacterium
CCGCGCGGTACCGGCTGGTAGAAAGGATGCTTGCGATTGTGGCGATAAGGTGCTGAATTTGCGAGACTTCGCACCTTGTCCGCAGCTCGCTTCGTTTTGGCGGTGGAACCGGACACGCCTCAGAAGGCCCGAAGAAGTTAACTTCGGCAGCCGATGGTGATCACACGTGCGCGCAATGCCCGATCAAACGCTCGCGGTCGAGAATCTGCACCTGTGGCGCGGGGAGCGCCACGTGCTCCGGGGCGTGACTTTCAGTCTCGGTCGCGGCACCTGCCTGGAGATCTCCGGCGCCAACGGCTCGGGCAAGACGACTCTTCTGCGCACCCTGTGCGGACTCATCTATCCGGAGGAGGGGCGGGTGCTGTGGAATGGCGAGGACGTGCGCGAGGACCTGTCCGCGTTTCATGCCTCGCTCGCCTATCTCGGCCACGAGCCGCCGCTGAAATCGGACCTGACCCCGACCGAGAATCTGCATTACTGGCTCGGGGTGCGCCGCCTGCTCGGCAAGGGCGAGCTCCTCGCGGCGCTCGAGCGCGTCGGGGCACGACCCTTCTGCGAGCGGCTGGTGCGAACGCTCTCGGCAGGTCAACGTCGCCGCGTGGCGCTCGCCGCGCTCGCTCTCCTGCCGGTGCCGCTGTGGCTGCTCGATGAGCCGACCACCAATCTCGACGTCCAGGGCCGCGAGCTCGTGGGGGAGCTCATCGCGGAGCAACTCGCGCGCGGTGGCATGGTGGTAGCGGCCGTGCATCATGGGCTGCCCGAAGCGGTGCGCAACGTGACACGCCTGGATCTCGCCGCATGAGCGCGATCGCCGTGGCACCGGAGATGCTGCAGGAGCGCGCGCGTACCGGTGCGCTGGGAGCGGCACGCCTGGCATTGCTGCGTGACCTGCAACTCGCGTTTCGCAAACGCAGTCAGCTGGTGCAGCCGCTCGCATTCTTTGCCATGGTGACACTGCTCTTTCCACTCGCCATCTCACCGGAGCTCGCACGGCTGCGTGAGCTGGCCCCCGGGGTGCTGTGGGTGGGGGCGCTGCTCGGGTCCCTGCTGGCGCTCGAGTTCCTGTTCCGCGACGATGCCTACGATGGCACGCTCGAGCAGTACGCGCTGTCGGGCCAGTCTTTGACCGCGCTGATGTTCGCCAAGACAGTCGCACACTGGCTGCTCACCGGGTTGCCGCTCGCACTCATGGCGCCACTTGCCGCCTTGTCCCTCGGAGTTCCCGCAGCGGCCGTGCCCGGGATTCTGCTCGCGGTGGCGGTGGGGACCGTGGCGCTCAGCCTGATCGGCTCGATCGGCGCGGCGCTCACGCTCGGCATCAAGCGCAGCGGAGCGCTGCTGTCGCTCCTTACGCTGCCACTCTCGCTCCCGGTGCTGATCTTCGGCGCGCGCGCCACGCAGCTCGCGATCCATGGCGCACCCTTTGTCGCGCCGCTCGAGCTGCTGGCCGCGCTGGCGGTGCTCGGCGGTACACTTGCGCCGCTCGCGTCTGCGGCCGCGGTACGGATCAGTCTGGAGTAGGCAGCATGGCGTGGACGTGGTTTCATCGGTTCGGCTCGCCTCCACACGTGTATCGGCTCGCGGCACGCCTTACCCCCTGGTTTGCCTGGCCGGCCGCACTTTGCATCGCGGCGGGCCTGTGGGGCGGGCTCGTGCTCGCTCCGCCCGACTACCAGCAGGGCGATGGAGTTCGCATCCTCTACGTACATGCCCCGAGTGCCTGGATGTCGCTCATGGTGTATACGACCATGGCGGTTGCTGCGGCCATCGGGTTGATCTGGCGGATCAAGGTGGCGCACGCCGTGGCGGCGAGTTGTGCGCCGATCGGCGCTTCCTTCACCTTCGCCGCCCTGGTGACGGGTGCTCTCTGGGGCGAGCCGATGTGGGGAACCTACTGGGAGTGGGATCCGCGCCTGACTTCCGAGCTCGTGCTGCTGTTTTTGTATCTGGGGTATATGGGGTTGCGCGCAGGCATCGAGGATACGCAGCGTGCCGACCGCGCAAGCGCCGTGCTTGCGGTGGTCGGTGTGGTGAACGTTCCCATCATTCATTATTCGGTCACCTGGTGGAACTCCCTGCACCAGGCGCCGTCGGTGATGCGTATGGACAAGCCCGCCATGCCGCCCTCGATGTTGCTGCCGCTGCTGCTGATGCTGCTCGGCTTTACGCTGTTGTTCGTCGCGCTGCTGCTCGTGCGGCTGCGCGGGGAGGTGCTCGCGCGCGAGCGCGCGGCGAGCTGGATCCGTGAGGTGGTGAGCGTATGAGCTCGTTCTTCGACATGGGCGGCTATGCCGCCTTCGTGTGGCCGGCGTATGCGGTGACACTCGCGGTGGTTTTCCTCAATGTGTTCTGGGCGCGGCGCGCCCTGGCACGCTCGCGCGCCGAGGCGCGCCGCCGGCTGCAGATGCAGGGAGAGCCGTCATGACCCCGCGCCGCCGACGCCTGGTGGTGGTGCTCGGGATCCTGGCCGGCGTGAGTATCGCCGGAGCGCTCGCGCTCAGCGCGTTCCGGCAGAACGTCACTTTCTTCTTCGACCCGAGCCAGGTGGCTGCGGGTCAGGTCCCCGCCGGTGAGCGGTTCCGCCTCGGTGGCATGGTGGTCAACGGCAGCCTGCACCGTGAACCCGGCAGCCTCGAAGTGCACTTCCGGGTGACCGATTTCAATCACGAGGTCCCGGTGAGCTACGACAAGGTGCTGCCGGACCTCTTCCGCGAAGGGGCCGGAGTCGTGGCACACGGTCGCCTGCGGTCCGATGGCACCTTCGTCGCCGATGAGGTGCTCGCCAAGCACGATGAGAAGTACATGCCGCCCGAAGTGGCCCGCTCTCTCAAGCGCCGGCATGGGGAGTCGCGTGCCGAGTCGCTTGCACCGGCGACGGCCGGTCCCACCGAGGGCGCGGGAGCGACGCGCGGTGCTGCACCCGCCGCCGCTGCCACCCCAGCCGCTGCGGCGGGCAGCTGAGCATGCTGCCCGAGCTCGGCCACTTTGCGCTCATCCTCGCGCTGCTGCTCGCGGGGCTGCAGGCTTTCTTCGGCATCGCGGGTCCGGCGTTCGCGCGCGAGCGCTGGAGCAATGCAGTCACCTTCGCCGTCGCCGGCCAGGCGGTCATGGTGGCGACCGCGGCGGCGTGCCTGATCACCTCGTTCGTCAACGAGGACTTCTCGGTCGCCTACGTGGCCGAGAATTCCAATAGCGCGCTGCCACTGTTCTATCGGGTGGCCGCAATGTGGGGCGCCCATGAGGGCTCGCTGCTCCTGTGGATCCTGCTGCTCGCCGGGTGGACCGTCGCAGTGGCTCTGGGCTCCGGGAGGCTGCCCCCGCGCTTCGCGGCGCGCGTCCTCGGTGTGCTCGGTGTGGTGAGCTTCGGGTTCCTGCTGTTCACTCTCGCCACCTCCAACCCCTTCCTGCGGCTCGATCCGCCTGCCCCCGACGGCCGCGACCTGAACCCGATCCTGCAGGATCCGGGCCTGGCGGTGCATCCGCCCATCCTCTATACCGGCTATGTCGGGTTCTCGGTGGCGTTCGCCTTCGCGTGCGCCGCGATGCTCGAAGGGAAGCTCGACCAGAACTGGGCGCGCTGGACGCGGCCGTGGACCACGAGCGCCTGGGCGTTTCTCACCTGCGGGATCGCGCTCGGCAGCTTCTGGGCCTATTACGAGCTCGGCTGGGGCGGCTTCTGGTTCTGGGACCCCGTCGAGAACGCCTCCTTCATGCCGTGGCTCGTCGGGACGGCGCTGGTGCATTCGCTCGCGGTGACCGACAAGCGCGGACTCTTCAAGAGCTGGACGCTGTTGCTGGCGATCCTCGCTTTCTCACTCAGTCTGCTGGGGACGTTCCTCGTGCGCTCCGGGGTGCTCGTGTCGGTGCATTCGTTCGCGGCCGACCCGACCCGGGGCATATTCATCCTCGCCTTCCTCATCATCATGATCGGCGGCGCCCTGGCGCTGTATGCGTGGCGCGCGCCGCTGCTGCGCTCGAGCGCGGGCTTCGAGCTCGGAGCGCGCGAGTCCTTCCTGCTCTTCAATAACGTGCTGCTGGTGATCGCCGCGGCTACGGTGTTCGCGGGCACGCTCGCGCCGCTCATCTCCGATGCGCTCAAGCTCGGTACGCTTTCGGTGGGGCCGCCCTATTTCAACCCGACGTTCATGGTGTCCATGTTGCCGCTGATGGCGCTGCTCGCGGTCGGGATTCACGCCAACTGGAAGCGCGGGCGGCTCAAGGACAGCGAGCGCATGCTGCTCCTCACGTTGCTGGCCGCCGCCGTGCTCGGCTGCGGCTTCGCCTACGGGCTGTACTCGCACGCGAGCGTGCTCACCCCGGTCGGACTCACCCTCGGGGTGTGGATAGTGCTCTCATCGCTCCTCGATCCGATCGATCGCTGGCGCCGGGGACTCACCCTGCCACGCGCAGTGCTCGGCATGACGGTGGCGCACTGCGGGCTCGCGCTCGCCGTCTTTGCGCTCACGACGGTCCAGTCCTTCACTCTCGAGCGCGACGTCGCGCTCGCCCCCGGCGGGACCGCCACGGTCGGCAGCTACGAGTTTCGCTTCGGCGGCGTGAAGCCGGTGCAGGGCCCGAACTATGATGCAGTGGCCGGCAGCGTGACCGTCACCCGCCACGGTGCGCCGGTCGCCGTGATGAGCCCGCAGAAGCGCAGCTATTGGGTACAGCACCAGGTGACCAGCGAGACGGCGATCCGCGTGGATCATGGCAACAATGTACTGCTGGCGCTCGGCGAGGACCTCGGTGCGGGCCGCTGGAGCATACGCATACAGATACGACCGCTCGTGAGCCTCGTCTGGATTGCAGCGTTCATCATGGCGGTGGGCGGCGCGCTGGCGGCATCCGATCGCCGCTATCGCACGGCGCGTGCGCTCGAGAGCGCTCCGGTGGAAGGCGCCGCAGGGCAGCCCGGATGACGCGCTTTCTGCTGCCACTCGCGGCCTTCGTGCTCCTCGCCGTGGTGCTGGCGATCGGTATCCGTCATTCGCCGGAGAAGGGGGTCATCGCTTCGCCGCTTCTGGGGAAGCCCGCTCCGCAGTTCGCACTCCCGAGTCTCACCGACCCCGCGCAGCAGGTGCGCTCGACGGATCTCAAGGGGCACTGGTACCTCTTCAACGTCTGGGGAACCTGGTGCGGTGGCTGCCGTGAGGAGCACGAGACGCTGCTGCAGGTGCATCACGCCGGAGTGGTGCCGATCATCGGGCTCGACTGGAAGGACGACGACACTCAGGCACTCGGCTGGCTCACCCAGCTCGGTAACCCCTACCAGTCGGTCGCCACCGATCACAGTGGCCGCGAAGCCATCGAGTGGGGGGTATACGGCGCGCCGGAGACCTTCCTGGTCAATCCGCAGGGAATCGTCGTTTACAAGCACATCGGCGCACTGACAACCGACACCTGGACGCGCGAGATCCTGCCGCGCGTCTCGGCGACCGCGGGCGGCAGCTCCTGATGCAGCGGGCGATTCCACCGGTGCTGCTCGCGGCATGTCTCATCCTGGGCTTGCCGCGCGCCGCGTGCGCGGTGGATCCGACCGAGCTGCCGGACCCGGCATTGCAGGCCCGCTATGTGGCGCTCACCCACGAGCTGCGGTGCATGCAGTGTCAGAACGAATCGCTCGCGGATTCACCGGTAGGGCTCGCCGCGGATCTGCGCCGCGAGGTGCGCGAGCAGCTGCTGGCCGGAAAAACCGACGATCAGATCCGCTCCTGGATGTCGGCCCGTTACGGTGACTTCATTCTCTTCAGGCCGCGCTTCTCGCTGCGCAACGCCTGGCTCTGGGGAGCACCCGGCATTCTGCTCCTGGTCGGCGCGCTGGTCTGCTGGCGGGTCGTGCGTAATCGCACGATCCTCCTGCCTTCGGACCATGAGCCCCTGGAAGAGGACGGACCGAGCTGATGGTCGCGTTCGTCCTGCTGGCAGCGGCCTTGACCATGGCCAGTGTCCTGCTGATCGCGGTTCCGTTGCTGCGGCCCCGCGCCGCAGGTGCTCCAGTCGCTCCGTGGACCGCGCTCGCGGCAGGCGGGCTCCTGGTCGTGGGCTCCGCGACCCTGTACGTCATCTGGAGCAACTGGCCGTGGCATGCGACGCAGGTCGCCGACTCCCCCCAGAGCATGGTCTCGCGTCTGGCGCGCCGTCTCGAGCACGATTCCAACGACCTCAACGGCTGGTTGATGCTCGGCCGGTCGTACACGGTGCTCCAGGAGTATCCGCTGGCAGCGCGCGCATTCCGCCGTGCGGTGCAGTTGAGCGACGGTAAGAGCGCGGAGGCACTCACGGGCCTCGCGGAGGCACTGGCGCTGAGTGACGAGAACGCGCTCGACGGCGAAGCCGGCCGACTGATCGAGCAGGCGTTGACGCTCGATCCGGACTCGGGCAGGGCCTTGTTTTATGGGGCAGCCATCGCGGCACGGCGCGGCGATCTGCCACTTGCCCGTAAACGCTTTGCGAAGCTCCTGGCGCTGAACCCACCGGAAGCGATCCGGCCGATGATCGAGCAACAGATCGCGACGATCGATGAGAGGTTGTCAGGAACGCCGCCGAAGGTCGCTGCAGTGCAACAGGTTCAACCTGCGGGGGCGTCCCAGCCGGCAGGCCCCATGGTGCGCGTGAATGTGACAGTCTCCCCGGCGCTCGCCGCGGCCGCCGGTGCCGCCCCCCTGTTTGTATTCGTGCGCGACCCCGCCCAGGGTGGTCCGCCCTTGGCGGTCAAGCGCTTGGAGAGTCATTTCCCGCAGAGCGTTGCACTCAGTGCCGCCGATTCCATGGTCCCCGGCAGGGCTTTCTCGGCCGGTCAGAGCGTCCAGGTGGTCGCGCGTATCGCCCGGTCGGGGACACCGGTCGCCGCGAGCGGCGATCCCTTCGGCGAGGTCACCTACAAAGTCGGAACGGACGGTCTCGTGAGCCTGGTGATCGACCGTCTTACACCCTGACTCACGCCCGAAGTAGGCGCTCTCCGACTGCGCCGCTCAGGTTTACCCTGATGTTCCATAACACCGACGAGGCGTATGCTCTCGCTCGATACCCCCTTTTTTGTGAACCGGATCACACTTGAGCGCCCCCTGCACCGGGCCGCGAGTAAACGAACGAAGGAGAGCAGTGATGGCTGAAGGAACAGTGAATGAAGGGCGAGTCTCGCATCGTGGTTTCGCGTCGATGAATGCCGAGCGGCAGCGCCAGATCGCCAGCATGGGCGGAAAGGCCGTGCCGGATGAGAAGCGCAGCTTCTCCCAGAATCGTCGCCTTGCTGCGGAAGCGGGGCGCAAAGGTGGCCAGAGCGTGCCGGGCGCCAAGCGCAGCTTCTCGCAGAATCGCGAGCTGGCGGCGATCGCGGGACGCAAGGGCGGCCAGAGCGTGCCCGATGAGAAGCGCAGCTTTTCCCAGCATCCCGAGCTTGCAGCCGAGGCCGGCCGCAAGGGCGGGCAGGCGAGTCACGGCGGCAGTACTCGTCCGAGCTGAGAGCAGTCGAGAGATGGTCGGCGGCGCCTCGGCGCGCCGCCGACCGTTTCCCGAGCCGACGCGCACTTCGCGCCCGTCGCCAGGCGGACGCGCCCCGTGCGCGTACCATATCCCACCCGATCAAATGGCCGAAGAAACGCTCAGGCCCGTGATTGACCTGCACCACGCCACGTACTACTTTCGCCGACGCTAGGGGAGCCCCGGCAGGGGGCTGAGAGGCCAACGGGCGCCGCGCGCGGCGCGCTTTGGCGACCCTTTGAACCTGATCCAGTTAATGCTGGCGTAGGAAAGTCTCCGGAAGACCCGCCCGTAGACCGGGCATTCCCACTTCCATCGCGCAGCACACGCCGGATCCTCCGAACTACAGGAGCCTCACCGTGAATGCGCAACTGCTGCCCGTCGTCACCGACTCCCTCCCGGCCTCACGCAAGATCCATCACCGCGGATCACTTCACGCGGACGTGCTCGTCCCCATGCGGCAGATCGCGTTGCACCCGGCAAGTGGCGAGCCGCCGCTCACGGTGTATGACAGCTCCGGACCCTACACCGATCCCACGGCGGTGATCGATATTGCGCGCGGGCTCGCGCGTACGCGCACGCCGTGGATCCTCGCCCGCGGCGACGTGGAGGCCTATCCCGGCCGGCGCGTGCGGCCGCTCGACAATGGTGTCGCAGCAGGCGGCAAGCCGGCCCCGGAGTTTCCGGTGCCGCACGCACCGCTGCGCGCGCGGCGCGCTGTCGCGGTGACGCAGCTCGCCTATGCGCGCGCGGGCATCATCACCCCCGAGATGGAGTACATCGCCATCCGCGAGAACCTCGGGCGCGAGGCGCGCGCCGCCGGCTCACGCGACGGTAACCCCTGGGGAGCCAGCATCCCCGATTACGTGACGCCGGAGTTCGTGCGCGCGGAGGTGGCAGCCGGACGCGCCATCATTCCCGCGAACGTCAACCACCCGGAATCGGAGCCGATGATCATCGGACGCAATTTCCTGGTGAAGATCAATGCCAACATCGGCAATTCCGCCGTGACCTCCTCCACGGCGGAAGAGGTGGACAAGCTCGTGTGGGCGATCCGCTGGGGCGCAGACACGGTGATGGATCTCTCCACCGGGCGGAACATCCACACGATCCGCGAATGGATCCTGCGTAACTCCCCGGTACCGATCGGCACCGTGCCGATCTATCAGGCCCTCGAGAAAGTCGGCGGCGTCGCCGAGGAGCTCACCTGGGAGATCTATCGCGACACGCTCATCGAGCAGGCGGAGCAGGGGGTCGACTATTTCACGATCCACGCGGGCGTGCGGCTCCCGTTCGTGCCCCTCACGGTGAACCGGGTGACCGGCATCGTCTCGCGCGGTGGCTCGATCATGGCCAAGTGGTGCCTGGCGCACCACCGCGAGAGCTTTCTCTACGAGAACTTCGCGGAGATCTGCGAGATCTGCCGTGCCTACGATGTCAGCTTCTCTCTCGGCGATGGCCTGCGTCCGGGGTCGATCGCCGACGCCAATGACGCAGCCCAGTTCGCCGAGCTCGAGACACTCGGTGAGCTCACGCGCATTGCCTGGCAGCACGACTGCCAGGTGATGATCGAGGGGCCGGGCCATGTGCCCATGCACAAGATCAAGGAGAACATGGATAAGCAGCTCGCCACCTGCGGCGAGGCGCCGTTCTACACGCTCGGTCCGCTCACCACCGACATCGCCCCCGGCTACGACCACATCACCTCCGCCATCGGCGCCGCGATGATCGGCTGGTTCGGCACCGCCATGCTGTGCTACGTCACCCCCAAGGAGCATCTCGGTCTCCCGGATCGCAACGACGTGAAGACCGGCGTCATCACCTACAAGATCGCCGCGCACGCCGCCGATCTCGCCAAGGGACATCCCGCCGCGCGCGCGCGCGACGACGCGCTCTCGCGGGCGCGCTTCGACTTCCGCTGGCAGGACCAGTTCAATCTTGCGCTGGACCCCGATACCGCCTGCGCGTTTCACGATGCGACCCTGCCCAAGGAAGGGCACAAAGTGGCGCACTTCTGCTCCATGTGCGGGCCGAAGTTCTGTTCCATGCGCATCTCGCACGAGGTCCGCGACGAGGCGCGCAGCGCCGGGATGGCCGAGATGTCGGAGCGCTTC
Organism: Steroidobacteraceae bacterium; assembly: GCA_035541695.1. Lineage (GTDB taxonomy): Bacteria > Pseudomonadota > Gammaproteobacteria > Steroidobacterales > Steroidobacteraceae > 13-2-20CM-66-19. The sequence continues at coordinate 9,594 of DATKMV010000057.1, forward strand.
CGCGCCGCCGGGGCCGAGCTGTACGTGCCGGTGCCGGCGGTGCCGGCAGGCAGCGCCGGCTGAGCGGCATGCGCATCAGCATCCTCGGCGCCGGCATCGCAGGTCTCACCTGCGCGCTCGAGCTGCATGCGCGCGGCGCAGCCATCGAGGTGCTCGAGCGCGCGTCGCAGCTGCCGGCGGCCGGCTGCTCCTGGTTCGCCGGCGGAATGCTCGCACCCTGGTGCGAGCTCGAGAGCTCCCCGCCACTGATCGCCGCGCTCGGCACCGAGAGCATTCTCTGGTGGCGGCAGCACTTCCCCGGCACCCTGCAGCACGGCACGCTGGTCGTAGCGCATGCGCGCGATACGGGTGAGCTCGCGCAGTTCGCACGCCGCACGGCGCACTTCGACACCCTCGCCGCCGAGCGCATCGCGCAACTCGAGCCGGAGCTCGCCGGCCGCTTCAGCCAGGGACTTTATTTCCCGGAGGAAGGACACCTCGATCCCCGCGCTGCGCTCTCGGCACTGGCCACCCGCCTGGGAGAAGCCGATGTCCCGATCCGTTTCGGCGTGACGGCCGCGCCGCGTCCGGACCGCACGGTGCTCGATTGCCGCGGACTCGCCGCACGTACGGAGCTCACGGACCTGCGGGGCGTGAAAGGCGAGATGTTGCTGCTGCGCCTGCCCGAGCTGCACCTCAATCGACCCGTGCGGCTGCTGCATCCACGCTGGCCGCTGTACGTCGTGCCGCGGGGTCAGGGGCTCTTCATGGTCGGGGCCACCATGATCGAGAGTGACGATGGCGAGCGCATCAGCGCACGCTCGCTGCTCGAGCTGCTGTCGGCAGCCTACGCGCTGCATCCGGCTTTCGGCGAGGCGCAGGTCATCGAGATCGGGGTCGGTGTGCGTGCCGCATTCCCGGACAATCTGCCACGGCTGCGGCGCGTGGCGGGGAGGCTCTACCTGAACGGGCTCTACCGGCACGGGTTCCTGCTGGCACCGGCGCTGGCGCGGCGCGCCGCCGATGTGCTGCTCGAGGGCCGCGACGATGCGGAGGTGATGGATGAAGATCCTGGTGAACGGCGCCTGGCATGAGATGCGCTCGCGCGAGCTCGCAGGCGCGCTCGAGGAGCTGGGCTTTGGCGGCAGCGTGGTGAGCACCGCGGTGAACGGCGAGTTCGTCGCGGTGGGCCAGCGCACCGAGCGGCGGCTGAGCGACGGCGATCGGGTCGAAATCCTCGCGCCGATGCAGGGGGGCTGATGCTGCGGCTCTACCAGACCGAGGTACGCTCCCGGCTCATGCTCGGGACGGCCCGCTATCCTTCCCCGGCGGTGCTGGCCGCTGCCGTGCGCGCGGCCGGGGCGGAAGTGGTCACGGTCTCGCTGCGGCGCGAATCCGCCGGGGAGCGCGCCGGGCAGGCGTTCTGGTCGCTGATCCGCGAGCTCGGCGTGCGGGTGCTTCCCAACACCGCCGGTTGCCACTCCGTGAAGGAAGCGGTCACGACGGCGCACATGGCACGGGAGGTGTTCGGTACGCCGTGGATCAAGCTCGAAGTGATCGGCGAGGACGATACCTTGCAGCCGGATGTGTTCGGGCTCGTCGAGGCCGCGCGCACGCTGTGCGCGGAGGGCTTCGAGGTGTTTCCCTATACGACCGAGGATCTCATCGTGGCGGAGAGGCTGCTCGGAGCCGGCTGCCAGGTGCTCATGCCCTGGGGCGCGCCCATCGGCTCGGGACGGGGCCTGAACAATCTCTTCGGGCTGAAGACGCTGCGCGCGCACTTCCCGGAAGTGCCGTTGATCATCGATGCGGGACTCGGCGTACCCTCGCACGCCTCGCAGGCGCTCGAGCTTGGCTTCGACGCGGTGCTCATCAACACCGCGGTCGCGCAGGCGCGCGATCCGGCGCAGATGGCGGCAGCTTTCGCGCACGCCGTCGAGGCGGGGCTCGCCGCGCGCGCGGCGGGACCGATCGAGCCGCGTGATCTCGCCGTGCCCTCGACGCCGCTCCTCGGGACGGCATTTCGCGGATGAGGCTGCCGCGCGTCTACCCGATCGTGGACAGTGCCGCGTGGATTGCGCGCCTGGCAGCCACCGGCGTGCGCCTGGTGCAGCTGCGTATCAAGGGCGAGAGCGAGGCGCGGTTGCGAACCGAGATCGAGGCGGCGCAGCTCAGCTGCCGCGCCTCCGGCGTGCAGCTCATCGTGAACGACTACTGGCGGCTCGCGCTCGCGACCGGCTGCGATTTCGTGCATCTCGGGCAGACGGATCTCGACACGGCGGATATCGGTGCGTTGCGGCGCGCGGGCGTCAGGCTCGGCGTGAGCACCCACGACGAGGCGGAGCTCGAGCGGGCTCTCACGCTGCAGCCGGACTACGTCGCACTCGGCCCGATCTATCCGACGCTGCTGAAGGTGATGCCATGGCCACCGCAGGGCCTCGCACGAATCGGCGCATGGAAGCGGCGCATCGGCGCCATTCCGTTGGTGGCCATCGGTGGCATCACGCTCGAGCGGCTGGCAGGAGTCCTGGCAGCGGGTGCCGATGTGGCCGCAGTGGTGACCGATATCGTGCGCGCGCAGGATCCGGAAGCGCGCGTCCGTCAATGGCTCGCGATGGCCGACTCGACGCCTGAGCGCTCGAGTGCGCGCGGTCCCCTGGAGGCGGTATGAGCGATCGCTATGCACGGCAGGAGATTCTCCCGGAGGTGGGCCGCGAAGGTCAGGCACGGCTCGCCGGCGCGACCGTGCTCGTGGTGGGCGCGGGCGGCCTCGGCTGCGCCGTGCTGCAGTACCTCGCGGCCGCGGGAGTGGGAACGCTCATCCTCGTCGATCATGACCGTGTCGAGGAATCCAACCTGCATCGTCAGCCGCTCTACCGCATGAGCGACCTGGGTCAACCGAAGGTGCAGGCGGCGAGCGCGGCGCTCGCGGCGCTCAATCCCACGATCCACATCGAGGCGGTGTGCGAGCGGTTGAGCTCGGTGAATGCCGCGCGTCTCGTCGGCGCTGCCAATATCGTCGTCGATGCCGCCGACAGTTTCGCGGTGACCTATCTGCTGAGTGATGTGTGCCAGCGGGCGGTGAAGGCTCTGGTGAGCGCGTCCGTGGTGGGCCTCGCCGGCTATGTCGGTGCCTTCTGCGGCGGCGCGCCGAGCTATCGCGCCGTATTTCCGCAGCTGCCGCGCAATGCCGGCTCCTGCGCCGAGTCCGGCGTGCTCGGCACCGCAGTCGGCGTCGTCGGCACTTTCGAGGCGCACTTCGCACTGGGACTCCTGCTCGGCTGGCAACCGTCCATGCTGGGACGGATGCTGTCGATCGATCTGCGTACGCTGCACGTGGGTGGCTTCTCCTTCGCCGGCGCGAGCGAGCCTCGCGGGCCGCCGATTCCCTTCATCGCGCCCGTCGAGGTCGAAAGCGGCGATGTCGTGATCGATCTGCGCAGTCGTGCCGAGACGCCGGTGTCGCCCTTCGGCTCGGCGCTGCGGATCGAAGTCGAGATGCTCGAGCAGGCGCCACCGCGGTTTCCTTCCGCGACCCGCGTGGTGCTCTGCTGCCGCAGCGGTGTGCGTGCCTGGCGCGCCGCCCAGGCGCTGCGCAACCA
>DATKMV010000058.1:0-3432 GCA_035541695.1 Steroidobacteraceae bacterium
AAGCAGCTGTCGATCGTCGGGTTCGATGACGCGCCCGTCGCGACCATGGTATGGCCGCAGTTGACCACGATCCGCCAACCGGTCAGGGAGATGGCCCGCGCAGCCACCGAGCTCATCATCCGCCATTCGCCGCGCCGGCACGGATGGCCGCAGCCCATTCCACGTCAGCAGCTGAACTTCGAGCTCATCCTGCGCAACTCGACTGCGCCACCGCACGCCTGAGCAACGCGTCGATTTATCGCAGGCCGCGCTCAGCGTGAGTGCGACAGCTCATTTTGCCGCCGGGGCGTTCTTCGCTCGAGCTTCAAGAACAGCGACCGCCGGGAGCTTCTTGCCTTCGACGAATTCGAGGAATGCTCCGCCGCCAGTGGAAATGTACGAGATCTCGTGCTCGATCCCGTATTTCTCGATCGCTGCGAGGGTGTCGCCGCCGCCGGCAAGAGAGAATGCCCTGCTGCGCGCGATGGCGTTGGCAATGGCGCGTGTGCCTGCGCCAAACTGGTCGTACTCGAACACGCCCACAGGGCCGTTCCAGACGATCGTCCCCGCCGATTGCAGCAGCGCGCCGAAGCGCTCGGCCGTATCCGGTCCAATGTCGAGAATCATCTCATCGGCGTCGATCGAGTGGATGGCGCGACACTCGGCGGCAGCGCCTGGCGTGCGCTCCTTCGCCACCACGACGTCGGTCGGCAGAGGAATATCGCGGCCACGTGCGCGCGCCTGCGTCATGAGCCCGCGCGCGGTATCGAGCATGTCCGGCTCGTATAGCGATTTGCCGACCGCGATACCGCTTGCCGCGAGAAATGTGTTCGCGATGCCGCCCCCGACGATCAACTTGTCGACTTTCGCGAGCAAGGCCTCGAGCACCGAGAGCTTGGTCGAGACCTTCGAACCCCCGACGATCGCGACGAGCGGGCGCGCGGGGTCAGTGAGCGCGCGCGCGAGCGCCTCGAGCTCGCCGACGAGCAAGGGGCCGGCGCATGCCACCTTGGCGAACCTCGCCACCCCCTCGGTGCTCGCCTCGGCCCGGTGTGCGGTGGCGAAGGCATCCATCACGAATACCTCGCACAGCGACGCCATGCGCCGCGCGAGCTCCTCGCTGTTCTTCTTCTCCCCCTTGTTGAAGCGCACGTTCTCGCACAGCACGGCCGCGCCGGAGGCGCACTCGACTCCGCTCAGCCAGTTCTTGTGAAGGGGCACCGGCCTGGCGAGCAGCTCCGAGAGCCGTGCCGCGACGGGCGCCAGCGAGAAGCGTTCATCGTAAACGCCCTCCTCGGGCCGGCCGAGATGTGAGAGCACCAGGACCCTGGCGCCGGCATCCAGTGCTTGGCGCAGCGTCGGCAGCGCAGCGCGGATGCGCGCGTCGCTGGTGATCACCCCGTCCTGCACCGGCACGTTGAGATCTTCGCGAATCAGGACGCGCTGGTTGCGCAGATCCAGGTCGGTCATCCGTATGATCGGGTCCATATGAGCCACCTTGGCGCGGCCAGTCACAGCACCCTGGACCAGGCTATGGTCGTATCGATCATGCGGCTCGAGAAGCCCCATTCGTTGTCGTACCAGGCGCACGCCTTCACCAGCGAGCCGTCTATCACCCGAGTCAGGCTCGCGTCGAAGATGGCGGAGTGTGGATCGTGGTTGAAGTCGGCCGATACCAGCGGCTCGTCGTTGTAGGCAACGATGCCGCGCATCGCTCCGAGACTCGCTTCCTTCATGATCTTGTTGACCTCCTCAACCGAGGTCTCGCGTCTTGCCGTGAAGCTCAAATCGACGAGCGACACGTTCATCGTGGGCACTCGAATCGCAAAGCCGTCCAGGCGGCCACTGAGCTCCGGAAGCACCAGACCGACGGCGGCGGCGGCACCGGTCTTGGTCGGAATCTGTGACATCGTGGCGGCGCGCGCACGGCGCAGGTCCTTGTGATAGACATCGATCAGTACCTGATCGTTGGTGTAGGAGTGGATCGTGGTCATGACACCGGCGTGAATGCCGAGCTTCTCATGCAACACCTTGGCTAGCGGTGCCAGGCAATTCGTGGTGCAGGAGGCGTTGGAGATTACGGTGTGGCTGGCGGCCAGGGTGCCGTGATTGACGCCATAGACGATGGTCGCGTCTACGTCCTTGCCGCCTGGAGCGGAAATCACCACGCGCTTCGCGCCGCCGCCGAGGTGAGCCGCAGCCTTTGCCTTCGAGGTGAAGAGGCCGGTGCATTCGAGGACAAACTGCACACCGAGCTGCCCCCAGGGAAGTTTGGCCGGATCGCGCTCCGCGAGCACCCGGATACGATCGCCGTTCACCACCATCGCGTCGCTCTCCACACGCACCTCGCCCGGAAAGCGGCCGTGCACGGTGTCATGGCGGGTGAGATGCGCGTTGGTGTTTACATCGCCCAGATCATTGATGGCGACGATCTCGAGCTCGCCATTGCGACTGGACTCGTAGAGCGCGCGCAGGATGCAGCGTCCGATGCGACCGTAACCGTTGATCCCGACTCTGATTGCCATGGCTGCGCTCCTGCTGAAGCCTGCTGAAGGAAATCAAGCGTACGCTCGGCAGCTTCGCTGCCTATTCGGAATAGTGCGCAGGCGCCGCGACTGCGCGAATAAGGACTTGCACGTATCGAAGCTGCCGCGCATGAAGCGCATGGTCACCCGAGGGAAAAGTGAACCAGCGAGGCGTCTCGGTCGCGCGCAGTCGCTCGTCAATACGAGCCGGCGCGCGCTCGTTCGTGCCGTGGCAACTACGCGACTTGCATTGATCACGATCGGCGGACTGCAGGCTCTGCTCGATGAGCTCAAGGGTCGTGGCTACCGAGTCGTCGGTCCGATCGTGCGCGATGGCGCGATTGTCTATGACGATCTGGCTGCGGTAAGCGAGTTGCCGCACGGCTGGACGGATGAGCAGGAAGCCGGGCGTTATCGACTGGTTCGCCGCAGCGATGAGGCGCGCTTCGGCTACGCGGTCGGACCGCACTCCTGGAAGAGGTTTCTTCACCCACCGCTGCAGCAACTGTGGCGCGCCCGGCGACAAGAGGAGCGGGTAACACTCGAGAGCGAGTCGATAGCCTCTGAGCCATTCGCGTTCATCGGCGTACGTGCCTGCGAGCTCAAAGCGATGGCAGTACAGGATCGGGTCTTTCTCGGCGGTGCGCACCTCGACCTGCACTATCGAGAACGGCGTAACGCTGCCTTCATCGTGGCCGTCAACTGCTCGCAGGCGGGCGGAACCTGCTTCTGCGTATCCATGCAAAGCGGGCCGAGGGCGAGCTGCGGATTCGATCTGGCTTTGACGGAAATCGCCGTGGGTACCGAGCCGCTGTACACCGTCGAGGTGGGATCGGAGAGCGGTCAAGCGCTCCTGGCGGCCTTGCCGCACCGGCAGGCGCAAGGCGCAGAGGTTGCCGCGGCCGAAGACGTCATCGCGCGCACCGCC
>DATKMV010000059.1:0-9057 GCA_035541695.1 Steroidobacteraceae bacterium
ACCACGCGGCGGTTGGCATTGCGGCCCTGCTCGGTGGCGTTGCTCTGCGCGGGATGCTCCTCTCCCAGCCCTACGACCGCGAGCCTTCCGGGCCCCACTCCATGGGCCGCCAGCATGCGCACGACGCTCCCGGCGCGCGCCGCGGAGAGCTCCCAGTTCGAGAAGAAGACCGCGGTGCGGATCGGCACGTTGTCGGTGTGCCCCTCCACGCGTATCGCGTTCGGCAGCGGCGCCAGCACGGTGGCGAGCTGCTCGATGATCTCCGCCGCGTGCGGCGCGAGCTGCGCGCTGCCCGAGGGGAACAGAACGTCGGCGCGGATCTCGACCTCGATCCACAGGTCACTGCGGCGCACCAGCACCACGCGCTTGCGCACCAGGTCCTGCATCGCGCTCTCCACCTGGTCGGCAACGTGTGCGAGTGCCGCGGAGGCCTCGGCGAGCGCCTGGGTGCGCTCGCCATCGACATCCGGCAGCCCGGTCGACTGCGCGGGCAGCTTCACCGGCACGGTGGCGAGGAGCGAGCGTGGCTGACCGTGCAGCATCTGCTGCTGCACGATGGAGGTGTGGATGTCGGCGCCCGAGCCCACCTGCTTCTCACCGGTCTGCACCGGCTCGAGCGTGCGCGGTGTGCCGCGGAAAGCGGCATAGAGCGAGTCCGACAGCACCCGATACTTGCCTTCGTTGACCGAGGAGATGGCGTACATGACCACGAAGAACGCGAGCAGCAGGGTGATCAGATCCCCGTACGGGATCGCCCAGCCCTCGTGGTTCACGTGCTCCTCGTGACGTCGGCCGCGGCGGCTCATGGGGGTGCTCCTCGCGCACGCATCAGTGCAGATAGCCCTGGAGTTTCGCCTCGATGGCGCGCGGGTTCTCGCCCTGCGCGATCGAGAGCATTCCTTCGATCACGAGCTCGCGCAGCAGCGTCTGGCGCTGGATGATGAGCTTCAGTTTCGCGGCCACCGGCAGGAAGAACAGGTTGGCGAGGCCGATGCCGTACACGGTCGCGGTGAAGGCGGCGGCGATGCCGTGACCGAGCCGGCTCGGATCGGCGAGGTTCTGCAGCACCGCCATGAGCCCGAGCACTGCGCCGATGATGCCGAGCGTGGGCGAATACACACCCATGCCCTCGAACACCTTCGCGGCGGTGGTGTCGGCATGCTCGCGCGCCTGCAGCTCGACGTTCATGACGGTGCTGAGCGTGTCGGGCTCGCTGCCATCGACCACCAGCTGCAGCGCCTTCTTCACGAAGCCATCGGCCTCGCGCTCGATCTGCGGCTCGAGACTCAGCAGCCCCTGCTTGCGCGCCGTGTTGCTCCACTCGACGATCTTGGCGATGAGCTGCGGGCCATCGCCGGCGGGCGGACGCACCACCCAGGAGAAGATGCCGAGGGCGCGCCGCATCACCGCCCACGGTGTCTGGATGCAGATGGCCGCGATGGTGCCGACCACCACGATCATGAACGCGGCCGCCGACACCAGCGCCATGAGGCCTGCGCCCTTGAGCACCGCGCCGATCAGCACGGCGCACAGCGCGAGCACCAGTCCGGCGAGGCTGAGGATGTCCATGCGCTAGCCGCTCCGCGCGGGCGCATCGCGCCAGTCGGTGAGCCGCGCCCGCAGGCGCGTGAGCGCCTGACCATGGAGCTGACAGGCGCGCGACTCGCTCACCTCGAGCACCGCGCCGATCTCCTTGAGGTTGAGTCCGTCGCTGTAATAGAGCGACATGACCAGGCGCTCGCGGTCCGGCAGTTGCGCGATCGCCTCGCTGAGGGCCTCGCGGAACTGCGCATCGGCGGCGTCGCGGAATGGGTCGGCGTCCTCGACCGCGGCATCGTCGCTCGCCTCCTCCAGGCTCGCGAGCTGGCAGCAGGCGGCATCCTGCAGCACGCGGTGATAATCCTCGAGCGAGAGTCCGAGCTCATCGGCCACCTCGGTGTCGCGCGCATCGCGTCCGCTGCGCTGCTCGATCGCGCGCACTGCCGCCGCGACCGCCCGCGCCCGGCGATGCACCGAGCGCGGCGCCCAATCGAGCTTGCGCAGCGCGTCGATCATCGCGCCGCGGATACGGATGCCCGCATAGGTCTCGAAACTTGCGCCGCGATTCATGGACCAGTTCGCCGCCGCCTCCATCAGCCCCAACATTCCTGCCTGTATCAGATCGTCCACGGCGACCGAGGGCGGCAGCCGGCCGGCGAGGTGATAAGCGATGCGCTTCACCAGCTCGGCGTGCCGCAGGATGAGCTCCTCGCCCCCCGCGCCCGCGGCCGCCGGTGCGGCGTAACGGTTCACGGCGTTCATGACACCGCCACCGGGCGCGCGCGCACCGTCCCGACCAGCCGCTCCGCGAAGAACTCGATGTTGCCGCGCGGGCCTGACGGTACAGGCCATGTATCGGCCAGCGCGGCGAGTTTCTTGAATGCTTTGGCGGCCGGGCTCCCGGGGTAGCCCTCGAGCACCGTGCGCTGCTCGCGCACCGAGCGCCGCACGGCCTCGTCCGCGGGCACCATCCCCGCGAATTCCAGGGTGACATCGAGGAAGCGGTCGGTGACGCGCGCGAAGCGCTCGTAGAGCTGGCGTCCCTCCTGGTCGCTGCGCACCTGGTTGGCGAGCACCCGGAAACGGCTCACGCCGCGGCTGCGACTCAGTACCTTGACGAGCGCGTAGGCATCGGTGAGCGAGGCCGGCTCATCACATAACACGATGAGCACCTGCTGCGACGCCTGCACCAGCTCGAGCACCCCTGCCGTGAGCCCGGGCGCGGTGTCGACGATCAGGGTGTCGAGGGCGAGCGGCAGGGAGCTGAAGGCCTGCACGAAGGCGAGGTGGCTCTCGCGCGGCAGCTGGGCGAGCTCGGCGGAGCCGGAGGTGCCGGGCAGCAGGTGAAAGCCCTGCGGAGTCTCGATCAGCACCTCTTCCAGCGTGCGATCGCCGGCGAGCACATCGGCGAGGGTGGCCACGGGCGTCAGCCCGAGCAGCACGTCGGCATTGGCGAGCCCGAGGTCGCCGTCGAGGAGCAGCACGCGGCGGCCGCGCCGCGCGCTGGCGGTGGCGAGATTGACCGCGACGCTCGTCTTGCCCACACCGCCCTTGCCGCCGGTGACGGCGATGACCCGCACCGGCCGCGTGAGCGCCTCGAGGTGCCTGTTGCAGATCAATTTGAGCTCAGGTGCCGCCATGTGCCACCTTGCCGAAGCGCCGACGCAGCAGGTCCTCGTCCGCGCTCGCGCCGTTATCCCGGGCGAGCGCCACCGCGCGCGACAGCAGATCGAGCGCACGCGCCGGGCGGAGGTCCTCGGGGACCCGCTGGCCCTCGCTCACGTAAAGCAGCGGCAGACGTGCGCGGATCAGCACCGAGAGCGCGCCGCCGAGACTCGCCGCCTCATCGAGCTTGGTGAGGAGCACCGAGGCGGGGTTGGCGGGCGCGAAGCGCCGTACCGTCTCTTCCAGCGCCGCCGCCTGTGTGCTCGCTGCGAGCACGAGCACGCTCTGGAGGTGTGAGGCGCAGTTGGCGAGCACCGCGAGCCGCTGCGCGAAGCGCGGATCGCGCACGCTGCATCCGGGAGTGTCGATGAGCACGAGCCGGAAGCGGCCGAGCTCATCGAGGAGCTGCGGCAGGTCGCCGAAGCGCTGCGGCACGTACACCGCGGCGCCCAGCAGCTCGCCGAGCGCGCGCAGCTCATCGTGCGCCCCGATGCGGGCGGAGTCGGCGGCGATGAGGGCGAGCTCGCGCGCCGAGTGACGCAACGACCAGCGCACCGCGATCTTGGCGAGGCTCGTCGTCTTGCCGACGCCGGTCGCGCCGATGAAGGCGAGGCGGCCGCCATCCTCGAGCGAGCGCTCGGCGGCGACCGGCAGGTATTGCGCCAGTGCCGTGAGCACGAAGCGCCGCGCGCTCGTGCGGTCGATCCCCGCCGGCAGCTGCGCGCTCACCCGCCCGGCAATGTCGCGGCCGATGCCGATCGCGGCGAGCTCCTCGAGGATCGCGGCGTGCACCGGCATGCGCCGGGTGAGATCGCTCCAGGCGAGCTGGGCCACCTGCGTCTCGAGCATCTCGCGCAGCGACTTGAGCTCCTGACCGATCGCCTCGGTCGCCGGTTGCGGCGGCAGAGAGTCGGGAAGCGCGGCGGCGCCGGCCTCAGGCGCTGCGGCTGCCGAGGCGGCGGGCGCGGCGGCGGGCTCGGGCGCGACGGTCGCGGGCGGCTCGACCGCAGCTCCCGCAATCTCCGCTCCCGCGGTCACCTCGATCCCCTCGGCTATGCGCCGCGAGGAGAGAATCACGGCATGATCGCCGAGGCGCTCACGGATGCCACGCAGCGCCAGGCGCGTGTTCGGAGCGACGTATCGAATGATGCGCATCGCAACTCTCCCGATTCAAACATCACCTCAGCGGCCGATCGTGCCGATGAGGCGCACCTTGCGGTTGTCCGGTATCTCGTTCCAGGCGAGGACGTTCAGTCCCGGCACGGCGGCGCGTACGAAGCTCGCGAGCGCGGGCCGCAGCGGCGGCGCGACCAGCAGCACCGCCGGCTCGCCGGCGCGCTCACGGCGCTGCGTCGACTCGGCGAGCCGCGCGCGCAGCTTCTCGGCGAGCCCGGGCTCGAGTGCGGCATTGGTGCCGGCGGCGAGCGCGCTGCTCAGGATCTTCTCGAGCTCGCCATCGAGGGACATGACGGGAAGCTCGGCGGCGGTACCGGCGATGTCGGCGACGATCTGGCGGCCGAGCGCGATGCGCACCTGGGCGAGGAGCGTGGCCGGGTCCGCCGAGCGCGGCGCCTGCTCGGCGAGCGTCTCGAGAATGGCGCGCAGGTTGCGCAGCGGCACCCGCTCGGCGAGCAGCCCCTGCAGGATGCGCACCAGCGCCGCGAGCGGCAGCACGCGCGGGATCAGGTCCTCGATCAGCTTCGGGGCGCTCTTCGCTGCTGTGTCGAGCAGGTGCTGCACCTCCTCGTGCCCGAGGAGCTCGTGCGCGTGGCGCTGCAGGAGGGCCGACAGGTGCGTCGCGATCACGGTGCTCGGATCCACCACCGTGTAGCCGAGCGTCTGCGCATGATCGCGCGCGGCGGGCTCGATCCACACCGCCTCCATGCCGAAGGCGGGGTCGCGCGTCGCGACCCCCTGCAGCGGGCCGAAGACGCGCCCGGGATTGAGCGCGAGCTCGCGCTCGGGGTGGATGACGCCTTCGCCCACCGGCACACCGCCGAAGGTGATGCGGTAGGCGTTCGGTGCCAGGTCGAGATTGTCGCGGATGTGGATGGCGGGAATCAGGAACCCGAGCTCCTGGGAGAGCTTGCGGCGCACGCCGCGCACGCGCGCGAGCAGGTCGCCGCGCGGCTTGGAGTCGACGAGCGGCACCAGCCGGTAGCCAACCTCGAGTCCGAGCCGGTCTACGGGAGGCACATCGTCCCAGGTGAGCTCACGATTCTCGGCCGCCGGTGCGGCGGGTGCCGGCGGCGCCGCGCGCGGCGCCGCGGCCCGCTGACGGCGCAGCAGCCACGCCAGTGTGCCGCAGAGCGTGGCGATGGTGAGGAAGGCGACATTGGGCATGCCGGGGATGAGACCCATGAGGCCGAGCAGCGTCGCCGCCACGGTGAGCGTGCGCGGGTTGCCGAACAGTTGCCGCCGCAGCTCCCCGCCCACGTCCTGCGGCCGCGACATGCGCGTCACGATGATGGCGACCGCGGTCGAGAGCAGCAGTGCCGGCAGCTGCGCCGCGAGCCCATCGCCGATGGTGAGGAGCGTGTAGGTGCGTGCCGCGGCCGAGAGCGCCAGCCCGTGGCCGAGCGTGCCGATCGCGAGGCCGCCGATCAGGTTGATGAAGAGGACGAGGATTCCGGCGAGCGCATCGCCGCGCACGAACTTGCTGGCGCCGTCCATCGCACCGTAGAAGTCGGCTTCGGCACGCACCTCGCTGCGCCGCACGCGCGCCTCCTCCTGGTTGATGAGCCCGCTGTTGAGGTCGGCATCGATGGCCATCTGCTTGCCGGGCATGGCATCGAGCGTGAAGCGCGCGCTCACTTCCGAGATGCGGCCCGAGCCCTTGGTGACCACCACGAAGTTGATGATGGTGAGGATGGCGAACACCACCACGCCGACCGCGAAGTTGCCGCCGATCACGAACTCGCCGAAGGAGTTGATGACGTGGCCTGCGGCCTGTGGGCCGCTGTGCCCGTTGAGGAGCACCACGCGTGTCGAGGCGACATTCAGCGCGAGGCGCAGCAGCGTCGCGAGCAGCAGCACGGTCGGGAAGGTGCCGAACTCGATCGGGCGCGGCACGTAGAACACCGCCATCAGGATGACGATGGAGAGCGCGATGTTGAAGGTGAAGAGGATGTCGAGCGCGAGCGGCGGCAGCGGCAGCACGATCATGGCGAGCACCGCGAGCACGCCGAGCGGCACGCCGAGGCCCTGCCGCAGGAGATCCGTGAGCGTCGGCGCGGTGCGCACCGCGGGTGCCGCGGGGCTCATGTCGGCTCACCTTCCGCCACATCGAGCGCCGGTGGCTGGGGCGGCGGTCCGCCGAGGCGTGCGGCCTGCCGCAGCTGCGCCAGATAAGTGAGCACCTGCGCGACGGCGATGTACAGCGAGGCCGGAATCTCCGTGCCGATCTCGACGTGGCGGTAGAGCGCACGGGCGAGCGGCGGTGCCTCGAAGATCGGCACTCGATGCTCGCTGGCAACCTCGCGAATGCGCGCGGCGATGAGATCGCGCCCCTTGGCGATGACCATCGGCGCGCGCATGCGTGATTCGAGGTAGCGCAGCGCGACGGCGTAGTGCGTCGGGTTCACGACCACGACGTCCGCCTTGGGCACCTCCGCCATCATGCGACGCCGCGCGAGCTCACGCTGGATGCTGCGGATACGCCCCTTGGTCTCGGGCGAGCCTTCGCTCTCGCGCATCTCCTCGCGCAGCTCGGTGCGCGTCATGCGCAGCCGCCGCTGGTGCTGCCACAGCTGCCAGGGCACATCGGCCGCCGCGATGAGCGCGACCGCTCCGGCGAGGCACAGGAACGAGTCGCCGATGAAGCCGGCCGCAGCGGCGAGCGAGATCTCGGGCGCCGGCAGGCCGAGCGCGATGATCTGCGGCGCAGCGTGCCACAGGAGCGCGGCGGCGATGGCGGCAATGAGCAGAAACTTGAGGAATGCCTTCAGGAACTCGACGACGCCGCGGAGCGAGAACATGCGGCCGAAGCCTGCGACCGGGCTGAGGCGCGCGAGATCGGGTGCGAGTGGCTGGAGCGTGAAATTGAAGCCGCCGAGTGCGAGCGGTGCGCCGATCGCGGCGAGCACGGCCAACGCCCAGAAGGGAGCGCACGCGAGGCCTGCCTGTCCGGCGCCGTGGGCGAGCGCGGCGAGGAGGCGCGACTCATCGAGCGCCTGCGCGCGCGGCAGCGCCAGGGCACCCGCCAGCCCCTCGCGCAGGAGGCCGCCGCTCCAGGGGCCGACGAGCTTCAAGGCCACCGCGCTCACGAGCAGCAGCACCGTCGCGTTGAGCTCGCGCGAGCGCGGCACCTGGCCGGCGCGACGCGCCTGCTCGCGCCGCTTCGCGGTGACCTGTTCGGTACCTTCCTGCTCGTGCTCGGCCATGAAGCTATCCGGAAGCTCCGCCGAGCGCTGCCAGGAGCTGGAAGCCGCGCTCGAGAGTGGCGCTGAAGGTCGACTGCACCGCGAGCAGCGTCGCGAGCACGATCGCGAGTCCGCACAGCAGCGAGACCGGCAGACCGACCGCGAAGAGATTGAGCGCCGGTGCCGCGCGGCTCAGGACCCCGAAGGCGAGGTGCACCACGAGGAGCGCGGTGATGCCCGGGAGGGCAATCGCGAGCGCGCCGCGGAAGAGCTGTCCGCCGGCCTCCACCACGGTGTGCAGCCCGGCAGCGCCGAGACCGTCCGCGGAGAGCGGCAGGGTCGTGAAGCTCGCGACCAGCGCCTCGATGAGCGTCGTGAGGCCATTCAGTGCGAGGAAGGTGAGGGTGGCCAGCAGCGTGAAGAGCTGCCCCAGCGCCGGCGTGCTGGCCGTGCCGCCACGGACCGGATCGAGATTGAAGGCGAAGGAGAGGCCCATGCTGTTGGCGAGCATCTGGCCGCCGAGAGTCACCGCGTCGAAGCACAGCTGCAGGCAGAAGCCGAGCGCCGCGCCGATCACCACCTGCTGCGCGGTGATGAGGAGGCCGGCCGCCGACAGCGGCGTGACGGCCGGCGCGGGCGGCAGGAGCGGCGCGACCAGCGCGGCGATCGCGAGCGCGAGCACCAGGCGCACGCGAGCGGGCACCGCGGTGGCACCGAGCACCGGTGCCACCATGAAGCACGCACCGATGCGCACGAACGGCCACAGGAGTTCCAGCAGCCAGTGCTCGAGCCGAGCTGGATCGAGAGTGATCATGGCGCTTCAGTTGAGGAGCCCGGGGATGCTCTGGATGAGCTCGCGGGTGTAGCTCACCAGGACCTTCAGCATCCAGGGCCCGGCCACCACGAGCGTCGCGGCGACCGCGAGCAGCTTCGGAATGAAGGAGAGGGTCGTCTCGTTGATCTGCGTCGCTGCCTGCAGCGCTCCGACCAGGAGCCCCGTGAGCAGCGCCACGAGCAGCAGCGGGGTCGCGAGGAGCAGGGTCATCTCGAGCGCCCGGCTGCCGATGCTGATGACGGTCTCGGGAGTCATGCGGCACGCTCCGGGGTCAGCCGTAGAAGCTCGCGGCGAGCGTGCCGATGACGAGCGACCAGCCATCGACCAGCACGAACAGCATGAGCTTGAAGGGGAGCGAGATGAGCACCGGCGAGAGCATCATCATGCCCATCGACATGAGAACGCTCGCGACCACCAGATCGATGATGACGAACGGGATGAAGATCAGGAAACCGATCATGAACGCGGTCTTCAACTCGCTGGTCACGAACGCCGGCACCAGCACCGACAGCGGCACGTCCTGCGGCGTGGCGTAGCCCTTGCCGCCGGCGATGCGCACGAAGGTGGCGATGTCGCTCTCGCGGGTCTGGTGCAGCATGAAGCCCTTGAGCGGCACCACGGCGTTGCCGAGCGCCACGCTCGAGTCGATGCTTCCCG
>DATKMV010000060.1:0-94457 GCA_035541695.1 Steroidobacteraceae bacterium
GTTGCGCGCCGCGCCCGAGGGCGACGAGGCTCGTCTGCGCCAGCAGCAGCAACAGCCAGGACGCCATCAGAATCGCGTGGACGTGGAGGATCGGTGGCAGAGCCGGCCTCTCGCCAGCCTTGACGGCTCTGAGGACATCGATGGAGTCGGGGATGAAGCCGGCGAGGGCAGTGAGGATGAACAACCCTGCCATGAAGACATAGATCCAGCGGGTCTGCGAATCGTGCGAGCGCTCCCGCCCCGGATTTCGCTTCGGCAAGTTCGGCAGCGTTGGTGACCATGTCAGTCGGTGTCCCTCAGCCAACATACATCCGAACGGGTGCTTTCGCCGGCTGCGCGGCTGCGGCCGTTCCGACCCGCCATGGGGTTCGAGTGAGTGCCGGTGCGGGCGGCAGAAGTGGCCTGCTGCGGTTGCTCAACGGGTGGTTGCGACCCTTCAGCGACCGAGAGTGAGCGTGCTCCGGTGGAGCTTGCTCCAGTGCGGAAGAGGGGCGATTGGACCTACGTCAGTGACTAGCCCACCTCGCGGTCGGCTGGCCATGCCGGGGAGGTGTGGAGATTCGTCCGCAGTCCTGCTCCGACAGACATTGAAAGACGTTGAGAGGCCTCCGCAACCACGCGCAACTTCCGCTTCGGCGCACTACAGCTTTGGGGTTTCGATGTCGCCAGTTGGCCGCACTCGGCCATTTCGCAATGAGTGCTCTTGACCCCGAAGCCGCCGCTAGGTCTCGTCAGGAGCGGCCATTCAAACGCGAGGAGCCGCTGCGAGCAGCTGTCTGGCCCCGTTGCACTGCGGGGTGCCCGTTTAGCGCTCCATAAGGGTAAGAACGGATGACAATGAATTGGGACTGGCCTATAAGCGAAAAATTGATCGTCTCGCGTCTTCGTGCAAGACGAAGTTCACGCGCGGCTTGAAAGGAGAGACCATGAGAGCACTCCCTTGCCTCGCCACGACATTTCTGACATTTGTGACCTGCAGCGCCGCGTTTGCTGCCGATGTAGTGCCCGCAACGCAGCAGACCGCGGAAAAATTCGCCAGCAGGGCTTGCGTCACTTGCCATGGGACAGGCGGCCGCAGCACTTCATCTCCATTTCCCAATCTCGCGGCGCAGCCGGCCCCGTATCTCGAAGCGCAACTCAAGGCTTTCCGGGATCAAACACGGGCGGACCCGGATGCGCAGGCTTATATGTGGGGTTTGGCCTCTCAACTCGACAATACGATGATCAGTGCGCTCGCGGCTTACTACGCTGCGCAACATCCAGTGCGCGGGCAACTCGGGGACGCCAAACTGATGGCTAAGGGTAAAATGATCTTCGAGAAGGGAATGCCCGAGGAAGGTATTCCGGCTTGCAACGTATGCCACGGCGCCAATGCTGAAGGCAAAGGCATTTTCCCGCGACTCGCAGGGCAGCATGCCCCGTATCTCCTGAAACAAATACTGCTGATCCAAAATGCGTCGCGGGTAGCACCTGTGATGCACGGCCTCATTAAGAATTTGACTCGGGATGAGATGTTGGCGGTGACAACGTATATTGCGTCGATCGACTAACTTTGAACAAGATAGAGCGTAGCGCGCCATCACGCATCACCGGCGTTCTCGTCGGGGAACCGTCATCACAATAGTTCTCGGAGCTTTCTGAAGTAGCCCACGTTGTGCCGGTTGATCCCGTGCCATGAGTGTCCGCTCAGGAGCAGGCTAGAGCTTCATCATGAACGGCCGAAAGTGGCCGGGAGAGTGTGTGCAGAATCGGCGATGACGTGACCGTCACCGTCCTCGCGAAGAGATCTACCTACGCATTGAGGTCGACAGGGCAAACACGTCGGAAACGAGGGCGATCGAAAGCCTCGCCTTGAAGACCGTTCACCATTAGAAGGAGCTGCGTTCACTCGCGGCTCGCTATGAGAGGCTCGCGGAGTACCTCGAGGCGGCGTCTGACACTCGGGCCAGCCGGGTCGCCCAAACTGGATAGATCGGCGGAAGTCGCTTGTTGACGCGTTGTAGACATTCGGCAGCGGCAGCTTTGGAGCACCCGCGGGCCTTCTACGGCCGCCCGATGAGAACCTCGGTCTGGATGAGAGCGGCGCAGGAGGCGGTGATGTGTTTGGTCTCCTCGGCAAGCCCGGCGGGCACGAGCTGCTGCTCACGGTCGGCGGCGGTGGAATTGCAGGTGGCGCTGCCATACGGTTTCAGCAATTCGCCGGTGAGCTGCAGAGCTATCTCAAGAGCGAGCTCAACCGCATTCCCGAGATTCTGCAGAGCTGCTACACGGTCCAGGTCCGCCTGCAGGTCTCCGCGGCAGGCTCGATCGAGAATGTTACGCTCGTCGAGTCGAGCGGCAGGCGCGCGCTCGATGCGCAGATTATCGCGGCGCTCGGTGCGCTGCCGCCGATGGCGCAGGCCCCGCCGGCGGACA
This sequence comes from Steroidobacteraceae bacterium, assembly GCA_035541695.1. Taxonomy (GTDB): domain Bacteria; phylum Pseudomonadota; class Gammaproteobacteria; order Steroidobacterales; family Steroidobacteraceae; genus 13-2-20CM-66-19. Next base: position 2,416 of record DATKMV010000060.1, read on the forward strand.
TGCCCTGGCCGATAAGGCTGCGCGTCACTTCGCACCGCGCCAGCTGCAACCCTTGAGCCGCGCGGCCGGCGGTTCAGCACACTGGGTTGGTCCCTTGCTTTCCCAAAGAGTGATGCGATAATTCGCGCCCCGAACACCTCTCAGGTGTTCAATGTGACTGGCTTAACTCAAGAGGAGGAGCGCCATGTTTGCTGTTGCTCTCCGTCTGCTGCAGTTGAGCCGATCCTCGCCCGCTCGGTAATGAATCCGGTCGACTGGACCGGCTCCCACAGCCTGAATCCGTCACGTTGACGGTACGCGCCTGCGCGCGTTGTACCGCTTCGCCGGCGCTCGCGTGGTCGCGGCGCCTCTGGGAGATTTTTGTCGTGTCAAAACGCATTCGCGATCGAAATGAGTCGCTAAGCCCGATAGCCGCGGAATTCGCAGCCGCATTGGAGGACGAGGACGCCCAACACCGACGAAGCCGTGGACGGCGGTTGGAACACAAGACGCGCCAGCTTTGCCATCAGGTCCAACGAGCACTCAATCTTGCGCTGGCCGCCAAGTATGCCGGTGAGGCTCTTGAAGCCGTGTTCGTGTGCGACGTATTGCCCGCACCTGGCTGCGGCCATCTGCTCGTTTACGTTGTCATACCTAACGGCCGCTCAACGGGCGATGTGCTTACGGAGCTCCGTGCCCGCACGCCAGGGCTGCGCGCCGAGGTGGCGAGGTCGATCAGTCGCAAGCACGCACCGGAATTGTCGTTCGTTCCTGGCCTGGCAGAGGATGAAGGACATGACTGAGCATTTCTTGGCACCTCTACACAGCTGGCTCGCTACGCCTATGAGCGATGATGTGTCCAGTGCTATCCGGCGCTTACGCCGCGCCCCGGATGTGCAGCACGTCGCAGTCATGCCCGATGTGCACCTGGCTGAGGACGTGTGTGTCGGCGTCGCCATCGGAACCGCGCGCCTCCTGTACCCACAGGCCGTTGGCGGGGATATTGGTTGTGGAATGCTTGCCGTGCCGTTCGACGTCGAGGCAGAGCGAGTCAGGGAACCGCGGACCGCCGCCCGCATCCTTGCGGGTCTTGGCCGCTCGATACCCGCACGTCGACGCAATAGGGGAGAAGCCATCTCAATGCCCGACGCCTTGGCTCGGCCAGCGCTGAGCGATGCACGACTGGAGGGACTGTGGCGCAGCGCCGGGACTTCTGAGTTTGCGACTGTCGGGAGTGGAAACCACTTCGTTGAGTTGCAGTCGGATGAAGCGGCACGACTTTGGCTTATGGTCCACAGCGGTTCGCGCGCGCTCGGACCTGCTATTCGCGACCATCACCTTGCACCCGCCGAGCCGGTCGGTGGAGGGCTCAGGGTGCTTGATACTGAAGTGGACTCAGGGACTGCGTATCTGAACGATGCCGCGTGGGCACGGCGGTTTGCGGATGCCAATCGACGACAGATTGCGGTATTGGCGGGTGAGATCGTATCTGGGATCGTCGGCGGTCGGCTGCAGTGGGAAGCCTCTATCACTACAGACCACAACCACGCCGAACAGGAAACTCACGGCGCCAAGCGTCTTTGGGTCCACCGTAAGGGGGCCATGCCGGCATGGCCGGATCAAGCGGGTGTGCTTCCAGGCTCCATGGGTAGCCTGAGTTATCACGTCGTTGGACGAGGATGTCCGGAGGCCTTGTGCTCGAGCGCGCATGGAGCTGGCAGATTGCTCAGTCGCACAGACGCGCGAAAGTCCATCACGAATCGCGATCTGCAGCGTCAAATGCGAGATGTCAGGTACGACTTTCGCTTGACCGAGCGGCTCAGAGACGAAGCTCCCAGTGCCTATAGGGACATTACCGCGGTCGCTCGGGCGCAGCGGGATTTGGTGAAAATAGTCCGTGTGCTGTGGCCTGTCCTTAGCTACAAAGGGGTATGACATGTTTGGCGTTCGTCGGTCACTTTTCCGCTGACCTCGGGTACGCCGCGGTGCACGACTTGACGCCGCATGACACGCCACTCGTTGTAGAAGCCCTGCCGAATTGACGAGAGCGAGACAGTGCAATGACACTGTGGCTGAATTTGGGCCGTCGCGGACCTCTGATTGGGTCAAGACCGATGGGACAACCGGTCTTCGGATTCCGATGCAGTGAGCGAGGCCGCTCCGTAGAAGTCTCGGACCTCTCAGTGTTTTTCTTCTTTCCGACTGTTATGTCGCACCCGGAGTGTTGATATGCCGCTTGACTTCAGAAATCAGCAGGCGTAAAACTCGCGCCGCCATGATTACTGCAATCCGAAAACCACTCGATACGTGCGCCGCGATGGGCTGCTATAGCCCGTCGTGCCCGCATTCATTACTCGGGCAATTTGAGCCCCGAGTCATTACGGTCGAATTCTGATTGGCCTTGCCTCCGGCGCAAGGCCGGGGGCAGAACGGTAACGAGAGCGAAGGATCCAGCGCTCTCAGACCACCCGAAAACCCCCGCCCAAAGTCCGGCGCACGCTACGATCCGTCGCATGGAGACGGGGAGCCGTAAAGCGACACACAAAGCCCTCAATTTTTTGTGAGCGGGGTTGGTCTAGCGGCTTTGGGCCTCTGCCTTCCAAGCAGATGAGGCGGGTTCGACTCCCGCACTCCGCTCCAAATCTTTTCTCTTGCCGACAGTCCCACCGGGTGTGGGAACCGGACTGTTAATCCCGACGCGCTGCGTTCGAGCCGCAGGTCGGCAGCCAATTTTGACCACTGATGCGACAGGTGTCGCAGCCAAGCTGTCTACTTGGTGAGAGCGGATCGTTACCGCTAGTGGTCGCCATTCATGCCCGGTTAGCTCAGACGTGAAGAGCGTCGGTCCTACAAACCGAATGTCGCAGGCACTCAATCTGCACCGGGTACCAGTTCGCAGCGTTAGACGGGGACGGACCCCGGCGAGGCCGTAACCCTCGCGTCCAGCGGACCTGCTTGGTTCTACTCCAAGACGCTGCACCAGGCCCCTACCGTCGTAACTCAACGGGCCAGAGTCCCGCCTCTTAAGCGGCGAGAAGGTGGTTCGAGTCCACCCGGCGGTACCAAACCGTGAAGTTGCCGGCAAACGCGGCCAGCGAATGCGAGCCGGACGAGTCGTTGGCGTAACCAACCACTAATTTGGGGTGCGGGCTAGGAACCCGGATTTGCCTTGCAAGCAGATGGCCTGATCGGTGCGATTCCGATGCGCTCCACCAACATGATCGTGAATGCAAAGCGGCTCGAGCAGCAGGCTTCTCAAGCCTGGCTTACGGAGTTCAAGTCTCCGCACGATCGCCACGTTCCGTTGGGTTTCTGGTGAGACCCCGCGCCTTTCAAGCACGAGAGATCGGTTCGATTCCGATACGGAACACCATTTCGATGCCCTCGTGGTGGAATCAGCAGACACACTCGGCTCAGAACCAAGCGGTCCCAACACGACCATGCAGGTGCAAGTCCTGCCGAGGGTACCAATTTGTGGCAGAAGGCGAAGCAGATAGCCCGCGGGCCGTGACCCCGCTGTAGCTGGTGCAAGTCCAGCCTGTCACCCCAACGTCACGCCGTGGCCGAGCAGCTATAGGCGGTCGCCTGCAAAGCGACTTCACGCAGGTGCAATTCCTGTCGGCGTGTCCATCTCCCAGGGCGTAAGTGAGTAGCAGACAGCCGAGCTTGGAACTCGGAAGCCGCAAGTGCAAGTCCTGCCGTCCTGACCAACTTCGGAGTGTGGCTCAGTCTGGACTAGAGCGCGTGCCTCGGGCGCACGAGATCGCTGGTTCGAATCCAGCCACTCCGACCAATGCGACAGCTGCGAAGCTCATGCAGATGAGCACCGACCTGATAAGTCGGAGGTAGCAGGTGCAAATCCTGCGGCAGCTACCAATCACGCGGGCGCGCATGGTGCGCGGCATCGTTGCCAACGAGGCACGGGACGGTTCGACTCCGTTCGCCCGCTCCAATTCGCCCCGGCCGATGGACCGGTAGACGGCCTTCTAAGCCGACGATGTTGGTTCGAGTCCAACTCGGGGCACCATACCCGCGCCGATGGGAACGGTGGTGACCTCCTAAGTCGCCAACATGTCAGTTCGAGTCTGACCGCGGGTGCCGCCAAGCTGATGGGAATTAGCATACCTGGTTAACTCAAACCTAACCGTTTCCCGGTGCGAGTCCGGGGCTTGGCACCATTTGCGGATCTGAAGGGAATGAGCAGACCTGACTGGCTTAAACCCAGTTGCTTCTCGGTGCAAGTCCGAGGATCCGCACCATACGCCCGTGGTGGAATAGGCAGACACGCAGTCTTGAGGTGACTGTGCTTTAAGCGTGCCAGTTCAACTCTGGCCGGGCGTACCAATTCCGCCTCGATAGCTGAGACAGCTCAAGCGCTTCCCTGAAGAGGAAGAGACGAAGGTGCGAGCACTTCTCGGGGCACCATTTTCGCGGGATAGAGGAGCAGTACCTCGTCAGGCTCATAACCTGAAGGTCGCGCGTGCAACTCGCGCTCCCGCTACCAGTTTGGCCGTGGTGACAGACAAGGGTTACTTCACTCCATGACCGTGAGTGCCCGTGAGGGCGCACGTCCCTTGTCGCTTGTACCCGGCGCCGGTTTGGCAGTGGTGTAGATCACAGTTACTTCGCTTTGACCGCGAGAGGTCGCAGGTTCGACTCCTGCCACGCACCCGATCAATGGTGCGTGTAGCTCAGTGGTAGAGCACTTACGTACTGCGATCGCCTGTTCCCTGCACGGGCTTGTTTGATTTGGCCGTGGCGCAGAGTGCGGTTACTTCCGGTAAACGCAGGTTCGAATCCTGCCCAGCCGCAAGGCTGGCTTAGAACCGACTCGCTTGTTCCCGGCACTTTTTCCCGCAACCCGTAATCCCGAGGAGAGACCCATGCGTACAAACACAAAGCCTGCCTCCCTCGTGACTCACGAGGGCGCACGAGCCCATCACATCAGCGTCCTCGCGCAGCTGCGCCGGTCCGTGCTCTCTTGTCTCCTGTGGGAGTCCGAGTTCTACGAGGACGGCGAGGAGATCGGCAAGCGAATTGCTGACCTGACCGCGCAGTGCATGCCGGAGGACGTGGCGGCGCTCGCGGTCGAGGCCCGCGAACAGATGCACCTACGGCACGTGCCGCTCTTGCTTCTGCGTGAGCTGGCCCGACACCCGTTGATCAAGGACCGCCCGCAGCTCCTGTCCAAGACCCTGGGTCGGGTGCTGCAGCGTGCCGATGAGCCGGCGGAGTTTCTGGCACTCTACTGGAAGGACAAGAAGCAGCCATTGTCGAAGCAGGTGAAGCGCGGTCTCGCTTGGAGCATGCGGCGCTTCAGCGAGTACGACCTCGCGAAGTACAACCGCGACTCCGAGATCAAACCGCGCGACGTGCTCTTCCTGTCGCATGCGAAGCCCAAGGACGAGGCGCAGGCGGCGCTGTGGAAGAAGCTCGCGGCGAACGAGCTGGCGACCCCGGACACCTGGGAAGTGCAGCTCTCGGCCGGTGCCGACAAGAAGGAAACCTTCGAGCGGCTGATCCGTGAGAAGAAGCTCGGCTACTTCGCGCTCATCCGGAACCTGCGCAACATGGAGCAGGCAGGTGTGGATGTAGAGCTGGTGCGTGCAGCGATTCTCGCCCGCAAGGGCGGCGCGGACAAGCTTTTGCCGTTCCGGTACATCGCCGCAGCCCGGCATGCAAGTCAGTTCGAGCCTCAGCTCGACATCGCGATGCAGGCCGCATTGTCGGAGCTGCCGAAGCTCACCGGCACGACTATTGTGCTGGTGGATAACTCCGGCTCGATGTCGGCGCGGCTCTCGCGCAAGTCCGACGTGACGCGTGCGGATGCGGCGGCGGGCGTGGCGATCGTGGCTCGGGGCGTGTGTGAGTCGGTGCGGGTATTCGCCTTCAGTGACAACTGCGTCGAGGTTCCGCCTCGCACAGGCATGGCACTGCGGGACGCGATCCTCGCGTCGACGCGCATGGGCCGCACGCTGCTCGGCTCCGCCGTTACGACCGTTAACAAGCTGCCGCACGACCGTCTGATTGTGGTTACGGATGAGCAATCAGCTGATCGTGTGCCGGAGCCGAAGGGCCTCGGTTACATGATCAATGTCGCGTCCAACCGCAACGGCGTGGGCTACGGCAAGTGGCTGCACGTCGACGGCTGGTCGGATGCGGTCGTGCGCTTCATCGCCGAGCATGAGCGCGCGGATGACGTAAGTGAGTAAAGCAATAACCCCCATGGCGGTCGCTGATGGATCGTCATGGGGTCTCCCGTTTTCTGTGGCGTAGCACAAATAGCGGTGCACAGGTCTCATAAACCTGTCGGTGGTGGTGCAAGTCCACCCGCCACATCCAATCTGATTGTAGTCAGCACCGGCGTGCGGCCGGGTCTTATAAGCCCGGGAGAGCTGCCAGATTAGCGGCGACGGCTGGGCTCGACACCCAGGACTACAACCATTTTGCCCGTGGCCCGAGGGATTTCGGGGACCGTGCTACGAACGCGGATCGCAGTGGCTCGACTCCACTCACGGGTGCCAATTCATACCCACGCCGACGGAACTTCGGCGCCGGCCCTCCGAAGGCGGGTTGCGAGTGTTCGACTCACTCCGTGGGTGCCATTTCGCCGTTGAAGCACATCGAGATGTGCAGCGCATTGGTAATGCGCAGGCAGCTGGTGCAAATCCAGCCATCGGCACCAGATATGCCCTTCAAGCTCTGACAGCGGAGCGCCGGATTCGTAACCCGGAGGTGGATCGTGCAAGTCGATCGTGGGGCACCAGTCACGGGTCGCTAACTCAGCGAGACAGAGACCCGCCTTTTAAGCGGAGTGATCCAGGTGCGATTCCTGGGCGACCCACCAATTCGCCCGTCACGCACAGGCAGCGGTGCACCCGCCTTGTAAGCGGGAGAGGTGAGGTGCAAGTCCTCAGCCGGGCTCCAATCACGGAGAGTGAAGCAGGCAGGGTCCTGCACGCGGTTGCTAACCGATGGGTGCCGTCCTGCGGCATGGCCTTCGAGTGGTCCGCTCTCCGCCAAGTACAGAGGCTCGCATGTGGGGTGCTTAGTCGGCTTGAACCCGACGATGATCCGCTTTGGGTCGTGAGCGTTCGACTCGCTCAGCCTCTGCCAGCATTGGAAGGTGAAGTGCGCAGGCGCGCACCCTCGTTTCGAAAACGAGTGGCATCCTCGCGGATGTGTGGATCGAGACCTACCGCCTTCCGCCATTTTGGAGCGTGAACCCGGCAGGGTTCGGGGGCTGTCTGGAAAGCAGACCGTGCCGCTTGCGGCATGTGACTCGGGCTCACCGCGCTCCGCCATTCTTGGGTCGGTCCTCGTAGCGAGGTACGGGTCTCCAAAGCCCGGAAGTAGGGTGCAACTCCTTACTGGCCCGCCGATTACTCAGGTGTGGGTTGCTGGCATCCCAGCTGCGCTCTGAACGCAGCCCACGCAGGTCCGATTCCTGCCGCCTGATCCAATACACGAGCCGTGGGTTGCCGGCATCCCCGTTGGGCTTTGAACCCAAAGCACGCAGGTTCGACTCCTGCCTCGTGTTCCATTTGCCACCTGCTGCCGAGGTCATTAACCGGACTCATAATGCCGGGGTCGAGGGTTCGAGTCCCTCCCTTTCCACCAGCAATCTCAGACACTTCCGCCACAGCTCCCGCACGCACGCTCGCGAGGGGTAGTGCAGGATGATCGTGGCGCAGCAGTTGTCACACGATTGCTCTGAGGCAGTAGCTTCATCATCGCGCTCGACGGCGAAGGCGCGTGAACTCGGAGAACTCCCACGCCCGAACTGCCAGCACGGCGCTGCAGCCAGCGCGCTTCGCGAGCGGCAGGCGGGCATCGTTACGGGCGAGCACTTCGAATTCTGCCGCCAGGCGTTCGAGGGACGCCTTGAACTGGCCAAGTGATTCGCGCGAGAGGGTGCCGGCGACAAATCGCAGGGCATCGCCAGGGCCGTCGAACGCGGACTGAAAATACTCCGGTACGAGTCGACTAAGAAAGAACCGGTGTACGGGGCCGTCCTTCCGCCACAGGAAGTTCCTGGCGGTCAACTTCCGGATGCGATGAGGAGGCCGGTATTCGACAATCTTCAGCTGATCGAGCCTCAGGAGGATCTTCACGTACTCGTTTTCGTCCAGTTCAAAAGCCGAAACGATATCTTGGAATTTCCAGTCGTTGACGAGCAGATAGGTCACCAGCAGAACCTTGGGGTCGCTCACCAGCGCGCGCTCCTGGGAGTCGCTGAGCTCTGTTATGACCTCGGCAGCCTCGGGGCGCTGCGTGAGGTCGCTGAGCGTTAAGCCGAGGCTCGAGCAGATCTCATCGAGTCGAACGAGCGAGAAGCTTCCACGACTCAGGTCTCGTTTGATCGTCGCTTCGCTCACCCCGATAGATTGTGCGAGCTCCCGGTAGGTCACTTTCCGCGCTCTGAGAATCCACTTGATACCGTTCAAAAGCGCCAGACGTGCAGACACTGCTGTCTCCCTTAGGACCCATGGGTATAAGAATATGCTACCAGCGGTATCCGGAGGTAGCACCGGGGCACGAGCACTGGCGGCTGAATCCACCGTCTCGGAGACTCGAGGCGCGGAGGGGGTCCGCATCTCATCTAGGGAGCGCAGTAATGAGCATCTCCACCACCCTGGGCGCGGTAAGCCTACCGGTGCTGATAAACCTCGCACAGCTCGGAGTGACTTTAGCAAGGCTGGGCGAACTGCCGGCCTTCAAAGACGTCTGCGCGGAAAGCCGAGGCTGAGCCATGCCGCACTATCATGACTCGCTCACTGTCCCGCGAACAACGCAGAGGATCTGGGTCAATGACACTCACTCGGGATTGAACCGCACGGCGGTGTCACGCGTCCTGGAGCCGCGAACAGTGGCGGATGTGGTATGCGCCGTGCAAAGAAGCCGCTCCGAGGGGCAACCGCTCGCCATCGCCGGCGGGCGGCACGCGATGGGCGGACAGCAGTTCCTGAGCGAAGGCACGCTGCTCGACATGCGGCGCCTCAACGGTGTCCGCAGCTTCGACGCGGAACGAGGGCTGCTCGAAGTCGAAGCCGGGATTCAGTGGCCGGATGTTATTCGAGCGTACCTGACACGTCCCGGCGGAATGCAGTCACGGTGGGGAATCCGGCAAAAGCAGACCGGCGCTGACCGTCTGACAATCGGAGGTGCGGTGGCCGCCAACATCCACGGCCGCGGCCTCACTGCACCCCCCTTCGTGGGTGACCTCGATTCTCTTGAGGTTGTGACGGCTGATGGTGAGCTGGTCAGCTGCAGCCGCCAGCAGCGGCCGGAGCTCTTTCGCCATGTGGTCGGGGGCTACGGGCTCTTCGGCGTGGTGACGGCGGCGACACTACGCCTCACGGCTCGTCAGCAAGTCGAGCGGGTGGTCGAACTGCGCGAGATCGACGGGTTGATCGAAAGGCTGCGGCAACGTATCGACGCCGGCGCCCTCTATGGGGACTTCCAGTTCGCAACCGACCCGACCAGGCCCAGTTCTCTTCGCACTGGCATCCTGTCGTGCTACCTCCCCACCGGCGACATCAAGCCGATCCCACCGCGGCAGCGGCGTCTTTCGCAGAAAGATTGGAATCGGCTGATCGAGCTCGCCCATCGCGATAAGACGCGCGCTTTCGAAGAGTTCTCCGACTTCTACCTTGGCACCTCCGGTCAGCGCTACTGGAGCGACACCCACCAGCTCAATCTCTATCTCGAGAGTTACCACGCGGCTCTCGATCGAAGGTTGGGGGGCGATACTCGCGGCGGAGAAATGATCACCGAGCTGTACGTGCCGCGCGATCGCCTCTCGACTTTCATGGGCGATGTGCGGCGCGACCTTCTGCGTCATCCGGCCGACGTCATCTACGGCACTATCCGCCTGATCGAACCGGACACCGAGAGCGCTCTTCCTTGGGCACGCGACCAGTACGCGTGTGTGATCTTCAATCTGCACGTCGATCATGAGGCTGCCGCGATCGCGGCTGCTGCGAGCGCCTTCATTCGCCTGATTGATCAAGCGATCGCACACCAGGGCAGCTATTTTCTGACCTATCACAGGTATGCGCGGCCCGACCAACTATTCACGTGTCACCCGGGGTTGCGCGAATGGCTCGCCAGGAAGCGGGAGATCGGTCCTAACGGGATATTCCGGAGCGACTGGTACCAGCACTTATTGCGACTCAGCGGGGAAGCGGCCTTACGGTGACCGGCGCGGTTACAAAGGCGCTCCAGGCGTTTGGTATATGGGCCCTGGTACTTCTCATCCTGGCAGCGATCTGGTCGCCGGCACTTCACCTGCCACACCTGTGGATGGTCATGGGCATCGGCATCCTGGCGAACATTCTTCAGCCGGCCTACAGGCCATTTGAAGGCTCACGAACCGCCGAAGACCGAGGAACCGCCGCCCAGATCCTTTGGACCGTGTACTTGACGCAGGCCGGCGCGCTGCTCGAACTCGTTTGGAGGGGGCGCGTCGCCTTGTCCCTCGACCTGACTACCTGGGCGGCGTTCGGCGCCATGATCGGAGGGCTGGCTCTGCGCACCTGGGCGGTTGTTCTGCTCGGCCCGTGGTTCACCTGGAACGTAACGGTCCAGGCCGGGCAACGGCTGGTCACCCGCGGGCCTTACCGCCTCATACGGCATCCCAGCTATACGGGCGCGCTCATCACCTTTGTGGCGAGCTGTGTACTTCTTCGGTCATGGGTGGTCGCGGCGGCAGCCCTCTGCGCGCTCACCCTCGCGTTCCGGCGGCGCATTCGGTACGAGGAAGCTCTCCTGGTCAAGACGCTGCCGGGATATGCCGCCTACGTGTCTCGCACGAGCACGCTGCTTCCTGGCATCTTCTAAGAAGCTTCGCGGGAACTTTGCGGGCGTGAGCTTCGCTGACTGCGGCTGAGTGGTGCCCTGCGAGCTGGGACCGTTCAGAACTCGCCGCCGTACTGGAGTTGTCCGCGCGGCGATCCGCAATTCAACTCGAGCCGCGCTACGCGGTCCGTGGACGGATCGAATTTCACGCCGTCGGAGTCGACGAATTCACTGCTGTGCAGCAGCACCGCCTCGGTGAGACCGGGGTTGATCGACGCGACGCTGAGGCCAAACTCAGCGATGCCGCCGGGATTGAACGTGATCTGACAGTTCGTCCACGCGAACGCGTCGCGATTTTCGATCCGGAACAGGTCCAGGGTCCGGTTGTAGCTCACCACAGCGTCCAGATTGTGCTCGAAGTGACGATAGGGCCGGGCGATCAGAGTAGCGCGAGCATTCGGGGATTTCGCGGTGGCAACGGCGGTGTCGACTCCGCGCGTGGAGGGCCAGGGCCAGGCAATCAGGCACAAGACGATGAAGCCAAGTGCTGCCGACAGTTGGATGGAAAAACGTGAGCTCCGGCGGGGTCGCGCTTCGTGCCGGTAAGGGCGCAGGTGCCAGGAGAGCTCGTTGCCAGGAACCGATGCCATTTTACTCACCGCCTGTGACGCTAACCGTGCGGCAGTTGTAGCCTGCGATCGATTACAGCTGGCAACCGCAGGTTCATCCGAGAGCACACTCACACATTTCCATGGACGACTCGAGCTCACCGCAGCACTGTGAAACTGATCGCCGTCAGGAACGCACCGGCGTCACACTGCACACGCCGTGCGCGGCGAGGTCAGATCGCTTCTCACATAAGCGAGTCCATCAGCGCACCGGAGGTCGTCGGAGCGCCCTGGATGTCGAAATTCAGCAGGACGACGGGCGGAAACCGACGTCCGGTCCGCTTGCAGGTAGGTCAACCGTCCTGATCGAAAACGTAAAGGGAAACCGGCCCAGTATTTCCCTCGCTCGGGATTCGAACGCGGGGTCGACCCCCTCGACGTGCAGCGAGATGGCGCTGGACTCGTTATCGTTCAGACTCACGCGGGTGCACTGTACGCCGACCTCGGCCAGCGCCGATTGCAACGCGTCCGTTATTTCCCGCCGTCGCAGCTCCGGCTTGAAGATCTTCCCGACGCCGGTGAGCGGCATCACAGGGATGATGCGCAGGTGCTTGGGCATTGCTGCGCGCTCGCTGATCTCGCTGCGGAGGAACTCGAGCAGTTGCTGCGCGGTGGTGGTTGCGTCCGGCCTGAGCTGCACATAGACGACGGGAACTTCTCCGGCGTGGACGTCGGGCCGTCCCACCGCGGCGCCGAGCTGCACTGCGGGGTGGCGGTGCAATGGTTCCTCGATGCTGGCTGGATCGATGTTGTGGCCGCCGCGGATGATCAGGTCCTTCCTGCGGCCAGTGAGCCAGAAATAGCCCTGCGCATCGCAGCGGCCCAGGTCGCCGGTGTTGAGCCAGCGCTGACCATCACCGAGGTCGATCCAGAGCCTGTCGTTCTGTTCCGCGCGGGTGTAGCCCGCGAAGACGTTCGGCCCGGAGATGGCCAACACTCCGATTTCGCCGATCGCGCAGTCGCGCACGTACCGGTCCGCTTCGTCCAGGACCACCGGTTTCATCGCCTGACACGGCAGCCGCAGCCCAATCGAGCCCGGGCGACGCTCTCCGAGCGGCGGGTTGCAGCTGCTGACGCAGACGCCTTCGGTCAGGCCATAGCCTTCGAGTATTCGGATGCCAGTCCGCTCCTCAAAGGAGCGCAACACCTCGACTGGCAGCGGCGCCGCGCCACAAAGTCCATATTCGAGCGAGCTGACATCGTGGCCGGCGAGGGGAACATCGAGCAAGGATGAGTACAGTGTCGGGACGCCGGCGAAGAAGTTGATGCCGTGGTGCTCGATGATCTCCCAGAAGTGCTGCAGCAGCCCCTCGGTGCGATAGCCTTGCGGAGCGCCCAGCAGCACATGCGCGCCCTTCGAGAAGGGCACCAGACCGCTCACCAGGACGGAGTTGACGTGGAACAGTGGCAGCCCGCAGAACATGGACTTGCCCGGGCCGATGCCATCGCCGAGGAACTGAGCCGTGCTCCAGGCGTTCGCCACCTCATGCCCGTGGCGTCGCATGGCGATCTTCGGCCGCCCCGTGGTGCCGCCGGTGCAGAAGCAGGAGGAAAAGTCCTGCGGGTCGAACTGCCGCCGGCTGTCCAACTCGTCACCGGATTCCCTGGCCATTGCCTGGCCGAAATCGTGGACCTCGATGCGCCTCGGGATGGCGTTGCGCACGGCGCCGCGGCCATGCGGTCGTTCGGATTCCTGTCGCTGCAGGAGCGAGGCGGGAGCGTGCCGCGCGCCCTGCACGCGGTCCGCAAGGTCGACGAGCAGCAGCTGCTCGAGCGTGGGTACCGAGTCGAGTATCGACCGTACCTTGGGCCAGAGCTCGCTTCCCGGAAACGGTCCGAGGGTCACGAGGACCCGGGCGGCCACCGCATTGAGGAGCTCGGCGATGGCGGAGCTCTCCAGCAGTGGATTGATCGCAAAGACGATGCCGGTCGCCTCGCCGCCCCAGATCACGAGGTGGGTCTCGGGCAGGTTGGGCAGCACGTACGCCACCATCGACTCCCGCCGCACCCCGAGGCGGTGGAACATGTTGGCCGTGCGCGTGATGTCGCGGAGAAAATCGCGATAGGTCCAACGCTCCGCCCGGCGGTGCTCGCAGGTGCGCAGGAAGAACGAGAGAGCGGGCGCCGCGGGGTCGAGCGCCGCGCCGGCACGGATCATCTCGTAAGTGCTCGACGGCAGATCAGCCGGTAATCCGCGCGCCTCGATAGCCAGAACGTCCGCCTGGCTGGCGATGCCGTTCATGCGGCTTCGTCGATCACTCGATTGTGCTGTACGCCCAGATCGATGCTCCCATCGGGACTGGCGATGCGCGACTCCACCAGGTCTCCGGCTTTCAGGTACTGCGCTCTGCCGGCCTGCACCTTCATGAACATTTCCCATTTGGTCGCTTCGCGCAGGAGGGCGGCGAGGCGCTGTTTTGCCGGAGAGGGGATGCTGAGAGCGCAGCCGGCAGGCGTGCCGGTGGAAAGGAGATCCCCCACGTGCAGGTCATGGATGCCGGACAGCTCGGTCAGCGTCTCCGCGGGGCCGTACACGAGATTGGCAGTGGAATCCTGTTGGCGAACGGCACCGTTGACCGTCAGGGTCAGCTCGAGGTTGCCGAGCCGTGCGAGGTCGGCCGTCTCGAGCAGGCACAGGTAGGGGCCCACCGGTCCGAATGTCCGGAAGCTCTTGCCCTTGTAGAACTGCGACTGCGGGATCTGGATATCGCGCGCGGAGTAGTCGTTCACGATCACCGCGCCGGCGATGTACTCGTGCAGATTGGCGTCCGTGATCTTCTGCCGCGAGGTGATATCGCGCTTCAGCACCAGGCCGAGCTCGATCTCGTAGTCGAGGAAGCGCACCCCGCGCGGCCGTACCAGCGGTGAATCCGCGGCGACGATGCAGCTCGACGCCTTGGTGAAAATCATGTTGTATCGCTTTGCGTCCGGGTCCATCCCGGACTCGATCATGTGCTGGCGGTAGTTGGCGCCCTGGCACACGAACTGTTGGTTGCGTGTGATGGGCGACAGCACCTCGACCTCTCGCTCGGGGAGACTCGGAGCGGGCAGAGCCGACAGCGCCTCGAGTGAGCAGGCGCGCAGGAAGGCGGCCGTGGTAGCGAATTCGCCCGGAATGGGTGTGATGAGATGACTTCGGACGACACCCCATTGGGTGCGCCCCTGGTGTCGGAAGTGCAGGACGTGCAGCGGCATGGGCTGGTTCGTATCGGTGGTGGCGGAGCGGTCAGCCGAATAGCTTTGCGAGCGTGCGCAGCTTCCGCAGGTCGAGATCGGGACTGCTGCGGAGACTGCGGATCACGGCCGCGAGCGTCGCCGGCGTGAGCTTGGGTTTGGTGAAGCTGCGCGGCATGGTCTCGCCCCACTGGGCCATCGCCTCGCGACTGACCGCGTGGAGGCCCGCAGGCCGATCGGCGGTGAACAGGTCGCCGTCGCAGTAGTGTTCGTGCTTGTCTCCCCAGGGGTCCTGCCAGTAATCGAAGATCTGGCTGCCGAGGATGTGCCGGCCCATTCCCCAGGCGTGTTTCCAACCGTGCGCCCGGAGCACGTGCTGGCCCATCGCGACCGCATCCGCATCCACGAGCTCGTAGGCACTGTGGCTGTACGTTGGTGCGAATCCCTGCGCCAGCGCCAGCGTATGGTGGTCGGTGGGCCGGCTGCCGAGGTCCAGGCGCATGAAGGCGACGGCGGGTGACCCATCGGGCAGCACCTGCACGTCGCTCGGGATGAATCCGAAATGCTGCGTGTACCAGGCACAGGTTGCCTGATAGTGGGCGAGCTCCAGCACGACATGTCCGAGGCGGATGACCTCGGGCGGGGCGGCCCGCAGGCGCTGCGTGCCGTTGACGCGCGTCACTGCATCCGCCGAGTTGAAAAGCAGCGCCGCGCGGTGCGGCAGCGGCTCGACCGGCGCCTGCCCGAAGACCGCGTGCACCTGGAAGCCGGACGGATCGACGAGCCGGACCCGCTGCCCACCGCCCGGGAAGTCCATCGGCTCGATCGCCGATGCGCCGGGCAGACGTGCGAGCGCCTCCAGATCGCTCTGCCGCGGGACGCTCAGGCCGAGACCGGCGAAGCGTGCCCTGGCCGCGCGGCGCACCACGTAGCAGAAGGGCGCAGCTCCCGTACCACGCAGAAACAGCAGCCCGCGCTCACGGTCATGAGAGACGGTACGCAGACCGAAATCGCCGAGGAACCGTTCGGCCAGGCCCAGATCCGGGCGCTCGAACATCAGGTACGCGAGTGCGGATGCCTTGGCCGTCGGGCGGGGATGTCGAGCCGGCTGTGCGGTGGTTAGTTTCATGAGCGCATGCCGCCCTGAACAAATATTTACATCACTACTGATCATTTTGTCAATTATGATTCAGCCTCTAGAATGACCCGATAGCACTGCAGGACCGGGTCATGCCGAACTCAGCTTCCGCCCGTCCCGGACGTCGTCCAGCCGCACGGCGTCTCACGACCGCCGCCGCCCGCGAGCCGCGCGGGGCACGCCGCAAACGGCAGACGCGCTCCCGGCTGCTGCAGGCGGCCCTGCAGCTCATGGCGGAAAAGGGCATGGAAGGCGTGGCGATCAACGAGATCACCGAAGCCGCGGACGTCGGCTTTGGCTCCTTTTACAACCATTTCAAGTCCAAGGAGGCGATCCATGCCGCGCTCGTGGACTGGGTGTTCGAGGGTTTCGCGGACGCGATGGATCGCCTGGTGAGCGGGATCTCCGACCCTGCGGAAGTGATCTCGGTCTCCGTGCGCCGGACGCTGCAGCGCGCCCGCGGCGAGCCGGTGTGGGGCCGGTTCCTGATGCGCGAAGGGCTTTCCCCGCGGGCCATGGATCGCGGTCTCGGCCGGCGCCTGCTCCGGGATATGAAGCGAGGCATCGCCGCCCGCCGATTTACCATCGTCGATCCTCTCATGTCCTTCGTTGCTGTCGGCGGCATCGTGCTCGTTGCAATCGCTGTGCAGCTGCAGTTCGGCTCGCCGCAGGCGCGGCAGGCCGCTGCAGCGGAAGCCCTGGGCTTCGACAGCGACAACATTCCTGAGCGCGCCGCCGCGGCCGCGCTGCAAACGCTCGGGCTCGGCCGGAGAGAAGCGGAGAGAATTGCCTATCGTCCCTTGCCGAGCGGTGACTGGCAGGGTGCGCTCGCCGCCTTCGGCGGCGTCCCTCAGGATGCCGCGCCGCTGCGCTCGGCCGAGCCCCGGGCAAGACGCAATCGGCGCGGCAGCCAGCGCGGCGCGCCCGCATAGAACTCGGCGGTCGCTCCGGGGCTCGCCTGAAAATCGACGAATTCGTCAGCATTGACAATTTCCTCAGTTGTCTCCTAGAGTCCCTGGCGACGCCCATCCCCGCGTGAAGCTCTGACGGCACGCCTGCGTGCCCACACCGCTAGCCATGGTCTCCAGGCTGATACTGAGAGTCATCCTGTACTCCTTCACCCAGGTTCTGCGCCTGGCAGCCTGGCGGCATGCGTCCCTGGCCGCCTTCATGCGGCGCAGGGACTGCATCGCGCAGCTGCAGCTGCGCGATGGCAGCATCGGCCGGCACTACATTGTTCGCGCTGGCACGATTCGCGCGCGCGCAGGTCTGCATTCCAGACCCGACGTCACGATCTCGTTTCGTGACGTGCCCACTGCGTTGAGTTTCCTCGTGCCGCCGGTCGATCAGGCCGAGGTCGTGCACGCGGCCAAGACCTTCAGGGTGGTCGTCGACGGGCCGGATCCGCTGGTCGTGTGGTTCATGCAGCTGCTCAATATGATCCAGAC
The DNA here is from genome assembly GCA_035541695.1 of Steroidobacteraceae bacterium. Classification (GTDB taxonomy): domain Bacteria; phylum Pseudomonadota; class Gammaproteobacteria; order Steroidobacterales; family Steroidobacteraceae; genus 13-2-20CM-66-19. The sequence goes on from DATKMV010000060.1 coordinate 19,623, forward strand.
GGCAGGTCTGCGGACTGGACGTCGGCTGCGCGACGGGACCACGCGCTACACGACCAACACCAATGGCGGCCCGCTGTTCGTGTACGTCCGCGCCGGCCGCATCATCCGCACCACGCCCATCGATCTGGACCGCACCGACGCCCCGAGCTGGTCCTTGCAGGCGCGCGGGCGGCGTTTCAGCCCGCGGCGGCAGGCGACCGTGAGCCCGCATGCCCTGACTCTGAGATCACTGGTCGATTCCGACAGGCGGCTGCTGTATCCGATGAAGCGCGTCGACTTCGACCCCAACGGCGAGCGCCATGTGCAGCGTCGTGGCGTCTCGGGCTACGTGCGTATCAGCTGGGAAGAGGCGCTGCAGATCGTCTCTTCCGAGATCAAACGGATGAAGCGCGAGCACGGTCCGGGAGCGATGGCGCTCTACCCGAGCTCGCACCACCAATGGGGCAACGTCGGCTATTACCTGAGCGCCATGTTGCGCTTTGGCAATCTGCTCGGCTTCACGCGCGTGCACCCCAATCCCGATTCCTGGGAAGGCTGGTATTGGGGGGCAATGCACCACTTCGGCAACAGTTTGCGCGTCGGTATTCCCGGCCCCTACGGCGTGGCCGAGGACTGCCTCAAGAACTGCGAGCTGATCGTCTATTGGTCCTCCGACCCGGAAAAGACCAGCGGCGCCTACGCGGGCTCAGAAGGTACCGAGCGGCGCCGTTGGACGCAGGAGCTCGGTATTCCGAGCGTGCACATCGATCCGTTCTTCAACGCGACGGCACAGCTGCTCGGCGGCAAGTGGATCGCGCCCCGTCCGGGCACCGATGCCGCGCTCGCGGCGGCCATCATGTACGTCTGGGTGCGCGAGGATCTGTACGACAAGGAGTACGTGCGCACACGCACCACTGGGTTCGAGCAGTGGCGCGACTACCTGCTGGGCAAGGACGATGGCACTCCGAAGACGCCCGAGTGGCAGGAGCCCGAGACCGGCGTGTCGGCGGCGACGGTGCGTGCCCTGGCGCGTCTGTGGGGCACACGCCGGACGCACCTTGCTGCCGGCGGCGCCGGACTCGGTGGTGCCGGACGCAGTGCGACCGGTGCTCAATGGGCTCGGTCGATGATCCTGCTGCTTGCCATGCAGGGGTGGGGTAAGCCAGGGGTGAATTCTGGCGGCGTACAGTCGGGCACGCCGCTCGATTTCTCCTTCTACTTTCCAGGCTATGCAGACGGGGGCATATCGGGCGAGCTGAACTGGACCTCCTCGGCCGTCCTGAACTACACGCGCATGCCGCACCTGCTCACGCTGAACCCGGTGAAGCAACTGGTGCCGCGGCAGCGTTTTCCCGAGGCGATCATCGAGGGCCGCTGCGAGGGGTACGCGTGGGATGGGATCTCGCTCGAGGCGCAGTTCGCACCGTTTGCCTACCCGATGCCGGGCTACTCGAAGATCCACATGCTTTACCGCTACGGCGGCTCGTCATTCGGCACGCTCGCGCGCTCGGGTCGCCTCATCGAGGCCTACCGCCATCCCTCGCTCGAGTTCGTCGTCAACCAGTCGATCTGGCGCGAGGGCGAAGCCGAATTCGCTGACATCATCCTGCCGGCCTGCACGCAGCTCGAACGCTGGGACATCGGCGAATGGGCCGGCGCGGGCGGCTATGCGCATGATGCCCAGGCCCAGCTCAATCATCGGCTGATCGTCATGCAGCACAAGTGCATCGAGCCGCGCGGAGAATCCAGGTCCGATTACCAGATCTTCCTCGACATCCTGTCGCGACTGGGACTCGGGGCAGTGTTCTCCGAAGGGTGCAGCGAGCTCGACTGGTGCAAGCGCGTGTTCGACTCCTCCGATCTGCCCAAGAGGATCTCGTGGCAGAAGTTCCTCGAGAAAGGCTACTACGTCGTGCCCCCGGCCGAGTCCGAAGCGCTGCACGCGCCGCCGTACTTGCGCTGGTACGCCGAAGGACGCAAGAAGGACGTGCCCGAGCCGCACCCTTTGCCGTCGCAGTACGCGGAGGAATTCGGCCTCGGCCTGCAGACCCCTTCCGGGAAGATCGAGTTCGTGCCCGAGACGCTGCGGCGCAATTGCCCGGACAGCACGGAACGCCCGCCGCTCAATCGCTACCTACCCTCGTGGGAAGGTCCGCACACGAGCGAGCTCGTGGCGCGCTATCCGCTGCAGCTGATCTCCACGCATTCGCGCTATAGCTTCCACACCTACAGCGACGGCAAGAATGCCTTCCTCAACGCCATCCCCGAGCATCGCGTGCGCATCGGGGGCTATTGCTACTGGGTGATCAACATCAATCCCGGCGACGCACGTGCGCGCAATATCCGCCAACACGACCTGGTGCGCGTCTTCAACGAGCGCGCCTCGGTGATCTGTGCGGCCGATGTGACGCCCGCCGTTCGGGCCGGTGTGCTCAAGGGCTTCGAGTCGAGCGCCGAAGTGGACTTCATCGACACTCGCAGCGGATTGGTGGACCGCGGTGGTTGCCTGAACCTGCTCACGCCCGACAGGCGGATGATCCAGGGGACCGAGGGTGTGGCCGGCAACTCCTGCCTGGTCGAGATCGAGCCGTGGGACGAAGCCGCGTCGCGGTCCGCACTTGCACGAGAGCGCGCGTGAGCGGCAAGTGGAACATGATCGTCGACGTCGGCCGCTGCAACAACTGCGCGAGCTGCACGCTGGCAGTTATGGATGAGCACGCCGGCAACGACTTTCCGGGCTACGCAGCGCCTCAGCCCGGATCGGGAGCGGCGTGGATTCAGATCAGCCGCAAGACTCGCGGTGAGGGTGAGCACATCGACGTCGCCTACATGCCGGCCATGTGCAACCACTGCGACAACCCGCCCTGCGCCGAGGACGCCGGCGGCGCCGTGGTCAAACGCGACGACGGCATCGTGCTCATCGACCCGGTCAGGGCGAGGGGCCGCCGGGACATCGTCGCGAAGTGCCCTTACGGGGCGATCAACTGGAACGAGGAGCTTCAGCTGCCGCAGATCTGGATCTTCGATGCGCATCTGCTGGATGCCGGCTGGCCGTTTCCGCGCTGCCAACACGTGTGTCCTACCGGCGCCTATCGGGCGATCAAGGTGAGCGACGTGGAGATGCAGGCGCTGGCACGCCAGCAAGGACTCGAGGTGTTGCGTCCGGAGCTGGGTACGGCACCGCGTGTCTACTACCGGAACCTGCACCGCGTGATGAAGCGCTTCATCGCCGGCACCGTCCACGCGGTACGGCACGGCATACGCGATTGCCTGCAGGGTTGCGCCGTCTCGCTGCAGCGCGAGGGCGTGGAAGTCGCACGCGCCATCAGCGACTGCTTCGGCGACTTCAGGCTCGACGGACTGCCCGATGAGACTCTGCTCTATGAGCTCGTGCTCGAGCACGGCGGCCAGCAGGTGCGCGTTCCGGTGGAGAGCGACGTCGCGGGCAAGAGCCTCGGCGCCATCGCGCTGGCTATCCCTCATCCTGACGACAATGTCAGTATGTAAGTTAGGCCGCCGTCGACTCAGCCGACCGAGTTCCGTGCCCGGCCCTTGCGGGCAAAAAGCGTGGAAACACGTCGGCCGACGCCACGGGGCTCGCGCCGCAAGCGCGGCACCGGACGCGCCAGTGCCTGCTCGATCGCCGCCGGGGCGAGGCCAAGTCCCCGCAGGATGATACGCACGACCTCCACGTCGTGATTGCGCCGCGGCCGCCGCGCGATGATGCGCCGCATGCTCTCACGCACCGTACCGACGACGAGATCATAAGCGGAATCGAGGCTCGGAAAGTCGAGCAAGCCGCGACGCCGGCCGTTGCGGAGATCGCCACCGAGCTTCTCCTTCACGAGACCGCCGACATCGCTGGCGCGCACCGTGAATGCGCACCACAGTGGATCACTTTCAGACATCCGCAGCCATAGCCGCAATCCCGTGGTGAGGCGCGTGATCGGGTCGGTGAGCCCGCCGATCTCCCCCTCGATCGACTCCATCAGGTCATCGCCGAGCCACTTGGTGGTCGCCTCCAGCAGCTCGCCGGTGCTGCGGTAGTAGTTGTAGAAGGTGCCGCGCGATACGCCGGCGGCGCGGATGAAATCATCGATGATGGGCGCGTCCGGCCCACGCGCGGCGAAAACCTCCAGCGCCGCGCTGATGATGCGCTGCTGCGTTTGCGCGCGCCGCGCCTGCCCGGTGCGCGTGCGGTGATTGGTGGGGAGGACCGTACTCCCCCGCTGCGTGATGCTCATGGCGCCTCGCTCGGCGACGTCTTGTACGAGTGTACAGGATGAAAGCCGGCGACGTCGCGGTCGGGCGGGCGTTGACAATCGCAATCGAAACAGCCTATGTTTCAGATTGACAGAAGTGTCAACTTGAGACGAGATCGAGAATAGGGGGCATCAGCAGCGCGCGGCTGCCGGCGGGCGTCTGACGGCGCTGTCGGAGTCGCAATGCGCAACCACGCGGCCCGGCCGGGGCGACGCCCCGGCCGCAGCCCCGTGCGTCCCCCGAGCCTGTGACGAGTCATGAGGGGGATCATCGCAATGACCCGATTCCATTTCGGCCGGCTCGTGCCCGCTCTGGTCGCGAGCGCTTGCGCTATCGGCTCGAGCCCGGAGGTACGCGCGGCGGATGATGCCGCCGCTGCGGGCATCGGCGAGATCATCGTCACCGCGCAGCGTCGCGAGGAGAGCGAGCAGAAGACCTCGCTGGCCGTCAGCGTCGTGAGCGGGGAGGAGCTGAGGAGCGCCGGCGCGGTGCAGGTGCGCGACCTGTCGACCCTGGTGCCCGGGGTGCAGGTGGGACAAGGCGGCGCCGTGACGCAGATTTACATCCGCGGCGTCGGCGATTTCAGCGCAACGCCCATCACCAACCCGGCCGTTGCTTTCAACCTCGACGGCGTCTATATCACGCGCCCGCAGGCGGTCGAGGGCAACTTGTACGACATCGCGCGGGTCGAGGTGCTCAAGGGGCCGCAGGGGACTCTCTATGGCCGTAACGCCAGTGGCGGGGCGATAAACGTGATCACTGCGCGCCCGGTCGTTGGGAGCTTCTCGGGGTACGCCGTTGTCGATGGGGGCGACTATCACCGCGCCGGCATCGAAACCGCGATCAACGTACCACTCGGCGAGCAGCTCGCGATGCGCGCCTCCTTTCAGCAGGTGACCCGCTCCGGGTACACCAGCGATGGCTCGGACGACGATCACCACCAGGCCGGCAGGCTCCAGCTGCTGTGGCAGGGTGATGCAGCTTCTCTGCTCCTCGGCGGCGACTACGCGCACGTTGGCGGCGTCGGCAGCACCGGGGTGATCCTGTCACCCAAAGCTCAAGGGATCACATCCGCGTGGACCTCGAGCACCGACCCGCGCCAGATGAGCTCCTTTTACGCGGCGGCCGCCGCGCAGGGCGTGTGCATACCGAGTGTGTTCTTTCCGACGGTCAACAATCCAGGACAGTGTCCGGCGCTGGCGCCGTACCCGCCCATCCCCGGACTGCCGCCTGCCGGGCCCTACACCTCTCTGGTGCAGTTCCCGACCAACCCGCTCAATCAGGACAACCGCTTCTGGGGCACGCATGCACAGCTCGACTGGAACCTCGGTGCAACGGTCCTCAGCCTGCTGCCCTCGTACCGCGCGGCCAACATGGACTACAACCTGCTGCCGTCGGGACTTTCCTATGCAACGCCGCAGGATTCGCATGCGACGACGGTGGAGGCGCGCCTGGCAAGCAATGCCGCAGCCAGCACGCACTGGGTATTCGGCCTCTATCATCTGAACGAGACGCAGAGCTCCCACGATACGATCAGCGGCGGTCTGGTGCAGAACAACCGCACCCCTTCCGACCAGACCACGCACAGCAATGCGGCTTTCGGTGAGATCACCTTGCCTATGACCGAGGCGCTGCGGCTCATCGCCGGCGCCCGCTACACGCAGGACCACAAGTCGATCGACGGATCGGTGACCGCGAACTACCCGAGCGTCGCCTATCTGCCGCTGAGCCCTTCCGGGATCGCCTGCGCCGGCATGGTGCCCAATCCCTGCCTGCTCGAGACTTTCTCCGGCGCACGGGATTTCTCCAAGGTCACCTGGAAGGCGGGCGTCGAATATGATCTGGCGCCGGAGCATCTTGTGTATGCCACGGCGAGCACCGGTTACAAATCCGGCGGCTTCAACCAGGCGGCCACGGCCACCCCCGGCAGCACCGAGGCGAGCTCCTTCGATCCCGAGAGCCTCACGGCCTACGCACTCGGCTCGAAGAACCGCTTCCTCGACAACCGCCTGCAGCTCAACCTCGAGGCGTTCCACTGGGACTACAAGAATCACCAGGAGCCGCACATCACGCTCGATGGCCAGGGTCAGATTGCGTTCGCCTATGAGAACGCCGGCACCGCGACGATCAACGGTGTCGACTTCGACGTCGTCTATCAGCCGAGCAGTTCTGACACGCTGCACGTTGGAGCCGAGTATCTGCACACCCGATTCGATACCTTTGCCTATGACGTTCCGCCCAACGCAGCCGGCCTGCCGTTCGCCCGCGGCGCCGGCAACGGTTTCACGAGCTTCGATCCGTTCTCGCCGCTCGCCGCCAATACCGCGTGCCAGACCTCCGCGATCAGCGGCGGCGCGCTCACCGGCGGCGTGCACGTCAATTGCTCGGGATTTGAGCTCACCCATGCGCCCAAGTGGTCCGGTTCCTTCGGTATCGAGCACCGCATCGGCCTCGGCGACCGCGACAGGCTCCTGCTGGCGGCCGATGCGCAATTCGCCTCGCAGCGCTGGCTGGCGATCGACTTCCTGCCCTCGGAGCGGGCCCCCGGGTACGTGAGCGCGAACGCCTCGGTCACCTTCGATCACGCCGGCCGGTGGTCGCTCGCCGCTTACTGCCGCAACATCTCGGACAAGGCCATCTACATGACCGGCTTCCAGAACCCCTTCGTCGCGGGCTATGTGTCCGGTGCGATCGCGGCGCCACGCACCTACGGCGCGCGGCTGTCAGTCAACTTCTGAGTGCTCGTTAACACGCGCGCGCGGTGATCTCGTCGGCAGGCGTGCCAGCATCGTCAGCGCCGGAGAGCGTATGCAGAAACAATCCGTTCCTGTCCTGATCGTCGGTGGTGGCGGCGCCGGCCTGACCGCCTCGATGCTGTTGTCGACCTACCGGGTGCCTGCGCTGCTCGTGAGCGCGGCGGCTACTACATCGATTCTGCCGAAGGCGCACGTTCTCAACCAACGCGCCATGGAAGTGTTTGCCGATGTGGGCGTCGCAGAGGAAATCTACGCTGTTGGCACACCGCCGCAGCACATGAGCCACACCGCCTGGTACCTCGGCGTCGCCGGCGGCGCCGGCGCCGGTCGCCTCGTCCACAAGATGGAATGCTGGGACGGTGGCTATAGCGATCCCGCCTGGATAGCCGCCAGTCCCTGCCGGCAGACCAATCTGCCGCAGATCCGTCTGGAGCCGATGCTGCGACGCCGGGCGGAGGAACTCAATCCGCAGGGCGTGCGCTTTCACCACGAGCTGCTCGGTCTCGAGCAGGATGCCGCCGGCGTAACGGCAACCATCAAGGACCACGATGCCGGCGAACACTACCAGGTGCGCGCCGACTATCTGCTCGGGTGCGACGGCGGCCGCACGGTCGGCCGGCTGCTCGGCGTGCAGCTCGAAGGTCGCCGCGACTTGATGCGCAGCATCAGCATTCATATGAGCGCGGATCTCTCGCGCTGGCTGCGCGACGAGGACGTACTCATCCGCTGGATCATCCATAGCCAGTACGGCGGCTCCGGAAGCGTACTCGTACCGATGGGGCCGACCCGCTGGGGCCCGCATTCGGAGGAGTGGGTATTCCACATGACTTACCCGCCGGAGTTCGAGGCGCTCTTCGATAGCGACGAGAAGGTGCTGGCGTTGATGCGCGAACGCCTGGGCCTGCCGGATTTCAACCCCCAGATACACCTGATCACCCGCTGGCGCGTGGAGGGACTCGTCGCCCCGCTCACCAAGGTCGGCCGCGTGTTCCTGCTCGGCGATGCTGCCCACCGTCACCCGCCCACGGGCGGACTCGGGCTCACCAGCGCGGTGCACGATGCCTACAATCTCTGCTGGAAGCTGGCCTACGTCCTCCAGGAGCGGGCAACACCGGCGCTGCTCGAAACCTACCATGCGGAGCGCTTCCCGGCTTTCGCGCGTAACGTGCAGCGCTCGGTGGAGAACGCGCTCAACCATCGCGAATTGAGCGCGTCGCTGGGGATCTCTCCCGACCTGTCACCCGAGCAGTGTGCCCGCAACGCGCAGCAGCTGTGGGAGTCCGGTCCAGCCGGCGATGCTCGGCGCGCTCAGGTAGCGCGCGTGATGGCCAGCCAATCGATGGAGTTCAAGGAGCACAACGTGGAGTTCGGCTTTCGCTGCCGGTCCGCGGCGGTCCTCGACGACGGTTCCCCGGAGCCGGCAAACATCGACGACATCCGGGTATACGAGCCGGACACCCGCCCCGGATCCCCGCTGCCACATGCCTGGGTAGAACGGGCCGGCGAACGCCGGGCGCTGCGGCAGGTCGCGCCGCCCGAGAGCTTTCTGCTGATCGCCGGCGAGCGCGGCGAAGCCTGGTGCGATGCCGCGCGCGCAGCCGCGCGTGCGCGCCGCGTCGAGCTCCTCGCGTTGCGGCTCGGCCACACGGCAGGTGACTGGCTCGACCCACGGCTCGCCTTTCTGCGCCGGCGCGAGTTCGGGCCCGATGGTGCAATTCTGGTACGCCCGGACCGCGTCATCGCGTGGCGCTCGATGGGCGCCGCAGACGACGCGGCGAGTGTCATCCGCTCTGCAATGGACCGGGTGCTCGCTCGAGCGTAGCGCGCAGGAAGCGAGGGAGCCGAGCGTTACAGGAATCCGAACGTCCCCGCTTTCCCCATGATCCAGTGAGGTGACCCCCCGCGAATAGTACGGCGAAGGCGTAGAGTCAGCCCAATGGTGAGATTGGGCCAAGCGATGATGCCTCGTGCAGCTCAGCGGCCGCCGCCCCCCATGCTCGCAGAGAGCATGTGTATCCTCGCCTTGCTCGGCGTCGGCACGCTCAACGCTGCTCATTCCGCAGAGCGCATCTCGCTTCAGCAGTTGGAGTCGGCCGCCTTTAGCGGGGGCATCATCGAAAATGCTGCGTTTGCCCCGCCCCCTGGCGCTCGCCCGCCGCACGAGCCCTTCGCCGGGACCTTGCAGCTGCGCGAGACACGGATGACCACTCAGCCCGAGACCTTGAGCCGTGCCAAGGTGCTCGGCAAGGATACTCAGACCTTTCCCGCCGTGGCCCTGACCTTCTTCACGGTCGGTGCCGATCTGGTCCCTGCGACGCAGGAGGTGATCCGCTCTGGACTCGCGCCCGGGGGCAGCAGCTACTGGGACATCCTCGTGCAGCCCGGAAGCTTGTGGTCCGAGCCCGCCGATGGCGCCTGGTCGCGCGCCGCCTTTCCATTCGAGCTGGTCAACTCGCTCGAGGGCGAAACCCACAACGGGGTGGCGCTATTCATGTACCGCCGCGGCACGGTCACCAATCTGCGGTTTCAGATCGTGCAGCAGACCGCGCCGTTCTACGTCTCCGATCTGTTCGTCGCGTCGGGGCTTGTCTCCGCCAGCTATCAGGGTTCACCGCTCACACCGCAGGAGGTGCGGGCGCTGACCGAGAGGCATCGACGGTCGGTTGCGGCCGACGTACATGTTGCCTCATGGGGAGAGCTTGAGGCTCGCGTTGGAAAACAACGTCTCGAGGAATTCGACCGCGGTCTGCCGGTGGCAGAAGCGGTGGCGGCCGGCCTGGACGATGGTGACACCTTTTATATCAAGTACTGCGCCGGAGCCGGGGGGCCGATGCCCTGGTGCGAGCGGGCGCGCTTCGGCGTGTGGTCGGCGACCAAGGCGTTGGCCAACGCGGTCGCTCTGTTGCGTCTCGCGCAAAAATTCGGGCCCGAGGTCTACGAGCTCGAAATCAAGGACTATGTGCCAGAAGCCGCGCGCTATCCGGGCTGGAGCGCGGTGCGCTTCATCGATGCGCTCAACATGGCGACGGGCATCGGCAATGGGTCGACGCGCATCGATCCGAACGACATCGGCGACGGATACCTGGAAGGTGCCTACGACCGCTGGTACACGGCACCCTCGAAGGAAGAGAAAGTGCACGCTCTGCTCGAGACCGGCGCAGTGTACCCGTGGGGTCCGGGCCGCGTCGCGCGCTATCGCGATCAGGACATGTTCATGCTCGGCGTCGCCATGGACAACTATTTGAAGTCCCGGGAAGGCCCGGCATCGGATCTGTGGTCCATGCTCGAGAAGGAAGTGTATGAGCCGATCGGCATCTACTACGCGCCGACGAACCGCACGATCGAAGCCACGGGGCCCGGACATCCGCTCATGGCGTATGGTTATTATCCAACACTCGGCGACATGGTGAAGATCGCCCGGCTCTTTCATCGCGGCGGCCGGATCGGCTCGAAGCAGCTCCTCTATGGACCGACGATCTCGACCATCGCTGCCGGTCCCGCAGCGCGCGGGCTGCCAACGGGAGAAAAGAACACTGCCGGTGAGATCACTTACTTCGCCGCCTTCTGGCACGTGCCGTACGCGGCGGACGAGGGATGCCACATCTACATCCCCGTGATGGAAGGGTGGGGCGGCAACCTCGTCGAATTGCTGCCCGGTGGGCTCACCGCAGTACGGGTTGCGAAGCGCGGCCCGGACGTTGCCGAGGAGGGTCCCACCGAGATGGCGCGCGTCGGCAACCGTCTGGCCCGTTTCTGTCGTTAGGGGGCAGCTCCGGGGCATCGCATCCGTGGCGCGCTGAGGCACAGCCGGATGGTTTCGCCGCGCTCGACTCCGCCGGATCTCTGCGCACCGAGGGAGCGCAGAAAGCTGCGAGTCACTTCATTGTCGACCAGGGCATCGCCGCACAGACGTTGCACCCCATCCGAGCGGGCATGACTCAGCAGCGCGCGCAGCAGGGAGGAGCCGAGCCCGACTCGGCGCCAGTCATCGGCGACCACCAGAGCGAATTCGGCAGCGTCCGAGCCGCGGGCTCGGACAAAGCGAGCCTCGCCCACGAGCAGCGGGGGCTCCCGCGGCAGCCCCGTTTGCGCCTCGGCGATGAGCCCGACATGCTCGTGCGGGTCGGGCTGCGTGAACTCACGCAGCAGCCTTTCGGGCACCTCTTTCATCGTGCCATGGAATCGCTGCCTGCGGGACGCCGGCGAGAGCACGGCGAAGAACCGCGCAAGTGCGTGCAGATCCCCTGCCCGGATGCGACGAATCAGCACCTCTCTGCCATCGTGCAGACGCACGCGCCCGCCCGTCGTCCCCGCCGCCTCCGCGGGCACGCGCGTCGCCACATAGACCCCGAGCGCTGCGAGCGCCAGTCCCGCCACCTTGTATCCGCTGAGTGCCTCTCCCAACACCAGATAATCGATTACTGCCGTCACCGGTGGCATGAGGAAGAACAACGCGGTGACCTCGCTGACCATTCCCCGCCTCAGGAGCACGAAGAACAGTGCGAACGCGGTGAGCGAATTGACGCCGATGACCCAGCCGAGGCTCGCCAGGAACGCGGCGGAGATGTCCGCGTGGAAGCCTTCATGCACGGCGAACGGCAGCAGCAGAGCCATCGCCGCCAGGTGTTGCAATGCCAGCCCGCTGCGTGGGTCGACATTCGAGGCGCGATGCTTCTGATACAACGTGCCCGCGCTGATGGCGAGCAAGCCGATGAGTACCGCGACATGCGCTCCGGGCCCGCCGCGCCAACCTGAGGTCGCACTTTCCCCTACCGCGAGCGCGACTCCGGCGAAGCCGAGTGCAAACCCGATCCAATGGAGCGGCCGGACCGCTTCGCCGAAAAGGAGATGCCCGATGAGCGACGTGACTATCGGCATGGTCCCGATCACGAGCGCAATCAGGCCGACACTCACGCCCTGCGAGGCCGCCCAGTAGAGCGCTCCGAACTGCAGGCCCAGCACCAAAAGGCCCGTCAGAATGCTGTGGAGTCCCGTTCGGCCGCGAGGCCAGTCGGCCCGGCTGAGGGCCGCAAGCGCGGCAAAAATCAAGCCGGCGCCACCGAAACGCAACACGAGGAACGTGAACGGGCCGCTGTGGTCGAGTGCGATGCGCGCCGCCGGGTAACCGGTGCTCCACAGCAGCACGAATGCAGCGCTGAGGAGGCCTGCGGATTTTTCTGCTCCGAGATGCCGGTAGGCCGCTGAGCCTCTGTGCGGCGCGAGCGCTGACGGATTGGTCGTTGCGTCCACCTCGAGGAGCTTAGCCACCCACGCCGGCGCGGACAGCTCCCGGTCGAGGCAAGTGCTGCCGCGATTCGTCGGGTCAACGAGCTCCATCTTTGGGGAGATTGCGCGCCCGGAGCGCGCCCGCGGATGGAGTTCAGTGCGCGCTGCGCGTTCCCGGATGTTCAGTTTTTTTGATGTGCCCTTCAGACATTGAGTTTGCCGCTGAGTCCACCGCCTTCGACACTGCGCGCTACGGATCATGAGTGGACCAGACCTCCATGCTCGGCCCAGGCCTCACGCCATCACCTGCAAAAACGCGAGCTGCCCGCGTGCTGGTGACACTTGCCCTGGCACTGTGGCTGAAAGCGCAGCCCGCCTGGGCACAACCTTCCGACGGCATGTCCGCTGCAGTAGTCCGGCCGGATGTCGTGGCACGGCTCGGGTACGTCTTCGCTCGCGAGTCGGGGCACGCGGGTGCAGCATCACCTGAGGAGGAGGGCGGGCTCCTGGCGAGGAACTCCGAGGCGTTCCTGCGCGCGAACGTCCGAGTGGCTCTCGGCAATGAGTGGCGGGGGTTTGTATACGCCGACATCGGCGCTGCAGACTCCGAGTTGCGCTGGCAAGGGCTCGCCGGCGTACACCACCGCCTCGGTGTGGACCTGCTTGGCGGCTGGCGCCACGTCACCTACCACTTTGCCCCCGGGCACGGATTCGACTCGCTCGAGTTCAAAGGGCCATTTCTGGGTGCGGCATTCGCCTGGTAGCCAGCTATTGATGCCGTGACGGGGCGCTGTACACAACCTTCCCGCCCACGATCGTGGTTTCGACCTTCACGTTGCGGAATGCCGCGGGATTGATGGCGAAAATGTCGTCGCTGAGGATCACCATGTCAGCGAGCTTGCCCGGCGTGATCGAGCCTTTTTCTTTCTCCTGGAACTCCGCGTAGGCGGATCCGAGGGTGTAGGCTTCGACGGCCTCGGCCAGCGTGATTTTCTGCTCCGGAATCCAGCCATCCGGATTTTTTCCGTCCAGGGTGGCGCGCGTAACAGCTGCGTAGAGGCCGAGCAGCGGATTGAGCGGCGCCACATCCCAATCGGTTCCAAAAGCGAGCGTCACACCGTGGTCGAGAAACGCGCGCCAGGCGTAGCTGGTCCTGGCTCGCTCGCGTCCGATGCGTGCTTCGACCCAGCGGCCATCGTCGATCGCGTGGTAAGGCTGCATCGAAGCAATGACGTGAAGCGCGGCGAAACGCGTGAAGTCTTTGGCGGTGACGTGCTGTGCGTGCTCGATGGTCATACGCTGGTCGTGATATCCATGTGCCTGCTCGATGGCCGCGAACATGTCGAGGATCATCGAGATCCCACGGTCGCCGATGGCATGCACCCGCAGCTGCAGCCCGGCAGCGTCTGCCTGCATCAACCGCTCGCGCATGGCCTCGGGCGGATGCATCTCGGCCGAGAGAATGCCGCGATTGTCGGGCTCGTCGCTGTAGGGCTCGAAGAGCGCCGCGGTGCGCGAGCCGATTGAGCCATCGGCGAAGCCCTTCACGGCACCGAGACGCAGGTACGAGGATCCCCAGGCACGGCGCAGACCGAGCCTCGCCTGGTCCTGCCATCCGGTCTCGAGCGGTGCACAGTAGATACGCGTCGTCAGCTCTCCCTTCTCCAGCAGCTCCGAATAAGCCTCCACATCAGCGTAGTCGGCCTGCATATGCTGGACACTCGTCACCCCGAGCGACGCGGCATGGGCGAGCGCGCGCCTGGCTGCGGCCAGGCGCTGCTCGTGCGAGCGCGGCGGAATGGCTTTGAGGATCAGGTCTTCCGCGGCATCCTTGAAAATGCCGGTCGGCGTTCCGGATGCGTTGCGGACGATGACACCACCCGGAACATCGCCAGTCGCCGCCGAGATTCCAGCCAGCCTCATCGCCGCGGTGTTCGCGAGTCCCTGATGTCCGTCGTAGCGACTCACGAACACCGGAACGTCCCGAGTGACGCCATCGATCAGGGCGGCCGTTGGCGGTTGCCGCGAGCTCCACTTGGTCTCATCCCAATCCCCGCCGAGGACCCATTCGCCCCGGGCGGTCTTGGCCGCCTGCGCGGCAAGGCGACGTTTGAACTCCTCGGCGGAGGTGGCATCGTTCAGCTGCACCTCGGCGAGCGCAGCGCCACCATCGGTGAAGTGCACGTGCGAATCATTGAAGCCGGGCAGGAGGAGCTTTCCCTGCGCGTCGATCACGCGGCTTTCGGGCCCGCGCCACGGATCCATCTCGGCCATGGATCCCACGGCGACGATGCGATCTCCGATGACCGCTACGGCTTCGGCCCTGGGGTGCTGGCGGTCCACCGTGTAAATGGCGGCATGGGTGACGATGAGATCCGCTGCAGGATGGCTCTGCGCCCAGGCCGGCGTACCGAAGAGAAGGAGATAGATCGGGATTCTCATTGCTTCTCCGCCCTGTGGCTGGATCGCCACCGTTCCGGCGGAGTATGGCGCAATCTCGGATCGAGCTCCCAGCAGGGCGGGAGGAGGACTTCCCCGGCCGGGCGGTCCTTGTCCGCCCGGGGAGCCTCATGTCACCGCCGAGTCATCCGAGACAAGCAAGCGACGGTCCGATTGAATCTTCGCGCAATACGATGAGTCAAACTGTCGCCCGCGGGGGACACGCTGCCGCTGCGCTCATGCGCTCCTCCTCATGCGCTCCTCGGTACTCGCCTGTCGGGTCGTCGGCAAAAGGCTGCATTTGTTAATTCGTTCCTAACACCGCGTGCATTAATCTCGGCACTGCAGAACCCTGAAGCCGCTGCTCTCATGAGCAATACACCCATCGCCTTCGATGTGCTCGCCGCACTGTTCGCGCTGTATGTCGCGGCGGCTATCTGGCAGTCGAAAGATGCCAGCTCGCAACGCAGTAAGGACAGCTCGCGCCGCGCTGATCGCGGATAACGTCGCTCGGCATTTGAGCGCAGCCGACCACTCCGGGAAAGCTGCCCTTTCGGGCAGGTCTGCACCGGGAACGCGTGCTCTGCGAAAGGACCGGCAGTATGCTGGCCTGCAGCTCGCGGTCGGATCGCCTGTGAATTCTCTCCGCGGCCGGGATACACACAGTCAATGAGGGCTGCGCAACAGCCCCGCAAACCGGGCAAGGGTCGTGAGGTCGCGCCAGGTGTCTGCGCAAAGGGTTGGGTACGGGTGCCTGTTGGTTTACCTCCTGCTTGCGTCAGGCGTCGCGGCGCAGGAGAGCGGTATCTCGATACATCGGGTCGCCTCGTCCGGCGCACCGTCCAGCGCTCAGCAACCCGGTCCTGCTACGAGGCCAGCCGCACGCCCGCGGGTGGGCCTCGCGCTTGCCGGCGGTGGGGCACGTGGCGGCGCGCACATCGGGGTGCTGAAGGTTCTCGAAGAGCTGCACGTGCCGGTCGATTGCATCGTCGGGACCAGCATGGGTGCGCTGGTGGGTGGAGGCTACGCCTCCGGCATGCCGGCAGCAGAGATCGAGCAGTTCATCCAGAAGATCGATTGGAAATCGGTGGTCGGCGGGGTCGGCAGCCGCCAGTTCGAGCCGGTGGAGCAGAAGCGTTTCAACGACACCAGCGGCTCGATCGAGCTGGGCCTGAAGAGCGGGCGGATCGTGCCCCCGAGCGGGCTGATCGCATCGAGCCGCATCGAGGACGTGCTGCGCTCGTACGTGGCCAGGGCGCGCACCGTACCGGATTTCGATCAGCTGCCGATACCTTATCGCGCGGTCGCAACCGACATGTTGACGGGCAACATGGTGGTGCTCGATCACGGGGACATTGCCACCGCCATGCGGGCGAGCATGGCGATCCCCGGCGCCTTCGCGCCGGTCGTCACGGATCAGTACGTGCTTGCGGACGGCTTCATCGTGCGCAACCTGCCGATCGATGTGACCCGCAAGCTGTGCGGCGACATCATCATCGCGGTGAATCTCGCCAAGCCCAACGCCACGCGGGACCAGCTGGTCGGCCCCGGCAGCCTCATTTCCCGAAGCAACGACATCATGGCGGAAGCGAATGAGCGGGTGCAGCTGCAATCGCTGACGGATCGGGATATCCGCATCGATGTCGACCTCGGCGATTTCAGTGCCGCGGATTTCGAGCGCACCGCGCAGACAATCCCTCTCGGCGAGCAGGCGGCGCGCGCCATGGCCCCGCGGCTCGCGAGGCTCTCCGTCTCGGCCGAAGAATACGCGGCATGGCGCGGCCGCGTAACGGTGAGCCAGAAGCTCGAGATCAAGCTCGCAGATGTGCAGTTCCGCGGCCTCAAGTACGTGAATCCGGACTATCTGCGCACTCTCACGCACGTGCACGCGGGTGACACGGTGGACGTTGCCGCGATCAGCGCCGACGCGGCGAGACTCGCGGTGCTCGATGAGCTCGAGAGTGTCGAGTACCGACTCGAAGGCGATCCGAACAACCCGACCCTCGTGTGGGAGCCGCGCGAAAAGCAGATCGGCCCCGACGTACTGCGGCCGAGCATGGGGCTGTATGCGGCCGGGTCCGGGGAGCTGCGCTTCGAGCTCGAGGTGCAGTACCTGCGGCGCTGGATAAATTCCTATGGCGGGGAATGGCGCAACCGCGTGCAGGTCGGTACCTCGACCTCGCTCACCACCAGCCTGTACCAGCCGCTCGAGACCGCGCAGCTCTTCTTCATCGAGCCGGCGGCGCTCATCGGACGGTCCATCGAGGACATCTACAACGACTACAAACGCGTCGCCCAGTATTTTTTCATCGATTTCGGCGCTCATGCCGATGTCGGGGTCAATCTCGGATCCAACAGTCAGCTGCGCGCGGGGTACTTTGCCGATCGCCGGCGCGTCGAGGTCGACACCGGCAGCGCACTGCTGCCGACGGGAAAATTCACCGACGCCGGCCTGCGCGCATCGGGTCTGTTCGACAACCGTGACTCATCGAGCTACGCGACCCGGGGTACGGCCGCACAAATCCAGTACTTCCGGTCCGACACGGGTCTCGGCGCCGAGCGCACCTGGCAAACGCTCGAGGCCGCGGCGCGCCACGCCATGCGGGCCGGTGTCACGACGCTGTGGCTCACGGCAGCCGGCGGCTCGGATCTCGGCAGCACACTGCCCGCGGATCGCGCCTTCTCCCTCGGCGGTCCGCAGAGCTTCCCGGGCTACTCGCCCGGAGAGGTGCGCGCCGGCAGGTACTGGAGCGTGCAGGCCAGCGCTCTCTGGCGCGTCGCCGATATCCTGCCGCTCGCGAACCAGGCGCTGTACGGCGGCATCGGCCTCGAAGGCGGACACGTCTACGACCGCATCGACCGCGTAGCGAATGGCGAGCTCTATGGTATCTCCGGTTATCTCGGCGGTCGCACCCCGCTGGGGACGCTGACCGTGGGCGTCGGCAAAGCGACCGGGGCGTGGGCCGGATGGGTCACGCTCGGAACACCGGTCGGTTCGGGCTCGATTCTCGATAATCCGATGTTCCGGTGAGGACGCCCCAATTGACCACGACCGCGACATCGTCGTCCCGCATCCGACGAATCGCCAACGCCGTCGGGCTCACACTGCTCCTGCTCCTGATGATCGCTGTGAGCATCTGGGAGGTGCTGGCCGTCTGCTACTGGGATCATGCCAATCCGACGCTGCGCACCGCGCTCGCTGCGGTGCTGGCGCTGGTTGTGGTCACGCTCCTCATGGGCTTCGCACTGCGGGGTTGGCGCTGGCGGTCGTTCGGCGCTTTCGTGGCACTGTTCGCCGTGGTGCTTGCCGCATGGACCCGCATCGAGCCGTCGAATGACCGGGACTGGCAGACCGACAACGCAGTGCTCGCCTATGCCACCATCGATGGCGACCGCGTGGCCCTGCATAACATCCGCAACTTCGACTACCGCAGCGCGACCGACTTTACGCCGGCATATTACGATCGCTCCTTCGATCTGCAGCAGCTCGAGAGCGTGGACCTGTTTGCGGTTTACTGGATGGGCCCGGCCGTCGCTCACATCTTCCTCAGTTTCGGCTTCACCGACGGCTCGCACGTGGCGATCTCCATCGAAGCGCGCAAGGAGCGAGGGCAGGGCTACTCCTCGTTGCAGGGGTTCTTCCGCCAATACACTCTCTACTATGCCGTCGGAGACGAGCGCGATCTGGTGCGGCTGCGCACCAACTATCGCCACGATCCTCCCGAGCAGGTGTATCTGTACCGGCTGCGCGGCAGCGCGCCAGCAGCGCAACGTCTGTTCCTCGCTTATCTGCAGAGGATCAACGCGCTGCGCGAGCACCCCCAGTGGTACAACACCCTCACCAGCAACTGCACCAACAGCATCTGGTTCCTCGTGCGACTCCTTCCCGGACACGTGCAGTACTCGTGGAAAGTGCTGGTGAGCGGTTACCTGCCCGAATATCTCTACGAGCAGGGACGGCTCGATACCAGCGTGCCGTTCGAGGAGTTACGGCGGCGAGCGCTCGTCAATCCGCTGGCGCAGCAGGCGGATGGGGCAGCGGATTTCTCGCAGCAAATACGCCGCGAGCTGCCTCAGAACCGGTAGGACTACTCCGTACTCTGGCGGCGATTGCGCACGATCGCTTCGCTCAGTCGACGCATGTCATCGAGTGTCCTGCGCGGTCTGCGCGGCGTGGCCGCCCGGAGGTCGGTGCTGTAGGGATCGAAGCTCGGTGCGGGGACGGAGTTCGCGCCCGGCGGCACGGCAGATTCTGGTAAAACGCGAATACGCACCGTGTCGGCGTAGGCGTCTGCCACGACCGGTTCCTCTGCCTCGAACTCACCAGGCATTTCGCACCCTCCGACAAGCGCCACCAGAATGCCCGGCCGAACATGGCTATGGAAAGTCGGCGACTACAGTCGTCGTCGACCAGCGACATGGCCGAAATATGAAGTTAAAGGTGGGGTCCGACTCAGCGGCCAGAGCGGGCCTGGAGCCGACTCGAGCGTACTCCGGCCACCAGTGTCTCGGCCGGAGAGGGATCCTCGGAACTGAAGTACTTCTGTAGCGAGAGCAGTGCGCGATCCAGATTGCATAGCGCATCGAGCGGCCCGATGGGCCACAGCCCATAGGGCACCTCTGCGTGGATACCGTGCCCGGAGCTCAGTTTCGCGCAGGCCGCACCGCCCATGCCGACCACGGAGTACACACCGTTTCCTGCGTCGGTCGGCAGCGCGCGGAACGCCAGGACACCCATCAGGAGCAGAACGAGATAGAGACGCATCAAATATATGGTGCACTCAGTCTGTCTCTACTGCCACGCCCCCGGTCACATAAAAAGAGCGAGCCGGCCAAGAGACTCGGCATGGAGCCATCAGGGCCGGGCTTCCTCGAGCAGGCGCAGCAGCGTCGGTGAGCCCTGGCGCTGCGCCGCGGCGAGGGGCGTGTCGCCATCGGCGTCCACGACGTCGGACCGCGCTCCGGCGGCGAGCAGCAGCCGGACCAGCGGGACATCCCCGCGGGATGTCGCAACGAGCAGCGCCGTGCGTCCGCGTGCGTCGGTCTGCTCGGTGCTGGTTCCGCCGCGCAGCAGTTGCTCGACGCGTGCGAGATCGCCGGATTCTGCCGCCGCCACCAGTGCGGAGCTCGACGCGGAGCGACGCGCCTCGACCCGCGCCGACGGCGCCGCTGCAGGAGCGACCTCGAGGTTCGCCCGCGCCGGCGGTGCCGCTGCAGGAGCGACCTCAAGGTTCGCCCGCGGCGGCGCCATCGCCGCGCGTGCCCGTTCGGCGGTCATGTCTGCGCCGGCTTCCTTTGCTGCGGTGGTCCCGGGAGGCAGGGGCGCCGGCTCTGCGGAGCGGCTGCGGGGGAATGCTGCACCGGGGGTCACGCTTGCAGCGGGGCCTTTCGCAGGCGGTTCCGCGGGCCGCGCGGAGGCGGGGGCGCTGGGAACCGCAGCGGGTGCCGGCGGGCGCGCATGCCAGGCGAGGAGGCTCGCGAGCCCCCCCACGATGACGCTGGCGGCAAGGCCGACGTGCCAGGTGCTCCTTCTTGGGGCCTCATTCGCGACGCTGCGCGCGTGCGCCAGGATCGCCTGCCGCACCGCCTCGCCGGGCCGCGCAGCATCACGCGCGCTCGCCGCCCGGTACCGTTCCGTGAGATCGTCCGCGCCGTCGGTCAGGTCTTCGCCGCTCATGCGTACTCCTGCAGCAGCTCGCGCAGCCGGGACCTTGCGTAGCGCAGGCGGCTCTTCGCTGTCTCGAAGGTGGTGCTCGTGACCCGCGCAATCTCCTCGAGCGTCAGCTCTCCTTCAGCGTGCAGGAGGAAAGCCTGGCGCTGCTCCGGCGGCAGCCGCGCGATCGCCGCCAGCACCGCATCGGCGTGCTGCTTCGATTGCGCCTGCTCGGGGGGCTCGGTATGGCTCTCGGCGGCGAGATGCTCGACGAGGCCGGAGCCGTCCGCGGCCTGACCGACCGTGACGAGTCGCAGGTGCGGTCGACTGGCACGCAGTGCGTCGACCAGACGATTGTGCGCCAGCGTGAGCAGCCAGGTCTTGAAGCGCGCCAGCGGCCGGTAGCGCGGCGCTGCGCGCGCCACCGCGAACCACACTTCCTGCATCAGCTCATCGCAAATCGCAGGGTTACCGAGGTTGCGTTGCAGGTAGCGCCAGACCGTGAGCTCGTGACGTCGATACAGTTGCTCGAAGGCCTGCACGTCACCGCCAGCGAAGCGCAGCATCAACGTTTCGTCCGTCTCGGGACCCTCACTCATGAAAGCATTGTCGCCCGCGAGTGCAGGCCGGCGGGTCGGGTACGAAATGTATCGGCATCGAGCCGGGAAACGGCTCGGGCACCGCGGCCAGGGTCGTCCCGTGTGGAATGATGCCGAGCGCAATGAGATTCTCGCGGCTGTCATAGCGGATGCGCACGATCTCGCTCGGCTGGTCGCTCGAGCGTACGAAATCCACGAACTCCACGTAGGATTGCGCGCGCGCTCCATGACCGGTTCCCAGGTGTGCGAGCGGCGGCGCAGCGGCCCTGTCGGGTGCCCGCGCTGCGTCGGCCGATTTGGCTGCCGGACTGCCGTAGGCCTGCATGCGTGACTCGGCACTGCTCTCCGGCGCAGCTGCCGGCGCCGGCGGTGCGCGCTCGGCGGCCGGCTCGGGGAGGCGCTCGCGGAACACCGCCACCCCGATCACGCCGATGTTGGCCGAGCGACCCGTGCGCGCGGCATAGGAGTCTGGCGCTGCGGCGAATTCGAAGGTAGCGACCTCGGTCTGGCTCTTGCGCCAGCCGGTAACCTGATACCGTTCCTGACTGCGCAGCACGTAGCCGGGCTGGTCCCACCGCGCCGTATCGCCGGTCAGGACATTGATGCCGTCGACCGAGGTCACCGCGAGCAGCCGCTCCCCCAGTGTGTTACGGATCTCGATCGCATAATGAGCACCGGGCTTCCCCGCGATCCAGTACTCACCGTGATGATAGTAGCTCTCGAGCGTGCTGCCGCTGTCGCGGTCGATGACCACGACCTGTGCGAGCCGGCCGACGGCGTGCGCAGGCTGCGCGAGCAGCAGGCAGGCGCTGATCAGGATATGTCGCATCTGCAACCTCCGGAGCGAATGTCGAACACCCACTTAAACGGCTCGGGAGGCGCAGCGGGGTTAAGAAGGGATGCGGGACGGGAAAAGGGCTCACTCGCGCCGCGAGTGAGCCCTGCCAGGGGAGCGGATCAGCGAGCGCCGTGGTTGGCGCCCGGAGCTCGCACCGTCAATCGCGATCGTCGAAGAGGTCGTCCATGACCTGAACATCCGCTCGGCAGGCATTGTTCAGGCACGGCACGCCGAAGCCCGCTTCCATCGACTTCAGCAACGAGAAGTGCGTGTAAAAACGATGGCTGACGCGCCCCGGGTGCTGCTCAGAGGGGTCGCGTCCTTCCCGATTGGTGAGGACCACGAGCGTCACCTGGTTGGTGATGGGTGCGTTGCTGTAGTCGCTCTCGTCCCAAACGATGACGATCGCGTTGCGACCGTCCTTCCACGCCTGGGAAGAGCGGATGGCGGTGACGATGCGCTCGAGCGCCACATCACCCTGATACATGAGCCCCGGGTTGAGCCCGGCGAGCGTGCCGACGTCGTTGGGATCGGAATCACATTGCGGCCCTGCGCCACTGCGGCCGTGCTGATCGTTGCACTGATTCGGCACGATGTAGACGAGATTCGGCACGCGGCCTCTGGCGAGATCGGCAAACAGGCCGCGCTCACCATCGAAGCCGACGACGCGGGCGAGGCTCAGCCGCGGATCGCTCCCTGCTTCGACATCGGCGAAATAGGCGAAGGGGTTGTGCTTGACGGCGTACAGCCCGACCACTCCGTCGGTGAGTCCCGCCTGCGAGGGCGGGTTCTTGTTGGAGAACAGGCCGTCGGCGGAATTTATACCATCCGCTCCCGAGGGCGGCAGGCTCTCCTCGTACGCCTTCCAGCTGCGCCCGCTCGCCACGAGCTGATGCGCCAGCGTGAGTGCGACGGTGTGCTCGGCCGGATAACCCACCTTGCCGTCCACATTGATCACAGGCCCTGGCTGGTTACCCTCGAGGTTGCTGTTGTCGATCGGCGGTGTCGCCGCATCGGTGCCGCTGCCGCGCAGCGGGCAGATATCGGGATAGGAGCTCTCATCGAGCGAGGGCACGCCCGTGCTCAGGTTCGTCGCGCAGCTGCTTCTGTGCCAGTCCGGCGCGTGATCATTGAGCACACCGAAATTGGAGCCGCCGACGATCTCCAGATAGTTCGTGAGGCTGGGGTGCGCGACCGCAAAATAATTGGCCGCGAGCGCGGAGTGCCGCGCGAGGCTGTTGAGGAAGGGCATGTCGGGGTTGCCGATGACCTCGGCATTCCCATGGTTCTCCATCATGACGAGAAAGACATGATCGAGTGGCTCGACGCCCCTCGGGACGGGACCCTCATCCGCTACGGCAGCGAAACTCGCGCACGCCGTGAGGGCGGCGGCCGCGAGAGCCCGACAAGGAGTCTTCATAAGGTTTCTCCGTGCTGATTACGCCGAGGGCAGTCTTCGGACGCTCGGCACGCTAGCCGCCGCGAGTTGCGATCCGATGAAGCTCAGGTGACTGAAGGATTAATGCCGGGCCGACGCCAGTGCCCCAGGCCGGCCACTGGGCCGGCCACATGCATGCAAGCGCCGCCAGGAGCGCGGCGCGCGCTTTGCAGGAGCGCGCAGCGCTCAGCGACCGGTGCGAAAGCGTGTCCAGGCCCGCGCGAGCAGACGCGAATAATTGAGCGGTACCGGAGCGCTGCTGACCAGACGCGCGCGGGTCGCGGCGTCCGGATAAACGGCAGGATCGTTCCTCACCGATGGATCGATGAGCGGCAGCGCGGCGGTGATGCCGTTCGGGTACCTGATGTAGTTGCTGATCTGCGCAATCACCTCCGGGCGCATCAGGTAGTTCATCCACACCTCGGCGTTATGCGGATGTGGCGCATCGGCCGGAATCGCCACCATGTCGATGGTCGTCAGGGCTCCCTCGCGCGGGATCAGGTAAGCGATGCGCGCGCCGGTCGCGGCCTCCTCGGCGCGATTACGCGCGGCCTCGACATCCCCGGACCAGGAGAGCTCGAGGCAGACCTCACCGCTCGCCAGCGGCGCAGTCGGCTCCGCCACGATATTGCGCACGAACGGGCGTATTGCGCGCAGCACCTCCGCGGCGGCCAGCACGTCCTTGGGGTCCTGGCGCCGCGGGTCGCGATGGAGATAGAGGATCGCGGATGCGAACACATCGAGCGGCGAGTCGACCATGAGGATGCCACAATCGTTGAGCTTCGCGGCATTGCGCGGATCGAACAGCAGCGACCAGCTGTCCGGAACCTCGCTGCCGAGGCGCTCGCGTACCTTGTCGATGTTGTAGCCGAGCCCGGTGGTCGACCACATGTAGGGGATGGCGTACTGGTTACCCGGGTCATGCTCGGCCATGCGGCGACGCGTCTCGGGGTCGATGTTGGCGAGATTCGGCAGGGCGCGCTTGTCGAGCTTGCGATACACGCCGGCGGCGCGCTGACGGTCGAAGAAGATATCGGTCGGGACCACGACGTCGTAGTTCGAATGGCCGGCCAGCAGCCGCGTCTCGAGAACCTCATTGTTGTCGAACACGTCGTAGTGCACCTTGATGCCGGTCTGGCGCTCGAAATTGCCGATCGTGTCGGGCGCGATGTATTCCGCCCACGAATAGACGTTGACCACCTTCTCGGCGTCGTCGGCCGGCGCTGGCGCATCCTCGCCGGCCGATGTCGCGCCGCCCGGCTCGCGCGCCGGGCAGCCGCACAACAGCAGCGGCAGCAGCGCCGCGAGATGCAGCACGGCATGCAATTTCGCCGGCGCACGCCGGCGCGAGTATGTGCAGTCGTCCACGAGGCCCTGCGCGGTACACAACAGTGTCGCAAAAGCTTACCCTTCCGACCTTGGACACGCAGGAGATACACGTGGGCGCCATGACCTGTGGCGAGGCGGTGATGAAGCTGCTCGCGGCCTATGGGGTCGACACCGTATTCGGCATGGCGGGCACCATGACGCTCGATTTGTATCGTGGCATCGCCAACGCCGGCATGCGGCACGTGCAGTGTCGCAACGAGCAGGGAGCGAGCCTCATGGCCGATGGCTATGCGCGCGCCACCGGCAAGCCCGGGGTGTGCACCATCATCGGCGGCCCCGGAGTCACCAACGCGGCGACCGGCATTGCGCAGGCGTACTGTGATTCGCAGCCCATGCTCATACTCTCCGGAGCTTCCCCGGCCACGACGCACGGCAAGGGCTGGGGCGCGATCCACGAGCTCAACGACCAGTCGGCAGTCACCGCCGGCTTCACCGCTTTCAGCGCCATGGTGAGGTATCCCGAGGAGCTTCCCGAGCTCATCGCCCGCGCCTACGCCGTGTTCCGCGGCAGCCGGCCGCGACCGGTGCATATTTCCCTGCCGCGCGACGTTCTGCCGCTCCCGGTCGAGGGCGACTGGCAGGTCCGTCGCGTTCCCTCACGTCCAATGCCCGACCCGAGGCTCATCGAGGAGGCGGCGGAACGGCTCTCGCGCGCGACCCGGCCGCTGCTATTCGTCGGCGGCGGGGCGGTTGGCGCAGGTGAGCCGCTCAGCAGCATCGCCGAGCGCATCGGCGCTCCGGTCCTCTCGAGCAACGCCGGCAAGGGGATCGTGCCGGACTCGCACCCGCTGTCGCTCGGTGCCTCGATACTTCAGCCGGCGAGCCGCCAGGCTCTCGCCGATGCGGATGTGGTGCTGCTGGTCGGCTCGGAAGTAGCCGCCGGGGATCACTTTCTCACGAAGCTCGAGATCCGCGGCGACATCATCCGGATCGACATCGATCCTGCCGAGCTGACATCGGTCTACGCGGCCGCGGTGCCCATCCAGGGCGATGCCCGTGCCGCGCTCGATGCGCTGTCCGCCGCGCTCGCGGGCCGGCCGCCGCTGGCGCAGCGATCGCAGGGCGAGGCACGTGCGCGCGATATCCTGGCTCGCAACGCGGCGCAAATGACCGAGCTCGAAAGGCGTCATGCGCAGGTGTGGAGCATTCTGCGCGAGGCGCTGCCCCCCGACACCCTGGTGATGGGTGATGCCACTCAGCTCGTTTACAGCGGCTCCTTCGCCATGCCGATGGAAGTGGAGCGCTGCTGGTACTACTCGGGCAACTATTGTGCCCTCGGCTTCGCCCTGCCCATGGCGATTGGCGCGAAGGTCGGTGCGCCGCAGCGGCCGGTAATGGCCGTGGCGGGTGATGGCGGAGTCATGTTCACCGTCAACGAGCTGGCGACCGCCGCCGAGGAGCGCATTGCGCTTCCGATCCTGGTGTGGAACAACGAAGCGCTCAAGGCGATCGCCGATGGCATGGACGAGCGCCACATTCCACGCATCGGCGTCGAGCCCCGGAGTCCGGATTTCATCGGGCTCGCCGAGAGCCTCGGCTGCCGGGCGACGCGCGCCGAGAGCGGCGCACACCTCGCGCAGTCCGTGCGCGCGGCTCTGCTCGCGGAACGACCTACTCTGATCGAGCTGCGCGAGGACAGCCGCTGGCTGGCGCCTTAGCCGCCCGGAGGCAGAGCGCGCGGGCGGCGCAGCGGATTTTGATCGTTGATCTCATCGCGGGGCCGGTAAGGCGCCTCGAGATAGGCCCGGTCGGCTTCCGTGAGTCGTAGCGCGAGCGCCTCGACGGCGCTCTCGATGTGACTGGTCTTTGCAGCCCCCACGATCGGAACGTTGGGGTAAGGACTGCCAGCCACCCAGGCCATGGCTACGTGGGCGGCGCTCACACCCAGCCGTCCTGCCACTTCGCGCACGCGGCGTGCGATCTCGCGGTCGATGTCATCGCCGTAGTATTGCTGGTAGGGATCGTTCCTGGTGCGGGACGTGTCGGCGTCGCGGGCGAGAAAGCCGCGGGCGAGCGGGCTGAAGGTCGTGACCGCAACGCCCTGGTCGCGGCAACAGGGGAACATCTCGCGCTCTTCCTCGCGATAGAGCAGGTTGTACTGGCACTGCATGTTCACGAACGGCGTCCAGCCGTTCATCGCCGCGACGTGGTTCATCTTCGCGAACTGCCAGGCGTACATCGTGGATGCGCCGAGGTAGCGGACCTTGCCGGCACGGACGGTGTCGTGCAGCGCCTGCATCGTTTCCTCGACCGGGGTCTGCGCATCGAACGCGTGCACGATATACAGATCGATGTGATCGGTACCGATGCGCGCCAGCGACCGGTCGATGGAGCTGGCGATGTGCTTGGCCGACAAGCCCCGGTCGTTGGGATCATCGCTCATCGGATAATAGACCTTGGTCGCGAGCACCAACCGCTCACGCGAGCTCATGCGCAGCAGGTTGCGGCCAACGACCTCTTCGTTGCGCCCGGTGGAGTACCAATCCGCCATGTCGAAGAAGGTGATACCGAGATCGAGCGCGCGGCGCAGGATGGGAACCGACTGCGGCTCATCGAGCACCCATCCCTTCCAGGCGGAGCTGCCCATCGACATGGTGCCGAGGCACAGCTGCGAGACCTTCAGTCCCGTCTGCCCGAAGCGGATGTAGTCCATGCTGCGGAGGCTCCCGTTTGCTAGCGCCGCCAACGCCGTTGCTCTTCGACCGGCACGTCGTATGCTGCCAGAAAAGCTCCGAGCCGCTGCGCCTCGGCGTCGACACCGGCTCCCGGACGGATGAGATGCCGCGGCGGCAGAGCGACCTCGCGGTGACGAAGCAGCGGGGCGAGGCGACGCCAGTGGAGCCCGCCCCCGGCGGTACCGTGCAGGCCGATTGCGACCACCGCGTATCCGTGATGGGAGTATTCGGCGACCTGGTCGGCGATCACTGCGAGCAACGGCCCGTAGTTGCCGCTCGGGGGCAGCTGCAGCACTCCATAGCCGTGCGCCTGGAGGATCGGCAGCGCATCGGGCAGCGCGGCGCTGCCGGCCGGTGGATTGATCAACGCGTCGGGCACGAGCGCCATCCGCCAGCCGCGGGCATCGAGGCTCATGTCGCTGCCGGACCCTCGACGCCGCTACGCTCCGGCTCATCGAGAAACTGCTCGAGGTCGGCGCGCGCCCCCGCCTCGTCGAAACGGCCCATATCGAGCCCCCACCCGGTGGCACGCAACGGCGGCAGGCCGCGACCGGCGAGCTCCGCTTCGAGCTCCTCGATCCAGATGCCTCTGCGCGGCAGTATTTTCCAGTCGTCCTGGGGCCGGTCCGGCCGGCCGCCCCAGTCCGGCTGGCTCGAGGTGAAGCGCACCCCCGTCGATGGGCTCCCATCGAGACCGATCAGCACCAACTCGTCGCCGCGCCGCAGGTACTGCTCGATGAGTGGTGCAATCGCCCGCGCGAGCCGCCGACAATGATCGCGATACGCAGGCGTATCGTACTGCTCGTAGACGGCCCACCAGCGGCGCGTCCCCGCGAATGCGAGCTCCGGGCAGGGGAGCTGCTGCAGCGCGTACCCGCGGCTGCGCAGCGCCTCGACCACCGGGCTCACCACGCCCGGGTAGTGTGCGCCCTGGCAGACTTTGGCGTTCTGGTTGAGGAGACAGCTCGCGACGAGCGCCACCTTGCGCCGGGGCTCCATGCTTCCTGCTACGCCGGCCGCGGCTCGGCCGCTCCGGGCGGGTGGTGCGTGCGCCAATGCTCGGCGATCTCGGCGCGGGTGCACAGCCACACGCGCTCGTGGCTGCGGATGTGCTCGAGCAGCCGCGCGAGTGCCCCGATGCGGCTCGGCCGGCCGATGATCCGACCATGGAGGCCTACGCTCATCATGCACGATCGCCCGGCGCGTCCCCGGGCGTAGAGCCAGTCGAACGCATCGCGGCAATACTCGAAGAACTCCGCACCGGTCGCGAAGTCGCCGCCGCGCTGCAGGCGGCTGTCGTTGGTGTCGAAGGTGTACGGCACGATGAGATGCGCTTTGCCCGCGACCTGCGTCCAGTAGGGAAGGTCGTCATTGTAGGCATCGCTGTCGTAAAGGAAACCACCGATCTCGGCAACCAGTCTGCGGGTGTTGGGACCCGGCCGGCCGCTGTACCAGCCGACGGGTCTGCGACCGGTGAGCCGGGTGATGGTCTCGATATTGCGCAGCACGTGCGCACGCTCGAGCTCCGCCGGCACGAGTTGGTAGTCGATCCAGCGCTGCCCGTGACAGGCGACCTCGAACCCGCTGCGGACCATCTCTGCTGCGGCGTCCGGATTGCGCTCCAGCGCCATGCCGACGGCGTAAACGGTTGCGGTCGCGCCCATGTCCCGCAGGAGCCGCGAAAGCTCCCAGAAGCCCACCCGGCTGCCGTATTCGAAATTGGATTCGACGTTGAGGTTGCGCGCATCGGGCAGCGCCGCCACCGCGCCGAGATCGGTGAGCACGGACTCCGAGTGCGCATCTCCATGCAGCACGCACGCTTCGCCGCCCTCCTCGTAGTTGAGCACCAGCGAGACCGCAAGGTGAGCTCCACCCGGCCAGCGCGGCTCGGGCGGATGGGCACCGTAGCCGATGAGATCTCGCGGGTAATCGGCCATCGGGCTCATCCTGCGTCCGCGTGCCGGCCCGCTTCGCGTTCCGCCCTGAGCCAGTCCATGTAGGCATGCAGCGCGGTGCGCATCGGGCGCGGTTTCCAGCCCGTGTCGCTCAGGATGCGCGTCACGTCGTACGCGCCCCACATGCCATCACGCAGCGTCGGATCCTGCAGGATGTCGGCTTGCTCCGCGGCAACGATCTCGGCGCCGAAGCCGGGCACCTTCTCCGCCGCCCACTCGACCATCTGCCCGATGCTGGCGGTGGTGCCGGAGGCCACGTTGTACGCCGAATAATGCAGGCGTGGCGCGCGCAGCAGCGCGACGATGGCGGCGGCGACGTCCTCGGCGTGGATGTAGTCGCCGACCGCATCGAGCGTGTTGACTCGCACCCGCTTCACGCCATCGAGAGCCAGGTGAGCGATGCGATTGGGGACGTGCCGGAAGTTGCGGCTCGCGGTGACACGGTCCATCGGTCCGTAGACGGAGGAGGGACGCACCGATGCCGTGGACAGGCCGAACAGATCGCCGTAACGCTCCGTGAGGAGCTCCGATGTCAGCTTCGAGATGCCGTAGAGCCGGCGCGGCATGACGTAGCCGTCCTCCGGCAAGGGCTCCCCGGGCCGATCCGGCCCGTGATGCTTGTACACCGCCCCGGAGCTCACATAGATGAATCGCTGCAGCTGCGCGAGAGTGCGTGCCCATTCGAGCACCGCCACGGTGCCCATCACGTTCACCTCGATGATGCGCGCCGGGTCTTCGGCCTCCGGCTCGCGTTGCGCCTCGGCCGCCGTGCCGCGCGAGAGCGGCGTGACCGTCGCGCCGTGGACGATATGCGTGATGGCATGGCCGGCGAGCGCGGGACGCCAGCTGGCAGGCTGGGTGAGGTCCGCGAGCACGACCGAGAGCCGCGCCCGAAACGGCGCGAAGTAGCGTCGCGCAGCAGTGTCGGGCGGCGACGCATCGAGCACCACCAGGCGCGCGCCCGGATCGGACTCGAGCCAATGGCGGCCGAGCACGCTCATGACGAAACCGGTCGCACCCGTTACCAGCAGTGTCATCACGGCTCCTGCGCAGTGCTCAAAGGGGAAAGTCCGCCAGCAAGCCGAGCAGCGCGCCGACGCCGACGGCGAAATCCTCGAGCGACATGGCTTCATCCGCGTTGTGGCTGCCGTGCTCGTTGCGCACGAAGATCATTGCGCTCGGCACGCCGACCTTCGCGAAAACCGCAGCGTCGTGCCCGGCGCCGCTCGCCATCTCATAGGGCTCATCGAGCAGGCTCATGAGGCGCAGCCGTAAGGCGCGGTCGAGCAATGCCGGCGGCGAGTCGGTCCGCTGCCCGAGCTCCAGGCGAACGCGATAGGCCTGACCGATCCGCTCTGCGGCGGCGAGCGCCTCTGAGGCCACCGCTCGCATCGTGTCCTCGGACAGGCTGCGGATATCGAGCACGAAGCTCGTCTCGCCGGCTATCTTGCTGGGCCCGTGCAGACGCGGATCGGTGAAGAGCTCACCGGCAGTGAGCACCAGATCATCCCCCGCCTGCTCATGCTGCAGCCACACGCGCTCCATGTGGTGCAGGAACGCCACCGTGGCGGCGACGGCATCGCGACGCTGGGGACGTGCCACGGCGCCGGAGTGGCCGTACTCACCGAGGCAGCGCGCACTACGGAAGCGCTGGCAACCACGGATGCCGCTCACCACCGCCGCCGGCAAGCCGCGCGCCACCAGCGTCGGCCCCTGCTCGATGTGCAGCTCCAGGTAGGCACGGATACCGCTCGGATCGAGCAATCGCCGGCCTTCCCGGATGGGCCGGGGATCGAAACCGTTCTGCTCGAGCGCCGACTCGAGGCTCTGGCCGTTGTCGGATCTTCGTACCGCGAGACAGCGCGGATCGAGGAGTCCGAAGGCGCCGGCACTGCCGAGATAGGGAACGTCGAACCAGGCCGACTCCTCGGCACGAATCGCCAGCACGCACAGATCGCACTCCGGCACGAGATGCGCCTGGCGCATCCCGGAGAGGGCGCACAGTCCCGCGACCACCCCCGCGGCGCCATCGTAATTGCCGCCCTGCGGTACGCTGTCGAGGTGGGAGCCGATCAGGATGCGGCCCGTGCCGCGTGCCCGTCCCGGCAGCGTCATGAAGAGGTTCCCGATCGCATCGATCTCGATCTCGAGTCCGAGCGCGGTGGCGGCGGAGCGCGCGATGTCGTGAGCGGCCTGCTCGCCCCGACCGTAGCTGTCGCGCACGATGCCGCGTCCGGCGCGGGTGGCGTGAGCGAGTGCGTCAAAGAGCGAGGCGGCGAGCTCGAGATCGGGTTGGGCGGCGCCGGTCATGCAATACTGTGTGAAAACGACGGTCCTCGGAATCGAACCGCATGTCGAGTCTACTCGCCGGCAAGATTGCTGTCGTCACCGGAGCCAGCTCCGGCATCGGCCGCGCGATCGCCATCAGCTTCGCCAGCGAAGGCGCCAAGGTCGTCATTGCCGACCTCAGCGAGCAGGCGGTGGAAGGCGGGGAGCCGACCACCGCGGTCATCACCCGTGCCGGTGGCGCCGCCTCGTTCCAGCGCACCGATGTCGGCCGCTGGGAGGAGGTCGATGCGCTGATCAGCACGACGGTTGCGCGTCACGGCCGGCTCGATGTCATGGTCAATGACGCTGCAACCTACTCGGGGACACCCCTGCTCGAGACCTCGCCGGCGCAGTGGGAGGAGGTCATGCGCGTCAATCTCACCGGCATGTTCTACGGCTGCAAGCGTGCGGTACAGCAGATGATCGGCCAGGAGCCCCGTGAGGAAGTCAGGGGCCGTTTGATCAACCTCGGCTCGCAACAGGGGATCGTGAGCTCACCGGGGGATCTGCCCTATGGCGTGAGCAAGGCCGGCGCCATTTACATCACCCGACAGATCGCCGCGGACTATGCGCCGCATCTCATCGTGTGCAACTGCATCTCGCCCGGCAAGATCGTCACCGGTGCCGGTGGGCTCGCCAGGGACCCGGCGCGCCTCGAGTATCAGCGACGGCGGACTCCATGGCCGCGCTTCGGCCGGCCGCAGGATGTCGCCAACGCGGCGGTGTTCCTCGCCAGCGATCGGGCGAGCTTCATCACTGGCTCCAATCTCGTGATCGATGGCGGCTGGCTCGCAGCGTGAGCTCGCGAGCGCTACCCGCCGTGCGCCTCAGCGGTTCGCGATGGCGTAGACCTTGCCCCGGTAAGGGGACTTATCGAGCTGATCGAGGCCCATCACGTACACGGTCTTTTCGTCCGGGCTGAGCGCCAGGTTGGGAACGCCGGGCGAAGGCAGCTTCAGCGTTCGCAGCAGTTTGCCCTGCGCATCGACCACGAAGATCGTACCGGCCAGCGGCGCCTGCGGCTCGCGCGGGTTCTGACCGATGTAGAGCTGCCCCCGGGAATCGATCTTGACGCCATCGGGATAGATCGGGCCGACGTGGTGCGTCAGCTCCTCGAGATCGAGGAACACGCGACGCCCGGAGAGCGTGCCGCCTGGCCCGATGTCGAAGCGCAGCAGGCGATGCTCCTCGGTCTCGATCGCGTACAACAGGGCACCATCGTTGGAGACCACGATGCCGTTCGCGCTATGCACGTCGGCTGCCATCTCACTGATCGTGTCGTCGGCTGCCAGATAGAAGATCTTGCCATCGATCACCGGGCCGGGTGCGGTACCCGAGCAGGTGAAATAGATGCCGCCATGGTGGTCCGCAGCGAAGTCATTGGGCCCGACGAAAGGATGCCCGTCCTTGTCGTGGCTGTACGGAGGCAGATCCTTGCCGTCGGCAGCGATCCGGCCGATCGATCCGCTGTCATAGCAGGTCGTGAGGAATTCTCCGCGGGCGGTCGGAATGACCGCCGAGGGACCGCAACCGGGCTTCGACCAGAAGATCCTGTTCCTGCTGCCATCCCAGGTGTCGACCGAGCTGCGGTCGTATTCGACGTAGTACAGCTTGCCGTGGTACCACGCCGGACCCTCCGCAAAGTGCGTATCGTCATTCAGCACCCGGAGCTCATCGGCACGCAGCGGGGCAATGGCGCAGGCGAGCAGGACACAACACAGGCCGGCGATGCTGCGTGGTTTCCAATGCATGAGATTTCCAGTGCAGATCTCAGCTGCTGCA
The DNA here is from genome assembly GCA_035541695.1 of Steroidobacteraceae bacterium. Lineage (GTDB taxonomy): Bacteria > Pseudomonadota > Gammaproteobacteria > Steroidobacterales > Steroidobacteraceae > 13-2-20CM-66-19. Next base: position 52,943 of record DATKMV010000060.1, read on the forward strand.
GTAGGCGTTGGCGCGAACGATCTCTGCGCTTACCGTGCGGCCGGCGAGGTAGAAGTGCCACGTTGCCCAGAAGCCGGTGGGCGCGAGCACGAGTAATGCCCAGCGCAGCGACTCGGCATCGGCTCCATGCACGCCGCTGAACGAGTCGCTGAGGACGCCGACCAGCTGCGGTGCGACGATCAGGTTGAAGACATTCCCGACCAGCACCGACCAGGCGGTGAAGGTCGAGCGCATCTGACTCGGCGCCAGATTCAGGACCAGCGCCATGCATGGACCGATGAAGAAATAGATCGCCGGGACGTAGGCCCAGAACATGAGCCGGGCGAGCCATAGAGAATGTGTCCAGTAGGCGATGATCGAGGGGACGGTGGCGCACGCGGTGATGACCCCGAGCGCCCAGAGCACCCGACGCGCATCGAGCATGAAAGGCCGTGACATCAGCCAGGCAGCAGCCACGGTGGCGGCGATGCCGCCCACCAGGTGGATGTGACCGGTGAGCGCACCGGCCTGCGCCACGCTCAATCCGTAGGTCCGCAGCAGAAAGGTAGGTGTCCACCACACCAGTCCCCATCCCCACAGCGAGCATACGCCGCTCGCCATGATCACGTGGACCGCGGCACGCTGCTGCCACAGGAACGCGAGCGACTCCCTGAAGGACGCCTTGCCAACGGCAAGCGCCGCATCGAGCCGCCCGCGCCGGGGCTCGCCTATCGTGAGCAGCACCAGGAGTCCAAGCAGTATGCCGGGGATGCCGAGCGCGTAAAACGCGGCCCGCCAGCCGTAGGCTCCGGCGAACGCCCCGGCGACGTCCGCGGCCAGCCAGGCCCCGATCGGTGCGCCGAGCGCAAACACGCTCAACGCCATGGGGCGTCGCTCGCCCGGGAAGCAATCGGACACGATCGAGGTCGAAGGTGGGGTGGCGCCCGCCTCGCCGACACCGGCGCCGATGCGGGCGAGCAGGAACTGCCAGTAGCTCGTCGCCAGCCCGCACAACACCGTGAAGCCCGACCAGAGAATCAGCGATGCCGCTATGATGTTGCGCCGATTGGAGCGATCGGCGAGCCACGCGATGGGAATCCCGCACACCACGTAGAACAGCGCGAGCGGCATCCCCGTCAGGAACGCGGCGCCGGCGTCGGTGAGCCGCAGCTCAAGGCGGATGGGCTCGAATACCGTGGTGACGACGTAGCGCGCGGCGATATTGGTGGCGTACACCGCGCACATGACGAGCAGCACATACCAGCGCAGCAGCAGCGGCGCGAGCTCCGAGCGTGCCGTCGCCATGGCATTGCTGCTCAAACCACGCTACCTCGCCTCAAGATCGAGTATGCGATAGCGGATCAGGTCGTGCAACGCGACGCGCGCGCCGCGCAATCACATTTCTGCATGGCGCAATGATATTTCTGACTAGCTAGAACTGCGGGCGACGGGCAAGTTCGTTCGCGCCACTCGCGAGATCAAGACGGTGGCAGCATTGGGGGGCTCCGTCAATGAGAACGAATCGGAAGATCGCACGTGCAGTCGCGGCGATCCTGGGAACGCAGGCGGGGGTCGTAGCGGCCGCGGATCAGCCCGCCGGCAGTGAGAGCGGTGCGGGCCTCACTGCGATCCAGGAGGTCGTGGTCACCGCCCAGCGGCGCAGTGAGAACGTCCAGGACGTGCCGATCGCGATCCAGGCCTTCAGCGGTGAGATGCTGCAGCAGCTCAACGTCACGACCTTCGATGACCTCATCAGGCATCTGCCGAACGTCAGCGGAGCGTCGCAGGGGCCGGGCCAGGTGCAGATCTTCATGCGCGGCCTGAGCGCCGGCAGCGTGCCGACCCAGTCCGGCGGCTCGATCAACGGCTTTCCGAACGTTGCCCTGTATCTCGATGAGCAGTCGGGCCAGCTGCCGGGCCGCAACCTCGATGTCTACGCTGCAGATCTCGAGCGCATCGAGGTCCTGGCCGGACCGCAGGGGACGCTGTTCGGCGCCGGCGCGCAAGCCGGCGTCATTCGCTACATCACCAACAAGCCAAAGCTCGACACCACGGAGGGCAGCATTACCGCCGGGTACGGCGTGACCGCCGGCGGTGACCCCAACACCGAGCTGACGGCGGTGCTCAACGTGCCCCTCATCAACGATACCCTGGCGGTGCGCGCCGTGATCTTCGATGACAGGCATGGCGGCTATATCAACAATGTACCGGGCACCTTCACCCGCAAGCCGACCGATGGCGGCATCGGTGTCGCCAACTATCCGACCGGCTGCGGGGCGAACAGCCCACCACCGGGCGGGCCGCCGTGCCAGGTGCCGCCCGGGAGTCCGGTGCTCAACAATTATCTGATCGCGGCAAGGGCGATCAATCCGGTCACTTACCAGGGGTTGCGCGTCTCGGCGTTATGGCAGATCAGCGACACCTGGAGCGCGCTCATCAGCCAGAGCTATCAGAACATGGATGCGCAGGGCGTGTTCTACCAGATGCCGACGAGCTCGGACGGCGCGCCGTTGCCGCCGCAGTCGGTGACGCTGTTCAATCCCTCCTACAACAAGGACAAGTTCGAGAACACCGCCTGGACGGTGAACGGCCGCATCGGCGCGCTCAAGGCCGTGTATACCGGCTCGTATCTGGTGCGCAACGTCGAGACGGTACAGGACTACACCAACTACGCACGTGGGATCTACGCCGACTACTACCAGTGCCACGGCGCCGAGCCGGCCAACGGCCTGGTCTCGACCTGCTATTCACCGAGCACGACCTGGAGCGAGGTACTGCGCAACACGCATCAGAGTCACGAGCTTCGACTCAGCACACCGGATGACTGGCGGGTGCGCGCGATCGTGGGTGCCTTCTGGGAGGACCTGCGCATTTACGATCAGCTCAACTGGAACTACAAGACGCTGCCGCCCTGCGTGCAAACCCAGGCGGGCACGCCGTCCACCTCCGTCGGCTGTCTGACGAACATCGGGCCCATCCCCGGATCGAGCATCAACAATCCGGATCTGATACGGGGTGACAACGTCGGTTTCTTCAACGACGTCAAACGTGGCTACACGCAGCGCGCCTTCTTCACCTCGGTGGACTTCGACATCATTCCCAAGGTGCTCACCATCACCGCGGGGACGCGCTACTACCATTTCGACAACGACGAGAAGGGGGCGGTCGCCGGCAGCTTCTACTGTTACGAAGCAGGTCCACCGCCCTGCCTGAACTACTCTACCAGCATCGACGACGAGCACCTCAAGACCACCTACTCCGGCTTCAAGAGCCGCGCCAATCTCACCTGGCACTTCATGCCGGACGCGCTCGCCTACTACACCTGGTCACAGGGCTTCCGCCCCGGAGCATTCAATCGCACCTCCGGCCAGTACATCCCCTACACCGTCGCGCTCCCGACCCCGCAGTACATCTCGCCGCTCGCGTATGAGTCCGATAACCTCACCAACAACGAGATCGGCTGGAAGACGGAGTTCTTCGACCACCGTCTGCAGTGGAACGGCGCGCTCTACCAGGAAGACTGGAGGAATGCGCAGGTCACCTTCTTCCAGCCGGGCTTGCTCGGCAACGTGGGTTTCAACGCGAATGGGCCCGACTACAGGATTCGCGGTGTCGAGACCTCTTTCATCGCGCTGCTGGCGCGCGGGTTCACGGCCGAAGGCGGGGCGGCCTGGAACAGCAGCGAGCAGACCAATTCACCCTACCTGATCGCGAACAACCCCGATCTGCTCAAGGACCCGGCCAGTGCCGCGCAGTACGGGCAGCCGATCCTCAATGGGGTCAACCATCAGAGCGTCTACGGTCCAATTCCGAATCCCTACGGTCCGACGGGTACGCCCGCGGCATTCGCGCCGCCCTTTCAGTTCAACGCGCTGTTGCGCTATCAGTGGGTGATGAGCTCCTACGACATGTTCGTGCAGGCAGGCGCGACGCACACCGCGCATTCCTTCACGCAGGCCGGCAGCCAACCGCCGCCTTCGGGCACCACCATCACCACCAACTATCTGCGCTTCGAGAACCCGGCGTACACCGAGTACGACGCGTCCCTCGGCGCCTCGAAAGGAGCCTGGTGGGCCAAGGTGTACGGGCAGAACATCACCAATGTCCTGAAGAGCACGTACACCTCGACCTCGCAGTTCGCTTTGCAGGAGACCATCACCCGGCCACGCGTGCTCGGGCTGCAGTTCGGCTACAAATTCTGAGCCGGCTCGGCCGGCTCCCCAGCTCTTCGTCGATCTGCACTAGAGCGAGCGCAGGAAGTTCAGCAGGTCCTGCTGATCCGCGACGCTCAGCAGCTGGAAGTTGCGCACGACCTGATTGGCCTCGCTGCCGGGGCCGGCGTGAGCGTAGATCGCCTGGACGAGATCGCTGGTGCGGCCATCGTGCAGGAAGAATACGCGCTGGCCGACGCCCCACAGCGGTGCGGTGCGAAACTCATCCGGGCCGGCCGCTCCCTGAGTGATGCCGTCGGCGAGCCCGATTCCCATATGGTGCACCAGCAGATCGGAGAACAGGTGCACCTGCTGGTTCGACAGCGCAACGCTCGGGGAGATGTAGGAGCCGCTCGCGATGGCGGAGCCGGTCGTGAGCACCGCCGTGTGACACAACGCGCATCCGACCGAGGCGAACAGCGTGTTGCCGTGCTGGGTCGAGGTGTTGGCCGCGGCGGGCGCCGGCGGAGCCAGCATGCGCATGAAGTTCGCGAAGGCCTCGATGTCCGACAGGACTGCGGTGGTGACCACCGGCGCCCCCGGAGGCGGAAAGTTGTCCGTGTCGTTCGGGCTTGCCACGCCTGCGTTGCAACCGGCCGTCTCGTCACGCTCCTGCGGGAACAGCTGGTTGGAGATACCCATCTCCACGTTGTAGGCCTCGCCGGCGAACATGAGCAGGGATTTGTTCTGGGCTTTCCAGCCGAAGCGGGTGACCGTGCCGTCATTGGCGCTGCGATTGACGTTGCCGCCCTGGATCGCGTTCGGATGACCCGCGACTCCGAGCTGCTGCTTGAGCGCCGCGTTGGCACGCTGGTTGGCGATGATCACCGCGTCCGGGATCGCTTCGATGAGCCCTGCCCCGAGCGTTGGGGTCGGAATACGGAAGATGATGTTGCGATTGCCCCCGCGGCCGGAAAGCGGATCTCCCGCCGGCAGGAAAGACGGCTGGGCGATGTTGCAGCTGCTGCCGGCATCGCTCCGTCCGGTGATCACGAACAGGTTGTGGACCCCTCCATCGGCCACTCCATTGCTCGTGACGAAACGCGCCTCGCGCACCGGGCCGTTCTGCGCCTCGAACCAGGGCATCTGGTTCGCCGCCCCCGCCGCAGTGGCGATGGTGAACAGCGGGTTAGCGGCCGGACTCGAGCCGCCGACGTACGGCTGCGCGTGGCATGAGGAGCAGGAGTTGGAGTTGAAACGCGGTCCAAGCGCATTGCCTTGCGTGGCGGTGGCGCCGGACACCACTTCCTCGGTCTGGAAACGGCGGGCCCCATCCTGGAAATAAGGCATCTCGTTCGAGCTGACGCCCGCCAGCGGCACGGGCGCGCCGCCGTCGGTCGCTGCGTGGCGCACCCCCGGATCGCGGGCCTGCGCCGATACGGTGAGCGGTGCCGGCAGACCGAGTGCGGCGAGCAACGCTGCCGCGAGCACGGGTGATCGCACGGGCGCGAAGATGCGAGCGATGTTGCACATAGGATTCCCTCCCCCGAAACGTGAGGCATGCAGAGTGCATGCACCTCAGGCGAGCGAGGGTGTTACGCCTGCGCGCCTGCGTCTGTCGATATGTCGCGTCTTCGAGACGCGCGCAGGCGCGGTGTCAGCGCCGGAAATGCCTGAAAAACAGGCTATTTACTGCAGCGCTGCGGTGGTGCGGTGAGTCACAAGTTCTTTGAATGGATTGCGCCGCCTGCAGGCGGATGGCAATTTGCGCTTCGGGCGAGACACGCACGGAGCATGCCGATGCAACGTCGCTCGCACCTGACGCCGCTGACTCTGAGCGCGCAGGAGCATCGACAGCTGGTGAACTGGTCGCGCAACGCGCGCCGCGTCGGGCGCGCACTGGCGTTACGCGCGCGCATCATCCTGCGCTGTCGTCAGGGACGATCCAACCGCGAGGTCGCACGCCTGCTCGGTGTACCGGAGCAGACGGTCTGCAAGTGGCGACAGCGGTTCCTCACCACCGGCGTGCAGGGTCTGCTCGATCAGCCGCGCTCGGGAGCGCCGCGCTCGATCACCGATGAGCTGGTCGAGACCGTGCTCGCCAAGACGCTGCACGAGCCCCCACCTGGCGCCGATCGCTGGAGCAGCCGCCGTCTCGCCTCGGAGCTCGGCATCTCGCAGCGTGCGGTGCTGCGCATCTGGCGTGCCTTCGAGGTCTAGATCGAGAGCGGGGTCACGAGCTCAGCTTGCCATCCAGTAGCCATACACACACCGCCGCCCGCCGCGCGAGCAGTCGTGCGTGTCGTGCAGCACCCCGTCGATCACCGCACACACATGCTTCGAGACGGCAACGATGAGCCGTCCACCGGGCAATTCCCCATGCCGCAGGTGCACGCGGCAACCCGAGCCGATGTGCATGGTCGCGGTCCACCGCCAGCCGATGCGATTCAGATAGCGCTTGACCGTGTGCTTGCGCAGACCGCTGCGCGGGTGATTTCTGCGCAGCACGGCCTCCGCGGCCGCTTCCTCGGCCAGCGCACGGTAGATGTCCTGGTAGGCGCACCCGGTCGCGATCGCAATCGCGCGCGTCGCGCAGTCGCGCGCCCTGCCACGGTAGCCGGCAGCCGCGCGCCCGCCGTCGTCGTACTGAAAGAGCAGCAGTCCTCCCATGGCTCCTGGCGTACTGCGGGGTGTGCCTATTTACAGCAGCAGATGATCCTCTAGTCTGCCTCACGTGGTCGAGATGCTCACGCCTCGATATGTGGCTGCCGCAACGCGGGCCGCACGCACCTGGCCGGCAGTGCTGTCCCTCACTGCGAGGGAGCTGCTGCCGGCGGCCATCGCGATCCTCGCCCTGCTGCTCGCGCTCGCTTTACCGGTGCTCCTCATCCTCTGGCGTCTGCGCCGCCCGTACTCCTGACTAGCGCTGCCACGCTTGGGCCGCGCCGCGAGGCGGAGCACACTGCGGCACGCCATGCCGATGTTCCGGAACGTGCTCCTGGCGATGCTGTGTCTGGTGGCAGCTGCGCATGCCGGCGAGCTCGCGCCGCGCGAACGGGCGCGCATCGATCATCTGCTCGCCATCGTCGGCTCACTCCAGCATGCGCAGTTCATTCGCAATGGCACGGCTTATGACAGCGCAACGGCCGTGAGCCATTTACGCCTCAAGTGGCGTGCGGCGGGCACGCGGGTGCAGACCGCCGAGGACTTCATCCGCGATTGCGCATCGCAATCCTCGCTCACCGGCCAACCTTACGAGATCCGCTTCAGCGATGGGCGGACGGTCGCGGCCGCGGACTTTCTCCGGCAGCAGCTGCGCGAGTTCGATGCGCAGAACCCGGAGAGATGACTGCAACCGCCTAGCTGCGCACGCGCGCGCCGCTCGGGTCGTAGAGCGGCCGCAGCGATGCGCGCGCGGGTACGCTGCGATCTGCGATCAGTATCTCGAAGCGCCCTCGCTCGATCAGCTCCTCGGATACACCATCGGGATCGCTCACATACCCGAGGCCTGCTGCCGCACCGAGGGTGTGCGCGAACATTCCCGAGGTAATGAGCCCGACGCGCTTGCCCTCGAGGAGGATCGGCTCGTTGTGGTAGAGCATCGGCGCCGGATCGGCCAGCAGGAACTGCACCAGCCGCCGCCGCCTCGGCTGCGAGCGCGCAGCCAGCAGCGCCTCGCGACCGATGAACCCGTCGGGCTTGCTCCAGGCGCAGGTGAAGGCGAGTCCGGCATCGAGCGGTGTATCGTCGGGGCCGATATCGTGGGACCAGTCGCGGTAGGCCTTCTCGATGCGCAGCGAGTTGAGCGTGTGGTAGCCGCAGTGGCGCAGGCCCAAGGGCTTGCCCGCTTCCACCAACGCATCGTATACAGCGGCTGCAAAGGGTACCGGCACGTACAGCTCCCAGCCGAGCTCGCCCACGTAGGTGATGCGCAGCGCCAGTGCCTGGCTGTAGCCGATGTGCACCTCGCGCGCCGTGCCGAACGGGAAGCCCGGGTTCGACCAGTCGCCGCTCGCGATGCTGCTGAGCAGCTCGCGCGAGCGCGGACCCTGCACATTGAGCATGCACCAGGCGTCGCTGATGTCGGTGACCACGCAGTGCTGGTCCGGCGCGATGTGCTCACGCAGCCATGCGGTCACGTGCGTGGCCGTGAACGCTGCCGTGACCACCATGAAGCGATCGCTCGCGAGCCGTGTCACGCTGACATCGGCCTCGATACCGCCGCGCCCGTTCAGGAACTGCGTATACAACACCCTGCCGATGGGCACGCGGCAGTCGGCGGTCGCAATGAGGTTAAGGGCGCGCTCGGCGTCGCGTCCCTGCACGAGGATCTTGGCAAAGGAGGACTGCTCGAAAAATCCCACCGCCTCGCGCACCGCGCGGTGCTCCCCGGCGTTGTTCTCGAACCAGTTCTGCCGCGCCCAGGAATACTCGTATGCAGGTTTCTGCCCCGGGCGGGCGTACCAGTTGGGTCGCTCCCAGCCCGCGGATTCCCCGAAGCAGGCACCCGCCGCGGCGACCCGATCGTGCAGCACGCTGCGCTTGACGCCGCGCGCGCTGCTCCATTGGCGGAAAGGCCAGTGGTCCTGATAGCCGATGCCGAGCGTCTCGACCACGCGGTCGGCGAGGTAGCGTGGATTGTTCTGCCATGCATGGGCACGGCGGACGTTCACCGACCAGACGTCCATCGGCGCATTGCCGTGTGCGATCCACTCGGCCATGACGTAACCGACGCCGCCGCCGGAGAGGATCCCGAGCGAATTGAAGCCCGCGGCGACGAAGAATCCTTTCAGGTTCGGCGCTTCGCCCATCAGGTAGTTGTGATCCGCGGTGAAGGACTCCGGACCACAGAACAGGAGCTTGACGCCCGTCTGTGCGAGCAGCGGAACGCGTCCGCACGCCCGCTCGAGATGCGGCTGCATCCGATCCCAGTCCGGGGCGATCTCCCCGAAGCTGAAATCCGCCGGGATACCCGCCACGTTCCAGGGGCGTGCCTGGTCCTCGAAGATCCCGACCATCAGCTTGCCGGCTTCCTCGCGGATGTAGGTGCTGCGGCCCGGGTCGCGCAGGATCGGCAGCTTCGCATGTACCCCGGCGACCGGCTCCGAGATGAGGTAGTAGTGCTCGGCCGCCTGCAGTGGCACGTCGACGCCGGCGAGGCGCCCGACCTGGCGAGCCCACATCCCGGCACAGTTCACCACGACATCGGTCGCGATGCGGCCGCGAGCACACTCGACCGCGGTGATGCGACCCTGCTCGTGCTCGATGGCAGTGACCGGGCATTTCTCGAACACGGCGACGCCCGCCTGCCGCGCGCCTTTGGCGAGCGCGCGGGTCACGTCGGTCGGATTGACGCGCCCGTCGCGCGGGAAGTGAAAGGCCGCCTGCACGTCACCGACATAGGCGAGCGGCCACATACGCTGTACTTCCGCGGCGCTGATCTCTTCACACTCGATGCCCCAGCTCTGCGCCGCACGGTAACCGCGCCGCATCTCTTCCGCCTTGTCGGCGGTCAGCGCGAGCTGAATCGAGCCGCACTCGATCAGCCCGGTCGCCTGGCCGGTCTCTTCCTCGAGTCGCCGATAGAGCTGCTGCGTGTACGCGGCGAGCCGGGTCTGCGTCTCGGTGTCCCGCAGCGTCGTCAGCAGGCCCGCCGCGTGCCACGTCGTGCCCGAGGTGAGCTGCTCGCGCTCGAGCAGCACGATATCCGTCCATCCGAGCCTGGCGAGATGGTAGGCGACCGAGCAACCTGCAACTCCACCGCCGATGATGACCGCGCGCGCATGGCTCGGAAGCGGCCTGTCTCGAGTCCCGGTATCCACTGTGCACCCCCAGCCCTCATCGACGGCGCCAGCCTAGCCGGTCCGATGCAGTCTTTAAATGCGGGATCTCAGGTGCTGCGGTCCGACCCGCCGGGGGCGGGCGCAGGCCAGGGGTGTTCGGACTTGCCCTTGAAGATCGCATCGGCGTCGACGTGCTCGAGCGTCCAGGCTCCCTCTGCGATCTCGGTCTCGAGCTGCCCCGGGCCCCAGCCCGAGTGGCCGATGAAGATGCGCAGCCTGTCCATGGGCTTGTCGCGCGCCAGGAGCTGCAACAGCAGGTCGCGATCGGCGCTCAGGTAAATGTCGCCGAAAGCCTGGATGGCATGCTGCGGGGGATGTGCCGCCCGGAACAGAAACCACACCGATGTGAGCTCGACCGGCCCGCCGAAGTACAGCCGATCGTTCGGCCCGAGGTGCTTGACGTCCGGAAAGAGGCGGGCCACCGGGATTTGCGTCGGCCGATTGATGACGAGACCGACCGGGGCCGGACCGAGATGGTTCATCACCAGCACCACCGACTCCGCGAAGTTGGGATCGCGCAGGTCACCGCGCGCAACGAGCAGGATGGCGTTGAGCGGCTTGGCGTCATCGGCGCTGATCGGTGCCATCGGCCAGAGCAGCAGCAGCGCTGCACCGAGCGCTCCGACCCTGAAGCGTCTGCCGCACAAACGGCTCCCCGCCGGCATGGACCCCTGCCTCATCCTGCTCGAGCAGCAGTTTAAGCCTTTGATCGCCGCTTTGCCGGTTGACCCTCGGTTCACCGCCTGGCTGTAGCCATTAGCCCTTAGGCACTAGTGCGAATGGGACCGCCGCCCACTCGGGAGTACAAACAACGGTGTAGTCAAAGGGTAAGAGCGAAAGGAGGGGTTATGAACCTCACACGTTGGGAACCGTTCGAGGCGATGGACTTGATGTTCAATCGCTTCCCGCTGTTCGGCTTCGGCCGGCCGCGGCTCGCGGCAGCTGAGTATGAGTGGTCACCGACCGCCGACATCAGCGAGACCGACTCTGAATACCTGATTCGCGCGGTACTACCGGGCGTTAAGAAGGAGGATGTCGAGGTCACGTACGAGAATGGCGAGCTCACGCTGAGCGGTGAGCGCCGCCAGGAAGAGAAGGACGAGAAGGTCCACAGGATCGAGAGCTTTTACGGCAGCTTCCTGCGGACTTTTGCACTGCCTGATGCGATCGAGGAAGCGGGCATCAAGGCGGAGTCCAAGGATGGCGTGCTGACCATTCATGTACCGAAGGTGAAGATGGACGTCAAGAAACCCACTACGATCAAGATCCAGTAGGGGTTCGGTGCTGAGATGCTGCGGGCGGTGGGCTGCCGCCGCCCGCGGCGCTGTCCCGCTCCTGACATCGACCTCCGATCTCCGCCGCGCGCGCACCCCCGTATACAGTGGCCCTGTCCCGGCGGGGCTGTAGAGGCCCCGAGCGCTGCTCTCCTCCTTCTTTAGAGAGGGACACTCGCTGGCCCGTCGCGGCACAATAAGCGACCTGGGCCGCAGCGGGTTGCGGCTCACCCAGTAAGGTAAGAACTCATACCGCCGTGGCGCGGGACTAGTCGCGTCGAGGAGGCCCCCGCATGCAGACGCGGGTCGAGAGCAAGCCAAGCACCACGAAGCGCATGATCATCATGATCGTCGGCGTCCTCGTGCTGATCGCCGTCATTGCCGGCATCAAGGTGCTGTTGATCATGAAGATGCTGTCGGCCATGAAGCCGCCGCCGCCGGCGGTGGTGACCACCGCCAGGTCCGCGTACGAGGAATGGCAGCCGGAGCTGCGCGCGGTCGGTACGCTGCGTGCAGCGCGCGGCGCCGATCTCGCTCTCGAGGTGGCCGGTCTGGTCGGGCGCGTCAACGTGCGCTCGGGCGAGGACGTCAAGGCAGGGCAGCTGCTGCTCGAGCTGGTCACGACCGACGAGGTCGCCAACCTGCGCCAGCTCGAGGCGCAGACGGCTCTGTCGCGGCTCACCTTCGAGCGTGCCAAGCAGCAGATCGCCGTGCACGTGATCGCGCAGGCCGATTATGACAACGCTGCCGCCGACCTGAAGGTGAAGGAGGCCGCCGTCGCCCAACAGCAGGCGATCATCTCCAAGAAGCAGCTGCGGGCACCCTTCGCCGGCCGCGCCGGCATCGTCACCATCACCCCCGGTACCTACCTCAATGCGGGCACGGTCATCGTCACGCTGCAGGAGCTCGACCCGGTGTACGTCGATTTCTTCGTCCCGCAGAAGAATCTGGCACAGGTACAGGTCGGCCGGAATGCAACCCTGACGCTGGATGCGTTCCCGGGCAGAACCTTCCCGGGCACGGTGAATGCCGTCAGTCCCAAGGTCGATACCGACACCCGCAACGTCCTGGTCGAAGCGCGCGTACCGAATCACGATCGGGTCCTGAGCCCCGGCATGTTCGTCAACGTGGCGGTCGATGTCGGCTCGCAGCAGCGCTATCTGACGCTGCCGCAGACCGCCATCATCTACAACCCCTACGGCGAGACGGTGTATGTCGTCCGCAGCAAGCGGGAGTTCGACGCCGACCAGAGCGCCGCCAAGCAGGCAGATCCGGTGGATGACAAGACGCCACCGCCGAAGAAGGCTGGCAAGGGACCACCGCCGGTATCCGCGGACGCGCTGGTGGTGGAGCAGGCGTTCGTGACCAGCGGTCCGACCCGCGGCGATCAGGTAGCGATCCTCGCCGGACTGAAACCGGGGGTCGAGGTGGTCACGAGCGGCCAGATCAAGCTGAAGAATGGCGCGCCGGTCCGCATCGATAACCGGGTGCGGCCGACCGATAGCCCCAACCCGGCTCCACAGGAGCATTGAGGGGATGAGCTTCACCGATATCTTCATCAGGAAACCCGTGCTGGCGGTAGTGGTGAGCGCCCTCATTCTCGTGCTCGGCCTGCGGGCGCTCACCACGCTGCAGGTGCGCCAGTATCCGAAAACCCAGAATGCGGTGGTCACGATCACCACCACCTATTACGGGGCGGATGCGCAGACCGTCGCGGGCTTCATCACCCAGCCGCTCGAGCAGGCCATCGCGCAGGCGCAGGGCATCGACTACCTCTCCTCGAGCAGCACTACGGGACTTTCGACCATCACGGCGACGCTGCGGCTGAACTACGACGCCAACCGTGCGCTCACCGAGATCCAGACGCAGGTCACCTCGGTACGCAATCAGCTGCCTCCGCAGGCGCAGCAGCCGGTGCTGAGCATTGCGATCGGCCAGAGCATCGACGCCATGTACATGGGCTTCCGCAGCGATGTATTGCCCTCGAACAGCATCACCGACTACCTGGCGCGGGTCGTGAAGCCGAAGCTCGACGCGCTGCCCGGAGTGCAGACGGCGGAGATCATCGGTGGGCGGCAGTTCGCGCTGCGCGCCTGGCTGAACCCGGCGCAGCTGGCGGCTCACGGCGTGACCGCCGCGGACGTTTTCCAGGCGCTCAGTACCAACAACTACCTCGCCGCGGTCGGCACCACCAAAGGTCAGATGGTGAGCGTCGATCTCACCGCCAACACCGACCTGCACACCGTCGAGGAGTTCAAGCAGCTCGCCGTCAGGCAGAAGGATGGCGCGATCGTGCGGTTGCGGGATGTGGCGACCGTCGTGCTCGGCGCCGAGGATTACGACCTGAATGTCGCCTTCAGCGGCAAGCTGGCGGTGTTCATCGGGGTGAAGGTGGCGCCCGATGCCAACCTGCTCGATGTGGCGCAGCGGGTGCGCACGCTGATGCCGGAGATCCAGTCGCAGCTGCCGCGCGGCCTGCAGGGAGCGATCGTTTACGACAGCACCGGCTTCGTCACCTCATCGATCCGCGAGGTCGTCAAGACGCTCATCGAGGCGCTGTTGATCGTCACGGTGGTGATCTTCCTGTTCCTCGGCAGCCTGCGGGCGGTGATCATTCCGGTGGTGGCGATGCCGCTGTCGCTGATCGGCACTTTTTTCGTGATGCTGGCGTTCGGCTACTCGATGAACCTGTTGACGCTGCTCGCTCTGGTGCTCGCGATCGGGCTGGTGGTCGATGACGCCATCATCGTGGTCGAGAACGTCGACCGGCACATGAAGGAGGAGGGCAAGAGTCCGCTGCAGGCCGCGCTGCTGGCCGCTCGCGAGCTCGGCGGCCCGATTCTGGCGATGACGGTGGTGCTGGTCGCGGTCTACGTACCGATCGGCTTCCAGAAAGGGCTGACCGGAGCGCTGTTCACCGAGTTCGCCTTCACGCTCGCCGGTGCAGTCACGGTGTCGGCGGTGATCGCACTCACGCTCTCGCCGATGATGTGCTCGCGCTTCTTCAGCAGCGAGCAGGAGAGCGGACGGTTCGTGCAGCTCATCGACCACGTGTTCGCGCGGGTGCGGCGCGGTTATGAGCGGCTGCTGGCCAGCCTGCTCAGCACCTGGAGCGTCGTGGTGGTGCTGGGGTTCCTGCTGTTCGGCGCCACGATATTGCTCGAGGTGACCTCCAAAGCCGAGCTCACCCCGGAGGAGGATCAGGGATTCCTCTTCTATCAGCTCAAGGCATCTCCGAATGCCACCGCGCAACAGATGCTCGGCTATGCGCAGCAGATGTTCGACATCGGCAGCAAGCTGCCGGAATACGACATGCTGTTCCAGATCACCATGCCGGCGCAGGGCTACGGCGGCATGCTGTTCAAGCCCTGGGACCAGCGCGAGCGCAGCGCGACGCAGCTGCAGCAGGTGCTGCAGAAGGAATGGGGCACGATCGCCGGCGGACAGATCTTCGTCTTTGCGCTGCCCTCACTTCCCGGCGCCCTCGGTGCGCCGGTACAGGTCGTCATCAACACCACCGAGCCGTTCGAGAATCTCAACGAGGTGGCGCAGGCGGTGCTCAGCAAGGCACGCGAGAGCGGCAAGTTCTATTTCATCGACACCGACCTCAAGATCGACAAGCCACAATCCACCGTGGTGGTGGATCGCGATCTGGTCTCGACCCTCGGTCTCACGCAGCAGGATGTCGGCGGCGCGCTCGGCGCGGCGCTCGGCGGCGGCTACGTCAACTACTTCTCCATCGCCGGCCGCTCCTACAAAGTGATCCCGCAGGTGCTGCAGGCCGATCGGCTCAATCCCGATCAGGTGCTCGACTACTACGTACGCGCGCCGGACGGCTCCGTCATCCCGGCGGGGACCCTCGCCAGTCTCCAGCATCGGGTCGTGCCGGAATCCATCAACCGCTTCCAACAGCTCAATTCGGCCACCCTTTCCGGCGCCACCGGCATGTCGCAGGGCGAGGCGCTGAAATTCCTGCGGGATACGCTCGTACAGGTCGCACCGACCGGCTACCACATGGACTACTCGGGGCAGTCGCGCCAGTTCGTGCAGGAGTCGGGCGGCTTCGGCCAGACGCTGCTGTTCGCGGTCATCATCGTGTTCCTCGCGCTCGCGGCGCAGTTCAACAGCCTGCGCGATCCCATGGTGATCCTGGTGTCGGTGCCGATGGCCCTGTTCGGTGCCTTGATATTCGTCAACCTCATCTCGAGCCTGAACATCTATACCCAGGTGGGTCTGGTCACACTCATGGGGCTGGTCTCCAAGCACGGTATCCTCATCGTGCAGTTCGCCAACGAGTCGCAGCGTGCCGGCATGAGCAAAGCCGATGCTATCGAGCACGGCGCCGCGGTGCGCCTGCGGCCGATACTCATGACGACCGCGGCGATGGTGCTGGGGGTGATACCGCTCGTGATCGCCTCGGGCGCCGGCGCCGCGGGACGCTTCGCCATGGGGCTCGTGATCTCGACGGGGCTCGCGATCGGCACACTCTTCACGCTGTTCGTGGTGCCGGCCTTCTACATGCTGCTGGCAGCCGACCATCACGCCGAGCGCTCCGAGGCACCCGCCGTCGAAGGTGAGCCGAACTCGGCGTAGCGAGGTCAAGTCGGCGTAGCCAGCGCAACCGTAATCTAGGTTGGAGCGCGCGGGCCTGAACTCGGGCTGTGCGGCGTGTCCTCCATCGCCGCGACGAAAGCACTGCAGCCGGCTCCCCAGCGCGAGACGGCACGGATCGCCTGCGCGAAGCCGATGTTCACCGGATGGACCCGCTCGCTCGTCAGCACGTAAACCGCCCCGGCAAGTGGCGTCGGCACCGAGGGTACGAACACCGTGTAGCGGCCGTCGGAGAGCTCTTCGATGATGAAGGCCGGCACCAGCGCTTCCTCGATCTCGGCGAGCGCAGGCTTCCAGGCCAGGTCGTCGGTCTTGCCGGCGAGTCGCATCGTCAGGCTTCGGAACAGCGAGTAGCCGGGGAGCTTCTCGAATAACGCGTGCTCGAGCCATCCGCGCAGCGCACGACCGCCCCAGGTCCGCATCAGCAGGCCGACGAGGAAGCACGCCGCGAGTATCAGCAGCACCGACACCAGGCCTTCCGCCGCCACCGACTCCGGTATCAGCCGTGCCACCGGCTTCACGAGCGCGCTCAGCGACTGCATGGCCTTCAGCAGCAGCAGCACCGCGAGATATACCGGAACCACCACCAGGAGGCCCGCGCCTATGGTGGTCGCGACAGAGTGGAAGAAGGCTTTCACAGCCCGTGCCGCCAATGTGGTACGCGGAGCGATCCGCCGCGCTCGACCGAAGCAGCATGGTGCGCGGAGCCCATAGCGTCTACTGCCCTAACGGGCAATCGAGCCGCCGCATACGATGTTGCGGTGCATCGGCGCCTAGCGGCGCAGTAGCCACGCCACGAGCGAGACCACCACGCTGATCAGCAGCATGGTGGTGACAGGGAAGAAGAAGCGAAACCCCGGTCGCTCGATCACGATGTCACCCGGCAGACGAAAGAGCGGCAGATGCCGGAACCAGGACCAGCCCAGGCCGACAACCAGCAGGGCCGCCCCGAGCACGATCAGGGTGCGGTTCATGTGCGCATCAGTGCTGCGCAGGCTTCGAGACGTGGCAGGGAAAGGCCTCGGCGAGGGCCGCGCTGAGGAAAGCAGCGGCATCTGCACTGCTACGCGCCGGCGAATGCGCCAGGTCCTCTTCGAGGCGCGCCTTGATGGTCTGCTCGAGGCTTTCCGCCGAGACCCCGTCCGGCACGCAGGCCCTTGCGCCATGTCCGGCTGCGATGCCGAGACCCTGTGAGATGCCCTCGGTGACACCGAGGATATAGATGCGGCAGACGTTGCGACTGACGTGATCCGAGCCGGAGCACAGCTCCTTCAGGTCCCCGGCGGTCATGGCGGCCTCGGCAGAGTGGGCGGGTACCGCGAGCGTACCTGCCGCGAGAGCCAACGCGATGACGATGATCCTCAAGTCCGCTGCGGGGCTGCAGACTAGGTCGCGTGCCGCGCTGCGCGGGCCGGTGCCTGCACGCCAAGTATCTGCTCGAGCGCCTCGATCACCCCTCGCACCTCCTCCATCGAGTTGTAATGCAGGAGCGACAGCCGCACTGCGCCGCGATTCGGATCGACGTTCATCGCCTCGAGCACGCGCACCGCGAAGAAGTTGCCGTTACCGGCCATGTAGCCGCGCCGCGCCAGTGCACGGATCACCTCTTGTGGCTCGAGGCTCTCGGGAACGAAAGAGACCGTGGCGGCTCGCTGCTCGGCGACTGCGGGTCCGAGCAGACGAATGTCCCGGCGCGTGCGCAGGTATTCGAGCAGCGTCGCCAGCAACGGCACTTCCGCGCCACGCAGCAGAGCGCGTACGCGGGCTGCGCGGGCTGCGGCAGGGGAGGCGGCCGTGGCGGCCGCTGCGGGGGCGTGATGCGCATCGAGCGCATCGAAGTACTCCGCGATACCGCGGGCGGCCGCGACCTGGGCGTGATCGGGTCCCGCCGGCACCAGGCGCTTGGCGGGATCGCTGGCATTGAAAAAATGGCCCTCGTTCCCGAGCCGCTCGATGAGCTCCGGACGTACGACCATCAGGCCCTGGTGTGGACCGTAGGTCTTGTAGGTCGAGAACAGATAGATGTCGGCCCCGAGCTCACGCACATCCGGGAGCCCGTGGGGCGCCCACGCCACACCGTCGACGGCGGTCAGCGCGCCCGCGGCGTGCGCGCGCGCAGTGATGCGCGCAACCGGGTTGATGTGCGCCACGACATTGGATGCATGTGGGAACACGAGCAGCCGGGTGCGCTCCGTGAGCAGCGCCTCGAGTCCGGCCTCTGCCAGCATCCCGGTCTGCGGATCGACGCGCCACTCGCGCACGATGACGCCGTGCGAGGCGAGCCGGCGCCACGCGCCGCTGTTGGCTTCGTGGTCCTGATTGGTGACGATGATCTCATCGCCCGCCTTGAGCAGGGTGCGGAATGCCTGCGCGAGCACGTAGGTATTCTGCGAGGTCGATGGGCCGAAGTGCACATCCTCCGCCGTGACGCCGAGGTATTCGGCCAGACGCTCGTGCGAGGCACGCATCCATTGCCCGGCTTCGGTGGAGGCAGGAAAGTCGTAGTCGGGCTGGACCTTCAGGCGCCGGTAGTACTCGCCCAGGCGGCTCACCACCGCGCCACAGGGATAGGAGCCACCGGCATTCTCGAAGAACGCCTGCCCCTCGAGTGAGGGTTCCGCGAATGCCGGGAACTGTTTACGGACAAAGCCGAGGTCGAGTTTCATTACAGGATGATCGCATCGCAATGCCCGCAATGCCAATGGGCGCTGCTCGGGGCGGAACGACGCTGAAGGCGCTGCGCCCGTGCGGGGCGCCGGCTCCTGGCGCTAAGGCAAACTCGTGCTGATCCATGTCCATGAGCTAGCCACCGTTGCGGGCGATTTGCTCGATGAGCGAGCGGTACTCTTCCAGCGGCGCTGTGACGAGACCCGCAATCTTGCCCTGGTCGTCCCAATGCCGCAGCCGCACCGCCTGCTGCCAGTGAGCTGCGGCCTCGAAGCGCGCGACCTCATCAGCGGACATCGGCCCGCCCTGCAGCTTGAGCGTGTGCATCGAAGCCGGACTCAGACGTGCGAGATAGCCTGCATCGGTCGCGCACAGATAGCGCTTGGCCGGCACGTGCAGCCGCACGGGCTCGCAGACCGCGGCCTCGAAATGGCGCGCAAGCCAGCGGGCACCGATCTCCTCGTGCCGGGCGTCGAGTGTCCAGTCATCGATGTCATCGGGTACCTCCTCGAGGAGGTGCCCGATGTCGTGCAGCAGCGCAGCCACCACGAGCTGCGGCGGTGCGCCTGCCAGCTCCGCGAAGTGAGCGGCCTGCAGCCCATGCTCCGCCATGGAGACGCGCTCGCCGAAATAAGCCGCGCCGCCGCGGGCCCCGTAGAGTGCGAGGATCTGGGTGGCGAGGCTCATGCGGCTGCAGCGCTGAGCTCGCGGCGCAGGACCGCAGTCTCACTGTAGACGCTGTCACGCGTCAGATAACAGCCACGCAGGTGGCGTGGGAAACGCGCCGAGGAGAACGCCGTGCGGCCGTGCAGGATGCGATGGTTGTCGAAGACCACCAGCGTTGCGGCGGTGAGATGCGTGCGCAGCTGGAAGCGGGCATCGCGCAGCAGCAGCGCCAGACGCCGATAGGCCGCGTAGAAACGATCGGCAGCCACGCCCGGAAGCTCGAGTGGCGCGACCGAACGGTTGTTGTAGTGCACGGCACTCACCTCACCTCGCAGGGAAAGCTGGATGAGCGGCCGCTCGGCGCGTAGCTCGGCATCGCGCGAGCGGTAGTGGAACGGCACCGGGACGGTGGTGAGCTGCTCGAACGCCTCCGGCGCGCTCGCTCTGAGGTGCTCGGCGAGCGCAAAGCCGTCCGCAAACAGACTCTCGCCTCCGTCATGCGATGCGATCAGCACGTGCAGCGCCTGGAATCCCGGCACGGGATCGCGATAGGGGTTGTCGGTGTGCAGGCCAAGCCCGAGATCGGAGTAAGCGAGGTTCTCCGGCTGGGGTACCGAGCGCACATCGAAGGTAAGGCCGTAGTTGGTCTCGAGCACCCGGCCGACGAGTGGCAGCGTCTCGAGAATGGCCGACTCGGTCGTGGGCACTTCCTCCAGGAAAGCGAGTCCGTCCTGCAGCAACCGTGTGAGCCAGGCAAGCCGCTCGCTGCGGCTCTCGCGCAGCCGTGCCACCGGCAGCGTGGCGAAGTCGCGGCGTGCATCGAGCGCCGATCCCTCCAGCCACAGACGCTGCGAGGCCGCGCGCGCGGCACGATCCCGGCCGTGCGCGGCGAGCCAGGCGAGCGGGTAACAGGCCGGGCCGAGCTCGCCGTCCCACTCGATGCGCACTGCACCTTCGCGGATGATCGCCGAGCGGATGCGCGGGTGCGCGGGCAGATCCGCGATGTCGAGCAGGCGCTGGCCGCTGTGCGGCTCGCGATCCTCGCTGCGATTGTCGAGCAGCCACGAGCTCGCGAACTCACTCACGGCACCGTCGGTCCACTCGATCGTGAGCATTCCGGGGGCGGCGCTGACACGGCGCGCGGCCACTGCCTCAGGCATGCAACACCTGCGCCAGCGCGCGGGTGTTGAGCAGATGCAGGGCGCCGGCGCACAGCGCCGCGGCAGCGCTTACCGCGGCGAGCGCCACGAACACGCCGCCCCAGCCGAAGGCCACCGCGATAGTCGCGACGCCGTAGCCCGCCAGCACACCGCCGAAGTAGCCGATGCCATCGATGAGGCCGGAGGAGGCGGCACTCGCCTGCTTGCCGCCGAAGTCGAGCGCAAAGGCGCCGCCGAGATACGAGTAGGGGCCGAGCAGGCAGAAAGCCACGAGTCCGATCGCCATGAGCGGCAGAGAGCGCGCGACCTCTCCCGGATGCAGCGACATGAGCAGAAGCAACGCCCCGGCGGTCGCCGCCAGGCCGAGGAACAGCAGCAGTGAACGCCCATTGAGGCCGAGGCGGTCACTGAGCCATCCGGTCAGCAGCACCGACGGCGCGCCGATGCCGGGGAACAATGCGCTCAGCCCGGCGGCATCGCTGGTGCTGTATCCAAGCTGGTCGTGCAGGTACACCGGCGTCCAGGTGAGGAAGGTCTCGCGGATTATTGTGCCGGCGAATGACAACAGGCAAACCAGCAGGAACGGGCGGCTGCGCAGCAGCGGCAACAACAGGGCCGCGACGCTCGCAGGCGGCGCCTCGCTCTGAGCGAAAAGATTCAGTGGATTCGGAGTCGCCTCGGCATGGCCTGCCTCGACACGCGACTCACCCAACCACAGCAGATTGGCGAGCAGCCACGCCGCCGCGACCACCCCGGCGAACAGAAAAACCCCGCGCCAGCCGTAGCCGTGGCTCATCAACACGCCCATCTGTCGCCGCGCCAGCGCATCGCCCACCAGGTAGCTGACGCTGAGGATGCCGATGATCGAGCCGTAGGAGGAGTAGTTGAACCACTTGGACGACACCTTTATGAGCCCGGCCCAGCCGATCGATTGCGTGAGGCGGTTCGCGAGCCACGCGATGGTGAACACCGGTACGCTGCCGCCGGCCGCGAACATCAACGTGAAGACCGCCGCGCCCCCGACTCCGATCAGGAAACTGCGTCGGCCGCCCCAGTAGTCTCCGAGTCCGGTCAGAAACAGCTTCCCGAGCGCGTATGCCAGGATGCCGAGGGAGCTGAGCGAGCCGATGCGCACGATCGCTTCGCCGTGGCTCAGCCCGTGGCGACCGAGCTCCTCCACCAGCAGCGGTGTCGCGACCGACAGATCCGCCCGACAGTAATAGCAGGCGGCGTAGCCGCCGAAGAGCAGCAGGATGATGCGCACCTGCGCGAGACGCAGCGTGGCTGGATTGCCTCTCATGGTTGCGGAGGCACCGGCCGCGCCGCTGCGGGCGCGGCGTCGCGGCAGGAGGAGGGAACGAAGTCGGCAAACACCACCCGGTTGCGCTCGATCCGCGGATGTATGTCGGCATGTTGCAGCAGGCGGCCCGGATCAGTCCACGGTGGCGCCCCGTGCCCCGCGCGGGCCCCGGGGGGGTTCCGGGGCCCGCGCGACTCGAGCGGACTTCCCTGGTACCGCTCGGGTTCAATTCAACTCTGCACGCCACCCTATGCTCGCGGTGTGACAATGCGGTGAATTCGCCGTTGCGCTGCGCGGCGCACCACGCGCTCAAGCTTGACAGCACTGCCGCGCTTGCGGATGTTGCCGGCGCACGATGCAGCGACAGGTGGCGGGAGGCTCGCATGCAGAAGATCACTCCTTTTCTATGGTTCGACGCGCAGGCGGAGGAGGCCGCGCGGTTCTACGTGTCGGTGTTTCCTAATTCGCGCATACTGAAGACGCTGCGTTACGGTGCCGCAGGTCCCGGGCCCGCCGGGTCCGTCCTGACGGTGGTGTTCGAGCTGAACGGTGTGCAGTTCACCGCACTCAACGGCGGCCCGCAGCATCGCTTCTCCGAAGCGATCTCATTCGTGGTCAACTGTCAGAGCCAGGCGGAAGTGGATGCCTACTGGGAGAAGCTCTCCGCCGGTGGCCGGATCGACCGCTGCGGGTGGTTGAAGGACCGGTTCGGACTTTCCTGGCAGGTAGTGCCGACCGTGCTGCCGGTGCTGCTGGCTGACCCCGATCCGGTGAAGTCACAACGCACGATGCAGGCGATGCTGAAGATGACCAAGCTCGACATTGCCACTCTCGAGCACGCGCACGCGGGAAGCTCCTGAGGTGCGGGGAGCACAGGAGGTCGTGCTGCGTCTTGCCTATCGGCCTCCTTACGACTGGGAGCAGATGCGCGCCTTTCTGGCCGTGCGCGCGCTGCTCGGTGTCGAACGCGTCGATGCGCACGGCTATGCCCGCACCGTCGCGTATCCCGGCGGGCACGCGCGCATCCGCGTAGCACCACTTGCGGGTGAGCATGCGCTCGAGTTGCATGTGGCGGGGGCACCCCCCGGGATGCTGGTGCAGCTCTCGAGCGCGGCGCGACGCATGTTCGATCTCGCCGCCGACCCGCAGCGCATCGCTGCCGGTCTGGCCGCGGACGTGCTGGTCGCTCCGCTGCTGCGGGCACGTCCCGGTACGCGCATCGCCGGAGCATGGGACCCGTTCGAGTGCGCGGTGCGCGCGGTCCTCGGCCAGCAGGTGAGCGTCGCGGCCGGGCGGACGTTTGCGTTGCGACTCGTCGAGCGGCTGGGTGTCAGAATCGGCGACGGCGCCGAGGGACTCACGCACCTGTTTCCGGCTCCTGCAGCCATCGCCGCGGGACCGCTCGATTCCTTCGGCCTGACGCGTGCGCGCGCGGCGACGCTACGAGCGCTCGCGGTCGCGGTCCTCGAGGGTCGCCTCGATTTCGGTGCTGCCCTCGAGCAGGTGGTCGCGGCGCTCACGCAGATACCGGGTATCGGGACCTGGACAGCCCAGTACGTTGCGTTGCGGGCGCTCGCCGACCCCGATGCATTGCCCTCGGGAGATCTGGTATTGCGCCGTATCGCCGCGCGTTCTGCGACGCCGTTGAGCGGACGCGAGCTCGACGAGCGCGCGCGGGCCTGGCGACCGTGGCGCGGCTACGCCGTCATGCACTTGTGGCGCCTGGCCTCCGGTGCGGCGTCGAAGCCGGAGGCGGCAGCATGACCTGCTGGCACCAGATGGATTCACCGGTTGGGCCGCTGCTGCTCGTCGGGACCCCGCACGCACTGACCCAGGTGCATTTCCAGGTGGGGCCCGAGGTATTGCGCCCCCCACCCAGCTGGCGTGCTGACACGGCGCCTTTCGTGCAGGTGCAGGCGCAGCTGCAGGAGTATTTCTGCGGCGTGCGCCGCAGCTTCGAGCTGCCGCTCGCGCCCTCCGGGACCGCGTTCCAGCTGCGCGTCTGGCAGGCACTCGCCACGATCCCCTACGGGGAGACACTTTCCTATGGAGAGCTCGCGCGCCGGCTCGGGCTCAAGGGCGGCGCGCGCGCCGTGGGGCTCGCGAACGGCGCCAACCCGCTGCCGATCATCGTTCCCTGTCATCGCGTCATCGGCGCCGATGGTTCGCTGACCGGCTTCGGCGGTGGCCTGCACATCAAACGTGCGCTCCTCGCGCTGGAGGGGGCACCCTGTGCACTGGACCTTTTCGCGGAAACGGAGCGGCGCATGACCAGCGCCACTGATCCCGCCTGATCAGGGAGCAAAAAGCATGAGACCGTCCTTCGGCGTATCCACATTCCTTCTCGTCTTTGGCGTGGCGCTGCTCAGCGCCCACGCCGGCGCCACCGAGCGCCGCTACCTGGAGCACAGCGTGCCGGCGGGCAGCGCGACGCTGCCCTTCAGCGACGCCGTGCTCGCAGGTGGCACGCTGTACGTGGCCGGTCATATCGGTATCGACCCGCGCACCGGCAACGCTCCGGCAGAAGCGCCGACCGAGGCGCGCCTGGTGATGGACGCAGTGAAGCGCACGGTGGAGTCTGCGGGATTCAGCATGGACGATCTGGTGTCGGTAACCGTGTACTGCACGGACCTGCAGCTCTACGACACCTTCAATGCCGTGTATCGCAGCTACTTCCACGCGCATTTCCCTTCGCGCGCCTTCATCGGCGTGGACGAGCTGCTCCGCGGCGCGCACTTCGAGGTGCAGGGAGTTGCCATCCGGGCGACGCCGTGAATCGACGCGAGTTCTCGCGGTTGCTCGGTGGCGCAGCTGTGCTGCTCGCCGCGCGGCGCGCGGCCTGCGGCGCACCCGCTGCGTCGGTCGACCGACCCGAGGTGAGTGAGGAAGCCCGGCGGGTCTATGAGAGCTCGCTCGTGCTCGATTGCAACTCGAGCCCGCCGCTGCCCGGCAAGCTGCCGCTGTCGCAAGGCGATCTCGACCTGGTGCGCGGCAGCGGCATCGACGTCATCAAGCTGTCACTCGGTGGCATCAACGATGACTTTCCCCACACGGTGGCCTCCATCGGGCAGGTGCAGCAACTCATCGAGCTGCACGCGGACCATTTCACCGCGGTGCGTAACTCTGCCGACATCTCGCGTGCCCAGCGCGAGCGCAAGCTCGGGATAATCCTTTCCTTCGAGAGCGTGCAGATGCTGGGCGGACAGGTGAGCAACCTCGAAGTCTTCCGCAATCTCGGCGTGCGGGTCATGCAGCTGTCATACAACCGCAGCTCGCCTTTTGCGGCGGGTGTCATGGAGCCCACTGCCGGAGGTCTCACCGCGCTCGGAGGCGAGGCGGTACGGGAGATGAATCGCCTGGGTATCGCCATCGACGTGAGTCATGCCAATGCGGCGAGCACCTTCGATGTGCTGGCATTGTCGTCGCAGCCTCCCGTCATGACGCATGCCGGCTGCGCAGCCATCCATCCGCATCCACGCAACAAGACGGACGAGCAGCTGCGGGCGCTGGCCGCGAAGGGCGGGGTCGTGGGGATCTACGATCTGCCTTACCTGACCGCCTCGCCGCGCCAGCCCACGGTCGATGACTACATGGCGCACCTCGAGCACGCTCTGCAGGTGGCGGGTGAGGACCACGTCGGAGTCGGAAGCGACGTCGGCATCGCGCCGCTCGACACCTCTCCGGCGGGTATGGCGGAGATAAAGCGGGATCTCGAGGAGCGCCGCGCAGCGGGGCTGTCAGCTCCCGAGGAAGACCGCCCGCCCTACGTGCTCGGGCTCAACGTGCCGCGGCGAATGGAGATCATCGCCGACCGGCTGCTCAAGCGCGGCTACTCGGCGGCTGCCACCCGCAAGGTATTAGGCGCGAATTTCGCCCGGGTGTTCACGCAGATCTGGGGCAGCTGAAAGACTGCGCTGGCGTGCGGAGCATTGCGGTGAGGTAGGTAATCCCGGTGCGGGTCGTTATGGTTGTTCTCGAGCGTTACGGGGCTCGTTGCCGGCGCCGAGTGCGGCGAGTAACAGCCGTGCGAACTGTGGACCCTTGCCGGCTTCCTCGTGCTTGAAGTACACGTAGACCTCGCTGCAGTGCGCGGTGTTGGCGCGAATGATTCCCGCCCAGCGCTGCAGATCCTGCGCAGTGTAGCCCTCGTCGCGCAGCCGGAAGTAGCCGTAGCTCGCGGTGATCTCGAGCGGCGTGGAGAATTTCTCGCTGTCGGCGATGCACAAGGCGAGATTGCGCTCGCGCAGCCGCGCGAACACCTCCACATCCATCCAGGAGACGTGACGGAATTCGAACGCGGCACAGGTGCCCGCGGGCAGCTGCGCGAGGAAGGTCTCCAGCACGGCGAGGTCCTTGCGGAAGTAGGGCGGCAGCTGGAAGAGCAGCGCGCCGCGCTTGGGCCCGAGCGTAGCGGTGACGCGCAGGAAGTATTCGAGCAGCTCGCTGCAGTCGCGCAGCCTCGCGATGTGCGTGATGCGCTTGGGCGCCTTGAGCGTCAGCCGGAAACCGGGCGGAGTGTCGGCGTCCCAGCCGGCGAGGATTTTGGTGTTAGGGACGCGGTAGAAGGTGTAATTGATCTCGACCGTGTTGAAGGATTGCGCATAGAACGGCAGCATCTTCGCTGCCGGCAGCTTCTCGGGATAGAAGCTGCCCTTCCACTCGGGATAGTTGTAGCCGGAGGTTCCGACCCAGATAGTCATCGGCCGGCCGGGCCACGCTCAGTGCGGATCGCCGCTCGTGAGGCGCCGGTACTGACCGAGGTGGCGGATGGCGTTCTGCGCCTGTCCGAGCGACTCGTACAGCCGCGCCAGATTGTAGTGGCAGTCGGCGAGCTCCGGATCCGCCGCGATCGCGCCCTGGTAGGCCTCGAGCGCCGCGGCCGGATCGCCGAGATCCTCGAGCAGCACGCCCTGGTTGTAGAGCAGCAGCGGGTCGGGACCCACCTGCGCCAGGGCGCGCCGGTACACCTCCGCAGCCTGCCGGGTCCGACCCCGCTCGTGCAGCAGGCGACCCCAGTTGGTCCAGGCGGCGGCGTTGCCGGTGTCCTCATCCACCGCTTCGCGCCAGGCGCCGAGCGCCGCCTCCGGATCGGTACTCTCGAGCGAAAGCGCCTGTGCGAACCAGTCGCCGCGCGGCGCAGCCGGGGGCGGCGGCGGCGCCTCGCGGTGCTCGACCACCTGCAGCACGCCATTCTCCATGCTGACTTCGAGACCGAGCAGGTACTGGCCGCTCTCGACCTGGCGCCGCGCATCGCCGTCGCGCACCACCACGTGATCGCCGACCGCGCTGATCGACAGTCCCGAGAGCGGCACGGATTCGGGCAGCTCGCGCCGCAGGCTCTCCAGTGAGCGGCGTATGCGGCGTGGCGGAATCCGGGCATCGATGAGCGCACGCGCCGTGCGCAGTACGATCAGGTCCTGAAACGAGAAGCGGTACTCGCGGCGCGCGCCGCGCGTCGGCCGGACGAAGCCGGCTTTGATCAGGTTGCGCGTGGTATCCGCCGACAGCCGCAGGACGCGCTGCACGTCCCGCATGCTGTACGAGCGCATCCGGTCTCCCTGTGGCACGCTGCGCTCAGGCGTTGCGCTTCCTGCGCGTCGTCCTCGCCGGCTCCTCGACGCGTCGCGGCGCCTTGCGTGGACCGAGCCGTCCGACCTGCTCGCGCGTGGTCTCGGTGCGCTGCAGGCTGGCGCGCAGTGCTTCCATCAGGTCGATGACCTTGCCCTCACGCTCGGGTGCGACCTCCGCTACGGATATCTCCGTGCCCTGTTCCACCTTCTTCTGGATCGCCGCATGGATACGGGCGCGCGTGTCGTCCTTGAACTCCGTGGGATCGAAGCGCTGCGCCGTCTGCTGGTCGATCAGCTGCTGCGCGAGCTTCAGTTCCGCGGCCTTCACCTCGGGCTTCGGCACATCGACGTCGCTCGCCGGCCGCACGTCCTCGGCGTAGTGCAACTGTTGCATGGCGAGCACGTCGCCCACCGGGCGCAGGATGACGATGTAACCCTTGCCGCGCGTCGCCCAGCGGCCGACCCCGCAGCGTCCCGACTGTCGCAGCGCCTCGGTGAGGAGCGCGTAGGGCTTGCCCGCGCCCTTGTCGGGTGCGAGGTAATAGGTCTTGTCGTAGAACACGGGGTCGACCGATTCGATCGGCACGAACTCGGCGATCTCGACCGAGCGGGTGCCGACCTCCTCGAGCGCCTTGATCTCCTCGGAGGTGAACGGCACGTACTGATCCTTCGCGAACTCGTAACCGCGGATGATCTCGTCGCGCTCGACGACCACGCCTTCCTTCTGACACACGTACTGCTGGCGCAGGCGCGAGCCGTCCTTGCGATGCAGCAGGTTGAAGGAGATCGCACTCGAGGACTGCGTCGCGCTGTAGAGCTTCACGGGTATCGCGACCAGACCGAATGAGATGGTCAGTGAACCAATGGAACGAGCGGCCATACCTGCACCTTCCAGGCAACCCTGGGCTCAGCTACTTCTCGGCTCCAACACCAAAAGCCTTCGTAAGGCTCTGTTTTGACTCGAGTACATCATGCCACTGGTCGCCGTGCTTTTCCAACCGCTCCGGTACGTTGTTGATTGTAAAGTCCATCGGCTCCGCCCCCTCGAGCTCTTCCCAGCTGAGCGGCATGGAGACCGGTGCGCCCGGCACGCCCCGGGGTGAATAGGCCGAGTTGAGAGTCTTGCCGCGCACGTTCATGTTGTAGTCGATGAAGATCTTGCCGGTACGCTTCTGCGTCGCCCATTCCATGGTGATGTTCCTGGGATGCTCACGCATCAGGTGACGGCCCACCATCTCGCAGATCTGCCGTGCCTCGTCGAAGTTCACGGTGCGGACGATCGGCACGAATACGTGCAGCCCGGTCTTTCCGGAGGTCTTGACGATGGCATCGAGCGACATCTCCTGCAGCAGCGCGCGCAGCCAGAAGGCCACGCGTTTGCCCCCTTCGAAGCCGCGCTTGTTGAGCTCGGGCTCGGCACCGGCGGCTTCCTTGCCGGAATAGATGTAGGGATCGATGTCGAACACCAGGTAGTCGGGATAGTTGAGGATCGAGGACTCGAGCGCTGCGAGGGAGCTCGCATACTCGGTGCTCGCGCCGCTTGCCTCCGGCGCCGGCTGCGCGCGCGAGTGCCAGACGTGGAACTCGAGGGTGCCCACCTGCCCGAGCCACAGCAGCGTCGGCAGGTTGTTGGCGAGGAGATAGCGGTGCTGCTCGTCCTTGTGCTCCGAGAACACCGTGACGGTCTCGACGAACTCCGGCAGCGACTGCGACCAGTGCTTCTGGAAGAAGCGCTCGCCAAGGATGCCCTCCGGCATACGGATCATGGTGAGCGGCCGGTCGATGAGATGGGGCAGCATGAAACGGCCCACCCGCGCGAGATACCGCAGGAAGTCGCGCTTGGTCGTCGCGGCAGCGCGCGGTCCCGCCGCCGGCCAGTAGATGCGGTCGAGATTGCTCACGCCGAAGCGCGCCTCGCCCACCTTCAGGTGTATCGACTTGGTGGGATTCTCGAGCTGCTCGAGAACCTCAGCCACCACTGCGGAGTCCTGGTCGGCCGGACTACGGCGCGCCCGCGCACGCGGCGCAGCTTTGAGCGGGGCTGTGCCGAGAGGGGCGCTGCTCGGATCGGCGCGGCCGGAGCGGCGGCGCACGCTGCGCGGATCGATATCATCGCGTAGCCGCAGGAACACCGGTGCGCGCAGTGCGCCATCGGGCGTCCACTCGCTGTAGCTCACTTCAGCGACGAGACGTGGTGTGAGCCACGTCGTCGGCCGGTGCAGCGGCGGGCGCTCGGCGAAAGGCGAGTCGGGGCGCTTGAGCGCCGCGCTGCGCTCGAGCAGCGCAGCGATATTGCCGTCATCGAGTCCCGAGCCCACATGTCCGGCATAGCGCAGCTCCTTGCCCTCGCGATAGCCGAGCAGCAACGCGCCGAGCGGCTCGCGTGCGCCGTTGCCGCGGGTGTACCCGCCGATGAGGAATTCGCCCGACTCGGTTACTTTGAGCTTCAGCCAGTCGGCCGAGCGGCGGCCTTCGCGGTAGACACTGTCGAGTCGCTTGCCGACGATGCCTTCGAAGCCGAGCTGCAGCGATGCCGCGTACAGCTGCTCGGCATCCTCGGACGCGTGCACCAGTTGCACATGAGCTCCCGGCAGCAGGCATTGGCACAGATAGCGCCGGCGGTCGCTGTAAGGAGCGTTGCGCAGGTTGAGACCGGCGAAGTGCAGCAGATCGAAGCACACGAACGCGACGGGACTCGTGCGCTGAGCCGAGGCGATCTCGGCTGCGCCCTTCAGCTGCGCGCGGTTCTGCAGCGCATTGAAGGAGGGTCGCCCGTCGGGGCCGAACGCCACGATCTCCCCATCGAGCACCAGCTGACCGGCCGGATGTGCGGCGAGCTCGGCAACGATCTCCGGAAAGCAGGGTGTCAGGTCGAGCCCGCGGCGTGACCTGAGACGCACCTTGCCCTGCGCGACGAAAGCAATGACCCGGTAGCCATCGAGCTTCGGCTCGTAGCGCCAGCGCGGATCCGAGTGTGCACCATCACCGCTCTCCGCCAGCATCGGTGCGAGGTTCGCGGGAAAGGCCTCCGGTGGGCCTTCGGGCCCGAGGCGTGACGCCTCGAGGCGCACCGGCGGATGAGCTGCGTCGAGCCTATCGAGGCTCGCACCGGAGAGTACCGAGAGATGCCGGGCGAGCACATCATTCGATTGTGCGAAGCGGTCCTTGTGCTTGATGAGGAGCCATTGATCGGCTGTGCGCGTCCGCACGAGCGTGAAAGAGCCTTTGAGCTTCTCACCGCAGAGAAAGAAGCTGAGCTTGCCCGCGGTGAGGCCGGCGCGCAGCCTGACCTCGGCTGCTTCACGATCGCCGAACGCGTAATGCGCGTCCTCATCGGGGGAGTACACGCCGCAGTCCCACACGATGACGTTGCCCGCGCCGTATTGCTTCTCCGGTATCACTCCCTCGAAGGAGGCGTAGTCGAAGGGGTGATCCTCCACCGCGACCGCCATACGCTTGTCCGCCGGGTCGAGCGAGGGGCCCTTGGGTACCGCCCAGGACTTGAGAACGCCATCGAGCTCGAGTCGGAAGTCGTAGTGCAGTCGGCGCGCGGCGTGCTTCTGCACCACGAACAGCAGCGGACCCTGCCGCGCGGCCGCGGCTTTGGCCGGCGGCTCGGGCGTGCGCGCGAAGGAGCGCTTGGCGGCATACCGATCGAGTGACCGCGGGCTCAAGCCAGCCTCTCCACCCAACTGCAGAAGGACTCGAGCATCGTGACCCGCAGCTGCGCATCGCTGCGGCCGCTGCGCGCCGCCACGTGAAACGCGTGATCGGCGCCTTCGAGCCAGGTGAGGCAGGCACGGGGCCCGAGCTGCGCGAGCACCGTGCCGAGCAGCGCTTGCTCGGCGAGTGTATCGCGGGTCCCCTGGAGAAACAGCATCGGTATCTCGACCCGCTCGAGGTGGCGCGCGCGCTCGTCCGATGGGCGACCGGCCCGATGCAGCGGGAAACCGAGAAACACGAGTCCGCGCACCCCGGGAAGCGGCGCGAGCGCCTGAGCCTGGGAGGTCATGCGGCCACCGAAGGAGCGGCCACCGGCGATCAGCGGCACCTCGGGGGCGAGACGCGTGCACTCCGCGACGGCTGCACGCACTGTCGCATGACACAGCGGCGGTGGATCGGGCCGGCGCGAGCCGCGCTCCATGTACGGAAACTGATAACGCAGCGTCCCGATGCCGCGCTCAGCGAGCTCCGCCGCCAGGGCACGCATGAACGGATGGTCCATGCCCGCACCCGCACCATGCGCAAACACATAACACGCGCGCGCGGTGGGCGGCAGCGCGAGTCGGGCTGACACGCTCGGGCCAGCTTCTACCGGGAACCTGAGAAGCTCGCCGCTGCGGGAGCTGTGTCGGTTCATGCAGCCGAGTCCACGATTCCCCTGGGACGAATAGCGAGGATTCTCGGTTCTCTGCGCGCCGAGTCAATGCCGGCTGCGCCGGACCGCCATGGAGCAGGTACCGCGGCCCAGGCGAGCAGAAAAGGCTCGAGCGCAGGCTACCCAGGGAGTAATTGGCACAAATTGGTCGCGCGTCGAACTGGTATGATCGAGCCCGGTCAGCATCTCAAAAACCCGAGTGCCATCTCATCGAAAAAGGCTAACGGACCGTCGGAGCCAGCGAGTGGATCGAGCGAAATCGGATGCCGGCTACCTGCGCGTGCGGAAGTACCTGCGCGAGGCCATAAATGGCGAAGCGCTGCCCTCCGGCCGCCTGCCGACCGAGCGGAGCCTGGCTGAACGGTTTGCAGTGGGGCGCGGCGTGGCACGAAGGGCGCTCGGTGAGCTCGAGGCCGAGGGCCTCATCTATCGTCACGTGGGGCGCGGCACCTTCGTAGGATCCGGGCGACGGGAGAAGGCGACCCAGTCAGTGAGCCCCGCGGAATACATTGAGGCGCGGCTCAGGTTCGAGCCGGAGCTCGCCTGGCTGATCGTCGTCAACGCAACCGCGGCGGATCTCGAGCTCATTCGCGAGCAGCTGCGGCGCAGCGAGTCCGCCAACTCGATGCTGAAGTTCGAGAACTACGACGCAAACTTCCATCAGGCGCTGGTCAACGCGACTCACAACAGCGTCATGATCGCCATGTATCGGGTGATCGATGGTGTACGCCGCCGCGAGCATGCCAAATGGGGACATCTGCACGGCCGGGAGCAGACCGCGGAACAACGCGCCATCTTCATCAAGGAGCACACTCAGATCTTCGAGGCCTTGGCACGCCGCGACGGCAAGGCTGCCCGCGAGGCCTGGAGCAATCACATCCGTAACACCAAGCGGCGCATCGTGGATCTCTGAACCCGCGAGTCGCTGCCCTGCCTGAGCGGGAATCTACGGGTCGAAATTGTTGCGTTTGCCCTCGCGTACGTAGCGGACCGCTGCCGCCACGTTCTCGCGGGTATGCAACGCCTTGCCCTTGGCGAGGTGCGCGAACATCTGAATTCCGAAACCGCCGTCCAGATCGTTGACGAGCCGCTGTTTCCATGGGCGTCGCACGATCTGGGTGGTCAGTCGCCGGGTGATTCTCGGCTGCCTCATGATGTGGTCGGCGATCTGCCAGGCACGCTCCACGAGCTTCGCGCCCGGCACTACTTCGTTCACCAGCCCATAGGCGAGAGCCGTCTGCGCGTCGATCGCCTGTCCCGTCAGCAGCGCATAGGCGGCGCGCTTCACGCCGAGGAGCTCCTCGAAGCAGCTGTGGATGCCGTCTCCGGGTACCGAGCCGCCGCCGTAGTGCGGATCGAAGATGACGGCATGCTCGCTGCATATCGTGATATCGCACATCAGGCACATCTCTGAGTGGAAACCCGGTCCGTTCAGTGCTCCGATCGTCGGTATCTCGAGATCGTTGATGAGGGCGCTGACGTTGATCCGGCCGTCCTTGTAGGCGTGCTCGTAGGCCCAATGGGGCTGATCGCGTTCTTCGAGCTTGAATCCCTCCGGATCGACTTCCATCATGAAATCGGCGCCGGTGCCCGTGAGTATCATCAACTCGTTGTGCGGGTCCGCGCCGATCGTCTGGAACAGCTGTCCAAAGGCTTTGTGGCCCTCGACACTCAGCTGGAAAGGGCCACCTCTGGTGTGCGCCTCGGCAAGCAGCACGCCGTCCTCACGGCGCGTGAGGCGGAAATGCTCCTGGAATTTCTCCCGATATTCCTCGAACTCCGGGTACGGCACGAAGTCCACCTGCGACATGATGTTTCTCCCTCGATGTGCACCGGTTCCGAATCGGCCTACTGCTGGCTTCGAGCGCGCGTGATCTCGGTGAGCGCGCTCCAGTCACGCTCCGCCCAGCCCTGCTCGAGCGCGGCGCGCAATCTCTCCAGGGTGATCCTGCCGATTGCGAGCTCTGCACCGACATTCCTAGCGGCATCCAGCATCAGGCAGACGTCCTTCAGCCCTGCGCGCAGGGCGAAGCCGTCCTTCGAATCGAATTCGCGCTGGAGTATCCTGGTCGCGTAGAGCTTGATCGCTGGATGCGCGAACGCCTGCTGGTAAAACTCCTCTATCACGGCCGGGTTCACTCCGGAGGCTTCCGCGAACGAATACACCTCTCCGAACAATTCGATCAGGGAGACGATGGTGTAGTTCAGGCACAGCTTCACGGTGTTGGCGGTAGCCGCCGGTCCCTCGAGCACGCGCACCAACCTGCTGTAAGCGGCAGCCACCGAGCGCACGATTGGGATGCTCGCCGGGTCCCCGGCGAGCAAGCTCGTCAATTGACCGGCGGCGGCTGCGTCCGGCCGCCCGACCACCGGTGCCGAGACATAGCGTGAGCCGGCCGCGGCGTGCAGCCGCGTCAACGCCTCGGCGCAGCTCGGGGAGATGGTCGCGAGACACGCATGGGTTTTGCCGGGCTGCAGTCCAGCGAGCACTCCGTGCTGCCCCTGGAGCACATCGAGAACTGACCGGTCATCCATCAGCGATGTGAGCAGCACATCTGCCGCGCGCGCTGCCTCGGCGGGAGTAGCGGCGAGCGCTGCACCTTGCGCTTCGAGCACGGCGCATTTGGAGCGCGTCCGGTTCCAGACGGTGAGCGCCATGCCGTGCTTGAGCAGATTGGCGCCGATTGCGGATCCCATGCGCCCCAAGCCGATGAGGGCGACCTTTGGAGTCATAGCGACCTCGCTGGCAGAGTTCGATGTGGCCATCCGGTCAGGGGAGCATCGTCTCGGGCCGGCTCAGATAACCTGATAGCTCGCGCACGAACCGGCCGGTGGGCTCGCCATCGAGGCAGCGGTGATCGAACGTCAGGCCGCAGGGCAGCACCGAGCGGATCGCGATCTGGTCCTCGATCACCAGCGGACGCTTGAGCGCCGTTCCCGGTTGGAAATTGATCACCTGCGGTAGATTCAACAGTGGTGTGGAAACGGCCCATGATCCCGCGGTGAAGCCAGCCGTGCTGGAGATGGTGATCGTTCCACCGGCCAGATCGGCAGGGGTGAGCGCGCCCGCGCGCGCCTTGTCCACCTGCTGCTGGATGCGGTCGTTGAGTGTGGCGATGTCGAGCGAGTCTGCGCCGTGGACGACGGGGACGATCAATGAAGAATCGAACTCCGTCGAGCCCGGCAGCGCTACCGCAATCCCGACGTTGACCTCCTCCCACAGGCAGATCTCCTCGCCCTCCAGCGTTGCGTTGGCGAGCGGAACGCGCCGGCAAGCCAGCGCAGCTGCCTTCGCGTAGAAGGCGAGCAGCGACAGCTTCGCGCCGGGACCCGGCAGTCGCTCGAGCAGCTCCGCCCGCACACGCAGCAGGTCCGTCACGTCGACCTCGAAAAATACGAAGGTCTGCGCGGCGCGCGTGCTCGATTCCACCATGCGTTCGGCTATCGCGCGCCGGACACCGGTAAGTGGAATCCTCGCTTTGAGCCTGCGCGGCGCGCTCTGCGGCAGGGTCGGGCGGCGTGCTGCTGCCAGCGCCCGCCGCACATCGTCCTCGACGATCCGGCCCCCCGGGCCCGTGCCAGCCACCGCGTGCAGATCGAGACCGTGCTCTTTCGCCAGCGCCCTGGCCGACCCGGACGCAATGACGCGCTGGTGCGTACCGGCGGCAGCCGCGCTGGGCGCGAGCAGCGCCCGATAGGCCTCCTGCGATGGAGCGATCCGGGCTATTACCGTCTCGACCGGCAGCTTGTCGCCCGCGCGCGCCAGCAGATGGACGAAGCCGGTGCTGGGTGCGGGCAGCTCCGTCACTACTTTCTCGGTCTCGATGGAAACGAGCGGTTGGTCGCGGCTGACCGTCGCGCCCTCGGCGACCAGCCACTCCACGATCGATGCTTCCGCCATGCCCATCGCGAGCTGCGGCAGCAGCACGTCCAGCGTGGCCGCGCTCATGAGCCCATCACTGCCCGCACTGCAGCTTCGATCCGCTCGGGCGTCG
Organism: Steroidobacteraceae bacterium; assembly: GCA_035541695.1. GTDB lineage: Bacteria > Pseudomonadota > Gammaproteobacteria > Steroidobacterales > Steroidobacteraceae > 13-2-20CM-66-19. Next base: position 88,537 of record DATKMV010000060.1, read on the forward strand.
GCATCGTATAGGCGTCGATATAACCGCCTGGCACCGGAAAATGCGGGTGGCAAACGCGCTTCACCGGTGCATCGAGCAGATCGTAGCCATGTTCCATGACCTGCGCGCTCACTTCCGCGGCGAACCCGCCGCGCTCGAAGTCTTCATCCACGATCACCAGACGGTTGGTTTTCTCGAGAGACTTGAGGAGGGTGTCGCGGTCGAACGGCTCGAAGCTGCGCGGATCGATCACCTCGATGCTGAGGGTGCTGCTCAGCTTTTCGGCGACCTTGAGTGCATTGCCGACCTGGAAGCCGCTCGCGAGTATCGTCAGGTCCGTGCCGGCGCGCTTGATGTCCGCGCTCCCGAGCGGGACGAGGTACTCCTCATCGGGCACGGCGCTCTTGTGCATCATCATGGAGGTGTGCCAGAGAAAGAACACCGGGTTGTCGTCACGGATCGCAGCCTTCATCAGCCCCTTGGCATCATAGGCGGTCGAGGGCATGCACACCTTGATACCCGGATGATGTATCAGCGTTCCATAAGGCAGAGTCGAGTGTTCGTTCGCCACCCGTCGCCCCACGCCGCAGGTCCCCACCATCACCATCGGCAGCGGATGCTGACTGCCGTGGATGAAGTGATATTGGCCGACCTGCAGAAAGGCCTCTGACGCCGCGCAGTACGCGAAGCCGGCATACATGTAGTCCACGATCGGACGCAGACCCTCTTGAGCCGCCCCCATCGCACAACCGGTCATGGCCGGCTCCGCGATCGGCGTGTCGAGGACACGGTCCTCCCCGAACTCCTCCGCGAGGCCCTTAGTATGGGGGAAAGTCGGCGCCTGGATACTGGTGCCCAGCAAAAAAACGCGCTCGTCGCGACGCATCTCCTCCCTGTAGGCTTCGCGAATCGCTTCACACAGAGTGAGCTCTTTGACCGTCATCTTCGCGCACTTCCCCGGCTAGCTGTACACGCCGGATTGCAATTCATCTATGGAGGGCAGCGCTTTCGGCAGAGCTTCGCAGGCTGCGGCGAGCGCCTCCGCCTCACGGTCGGCGGCCGTGTGCAGCTCGCTGAGCTCGCTTTCCTTCAGCACGCCGGCTTCGAGCAACCGCGCCCCGGCGAGCCTTTCCGGATCGCGCTGTTCCCGCCAGCAGCGCATCAGCGCGGGATCGCGTGGCGTAATGCCCTCGTTGTTCAAGCCGCCGACACTATGCTCCTGCGCTCGCAGCGTCCTGCATTCGACGAAAATCGGCCCGCGGCCGGCGCGCACGTGAGCGAGCGCCAGCTGCGCCACCTCGGCGCATGCAAACAGATCCTGTCCATCCACGATGTGCGCCGGAATTCCAAAGCCGCCCGCCAGAGCGCTGATATTCGGCCCGGGGAACAGCTGTTTCATGCTGCTGTGTTGCGCCATGCCGTTGGCCTCGCACCAGAACACCACCGGCAGCTTCCAGTTGGCGCACATGAGCATCGCCTCATGCGACCGCCCGGAGCCGTAGGAGCCGTCACCTGAGCAGTTCATGACACTTTGCCCCAAGCCCTTGCGCTTGGCCGCGAACCCGTATCCAACGCTCAGCGGGAAATTCGAGCCGATATTTCCCGAGGAGCCGAAGACGTGGTCCGCCGGGAATGAGGCGTGGAAGCTGGAGCGTCCCTGGCAGCACCCACCCGACCGCCCGAGGTGCTCGGCGATGTAGAGCTTCACATCGACTCGCTTGCTCAACATGTGCGCCAGCCCGTGAGCACGGTAGTGGGGCAGCAGGATGTCTTCCCGCGTCAGGAAAAAGCCTGCGGCGACGCCGGGAGCGAGCGCTACGCCGCCTTCGTGGTAGAAGCCCACGAGGCGGCCGGTGCGGATGAGATGCATCATCAATCGATCGAGCGCCATCGCTCTTACGAGCGTGCGGAAGAGCTCGATGCGCTGCGCGTTGGTGAGCGTCGTGGTCGTTGCGTTCATTGGCGTGAGTCCGGCAGCGCATCGTAGACGAGGATACTGCCGAAGGAGGCGAGGTAGATCCGGTGCGTCACCGGGTCGACCGACAGTGCATGGCTGCCGAAGCGGGTGCGCACGGTCTCGATCACCGCGTAATGATCGGGGCTGTATTCCTGAATGACCGTCATGCTCCCGAGGCCGTTGGCGGTGTACGCGCGGTGGAGTCCCGGATCGTAATCCACGCCGTCGGAGAGAGAGCCAATGGGCAGCGTAGCCACCAGAGCACCGTTGCCGGAGTCGAGAATGACGAGCTGCCTCTGCATGCCGGTGATGAACAAACGATGGTCGGCAGCGTCGAGCGCCAATCCCGTCGGACTCTGTCCCGCGGGGAGCTTGAATCGCGACACCACCGCGCGTTTGAACGGGTCGATGACCACCACCTCGTTGGCCGCTTCGAGGTTCTGGTAGATGTAGCCGGTGTTGGGATCAGCCTGGCAGAACTCCGGACCGTCTCCGCCGAGGGAGATGGTGGCGACCACTGCCTGAGTGACGGGATCGATGAGTGTGCCACTGGCGCTTTTCTGGTTCGCGACGTACACGAGCCCGGCGCGGCGATCGTAGAGGATCGCGTCGGGCTCCACGGCTTGCAGCGAGATGCGGCCGAGGGGTTTGTGCGTCTGCAGGTCGAACACCGCTACGGTGTTATCCGTGCCACTGCTCGCGAACCCCAGTCCATGATCGGTGTCGACGGCCACGCCGTGCACGCCGCGCACGCCGGGGATGGTCGAGACGACGTGCGCGCCGCCGAGGTCCACCACGGCAACGAGGCCGTGACTCATGTAGGCCGCATAGAGATCGCCACCTCCAACGGTCATGTAATCCACGAAGTTGCGCGTCAGCTTCCAGGGAGCGGCGATGGAGATGGTCGTCGCATACCGTGCGCACCGGCCGCCGCCTCCGGGCGAGAGTGCCAGCCAGGCCCCAACAACACCCATGGCGGCAATGGCTGCCAGCCCCGCAAGGAGCACGCTGGCGAACGAACGCGCAGGCCTCATGCCCGAGGTCAGTGCGGGCGCGGACAGGCTACTCACCCTTCCCAAACGACTTGTTGATGGAGGCCCACCACATGCGTGGTTCCTGCGTCAGGCTGGTCACGCCTACGTCGATTGTTTGTCCCTGAAGCTGGTAGTGCTCATTCAGCAGATTGGTCCCGGCGACGGCGAGGGTGATGCCACTCATCCAGCTACTGTCGGGCAGCCGCAGTTCCGCCCGGGCGTTCAGCAGACCCCGCGCCTTGCGCCAGCTGTCCTGCTGGCTCGTCGAGGCGAGTCCGGCGGCCACGGCATCGTTGAGCAACGTGGTCGGTATGGCGCTGTGCCAGGCGTAGTCGGCCTGCAGCGCAGGAACGGCTGCACCCATCGTCCATTCGCAGCGAGCGCCGATGTCGTAGTGCCACTTGGAAATGGGGAAGGCCTGCCCGGATGCATCGGGAACCGTTCCGAAATCCGTGGAGGCATTGAGGTAGGTCAGGTACTTCCCGTCGGTGTAGCTGCCCGACGCATATATCAAGAGCTGCTGCGTCGCGACTGCCTGCAGCTGCGCCTCGACGCCGCGGACGCGCGCGTCGGCGGCGTTGGTGATCTGTGTCACCGTACCTACGGCCGAGAGCTCCTGTTTGTTCTTGTACTCGGTGTCGTAGATGGCGCCGTTGAAGCGCACGCGGCGCTGCCACAGGTCGCTCTTGAGGCCGAGCTCGTAGTCGGTGGCTTTCTCCGGCTGGATCGGGGCCGAGCCGGGATCACGCGGATTGAGCGCGCCACCGCGAAAGCCGCGCGATGTCTTGAGGTACAGCAACATGTCCGGCATCACATGCCAGTTCAGACTGGCGAGGTACGAAGTGCCGTCCGCCGTCTCGGACTGCTGCGCTGCGCAGCTCGCGCTGCTTGGAAAAGGACCGGTCAGGCTCGGGTAACAGACGAAGATTCCGGAGCCCGGAGTCAGGTCTTCGACGAACGCGGACGTGTGGTCGCTGAGGCTCTCCCGGGTGTAACGCACGCCGAGGGTGGCCGAGAGATCCTTCGCCAGCGCGACGTCGCCCTGCGTGAACAGGGCACGCGTATCGGTCGTGATAGCGGGGGTCACTATCGACAACACGAAGGGAAAGCCGATCTGAGCGGCGCTGAGTGCCGGCAGATTGACCAGGGTCTGGCTCTCATCGCCGCTGTCCCAGCTGCCGTAGGCGCCGAATTGGGCCGTGAGACGGCCGTCGAAGAAGCTGCCCGCCAGATTCAACTCTTCGCTCCAGAACTTGTCCTGTTGATCGGGCCGCAGGGGGACCGGGTACGTTCCGTAGCTCGGACTGTAGGGCTGCAGGCCGCCCTCGCCAATCCCGATCGTCAGGTCCTGGATCGGCACTGCGCTCGCGTCCCAGGTGCGGAACTGGGTGAACTGGTGGTAGCCGGTGATGGAGGAGAGCGATAGCGCGTCGGAAAGAGTCCAATGGAGGTCGAGCACGCCATGCCAGGCTTTCAGGCGGTCGTACACGCGTGAACGTTGCGAGTTGTGGAATAGGTCGCCGTTCACCAGCTGTGAAGGCGGAGTGGGACCGAACTGCATGCCCTCGGCCGCGTACTCGGCGTCAGCCAGTCCCGCCAGGCCCGCATTGGCAAATTGCGGCAGCGTCGCGAGAGTGTCCGAGCGACGGAACTGGTAGTACTCGAGCTTCAGTTGGGCGCTGAACACAGCGCCGGGATCGAACCGGAGGGAGAGGCGCGCGATGTCGTCGTCGTGGTCGGCCCCGAGCCGCTGGCCGGTGATGCTCGACTGCCCGAATCCGTCACGGCTCCAGTGTTGATAAGCCACGCGCACCGCGAGCTGCTCCGGGATCAGCGTAAAGGTGGTCGCGCCCGCGAGCTTGTAGTCACTCAGGTTGCCGGCCTCGGCATAAACGAAACCATGCGCATTCCCGTATTCAGCCCCGCGCGTGATGATGCTGATCGCGCCACCTGTTGTGTTGCGGCCATACAAGGTCCCCTGGGGCCCCGCTACGACCTCGACGCGCTCCACGTCGAAAAAGCCCGCGTTGTTGCCCGGCACGTGCGGGATGTTCACGCCGTCCTCGTAGAGGGCGACGGGCTGGCTGAAGGTCAGAAGGTTGACCGAGCCGACGAGCCCGCGCAGATCGAACATGACTCCGCTGGGAAAGGCCGGGTCTCCGGCCACCGCGGTCAGGCTGGGAACGGTGCGCTGCAGATCTGACGGCTGGCGGATCCCGAGCTCCTGCAGGTCTTCTCCCTCGATGGCGGTGACCGACAGCGGGACCGACTGCACATTCTCGGTCTTCTTTCTGGCCGTGACCGTGATCTCTTCGAGCATGGCCTGCTCGGCCAAGGCCGACACCGATGGCAGCGTGCACGAGACGATTGCACCCAGCAGCAGAAGCTTGCGCATGACTCCCCCTCGCCAGCGCCCCCCGGGCTCTATCCGGGAGATGACGCCGACCCGCCACCAGTACCAATTTGCCAAATCAATGTCAACCAATACGAGTATTGGTACAAATTGGTTAAACAAATGCGGTGGAAAGTCGCGGAGTCACGGATCGAGTCGAGGACGTCGCGGGACGGTGCGGGCTGTCAGCGCAGCTCGGCGACCCAGGCCGCATAGGGCGCGAGTGTCAGGGGCGCCCCCGGGTCGTGCTCCGGTGTAGGGCGCGGGCTCGGGCTCGCCAGGAGGGTGCGCAGGTGCGCAGCGTGCAGCCCCGCCGCGGCAAGTCCCAGCTCGACCGTCTGCGGAGCTGGCGACATGTTGAGCACGACGATGACGGCCTCGCCCGCATCGCTGACCCGCGCGTAGCTCAGGACTTTGGGATTGCCACGGTCGAGCATCACCATGCGCCCGTCACGGAGAGCCGCATTGCTCCGGCGCAGCGCGATGAGCCGCCGGTACCAGTTGAGCAGTGACTCCGGGTCGGCGCTTTCGGTCTGCACATTCACGCTGCGGTAGTCCG
>DATKMV010000061.1:0-170722 GCA_035541695.1 Steroidobacteraceae bacterium
AGAGATGGTGATGCCCGGGGACAACATCAAGATGACGATCGAGCTGATCAGTCCGATTGCGATGGAGGACGGCTTGAGGTTTGCGATCCGCGAGGGTGGCAAGACCGTCGGCGCGGGCGTCGTCGCCAAGATCCTCAAGTAGGCGACGGCGCGGTAGTGACAGATCGATTAGGCTCGAGAGGCAAGGCGATGGCAAACCAGAACATCCGTATCCGCTTGAAGGCGTTCGATCATCGCCTGATCGACAGCTCCGCGCGGGAGATCGTCGAGACGGCCAAGCGCACCGGCGCCACCGTCAAGGGGCCGGTGCCGCTGCCCACCAAGATGGAGCGCTTCACCATGCTCATCTCGCCGCACGCCGACAAGGACGCCCGCGACCAGTTCGAGCTGCGCACTCACAAGCGTCTCATGGACATCGTGAATCCGACCGACAAGACGGTCGATGCGCTCATGAAGCTCGAGCTGCCCGCCGGCGTCGACGTACAGATCAAGCTGAACTGACAGCCGTACGGCGGTTCGCGGGCGCGCCCCGTCGCGGCGTGCCAGGCGAGGCCCCGTGCCGGCCGCGTGGTGCCGGGGTCTCCGATGGCCAAGCGCGCGCGTGCAATCCTCGATTAGAGTCCATGCGCACGACCCATGCGCACGACCCATGCGCACGACCCATGCGCATGCCGAGAAAAAGTCCCTGTCGCACGCAGCTATCGCTGTCGCCGCTAGCCTCCAGGGACCTGCGCGCTGCAGCTGCCTTGCGCAGTGAGGTCGACGGGGGTCTGGCTGACCGCGGCAGCGTTGTTCCACACCGGCCACGAGAGTGCGCCGTTGTTCAGCCGTACGATCCCGGTCCAGGCGTTGGGATCGAAGCTCACGGTGACCTCGCGCACCGTGGTTCCGCTCACGTCACCGAAGTCGATCCGAACCGCAATGTCGGCCTGCGGGTCGCCCTGCTGTGCCTGGCTGTAAGGGACGATCTGCGTGTGCGGCCCCATCGTGCCCACGGCACTTTTCAGCACTCGCTGGCCGTCATCGGAAAGCGTCGCGACGAGGTTCACGGGCTGCACGTTATCGAAAGTCGCTGACCCGAAGTTCAGTACGTGCGCCGTGACGCGCAGCGAGGTTCCATTCTGGCTCTGATCGTCGCAGTGAAAGCGCTGGATCTCCAGCAGCGGTGTCAGCAGAGTGGGGAAGGCAGACTGCGGAGGTCGCTCGAGGACCAGCAGGCCGTCCTTGCAGAGGACTGCGCTCACCGCGCAGATATCGCGCATGCGTATGCCGGCCTGCTTGTCGTAGCTGTTGCCGCAGCCGCCCAGAGACAGCAGCGCAATCGCAAGCGGCACCATCAGCGCGCAGCTTCTGGTTCGAGTGTTCATAGGGATCCTCTGGCAGGGTGTCCTGCTGCTGCGCAGCACCATTATTCGACGCCGCAAACCGACCGTACGCGGTGGGCGGCGAATGCATGCGCATGCGCATGACCCATGCGCATGACGCCAAAAGCTCTCTGTCGCGCGCGGCTATGGCTGTCGCCGGCTCCGCCTGGAGAACACCAGCGATAGCAACCCGCTCGCCAGCAGCAGGAGCGTCTGCGGCTCGGGAACGCCCTTGCCGCCGCCGCCGCCGCCACCACCACCGCCACCGCCTGAGCTGGTCGTGCCGTAGATCTGGAACGAAAGCTCGTTGTTAGTGTTGTGCGGCGTGCCGGTCGGTACGCCGGAGGCCGCAGCATCGCCCGATGCAGGGTCGGTGGCCGCCCAGTAGTCATTGTTGTGGGGAAGGAAACCAGGAGCGTTCGAGGGCAGCGTATCGGTACCGTCGGTGAGCGTCAGAAAGTAGGTGCCCTTGGCCAGCTGGAGGTTTGGCAACGCAAACGAGGAGCTGAAGTCATGCCCGATGCCTGCAGCGGTACGGGTGGGCGTCGCCGTTATGGCGCCGGTCCCACTGCCGAGGTCGCAGCTCAGCGCACTCGTCCCGATGCACCAATGCACCGATGCCGGCGTGGCCGTGAAGAACTGGACGTTGGGAGGACTGCCGAAGCGGGCGTCCAGGGTGAGCTCGGCGAACGCCGCCCGGTCGATCGTTGCCGCAGAGCTCAGCGTGAACTCATCGGTGAACTGTGAGAGCTGGTTGATGGTGTTCGCCGAACCTGTTGTCGCAAAGAAATCGAAGGCATCGGCTCCGTTGTCGTACAACCGGGAGTCCGCGCGCGCAGGACCCGTAGCCCACAGTGCGCTCGCACCCATCGCCGCGACGGCAGCGATTGACGTGATCCTCGTAAGGGTACTCATAGCTTCCTCCTTCGCCTTCTGTGTTTTTCGTGCTGCTGTGCAACACATCTCCGGCATCGCACGCGCGACGCTGACGCGCGCAAGCCGTTGTCTGATGGGGAATTTGGCCTTCTTTACCATTGTTCTAAGGAGCAGAGCCCGATCAATGACCGGGTCCGCATAACTCCAGACTCCACCGATAGCGCAACTCGGGGATACTTTCTTCAGCAATCCGTCAATAATTTCTTAAATCGTCGTTACTGCCCTCCGCCATGCAGCAGGAAAACGAGGGCTGCTATGAGTTCGGCCCGTTCCGCCTCGACCCCGCACAGCAGCAGTTGTCTGCCGGGGGCAAGCCGGTCGCACTCACCCCCAAGGCATTCGCCACGCTGTTGCTGCTGGTGAGAAACAGCGGCCGCCTGGTCAGCAAGGAGGAATTGCTGAAGGCGGTGTGGCCGGACGTCATCGTCGAGGAAGCGACCATCGCGCAGAACATCTTTCGTCTGCGCAAGGTGCCGGGAGATGCAGCGGACGGCGCCCCTTTACATCGAGACCCTGCCGAAGCGCGGCTATCGATTCAGGGCACCGGTGCGCAGCGCGGTCACCGCGCCCGTGGAACCGGAGCATCGCTCGAGTCGCCCCGCGCTGCTGCGCGGGCTGTTGCTGGTACTCGTGGTTACGCTCCTGTGCGCCTGGTGGCTGACTCGCCATGAGCGCCCCGTGCCCGATAAGAGCCGCGTCGTGATAGCCGACTTTGACAACAGCACCGGGGACCCGGTGTTCGACGACGCGCTCCGCCAGGCGATCACCGGCGCCACCGTCAAGGGGCCGGTGCCGCTGCCGACCAAGATGGAGCGCTTTACCTTGCTGGTCTCGCCGCACGCCGACAAGGACGCGCGCGACCAGTTCGAGCTGCGCACCCACAAGCGCCTCATGGACATCGTGAATCCCACCGACAAGACGGTGGACGCCCTCATGAAGCTCGAGCTTCCGGCGGGCGTCGATGTGCAGATCAAGCTGAACTGAGGGCTTGCCCTGGGACCTGGGCCACGCACGCTCCGGTCGCGGGAGGAAATGGTGGCGGTGTTACAGCCCACATCGTCGGCGAAGGGGCTCGTGCCAATGCACCGTAAGCAGCAGCAGACTGAAGGTGCCCACGGCGCCCGAAATGGTGTTCATGAGTGGTTCTCAGTGTAGTCCGCAACGGACCAGCGACGCCTCGCGAGGCCGAGAGTCAAAAGTGCTCCGGCCGCCAGTAGCCACAGCGTCTGCGGCTCCGGAACCCCTTTGCCACCGCCTCCACCACCGCCGCCACCGGAGCCGGCGGTGCCGTAGATCTGGAAGGCGTCTTCGTCGTGGTTCATGAAGGTCTGCGTGTACACGTTGTTCCCAACCTGTACGGACTGAAAGGTCTGCGAGTCGCCCGGCGTAGCGTGAATGGCCCAATAGTCCAGATTTCCGGCGGTCCTGCCCGTCGGAGGTACGTTCTGGCCGTTGTTGAGTGTCAGGTAGTATTTCCCCGCCGCCAGGGACACGTTCGGCAGTGAAAACGTCGCTGTGAACAGACTGAAAGCGTTTCCGGAGGTGCCGGCGCTTGTCAGGGTCGCCGTCAGTGAGGCTGTGCCTAAGGCGATCGGGTTCTTACCGAACAGGCCGCTGCTGATGTACCACTTGACGCTCGCTGGCGTCTCGTTCCCCAACTCCGCCTCCTCGAACACGACTTTGTCGAGAGTCGCCGCCGCGGCGAGCGTGAAGTCATCGCTCGTGAAGTTGGACTGGTTGATCGAGTCCGCCTGATCGCGGGAGACTGCGGGCCACTGCTGAAAAAGCACCGTGTCCGCCTGCGCCTCCGGGGAAGCCAGAGCGCACAGCACCACCGTCGCGCCCACACCCGCGAGGAATTTGATTCGGGTCGATCCGCTTTGAGTGCTCATGGCGCTTTCCTCCGTTTGCCTGGCCGCGTCGGCGGTGCCGCTCCACCGAACGCCGGCGGGCTGGTCGGCGAGCCGCTGGCGGGCCACCGACGCGATATCCGCTTTTTTAATCAGTCACTTACGTGTTCTCGAACCGTTGCCTTGAGTGCTTATTGGCCCCGTCCCGCGAATAGCCCACACTCCCCACATACGCCGACTGAGCGATATTTTCTTTAACAAGTCGCCAATAACTTTCTAAATCGTCATTACTGCCCTCACATGCAGCAGAAAAACGAGGGCTGCTACGAATTCGGCCCCTTCCGCCTGGATCCCAGCCAGCAGCAGCTCTTTGCCAACGGCGAAGCGGTCGCGTTGACCCCGAAAGCGTTCGACACGCTGCTGCTCCTGGTGCGGAACAGCGGCCGCCTGGTGAGCAAGGAGGAGCTGCTGCGAACCGTGTGGCCGGACGTGGTCGTCGAAGAGGCCACGGTCGCTCAGAACATCTTTCGTCTGCGCAAGGTGCTGGGAGAGGACGCCGACGGCTCGCCTTACATTGAGACCGTACCGAAGCGGGGGTATCGGTTCCGCGCACAGGTGCACACGGTCACGTCCCCGCCTCCGCAGGCGCGAGCTGCCGTCGGGCCCCGGCCTGCGCTGGTCGCTGCCCTCGCGCTCGTGGTCGCACTCGGCGCAATCTACTGGCGCGCTCATCGCGCGAACCTGCCGCCGACGGACAAGAGCAAGGTCGTCATCGCGGATTTCGACAACACGACGGGGGATGCGGTGTTTGACGATGCGCTGCGTCAGGCGGTCACCGTCGAGTTCGAGCAAACCCCCTTTCTCAGTGTCATGTCGCGCGATCGGCTGAGCGCGGAATTGAAGCTCATGCGTAGGGCGCCCGAGGAACGCCTGACGCCGGCTGTGGCGCGTGAGATCTGCCAGCGCTCCGCCAGCGCCGTGCTGGTCACGGGTACCATCTCCAAGTTGGGAACTCACTTTGTCCTCGGACTGGATGCCTCGGACTGCCGCAGCGGTGACCTGCTCGCCAGTGAGCAGGTTGAAGCGGAGACTCGCGAGAAGGTGCTGAGCCGGCTCGCGGATGCGGGAGGCAGAATTCGCGCGCGGCTCGGTGAATCCCTCGCTTCGATCCAGAGATACGACATTCCGGTCGAACGGGCGACCACGGCGTCGCTCGAGGCACTGCAGGCTTACAGCCGCGCCGTGCGGCTGCCGGGTGGTTCGGATGTCATCCCGCTGCTGCAGCACGCCATCGAGCTGGATCCGGGTTTCGCCGCCGCGTATTCGACGCTCGGCGGCATCTACACCGATCTGGGCGAGTACCAGGCGGCGAGTGACTGTTATCAGAAGGCGTATCAGCTGCGCGAGCGACTCACCGAGCGCGAACAGCTGCACGCGACGGCTGACTACCATGCCGGAGTTGTCGGCGACCTCGACCGGGCGAACGAAACCTACCGGATCTGGCAACGCAACTATCCCCGCGACGCCATTCCTTACAACGACCTCGCTTACGATCTGGAGCTGGCGGGGCAATACGAGCAGGAACTGCCGCAGGCGGTGCGCGCCAACCGCAATGACCCAAGCCTGGCTGCCGCCTACGTGCATCTGATGTTCTCGTACGCGGCGCTGGGTCGGATGGAGGACGCGCGCGGCGCCTACCGGCAGGCCATCGCGCGTAATCTCGAGGATTACCCGTACATTCATTACATGATGTACCAGCTGGCGACGGTCGCGGGCGATGCGGTGGAAGCGCAGCGTCAGCTCGAATGGTCACGGGGCAAACTCGAAAGCGAAGGCTGGATGCTTTCGTTCCAAGCGGATGTCGAAGCGTACTCGGGACATCGGCAGAAGGCGCAGGAGCTGTCAGCGCGCGCGAGCGCTTTGCTCGCCCGCGTTGGCCGGCCGGAATCAGCCGCTCTGGTGAAGCTCGACGCCGCCTGGCGCGATGCCGAGTTCGGCGACTGCCCTCCCGCGCGCGCGGCCGCCGAGGCGGCGCTCAAAGACACACCCACTCAGAGCGAGCAGGTCATGGCGGCGCTGCTGCTGGCGAGCTGCGGCGGCAGTGCGCGTGCCGGGGACCTGTTGGCGCAGCTCAGGCAGAATTCCGCAGGTAACACGCTCCTCAGCGGTTACTGGCTGCCGACGATTCAGGCGCTCGTCGATCTGGATAACCACGATTCACGCAAAGCACTCACCGATCTGCGCGCAGCGACCGCGTACGAGCTTGGCATCCCTGAACCGACGGTCGAGGAAGCGGCGCCTTTTCTTCCGGTCTACGTTCGCGGTCGTGCCTACCTGCTGCTGCGGAACGGCAAGGAAGCAGCGGCCGAGTTTCAGAAACTCATTACCTATCGCGCGATCACCACCAACTCGCCGCTGGCGGCTCTCGCCCCGCTCCAGCTCGGCAGGGCCTTGGAGCTTCAGGGCGATGTCGCCGGCGCGCGCAGCAGCTACCAGAGGTTCCTCAGCGCCTGGAAGGATGCGGATCCGGAGATTCCCGCCCTGATCAGCGCGCGGTCGGAATTCGCGCAGCTGGCAACGTCCCGGGAGGTCGATTCGAGCCCGCGCAGCCGGGATATCCCGTAGCAGCGCGGCGGCGGCCGGACGCTTCCCATCGGTTGCTTGTAAGCTTCGGCGCGCCTATACTGCGCGCCCTTTTGGGCCCCCTGCAAAAGGCGGGCCGGTCGCCTAAGGCGGCATCGGGCGAGGTTGGAGCGGCGCTCCGGGGCAGCGCTCCAAGACCACTCGAGACTTTCGCGCACTCCGCTGGGCCTGCGCAAATCTCCTGTTGCGTCAAAGACTTAGTTCGTTGCCATGAGGTCCGCGAGCACGTTCGGGGCGTGCACCGGGGCAGTGAGAGGATCGAGATGTCTATCGGACTCGTCGGCCGCAAGGCCGGCATGACGCGCGTATTCACCGACGCCGGCGAGACTGTTCCGGTCACCGTGATCGAGGTTCTCCCGAACCGCGTCACGCAGGTGAAGACCACCGACAAGGACGGCTACCGCGCCGTGCAGGTGACTTACGGCACGCGTCGGCCGCAGCTGTATTCCAAGGCTGTGAATGGCCATTACGCCCGCGCGAGCGTTGCGCCGGGCCGCGCGCTGGTGGAGTTCCGCCTGAGCGAGTCCGAGCAGAGCGAGCTCAAGGCCGGCAGCGAGATCAAGGCCGACCTCTTCAAGGAAGGTCAGGCGGTCGATGTCACGGGGACCACCATCGGCAAGGGGTTTGCCGGCACGATGAAGCGTCACAATTTCGCCGGCGGCTATGCAAGCCACGGCAACTCCGTCTCACACCGTGCGCCGGGCTCCATCGGTCAGCGACAGACGCCGGGCCGTGTGTTCAAGGGGCGGCGCATGTCCGGTCACATGGGTGTCGTACGGCGCACGACCGAGAACCTGCGGGTCGTGCAGGTCGACCTCGAGCGCAATCTGCTTCTGATCCGCGGCGCGGTGCCGGGAGCCGAGGGCGGCCAGGTGATGGTGCGCTCCTCGCTCAAGGCGGCGCGGCGTGCGAGCCGCAAGACCACCGCGCCCATCAAGGCCGGCTCAGCTGCCTCCAGAGATCCTGCGAAAGCGGGCAAGAAATGATGAAGCTCAAGTCAGTCGACGGCGACAGCACGCTGCAGGTGTCCGAAGCCGCCTTCGGCCACAAGTTCAACGAGGCGCTGGTGCACCAGGTGCTCAGCGCCTACCGCAACGCCGGCCGCGCCGGCACCAAGGCGCAGAAGTCGCGTGCGGAAGTGCGTGGCGGCGGTCGCAAGCCCTGGGCACAGAAGGGCACCGGCCAGGCGCGCGCGGGCTCGAGCCGCTCGCCCATCTGGGTCGGTGGCGGCAGGACTTTCGCCGCCAAGCCGCGTGATTTTGCGCAGAAAGTGAACCGCAAGATGTATCGCGGCGCGATCCGCTCGATGCTCTCGGAGCTCGCGCGCACCGAGCGGCTGCTCGTCACCGACGGCATCGCGCTCGAGGCGCCGAAGACGAAGCTGCTCGCCAGCCAGCTGAAGGCGTGGTCGCTCCCCTCGGTGCTCATCGTGGTGGAGGCGACCGATGAGAAGCTCGCGCTCGCGGCGCGCAACCTGCCGCACGTCGAGGTGATCGAGGTGCCGGCGCTCAACCCGTTGTCACTCGCCGCTTACGACAAGGTGCTGATGACGGTCGCCGCCGTGAAGCTGATCGAGGAGCGCCTGCAATGAATCGCGAGCAGCTGATGAGTGTGCTGATCGCTCCGCACGTGACGGAGAAGACCTCCCTCGCCATGCAGAATCACAACCAGTACACCTTCCGGGTGCGGCGCGATGCGACCAAGACCGACATCCGCAAAGCGGTCGAGCTGATGTTCGATGTGAAGGTGGCCGGAGTCCAGGTCGTGAACGAGCCGGGCAAGACGCGCCGTTTCGGCCGTATCAGCGGGCGTACCCCGGACTGGAAGAAAGCTTACGTGAGCTTGAGCCCCGGTCAGACCATCGATTACGAAGCCCGCGCCAGGACCTGACAGGAACACCCATGGCTCTCATCAAGTACAAGCCGAGAACTCCAGGTACGCGCGCCGTCGTCAAGGTCGACCGCTCGCACCTGTACAAGGGCGGTCCGCGGCTCGATCTCACTGCGCACCAGAGCAAGACCGGCGGCCGCAACCACTTCGGCCGCATCACCACGCGCCACCACGGCGGCGGCACGCGTCAGAAGTATCGTCTCATCGACTTCAAGCGCGACAAGGACGGTATCGCCGGTATCGTCGAGCGTCTCGAGTACGACCCGAACCGCACCAGCCACATCGCCCTCATCAAGTACTCCGACGGCGAGTGGCGCTACATCCTCGCGCCGAAGGGAATGAAGGAGGGTGATGAGGTGCGCTCGGGCGCGGACGCTCCCATCAAGTCCGGCAACGCGATGTTGCTGCGTCATATCCCGGTGGGCTCGCTCATTCACAACGTCGAGATGAAGCCCGGCCGCGGCGGGCAGCTGGCGCGCAGCGCCGGCTCTTCCGTGTCCTTCACGGCGCGCGAGGGCATCTATGCGTATCTGCGCCTGAAGTCGGGCGAGACGCGCAAGGTGCACATCGATTGCCGCGCCACCATCGGCGAGGTCGGGAACGATGAGCACAACCTGCGCAGCTACGGCAAGGCGGGCGCGAAGCGCTGGAAGGGCGTGCGACCGACGGTACGCGGACTCGCCATGAACCCGGTCGACCACCCGCACGGTGGCGGCGAGGGCAAATCCGGCCAGGGCAACCCGCACCCGGTGTCCCCGTGGGGCTGGAACACCAAGGGACTGAAGACCCGTCACAACAAGCGCACGGACAACATGATCGTCCAGCGGCGCAAGAACCGCATCCGCTGACTGCAGAGGCGCGAGAGACTGCTATGCCACGCTCACTGAAGAAAGGCCCGTTCGTCGACCTGCATCTCGCCAAGAAGGTGCAGGTGGCGGCTGCCAGGAACGACCGCAAGCCGATCAAGACCTGGTCGCGCCGCTCGATGGTGGTGCCGGAGATGGTGGGCCTGACGATCGCCGTGCACAACGGCCGCCAGCACATTCCGGTGCTCATCACCGAGAACATGGTCGGTCACAAGCTCGGCGAGTTCGCGCCCACGCGCACCTTCAAGGCGCACTCCGGCGACCGCAAGGTCGAAGCGGCCAGCTGAGAGCGCCGGGAGAGACAGCCATGCAGGTAACCTCGAAGCTCCGTTACGCGCGCATCTCGCCGCAGAAGTGCCGCCTGGTGGCGGATGTGGTGCGCGGTCAGACCGTGGGTCATGCCATCGCCACGCTGAAGTTCATGCCGAAGAAGGGCGCCGCGCTGGTCCGCAAGGTGATCGAGTCGGCGGTGGCGAATGCCGAGCACAACCATGGTGCGGACATCGACGAGCTGAAGGTATCGCTCATCCACGTGGACGCTGCTCCGCAGCTCAAGCGCTTCGCCGCGCGCGCCAAGGGGCGCGGCGCACGCATCGTCAAGCGCAACAGTCACATCACCGTCGGCGTGAGCGACGGCAGGAAGGAATGACCGATGGGCCAGAAAGTCAACCCGCTCGGCATGCGGCTCGGCATCACGCGCGACTGGACCAGCCGCTGGTATGCCGGCAAGAAGCAGTTTCCGGTGCACGTGCACACCGACTTCCGCGTGCGTGAGTTTCTCAAGGCGAAGCTCAAGGAAGCCTCGGTGAGCCGCATCCAGATCGAGCGCGCGGCCAAGAAGGTCAACATCACCATCCAGACGGCGCGCCCGGGCATCGTGATCGGCAAGAAGGGCGAGGACATCGAGAAGCTGCGGCAGGAGACGGCAAGGCTGCTCGGCATGAGCGTCAACGACGTGCGCCTCAACATCGCCGAGATCAGAAAGCCGGAGCTCGACGCGCAGCTCGTGGCGGACTCGATCGCGCAGCAGATCGAGAAGCGCGTCATGTTCCGCCGTGCCATGAAGCGTGCGGTGATGAGCACCATGCGCTCAGGTGCTCTCGGGGTGAAGGTGCGCGTCTCCGGACGGCTCAACGGCTCGGAGATCGCACGCACCGAGTGGTACCGCGAGGGCCGTATTCCGCTGCACACCTTCCGTGCCGATATCGATTACGGCCTCTCCGAGTCACGCACCACCTACGGCGTGATCGGCGTGAAGGTGTGGATCTTCAAGGGCGAGGTGTTCGACAAGAGCGATCTCGAGAAAGCCGCGGCCGATGGCGAGACCGCCGCCGGCGCAGCCGCGACCGCGACTCCTGCGGCGGCCGCGCCCGCCGCGCCCGCCGCGGCGCCGCCGGCCAGCCCGCCGGCCGAAGCGCCGGCGTCGGCCTGATGGCAGGAAAGTAAGCGCATGCTGCAGCCCAAACGCACCAAGTACCGCAAGCAGTTCAAAGGCCGCAATGCCGGCTTCGCGACCCGCGGCAGCAACGTGTCCTTCGGCGAGTTCGGCCTGAAGGCCACCAGCCGCGCGCGCATGACCGCGCGCGAGATCGAGGCGGCGCGCCGCGCCATGGCGCGCTACGTGAAGCGCGGTGGCCAGATCTGGATCCGCGTGTTTCCGGACGTGCCGATCTCGAAGAAGCCGCTCGAGGTCCGCATGGGCTCGGGCAAGGGCAACGTCGAGTATTACGTGGCGCGTGTGCAGCCCGGCAAGGTGCTGTTCGAGATGGAGGGGGTCGATGAGCCGACGGCGCGCGAGGCGTTCCGCCTCGCCGGCTCGAAGCTCTCCGTCTCCACCTCTTTCGTGAAACGGCAGGTGCGCTGATGAAACTCGGCGAGCGGAAGCAGTACCGCGAGAAGCTGCGCACGTTGTCGGCCGCGGAGCTCGCCGATGAGCTGGTGAAGCTGCGCAAGGAGCAGTTCTCGCTGCGCATGCAGCGCGCCACCGGCCAGCAGCCCAAGCCCGCCCAGTTCGGTAATGCGCGCCGCAACATTGCGCGCGTCAAGACGGTGCTGCGGCAGCAGCGGTCGCAGGGCACCGGAGGAAAGAGCAAGTGAGCGCGACCAAGGCAAAGAAGACGCGGGTGCGGAGCAAGGATCAGGAAGCGGGCCAGCAGCCGGCACCGGCCGAGGCCGCTGCAGCCGGTGAGCCGCAGCCGCAGGTGGCCGCGCCGCGAGCCGTGGAAGCCAAGGGCGCGCGCACTCTCACCGGGCGCGTGGTGAGCCACAAGATGCAGAAGACCATCGCGGTCGAGATCGAGCGGCTCGTGCGGCACCCGACCTACGGCAAGTACATCCGCCGCACCACCAAGCTCCTGGCGCACGATGAGAGCGGCGCTTCGCGCGCGGGCGACCTCGTGGTCATCACTCCGTGCCGGCCACTGTCACGGCGCAAGTCGTGGCGGCTGCTGGAAGTGGTGCAGAAGGCGGCGCGCTGAAGGCAGGTTGAACATGATCCAGTTGCGCACAATGCTCAATGCCGCCGATAACAGCGGCGCGCGCACCCTGATGTGCATCAAGGTGCTCGGCGGCACACGCCGCCGTTACGCCACCGTGGGCGATGTCATCAAGGTGAGCGTCAAGGACGCGATCCCGCGGGGCAAGGTGAAGAAGGGCGAGGTCTACGATGCGGTGGTGGTGCGCACCACGCGTGGCGTGCGCCGCCCGGACGGCTCGTTGATCCGTTTCGACGGCAACGCGGCGGTGCTGCTCACCAACAAGCTCGAGCCGATCGGCACCCGCATCTTCGGCCCCGTGACTCGCGAGCTGCGCAATCAGCAGTTCATGAAGATCATCTCACTCGCGCCCGAGGTGCTGTGACATGCGCAAGATCCGCAAAGGCGATCAGGTGATCGTGATGTCGGGGCGCGACAAAGGCCGCCGCGGCGCGGTGCTGCAGGTGCTGGCCGATGGGCGGGTGCTCATCGAGAGCGTCAACATGGTGAAGAAGCACACCAAGCCCAACCCGCAGGTCGGCAAGCAGGGCGGCATCATCGAGAAAGAGATGCCGCTCGCGATCTCCAAGGTCGCTATCTGGAATCCGGCTGCGAAGAAGGCCGACCGCATCGGCGTCAAGACCCTGGCCGACGGCAAGCGGGTGCGCTTCTTCAAGTCGAACGGAGAGATGCTCGATGTCTGACGCAGATGCAGTGAAGGCAGCCGCCAAGGCGGGCGGCAAGCAGAAGCCGGCAGACAAGCAGAAGCCGGCGGACAAGCAGAAGCCGGCGGACAAGCAGAAGGCAGCCGACAAGCAGGCGGACAAGCACGCCGACGGCGGTAAGGAAGCTGCGGCGCACGGCCATCGGCCCGCGGACGAGCGGCCCTCGGGGCCACCGCGACTGCAGCAGTACTACCGCGAGCAGGTCATTCCGCGCCTGCGCTCGGAGCTCAAGGTCGACAACCTGATGCAGGTGCCGCGCATCAGCAAGATCACCGTCAACATGGGCGTCGGTGAGGCCGTCGCCGACAAGAAGGTGATGGATGCCGCGGTGGCGGATCTCACGCGCATCACCGGGCAGAAGCCGCTGGTCACCAAATCACGCAAGGCGATCGCCTCCTTCAAGATCCGCGCCGGGCTCGCGGTGGGCGCCAAGGTGACGCTGCGCGGCATGCGCATGTACGAGTTTCTCGATCGCCTGATCAGCATCGCGATGCCGCGCATCCGCGACTTTCGCGGCGTATCGCCGCGCTCCTTCGACGGCCAGGGCAATTACTCGCTCGGCGTGAAGGAGCAGATCATCTTCCCCGAGATCCAGTACGACCAGATCGATCAGGTGCGGGGCATGGATATCACCATCACTACGACGGCGCGGAATGACCGTCACGGCCGAGCGTTGCTCGAGGCATTCAACTTCCCGTTCCGGAAGTAAGCAGGAACCATAAAGTCTATGGCGAAGACGAGCATGGTCGAGCGCGAGAAGCGTCGCGCCGGGATCGTGAAAAAGTACGCGGCCAGGCGGGCGAAGCTCAAGGAGCTGATCCGCAGCCCGAAGAGCTCCCCCGAGGAGCGCCTGGCTGCGCAGACGGCGCTGCAGTCGCTGCCGCGCGATGCGAGCCCCTCGCGGCTGCGCAATCGCTGTGCCATCACCGGACGCTCGCGCGGCGTGTACCGCAAGTTCGGCCTGGCGCGCGTGAAGATCCGCGAGGTCGCGAGCCGCGGCGAGATCCCCGGCCTCGCGAAGGCGAGTTGGTGAGGGCGCTGGCATGAGCATGACCGACCCCATTGCCGACCTGCTGACACGCATCCGCAACGGCCAGACCGCGGGCAAGAGCGAGGTGCAGCTCGCCTCCTCGCGTCTCAAGACCGCGATCGTCAAGGTGCTGAAGGATGAGGGCTACATCAGCGACTTCCGTCTCGATGCCGATGGCGGCAAGCCCCGCCTGACGATCGGACTGAAGTACTTCGAGGGCCGACCGGTCATCGACCGGCTCGAGCGCGTGAGCCGCCCGGGGCTGCGGATCTACCGCGGCAAGGATGAGCTGCCGAAGATCCTCGGCGGCATGGGCACGGTGATCGTCTCGACCCCGAAGGGCGTGATGACCGACCGCCAGGCGCGCGCCGCCGGGCAGGGCGGTGAGGTGCTGTGCATCGTCGCCTGAAGCGATGCGCCCGAACGAACCGCAGAGAAGCCACGATGTCGCGAATTGCCAAAGCTCCGGTCGAACTGCCCCAGGGGGTGACCGCAACCCTTGCCGGGAACTCCGTCACCATCAAGGGTGCGAAAGGCTCGCTCAGCCTGCCGCTCGCGGCCGGTGTATCGGTCGTGCAAAACGAGAAGAAGCTCGAGATCAAGTTCTCGGAGCCCGGCCTCGCGCGCACGCGCGCCGGGGCGACGCGGGCCCACCTCGCCAACATGGTGCGCGGTGTCACCAAGGGCTACGAGAAAAAGCTCGAGCTGGTCGGCGTCGGCTTCCGCGCACAGGTGCAGGGTAAGAGCCTGAACCTCACACTCGGGTTCTCGCACCCGGTGAACCTCGCCATCCCCGAGGGGATCAGCATCGAGACCCCGAGCCAGACGGAGATCCTGGTGAAGGGGATCGACCGGCAGAAGGTCGGCCAGATCGCCGCGGAGATCCGCGACATCCGCCCGCCCGAGCCCTACAAGGGCAAGGGCGTTCGCTATGCGGGCGAGCAGATCACCCTCAAAGAAGGGAAGAAGAAATGATCATCACGAAGAAGGAGCGCCGGCTGCGGCGCGCGCTGCGCTCCCGCGCACACATCCGCGACCTGGGCGTGGCGCGCCTCACGGTGCACCGTACGCCGAAGCACATCTACGCGCAGGTGACCGATGCGGCAGGCGCGAAGGTGATCGCCGTCGCCTCGACCACGCAGAAGGCCGTGCGCGAGGGCCTGAAGACCACCGGCAACGTGGCGGCGGCCAAGGCGGTGGGACGCGCGATTGCCGAGCGCAGCAAAGCGGCCGGCGTCAGCCGGGTGGCGTTCGATCGCTCCGGTTTCCAGTTCCATGGGCGCGTGAAGGCGCTCGCCGATGCAGCCCGCGAAGCGGGACTTGAGTTCTAGCAGGACGGACACACATGGCAAGACCAGAGAAGGGCCAGCCCGCGGATGAGTTCATCGAGAAGCTCGTCGCCGTCAACCGCACCGCGAAGGTCGTGAAGGGTGGCCGGCAGTTCGGCTTCACCGCGCTCACGGTGGTGGGCGATACCGCGGGCCGCGTCGGCTACGGCTTCGGCAAGGCGCGCGAGGTTCCGGTGGCGATCTCCAAGGCGATGACCCAGGCGCGCAAGAATCTCATCAACGTGGCGCTGCGCAACGACTCGCTGCACTACGCGGTGAGCGGCAGCCACGGAGCGACGCGTGTCTACATGCAGCCCGCCTCCGATGGCACCGGCGTCATCGCCGGCGGCGGCATGCGCGCGGTCCTCGAGTGTGCCGGCGTGCGGAACGTGCTCGCCAAGAGCTACGGCTCGCGCAACCCGATCAACGTGGTGCGCGCCACCATCAGCGCCCTCGCCAAGATCCGCTCTCCCGAGGAGATCGCGGCCAAGCGTGGCAAGAGCCTGGAAGAGATCACGGGCTGAAGCTCATGGCAGAACTGCAGCTGAAGGTGACGCTGGTGAAGAGCCTCAACGGCCAGCTGAAGAACATCGTCGCCTGCGCGCGCGGCCTGGGGCTGCGGCGCATGCATCAGACGGTCACGGTGAAGGATACGCGCGAGAATCGCGGCATGATTCAGACGGCGTCGCACCTGCTGCGCGTCGAGAAGGACGCTTAACACCATGCGACTGAACACACTGAAGCCCGCTCCCGGCAGCCGCCGCGCACGCCTGCGCGTCGGCCGCGGGGCCTCGGCCGGCCAGGGCAAGACCTGCGGCCGCGGCACCAAGGGGCAGCGTGCGCGCAAGGGCGGCTACCACAAGGTCGGCTTCGAGGGCGGCCAGATGCCACTGCAGCGGCGCATACCGAAAGTCGGCTTCCGCTCCGACATCAAACGCACGCGCGCCGAGGTGCGGCTGCACGAGCTCGCCCGGGTGGAGGCCGAGGTCATCGACCTCGAGGCGCTGCTCAAGGCCGGGGTCGTCCCGGTGGGCACCGAGCGCGCCAAGGTGGTGCTCTCCGGTGAGATCAGCAAGGCGGTGACGCTCAAGGGCGTGGCTGCGACCAAGGGTGCGCGCGCCGCGATCGAGGCGGCCGGTGGCAAGGTCGAGGCCTGAGAAAGCTTCACGGAACGATCGCAGGACAGGCATGGCAAACAGCAGCATCGGCAATCCGGCTACCGCGTTCAGCGAAGCGGCCCGCTTCGGGGAGATTCGCACCCGCCTGCTGTTCCTGGTCGGTGCGCTCATCGTGTACCGCATCGGCACCTTCATCCCGGTGCCCGGCGTCAATCCGGCCGAAGTGGCGCGTTTCTTCGCCGACCGCTCCAACACGATTCTCGGGATCGTCAACACCTTCTCGGGCGGTGCGCTCTCGCGGCTCTCGATCTTCGCCATGGGCGTGATGCCCTACATCTCCGCCTCGATCATCATCCAGATGATGTCGATGGTGGTGCCGACCCTGATGGAGCTGCGCAAGGAGGGCGAGTCCGGGCGGCGCAAGATCACGCAGTACACCCGCTACGGCACCGTGCTCCTCGCCCTGGTGCAGTCCTTCGCCGCCGCGGGCGCGCTCGACAAGGGTGGCCTCACGCTCTATCACGGCCTGCCGTTCCTGTTCACCGCAACGATCACCATGACCACGGGGACCATGTTCCTCATGTGGCTCGGCGAGCAGATCACCGAGCGCGGCGTCGGCAACGGCATCTCCATGATCATCCTCTCGGGAATCGTCGCCGGCCTGCCGGGCGCGGTCGGCAACACCATCGACCAGGTGAGCTCGGGTGAGATGCAGGGCCCGGTGGCCCTCGGGATCCTGTTCCTGGTCGTGGCCGTCACCTGGTTCGTGGTGTATGTCGAGCGCGCGCAGCGGCGCATTCCCGTCGATTACGCCAAGCGTCAGGTCGGGCGGCGCATATATGCCGGACAGTCGAGCCACCTGCCCTTCAAGATCAACATGTCGGGCGTCATCCCGCCGATCTTCGCTTCCAGCCTGTTGCTGTTTCCGGCGACGCTCGCGAGCTTCTTCGGCACCAACGCCGAAGGCCCGATATCGAACTTCATGCAGAGCCTCGCGGCCGCGCTCGGTTACGGCCAGCCGCTGCACCTGGTCATCTACGCGGTACTCATCATCTTTTTCTGCTTCTTCTACACGGCGCTGGTGTTCAACGCCCGCGACACGGCCGACAATCTCAAGAAGTCCGGTGCGTTCGTGCGTGGCATCCGCCCGGGTCAGCAGACCGCCGAGTACATCGATCAGGTACTGACACGCCTCACGCTGTGGGGCGCGCTGTACGTCACCGCGGTTTGCCTGATTCCGGAGATCCTCGCGACCTGGGCAGGCGTGCCGTTCCGCTTCGGTGGCACTTCGCTCCTCATCGTCGTCGTGGTCGTGATGGACTTCATGGCGCAGCTGCACGCACACACCATGTCGCATCACTACCCTGGATTGCTCAAGAAGGCGAACCTGCTCGGCTACGGCCGCAGCGGTTCGGGTGGTTAATCATGAAAGTACGTCCGTCGGTCAAGAAGATCTGCAAGAACTGCAAGATCGTGCGCCGCCGGCGCGTGGTCTACGTCATCTGCTCGGACCCGCGCCACAAGCAGCGTCAGGGTTGAGGTAACTCATCATGGCTCGCATCGCCGGTATCAACATCCCGATGAACAAGCACGTGTGGATCGGGCTCACCCACATCTACGGGGTGGGCAGGTCGCGTGCGCAGGCCGCCTGCCAGGGCGCGGGCGTCAATCCCACCACCAAGGTGAAGGACCTCACCGAGGCCGAGATCAACGCGATCCGCTCGCAGATCGCGAAGTTCGCCGTCGAGGGCGATCTGCGGCGCGAGACCTCGATGAACATCAAGCGCCTGATGGACCTCGGCGCCTGGCGCGGCATCCGTCACCGCCGCGGGCTGCCGGTGCGCGGCCAGCGCACGCGCACCAACGCGCGCACCCGCAAGGGCCCGCGCAAGCAGGCGGTGAAGCTGAACGCTCCTCCCGGAAAGGCATGACGCATGGCTGAGCAGAAATCCCAGACTGGCGGCGCGGCCGCCGCCACGGCGCCGAAAAAGACCAAGAAGGCGCGCAAGAACGTGCTCGATGCGATCGCGCACGTGCACGCCTCCTTCAACAACACGATCATCACCATCACCGACCGGCAGGGCAACACCCTGTCGTGGGCGACCGCCGGGGGCTGCGGGTTCCGCGGCTCGCGCAAGAGCACGCCGTTCGCGGCGCAGGTGGCGGCCGAGAAGGCCGGCGTCGCTGCGCAGGAGCACGGCGTGAAGAACGTGGAGGTGCGTGTCGGCGGTCCGGGACCCGGACGCGAGTCGGCGGTGCGCGCTCTCAACAACTGTGGCTTGAAGATCACCAGCATCTCGGACGTGACGCCGATCCCGCACAACGGGTGCCGGCCGCCGAAGAAGCGCCGGGTGTAAGAGAGAGAGGCAGCAACGATGGCGCGTTACGTGGGTCCCAAGTGCAAGCTCGCACGTCGTGAGGGCACCGACCTGTTCCTCAAGAGCGGCGTGAAGCCGCTCGAGAACAAGTGCAAGTTCACGGTGCCGCCCGGAGGCGTGAAGGGCGAGCGGCGGCAGCGGCTGTCCGACTACGGGCTGCAGCTGCGCGAGAAGCAGAAGCTGCGGCGCATGTACGGGGTGCTCGAGCGTCAGTTCGGCAACTATTACGTGGAGGCCGCGCGCAAGTCCGGGGCCACCGGCGAGAACCTGCTGCGGCTGCTCGAGTGCCGGCTCGACAACGTCGTCTACCGCATGGGATTTGCCGCGACGCGCGCCGAAGCGCGCCAGCTCGTGAGCCACAAGGCCATCAGCGTCAACGAGAAGCCGGTGAGCATCGCCTCCTACCAGGTGAAGGCCGGCGACATCGTGCAGGTGCGCGAGAAGGCCCGCAAGCAGTTGCGCATCCAGAGCGCGCTCAACGTCGCGCAGCAGGTGGGGCTCCCCGAGTGGGTCGAGGTGAACGACAAGGAGTTTCGCGGCGTGTTCAAGTCGGCGCCGGGCCGGGAGGACATCCTGCCCGACATCAACGAGAACCTGGTCGTGGAGCTGTATTCGAAGTAATGGCATCCGCTTGAATTTGCGGGGCTCTGCCCCCATTCAGGCGGGTCCGCCCGTTTCCTTTTGCGCCGGTCCATCGGCCGGCAAGGTGAGACTGCAATGCAGGGTTCTGTGAGCGAGTTTTTGCGACCCCGTGTGGTGAAGGTACAGCCGGTCGCTCCGCGCCAGGCGCGCGTGGTGATCGAGCCGTTCGAGCGTGGCTTCGGCCACACGCTCGGCAACGCGCTGCGCCGCGTGCTGCTGTCCTCCATGCCCGGCAGCGCCATCACCGAGGTCGAGATCGATGGCGTGCTGCACGAGTACACCAGCATCGAGGGCGTGCAGGAGGATGTCGTCGACATCCTGCTGAACCTCAAGTCCGTTGCGCTGCGCATGCACTCGCGCGATTCCGCCGAGCTGCGGCTGCACAAGAAGGGACCGGGGCCGGTCACCGCCGGGGATATCCAGGTCGACCACGACATCGAGGTGGTCAATCCGGACCTCGTGATCGCCAATCTCACCAAGGCGGGTGAGCTCTCGATGACGCTGCGGGTCGAGCGCGGGCGCGGCTACCGTCCGGCGGCCTCGCGGCTCGCTTTCGAGGAGCAGACGCGTCCGATCGGCCGCCTGCAGCTCGATGCCTCGTTCTCACCGGTGCGGCGCGTCACCTACTCGGTCGATGCGGCGCGCGTCGAGCAGCGCACCGACCTCGACAAGCTCGTGATCGACATCGAGACCAACGGCACCATCGATGCGGAGGAGGCCATCCGCCGCGCCGGCAGCATCCTCAAGGACCAGCTGTCGGTGTTCGTCGACCTCCAGGGCGAGGAGGAAGCCGCCACCAAGGTCTCGGAGATGCAGTTCGATCCGATCCTGCTGCGGCCGGTCGATGAGCTCGAGCTCACGGTGCGCAGCGCCAACTGCCTCAAGGCCGAGAACATCCACTACATCGGTGACCTCGTGCAGCGGACCGAAGTCGAGCTGCTGCGGACACCCAACCTCGGCAAGAAGTCGCTCACCGAGATCAAGGAGGTGCTGCAGAGCCATGGGCTGATGCTCGGCATGCGCCTCGATGGCTGGCCGCCGGCGGGCCTCAAGCATGACGAAGAGCGCGACGTGATCTGAAGGTTCCCCTATGCGTCACCATCTCTCCGGGCGCCAGCTGTCGCGTAACAGCTCCCACCGCCACGCGCTGCTGCGCAACCTGTCCGTTTCGCTGCTCCGGCACGAGACGATCCGCACCACGCTGCCCAAGGCCAAGGAGCTGCGCCGGGTGGTCGAGCCCTTGATCACGCTCGCGAAGAGCGATGGCGAGGCCAACCGGCGCGTGGCGTTCTCGCGGCTGCGCGATGCGGAGGTGGTGGAGAAGCTGTTCGCGGATCTCGGGCCGCGCTTCAAGGCGCGACCCGGCGGCTACACCCGCATCCTGCGCATGGTTCCCCGTCCGGGCGATTCCGCGCCGATGGCGTTGATGCAGCTCGTCGAAGCCGCAGCGGCGGTCACCGCCGAGGAGCCGACGGAGGAGAAGAAGCGGACACGGCGATCGAAGGCCCGCCCCTCCGAGGCGGCCCCCGCGGAGGCCCCGAGGAAGCGCACGCGCAAGAAGAAGGCTGCGGCCTGAGGGCCGTTAGGAGCGCATCCATGAGTTTCGCTTCCGAATTCAAAGAATTTGCCATGCGGGGCAACGTCCTCGACCTCGCGGTCGGGGTCGTCATCGGCGGTGCCTTCGGAAAGATCGTCTCCTCGCTCGTCGGGGATATCGTGATGCCCGCACTGTCGCCGGTGCTGGGCAGCGTGAACTTCACCGAGCTTGCGGTTCGAATCGCCACCGACCCGCAGGGCAAGCCCGTGCTCCTCAAGTACGGCGCATTCCTGCAGACGATCTTCGAGTTCATCATCATCGCCTTCTCGATCTTCATCGTGCTCAAAGGCATCAACCAGCTGAAGCGGCCGCCACCTCCCGGTGCCGCCACCCCCGCGCCGCCACCGACGAAGACCGAGGAATTGTTGCAGCAGATAAGAGATCTGCTCGTGAAAAAGTAATTTTGTATCTTTAGACAGACAATCTCAGCAGCTCACAGGGAGGCGAAAGCCTGACGGGTCAGGTTCTCGCATCCGTCGGCAGTGACCGCCAGGTCGTCCTCGATGCGGATGCCTCCAAAGCGGGCGAGACGCTCCACCCGTGTCCAGTTGATGCGGCGCGCCCGCTCGTCGGCGCGCGCCGCCTCGAGCAGTTGCGGTATGAAGTAGATGCCGGGCTCCATGGTGACGACGAAGCCGGGCTCGAGAACGCGCGTGAGCCGCAGGTGGGGATGACCTTCGGGCTTCTCGATCTCACCGCCACGCTCCGTGCGCATGAACCCGCCCACGTCGTGCACTTCGAGCCCGAGCAGGTGCCCGATGCCGTGCGGCAGGAACACGCGCGTCACACCGCTCTCCACCGCCTCAGCCGGGCTGCAGCGGATCAGGTCTGCCTCACGCAGAACCTCGGCAGTGAGCTCGTGAGCGCGTAACTGCACGTCACGCCAGTCGACCCCCGCGCGCACCCCGGCACACAGCGACTGCTGCATCCCGTCCATGCGGGCGATGAGCGCACCGAAGTCCGGATCCCGGGAGTGGGTGCGCGTGATGTCACTGGCGTAGCCGGCGAACTCCGCACCCGCATCGATCAGCAGCGAGCGAGACTCGCGCGGCGGCTGCTTCTCGAGCACCTGGTAGTGGAGCACCGCCCCGGCGCAGTTGAGCGCGATGATCGGATTGTAGGGCAGCTCCTGCTCGCGCAGCCCGCAGGCTGCGAGGAAGGCGAGCTCGATGGCGAACTCGGACGCTCCGGCTGCGAAAGCGGCCTGCGCCGCCACGTGTCCGAGCGCACCGAGCCGACTCGCCTCACGCAGGCACGCAAGCTCGTAGTCGGTCTTTCTCGCCCGCGGATAGTCCAGGCGACGCATCAGTGCCGGCGGGTTCATGGCACCGGCGCCCCAGTCGCCGAGACCCTCGAACGCCTCGCCGATATACGCCGCGCGCGAGAGGTCCGCCGGCAGCAGCGCACGCGCTGACCCGCGGTCCGCGACCGTATGGATGTCGAAGTGTCGTACCCAGTATCCCGTGGGCGGATCGGTGGGCTTGTACCAGTAATCGTCCGGCCGCTCGATGATCAGCCGCGGAGTCAACCCCGGCACGAACCACACGAAGCTGCCCGGGGCGTCCGTGAGCGGCGCCCACACCTTGAAGGGTGCGTTCGCCTCGAAAGGGTAGGTCCGGTCATCCTCGAAGACCGGCAGGAGCGAGCCGGAGTAGACCAGCAGCGCGTCGAAGCCCTCGGCCTCGAGCGCGCGTGCCGAGCGGTCGCAGATGCTGCGAAGATGCCGGCCGAATGTCTGCTCGAGGCTGCGGGTGAGCTCGTGTTGTTGCATTTCGACACATGTCATCTTTCGACCTCCCGCGCAGCGGCGTGTCGCAGCTGCCCGACAGTGGTGCAGCGAACGATCGGCCGCTGCGCTTGGCAATTTCCAATCGTACCGGGACTTCTATAGAATTTGCCGTCCACGCCGCCCCGTGGGGTGTGGAACGGCTGCAACCGGTCGTAGTCTCTCCAATACAACTCTTGCTTCATTCGGGGTACCGATCGATGAATACCAAACTTGCTCTTAGCGCTGTTGTTGCCGCGCTGATGCTGACGGCCTGCGCGAAGCAGGAATCCGCAGGCACTGACCAGGCGGCGACTCCTCCTCCCGCTCCGGCCGCACCGGCCTCCGATCAGGCCGCAGGCGGTGCTACCGGCTCCGCCGCTCCGGCACCAGGGAGCGACCAGGCGGGCGGCGCTGCGCCCAACGCTGCGACGTCCGGAGGAGGCACTGCACCGGCGACGCCGCCGGCTGAGAATCCTCCGAAGCAGTAAGTCTCGCTCAGGCTGAAGGAACACGGCCCGGACGGCTCGCCGATGGCGAGCCGTCCGGGTCTTTTTTCTGGGGCCCGTGAGCACGCCGCAGATGACAAAAACCTAAGGTGACGGGAGCCGCGCGGCGCGCGTAACGTTTCAGACAGGGAACTGAGTCATGGCGGCAGTCACTGTCAGTGTGCGCGATGCGCGGTCGGCGCCCGCCGACCGGCTGTGGATTCAGAGCGTCTACCGCGACTATCTCGATGATCTGAATCCCGGCACTGGCATCTTTCCGGCGCTCGGAGAAGTCGGTCATCGCGACGGCGACCAGATCGCCCACTGGTTCGGCGATCCGAACAACTTCCCGCTCATCATCGTCAAAGGCGGTGAGCCGGTCGGCTTCGCGCGCGTGCTGCGTGCGGTTGCCGCTCGAGCGCCGGCACGCGTCGACTATCGCATGGCGGAGTTCTTCGTCATGCGCACGCGGCGGCGGCTCGGGATAGGCCAGACGGCAGTGCAGCTCATCTTCAGCCGCTTCTCCGGGCGGTGGGAGATCAGCGAGTATCTGCGCAATACGACGGCGGTGAGCTTCTGGCGGCGCGTGGTGGCGAGCTACACCCGCGGCACCTATCAGGAGCGCATCGTCAACGGCGAAGTGCACCAGGTGTTCGATTCCGGGCAGGCGCGTCCTGACTAGACTCGCCCGCGCCGGCCGCGCCGGCCGCGCCGCCCGCGCAGCCACCGCAGGCGCGCAGCTCTCGTGCGCGGGTGCGCTCCTGCAGGCGCAGCAGCCAGGGAGCGCGGCGCACACCGGGCCACGTCCGCAGCCACTCGAGCGCCCGCAGGCGCAGGCGCACCGAGGCCAGCCGCCAGGCGCTGAAGAGCGCGCAGCCGATCACCAGCACACCGACCAGCAACTGCTGCAGCAGCAGACTCATGCGCACATTCCCTGGTTCACCCCGCACCTCCCCAGAGCAGCGTCAAACGATAGGTGAGGAAAGCGGCTGCATAGGCGAGCGCAAACAGGTAGCCCGCCATGTAGAGCGGATAGCGCCAGGAGTTGGTCTCGCGCTTCACCACCGCGAGCGTCGACATGCACTGCGGAGCAAACACGTACCAGGCGAGCAGCGACAGTCCGGTGGCGAGGCTCCAGCCCTGCGCAATGACGGGGGTGAGCGCGCCGGCAACATCACTCGAGCTCGATCCCGACATCGCGTAGACGGTTCCGAGCGCACTCACCGCCACCTCGCGGGCCGCGAGTCCCGGAACCAGCGCGATGGAGATCTGCCAGTTGAAGCCGATCGGCGCGAACAGGAACTCGAGTCCCCGTCCCAGCATACCTGCAATGCTGTACTGGATGGCGGGTCCGGTCGCGCCCGCGGGAGGCGCGGGAAAGCTCGCGAGAAACCACAGCACCACCATCAGCGAGAGGATGATGGTGCCCACGCGGGTGAGGAATATGCGGGTCCGCTCCCATAGACCGAGCGCCAGGCTCCTGAGGTGCGGCAGGCGGTACTCGGGCAGCTCGAGCAGCAACGCGCGGTAGTCTGCGCGCATCACGGTGCGCTTGAGCACCGCCGCCACGGCGAGCGCGCTCGCCACTCCTGCCAGATACAGTCCGAACAGCACCAGGCCGCGCAGGTTGAAAATGCCGACCGAGCGCTGCGGAATGAATGCCCCGATGAGCAGCGCATACACCGGCAGCCGCGCCGAGCAGGTCATGAGCGGCGCGATCATGATGGTGGCGAGGCGATCACGCGCGGAGGGGATGGTGCGCGTCGCCATGATGCCGGGGATGGCGCAAGCGAAGCTCGAGAGCAGTGGAATGAAGGCCCGGCCCGAAAGCCCCACGCGTCCCATGAGTCGATCGAGCATGAAAGCGGCACGCGGCAGGTATCCCGAGTCCTCCAATGCCAGGATGAACAGGAACAGGATCAGGATCTGCGGCAGGAACACCAGGACGCTGCCGGTACCGGCCACCACTCCATCGAGAAGCAGCCCGCGCAAGGGACCCGCAGGCAAAAAGCCCGTCAGCCAGGCGCTGAGCGCCTGCACGCCCTGGTTGATGAGGTTCTGGGGCGCCTTGGCCCAGCTGAAGACCGCCTGGAACATCAGGAACAGCACCGAGCCGAGCAGCACGGGCCCCGCGACCGGATGCAGCACGATCGCATCGAGTCTCGCCAGCGCCTTGACGCGCGCCGGCACGCGGTAGCCGCTGTCAGTAAGCACGCGGCGAACCTCACGCTGCGTGGCTTCGATCTCTGCGGCAGTCGGAGCCGGGATTGCCAGCGGTGCGGGCCTGGCGCTGAGCGCGCGCTCTCCAAATCCGTAGGTATCGATCGCCTCGACGAGCTCGCGCTCGCCGCCCGCACGCACGGCCACCGTCGGCACGACCGGCACGCCGAGCGCACGCTCGAGTGCGGCACGATCGAGCTGGTAGCCGCGCTGCGCGGCGAGATCGCTCATGTTGAGCGCAACGATCATCGGGCGTCCGAGCCGCTTCAGCTCGAGCACCAGGCGCAGGTTGAGCCGCAGGTTGGTGGCGTCGACCACGCACACGAGGAGGTCCGGAGCCGGCTCGCTGGCGTGGAGCCCGAGTACGACATCGCGCGCGATAGCCTCATCGAGCGTCGCAGGCTCCAGGCTGTAAGCCCCGGGGAGGTCCACCACGCGGAAGGAGCGGCCGGTGCGCGGCCCGACGAGGCGACCCTCCTTGCGCTCGACCGTGACTCCGGGGTAGTTCGCCACCTTCTGACGGCTACCCGTGAGTCGATTGAAGAGGGCGGTCTTGCCGCTATTCGGTACGCCGATGAGGGACAGGCTGAGCTGCGGCGCGGCCACAGCCGCGGCCGCGGGGGCGTTCATGGGACCGGTCCGGTTCCTGGATGCAGATCGACCAGTACGCTCTGCGCCTCACGACGCCGCAGCGCGAGCGTCGTGTGGCCTACGCGCACGACGAACGGATCCCGGCCCGGTCGCGCCTCGGCGAGAATCTCGATCTGCTCGCCTTGGACGAACCCGAGCTCGAGCAGACGCCGCTCGAGCGGTGATAAGGAGGTTGCGCTCGAGCCCACACGGACGACCAAGCCCTTCGCGCCCTGCGGCAGAACCGCCAGGCTCACGAAGCCAGGCGCACAGTGCACCCCGTCGCGACCGGTCACAGCGTCCATGCGGTGAGTATGGATGAGAACGGTTCGCATTTGCAATCAGGGACTCTACGGATACTTATGTCACCCGCTCAGGCGGCAGGCGCGGAAGGCACGCGGCTCGCCGCGGTCTGAGCGAGCAGGGGAGCCAGAAAGCGGCCGGTCCAGGAGGCGGGGGAGGCAGCGATGTCCTCGGGGGTGCCGCAGGCGAGGATCTCTCCGCCGCCCTCGCCGCCCTCGGGACCCAGGTCGATCACCCAGTCGGCCGTCTTGATCACATCGAGATTGTGCTCGATCACGACGATGGTGTTGCCCTCATCGCGCAGGCGATGCAGCACCGCCAGGAGCTGCTCGACGTCGTGAAAGTGCAGCCCGGTCGTGGGCTCATCGAGCAGGTAGAGCGTGCGGCCCGTGGCCCGCTTGGCGAGCTCGCGTGCCAGCTTCACGCGCTGTGCCTCACCCCCCGAGAGAGTCGTCGCGTTCTGTCCCAGCCGAACGTAGGAGAGGCCGACGTCGATGAGAGTCTGGAGCTTGCCGCTCGCTGCAGGAACGTTCTGGAAGAAGCGCGCCGCTTCCTCGACCGTCATGTCGAGGACCTCGTGGATGTTCTTGCCGCGATAGCGGATCTCGAGAGTCTCGCGGTTGTAGCGCGCGCCGTGGCAGACATCGCAGGGGACGTACACGTCCGGCAGGAAGTGCATTTCCACGCGCAGCACTCCATCGCCCTGGCAGGCTTCGCAGCGGCCGCCCTTCACGTTGAAGCTGAAGCGGCCCGCGTCGTAGCCGCGTGCACGCGCCTCGGGAACCGCCGCGAACAGCTCGCGCAACGGCGCGAACAGGCCGGTGTACGTCGCGGGATTGGAGCGCGGAGTCCGCCCGATGGGAGACTGGTCGATGTCGATCACGCGGTCGATGTGCTCGAGTCCCTCGACCCGCTCGGCAGGAGCGGCCTCGACGCGCATTCCGCCGAAGCGCGCCGCGGCGTGGCCGAACAGCGTGTCCACGATCAGCGTCGACTTTCCCGAGCCGGAGACGCCGGTGACACAGGTGAACAGTCCGAGCGGGATGTGGGCGGTAATGTTGCGAAGGTTGTTGCCGTGCGCACCGACGATGCTGATCTGCCGCGCCGGATCCGGGCGCAGCCTCAGCACCGGCAGTGCGATGCGTCGCCGTCCGGAAAGGTACTGTCCGGTGATGGATGCCGGGTTGGCCGCGATCTCCCGTGGAGTGCCCTGCGCCACGAGATATCCGCCGTGCGCACCGGCACCGGGTCCGAGGTCGACGACGTGGTCGGCGGCCTCGATGGCCTCCTGGTCGTGCTCGACGACGATCACCGTGTTGCCGAGGTCGCGCAGCTGCTCGAGCGTTGCCAGCAGCCGGCGATTGTCGCGCTGGTGCAGTCCGATCGAGGGCTCATCGAGAATGTACATGACCCCGGTGAGGCCCGAGCCCACCTGGCTCGCGAGGCGGATGCGCTGCGATTCGCCGCCCGAAAGAGTCTCGGCGCTGCGATCGAGCGTCAGATAGTCGAGACCGACATCGCTGAGGAAGCGCAGCCGTTCGATGACGCCCTTGACGATCTTCATCGCCACCTCACCCCGCCAGCCACCGAGACTCAGCTCGCTGAAGAACTCGAGGGCGCGACCGACGGTCAGGTGCGTGACCTGCGGGAGCGTTCGATCGGCGACGAACACGAAGCGCGCAGCGCGGTTGAGCCGCGTGCCCTGGCACTCGGGACAGGGTCGTACGCCGAGGTAGCGGGTGAGCTCCTCGCGCACCATCGGCGACTCGGTCTCACGGTAGCGGCGCGTGAGGTTCGGGAGGATGCCTTCGAACGGATGTCGTTTGCGCGCGGTGCGGCTCGCGGACTCGCGATAGCTGAACTCGATCACTTCCTGCCCGCTGCCCTGGAGCAGCACGTGCCGCACGTGCTCCGGCAGCTCGACCCACGGGGTCTCGATGTCGAAGGAATAATGGCGCGCGAGCGACTGGATCATCTGAAAATAATGCTCGTTGCGCCGATCCCAGCCGCGCACGGCGCCGCCCGCCAGTGACAGATGCGGGTGCAGAACGACACGCTGTGGATCGAAGAACTCCTGCACGCCGAGTCCATCGCAGCTCGGGCAGGCACCGGCGGGATTGTTGAAGGAGAACAGCGCCGGCGTCAGCGGCGGCACACTGTAGCCGCAGACGGGGCACGCGTGGCGGCTCGAGAATACGAGCTCCTCACGGGCCGGCTCATCGAGAAAGCTGAGCCGCGCGAGGCCGCCCGAGAGCCGCAATGCAGTCTCGAACGACTCCGCGAGACGCTGCGCGCTGTCGGGCCGCACGCGCAGCCGATCGACCACTGCCTCCAGAGTGTGTTTCTTCCTGCCGTCGAGCTCGGGGAGCGACTCCACCTCGTGCAGTCGGCCATCGATGCGCACGCGCACGAATCCCTGTGCGGTGAGATCCTCGAGCACCTGGCTGTGCTCGCCCTTGCGCTCGCTCACCACCGGAGCGAGCAGCGCGACCGCGCTGCCTTCCGGTAGCGCGAGCACCTGGTCCACCATCTGGCTCACCGTCTGCGCCGTGAGCTCGATGCCGTGGTCCGGACAGCGGGGAATACCGGCACGCGCATAGAGCAGGCGCAGGTAATCGTAGATCTCGGTGACCGTGCCGACCGTCGAGCGGGGGTTATGCGAGCTCGCCTTCTGCTCGATCGCGATGGCCGGGGAGAGGCCCTCGATACTGTCGACGTCGGGCTTGTCCATGCTGGAGAGGAACTGCCGCGCGTACACCGAGAGGGACTCGACATAGCGGCGCTGCCCCTCGGCGTAGAGCGTGTCGAAGGTGAGCGAGGACTTACCGGAGCCCGAAAGACCGGTGACGACGATCAGCCGCTCACGCGGCAGATCGAGGCTGAGGTTCTTGAGATTGTGGGTGCGTGCACCGCGGACACGTATCTGCTGCATTGAACAGTAAATGGTACGCGCTCAGCCCAGTTCGAGGGGGGGTGCGGGCGGGACAGTGGCGGGTCCTGTTGACCGTCGGAAAATATATCTTAAAATATATCTCCTGAGAGACTGAAGAAGGATTTGGGCACATGCGCGGACATTGCTTCCACCCCGGCGCCGGGGCCAGCTGGCTCATGGGGCGTCACTACGGACGGCGTTTCGGCGGTTTCGGGGGCTTTGGCGGTGGCTTCGGGAGCGGTTTCGGAGGCGGACGCGGAGGAAGGGCATTCGTTGCCGGCCGGCGCCTCGCCTCGGGCGATCTGCAGCTGGTGCTGCTGGCGCTGCTGGCCGAGCGGCCGAGTCACGGCTACGAGTTGATCAAGGCGCTCGAGGAGCGCTCCGGGGGCTTCTACAGCCCGAGCCCCGGCATGGTCTATCCGGCGCTCACCTGGCTCGAGGAGGTGGGCTACGCGAGCGTCGCGAGCGAAGGCGCCAAGAAGCTCTACAGCATTACCGCGGCCGGGCAGGGGTACCTGAAGGAGAACCGCGAGGCTGCCGATGCGATGCTCGGCCAGCTGAGTTGGATCGGACGCAAGATGGGCCGGGTGCGTGAGATCTTCGGCGGTCCCGATGAGGAGGAGGACGCCGATGCCCACGGAGTCGGAGCCGCCCGCCGCGAGCTGCGACAGGCACTGCGGGAGGCCCACGGGGCTTCCCCGGAGGAGAGGCAGCGCGTGGCGCAGATACTGCGCGAGGCGGCGGCGCGCATCCGTGGCAAGAGCTGACGCGCGCCGACCGCAGCAGGCCTGAAGCGCTGCCGGGGCCTCAGGAGCCCGCCGCGCAGATCTCGTCGTAGACGAGCCGCGCGGTGGCGATATCCTCGACCGCGAGGCCGAGCGACTTGAAGAGCGTGTTCTCCTCGCGCGAGACGCGGCGCGTGCCGGCGAACACCTCGCCGGCCTCCGCGAAAATGGGCGCCTGCGAGAGGATCACGTCGCCGGATTCACGCAGCGCGGCCTCGCGTGAATCGACGAGGAGCACACTGCGCCTCATGGCCTCATCGTCGAGCTCGCGCCAGGTGGGCAGGCACGCGCCGACTGCGTTGATGTGCGCGCCCGGCTTGAGCCAGGCGCCGCGCAACACCGGCTCCCTCGAGCTGGTCGCCGTGACGATCACGTCGGCGCCGCGTACGGCCGCCTCCGGCTCCATCGCCCGCGCTCCGTGGCGCGCGGCAAATTGCTGCGCGTGCGCGGCGTTGCGGCTCCAGACCCGCACCTCCTCGAAACGGCAGACGTGGCGCAGCGCTTCCAGGTGCGCCTGCGCCTGCACGCCGCTGCCGAGCAGAGCCAGCACCCGCGCCTCGCGCGCAGCGAGGTGGCGCGTCACGGCTGCCGAGACCGCCGCGGTGCGCATCTCGGTGATGCGCCGTCCATCGAGGAAGGCGAGCGGGCGCCCGCTGTCGGTGTCGAACAGTACGATGGTTGCCAGATGGGTGGGGACGTCCGTAGCGGCGTTCTTCGGATAGAAGCACACGAGCTTCGCGCCCATGCCGTGCGGCATCACTGCAGGCATCACACCGAGGTAACGCTGCTCGCTCTCGACGCTGATGAGGGTGCGCACCGGCTGGATCACCTCCCCTGCGGAGAAGGCGGCGAGCGCACGCTCCATGGCGGGGATGAGGCGCTCGTAGCTGAGGACCCGGGCGATCTGTGCATCATCGAGCGTGCGGATCATGGGCAGCGTCCCGGACCGCCGGCGGCTTCCGGCCGGCCCTAGAGTAACCGCAGCGGCTGTTTCTCGCGCAACGCGCAGCGAACTCACGTTCGCGCGCGCGCCTCGCCTACTCTAGAATGCGTGGCTTATCCGGTGGGCGCAGCCGTCGCCTGCCGAACCATCCCCGAGACTCGAGGACTCGCACATGGCGCGTGGCATCAACAAGGTCATTCTCATCGGAAATCTCGGCGCGGATCCGGAGACACGTGCCATGCCCTCGGGCACCACGGTAGCCAATCTGCGCGTCGCGACCAGCGAGAGCTGGCGTGACAAGCAGACCGGCGAGCAGCAGGAGCGCACCGAGTGGCACCGCGTGGCGCTGTTCGGTCGCCTGGCGGAGATCGCCGGCGAGTACCTGCGCAAGGGCTCGCAGGTGTACATCGAGGGAAGCCTGCGCACGCGCAAATGGCAGGACAAGCAGGGCAACGAGCGCTATTCGACGGAGATCGTCGGCAACGAGCTGCAGATGCTCGGCGGCCGCGCTGGCGGCGCGGGCGGCAGCGGCAGCGGCGCATCCGCGGGAGGGAGCGCCGGCGCACCCGCCTACGCGGAGGAGTCCGCCGCTGGTGGCGGCTCGCGCAGCGAGGAGTTCGACGACGACATTCCTTTCTAGAACGCCCAGCCGAGCCCGCCCATGACGACGTCCGTGTCGCGCCCGTTGGTGGTGAGGGTGCGATACCAGTAGGCGCGCAGGCGCAAGCCCACCTCGAGCCGCCAGGTGAGCGTCATGGTGAGAAGCCCGAGCACCTGATCGTGCGTGGTGGCGAGCCCCAGCACGTCAGTCTCGGGAGCGAGGTAGTAGGAGTCGCGGGCGAAATAGAAACCACCGGCGACGCCCACATCCGCGTGGTGGTTGAGGAACTCGCGCTTGATTCCGAGCTGACCCGCTCCGCCTTTGCGCTTGACGACACGGGCATCGCCTTCATTGAGGTAGGTTCCGATCGCATCGATGTAGGGTGTCATCCGCCAGCGCAGCTCCGCTCCGCTAGCGACCCCGTGCGGCGAGTTGAAGTTGTTGACCACGGTACTGCCCGCCATCACCGTCAGCTCGAGCCGCTGACCCGGCGGCAAGAAGCCGTAGCGCTCGGTGTTCCACACCGGTCCGGGCGCATTGGAATGCTCGAACTGGTAGCCGAAGCCGACGAGAGCGGTGTGCGTCGAGATGCTCTTGTTGGTGTGCGCATAGTTGTATCGCAGCTCCAGCACCCACGGATTACGGAAGTACCAGTGCGCCGCGGCGCTGCCGAGCACCCCCCAGCCGTGCGCATCGGTGACACCGACGTCCGCGAGCTCGGTCGTGTCGTAGTAGCGGTAGGGACCGACACCGGCCGACAACGTGAAGCGGCGCGAGGGGCTCGGCCAGCGCAACCAGAACTGCGCGCTGTAGCCGTCGCGGTGGTGGTCGGTGACATGCCCTTCGTTGAGCCAGGTGAAGGTCGCGAACGTGTAGTCGTTGAGGTTCTCGAGATACTCGATGGAATAGGCGTAGGTCGCTTCCTTGAGGCTCGGGGTGTACTGACCGCCAGCCAGAAAATGCAGCTCCTGCGCGGGCGCGCGCGAGCACAGGGCCAGCAACCCTATGAGTGGCGCGAGGCGGCGCCGGCAGGCGGTGGGGCTGCTCATAACCTTCCTTGGCCGGCAGCGGCGTCGAGGGATCCCGCGCCATCTTTTCACGGACGCGGGCCAGGGCCAACGAACGTAGTGTCGCCGTCCGCCGACACCTTCCGAAGGACTCGCAAAGCATTGAATATACGAGTATTTTTGACACAGAATGCGCGCCCGTGCACCCCCCTCTCCGAGTCCGTAGAATCGAGCGCTCCTGATGCCCCGCCACTACTTCATCAAAACCTTCGGTTGCCAGATGAACGAGTACGACTCCGCTCGCATGGCGGACGTGCTGCGCGAGGGTGCGGGCCTCACCCCGACCGATGACCCGCGCGAGGCCGATGTGCTGCTGATGAATACCTGCTCGGTGCGCGAGAAGGCGCAGGAGAAGGTGTTCTCGCTGCTCGGGGAGTGGCGCCGCCTCAAGGCGGCGCGGCCGGAGTTGATCATCGGCGTCGGCGGGTGCGTCGCCAGCCAGGAGGGCGCGGCCATCACCGAGCGTGCCCCGTTCGTCGACCTCGTGTTCGGCCCGCAGACGCTGCACCGTCTGCCGGCAATGCTCCGTGAGCGCGGCAGCGGCGGCCGGGCAGTCGTGGATGTGAGCTTTCCGGAGATCGAGAAGTTCGATCACCTGCCGGCGCCGCGGGCCGAAGGCGCGCGCGCCTACGTCTCGGTCATGGAAGGTTGCAGCAAGTACTGCAGTTTCTGCATCGTCCCCTACACCCGCGGCGAGGAGATGAGCCGCTCGTTCGACTCGGTGCTCGAGGAGGTCCGGCGGCTCGCCTCACAGGGCGTGGCCGAGGTGACGCTCCTCGGACAGAACGTGAACGCCTATCGCGGACCGATGGCCGATGGCGAGCGGGTGGATCTCGCCACGCTCATCCATCACGTCGCGCACGTGCCGGGCATCGAGCGCATCCGCTTCACCACCTCGCACCCGCTGGAGTTCAATGACAGCCTCATCGAGGCGTTCGCCAGCGTTCCGAAGCTCGCCAATCATCTGCACCTGCCCGTACAGAGCGGCTCGGACCGCGTGCTCGCGCTCATGAAGCGTGGCTATACGGCGCTCGAGTTCAAGGACCGCGTGCGCCGGCTGCGTGCCGTTCGACCGGACATCTCGATCTCATCCGACTTCATCGTGGGCTTTCCGGGGGAGAGCGAGCGCGATTTCGCCGCGACGCTGGCGCTTGCGCGCGAGGTCGGATTCGACCAGTCCTTCAGCTTCATCTACAGCCGCCGGCCCGGCACGCCGGCCGCGTCGCTCCCGGATGAGATCGACCCGGCCGTGAAGCACGAGCGTCTCGGGCGGCTGCAGGCGCAGCTCGAGACCCAGGCGCGCGCGATCAGCGCCTCGATGGTCGGCACGACACAGCGCGTGCTCGTCGAGCGTCCGGCGCGGCGCGATGCGCGTGAGCTCGCCGGGCGCACGGGCAACAACCGCTGGGTGAATTTCGCGGGCCCCGCCACGCTCATCGACCGTTTCGTGGACCTGACCGTCACGGCAGCGCTCGCTCACAGCCTGCGCGGCCGTCTGGCCGAGGCCTCCGGCGGCCGCGCGACGCCGCAGCTCGCCGCGGCTGGCGGCTGACACCGTGGCGGCTCCTGCACCCGAGCAGCGGCGCGAGTTCGAGCTCGGGCCTTCCGACAACACCCGCCTCGCCAACCTGTGCGGTCCGCTCGATGAGAATCTGCGCCTCCTCGAGACGCGGCTCGACGTGCGCATCCATCGCCGTGGCGACACCTTCAGGGTGAGCGGTGCGCAGGCTTCGCATGCGGAGAATCTGCTGCGCGAGCTGTTCGCGCTGACGCAGAGCGAGGACATCACCCCGGAGCGGGTGCACCTCGCGCTGCGCGAGCGCGAGTCCGGGCTTCCGGCGGAGGAGGACCTGCGCGAGCACGGCGTGCGCGTGCCGCGCGGTGGCATCCGCGCGCGCGGCGCGCACCAGCGCGATTACCTCGAGCACATACGCACGCGCGACCTGACCTTCGGCGTCGGCCCTGCCGGCACCGGCAAGACCTACCTGGCGGTGGCCTGCGCGGTCGAGGCGCTGCAGGCCGATCGGGTGCGGCGGCTGATCCTGGTGCGTCCGGCGCTGGAGGCGGGCGAGCGGCTCGGGTTCCTGCCCGGGGATCTGACACAGAAAGTGGACCCATATCTGCGGCCCATGTACGACGCGCTCTACGAGATGATGGGCTTCGATCGGGTGGCGCGCTTCATGGAGCGCAACGTCATCGAGGTCGCGCCGCTCGCCTTCATGCGCGGTCGCTCCCTCAACGACTCCTTCATCATCCTTGATGAGGCGCAGAACACCACCATCGAGCAGATGAAGATGTTCCTCACGCGCATCGGCTTCGGCTCGAAGGCGGTGGTGACGGGCGATGTGACGCAGACCGACCTGCCGGCCGGCAAGCAGTCGGGGCTCTCACACGTGATCGATGTGCTGCGCGCGGTCGAGGGCGTGGCGTTCACCTTCTTCGATGCCCATGATGTCGTACGCCATCCGCTCGTGCAGCGCATCGTGCGGGCTTACGAGTCGTACGGGAGCTCCTCGTGAGGGAGCGCGCTGCCCGTGCGACCCGCGGCCTGCGCCTCGAGCTGCAGCGGCGCGTGCGCGGCTGGTCGCCCGCCCGGGACGAGATCGAACGGTGGGCCACTGCCGCGCTCGGCCGGGGCGCACGCGGCCGCGAGCTCGGCATCTGCACGGTGGGGGAAGCGGAGAGCGCGCGGCTCAATGCGCGCTTTCGCGGCCGCCGCAAGCCGACCAACGTATTGTCGTTCCCGCCGCTGCCACTGCCGCATGCGCCGGGCGCTGTGGTGCCGCCGCTCGGGGAGCTCATCCTCTGCCCGCCGGTAGTGCGGGCCGAGGCGCGCGCGCAGGCCAAGACCCTGCGCGCGCACTGGGCGCACCTCATCGTGCACGGCACGCTGCACCTGCTGGGCTATGACCACGAGAGCGCGAGCGATGCGCGCCGCATGGAGCGTCGCGAGATCAGCGTGCTGCGCCGCCTCGGTTTCGACAACCCGTACCGGAGCTGAAGGTCATGGCGAAGGATCTGAACACCACCGGGCGCTGGCTGCGTCGGCTGACCCAGGGGCTGGCAGCGGAGCCTCAGGACCGCAAGGCGCTCGGCTCGGTGCTGCGCGATGCGGCCGAACGGGGTGTCATCGACAGCGACGCACTCACCATGCTCGAAGGGGTGCTCGAGGTCGGTGATCTGCAGGTTCGGGACATCATGGTGCCGCGGGCCCAGATGGTGTTCGTGCGCCGTGACGAACCGGCGGCGCGCATCCTGCCGGTGGTGGTCGAATCGGGACACTCGCGCTTTCCCGTCATGGATGAGGATCGCGATGACATCGTCGGGATCCTGCTCGCCAAGGACCTGCTGCGGCTCACCACCGCGCCGGCGCGCGAGCGCTTTGATATCCGCGAGTACATGCGCCCGGCGGTATTCGTGCCGGAGTCGAAGCGGCTCAACGTGCTGCTCAAGGAGTTTCGGCGCAACCGCAACCACATGGCGATCGTGGTCGATGAGTACGGCGGAGTCTCGGGACTCTGCACCATCGAGGATGTGATCGAGCAGATCGTCGGGGAGATCGATGACGAATTCGACGTCGAGGACGACCAGAACATCCGCCGCGAGGCCGAGGCGCAGTTCAGCGTGCGCGGCGTGACCCGCATCGAGGAATTCAACCAGTTCTTCGGCACGCACCTGCCGGAGGGGCAGGGGGTCGATACCATAGCCGGACTGCTGCTGAAGCAGCTCGGCCGCCTGCCGCGCCGCGGCGAGTCAGCGAGCATCGATGGCTTCGAGTTCCGCGTGCTGCGCGCCGACCGGCGTCGCATCGATGCGCTGCGCGTGCTTGCCCCGCGCGATGTGCTGCCCCCAGGGGATGGGTCCGGCGCAGCCTCCTGACGGACATGTCCTCGCTGCCCGCCGCCTCCGCTGCCGCCACCGCGGCGGCCCCACGCTACGCCCTGTCGCGTCCGGCCTCGCGGCTTGCCCGTACGCTCATCGCGCTGCTCGCCGGCGCTGCGCTCGCGGCTGCCTTCGCGCCGTTGAATCTCTGGCCGCTGGCGGTGCTCGCACCGGCGCTGCTCATGTGGCTGTGGCAGGGAGCCACACCGCGCGAGGCGGCGGCTCTCGGTTTCTGGTTCAGCTTCGCGACCTTCTCGGCCGGCACCTACTGGCTGTACATCAGCGTCCACGGCTTCGGTGGCGCGCCGCTGTGGCTCGCGGCGTTCCTGATGCTGGGGCTCGTGGGCATCATGGGGCTCTACCATGCGGGACTCGGCTATGTCGCGGCACGCTGGCTGCCCCCGCAGGGCGCGCTGCGGTGGCTCATGGCATTGCCGGCCGCCTGGCTTCTGATGGAATGGTGGCGCGGCTGGTTCCTGTCGGGGTTCTCCTGGCTGTCGCTCGGCTACTCGCAAACCGATACCTGGCTCGCCGGCTTCGCACCGCTCACCGGCATCTATGGCATCAGCGCGTTGCTGCTCGTGTGCGCCGGCGCGCTGACGATGCTGGTGTGCGGCGGGCGGCGTGACCGTCCGGCCGCCCTCATCGCGCTCATCCTGCCGTGGCTCATCGGCGCGGCGTTCTACCATCGCTCCTGGACCCATCCGAGCGGGGCGCCGGTCGCGGTGGCGCTGGTGCAGGGCGCCATTCCCCAGGATGAGAAATGGCAGGAGAGCAATCGCGAGATCACGCTGCGCCGCTACCGTGCGCTCACCGACACGGTGCTGGGCACTGCGCTCATCGTCTGGCCGGAATCCGCGCCGGCCGATCTCGCCAACGACATCGCACCCTACATCAACAGCCTGTACCGCGACGCACGCGCCCACGGCTCGGCAATCGTGATGGGAGTGCTGCGGGCGGACGTCAGTCCCGAGGGCGGAACGCGCTACTTCAACTCGGTGCTGGCACTCGATGCGCGGCAGTTCAGCTGGTACGACAAGCACCA
Organism: Steroidobacteraceae bacterium; assembly: GCA_035541695.1. Lineage (GTDB taxonomy): Bacteria > Pseudomonadota > Gammaproteobacteria > Steroidobacterales > Steroidobacteraceae > 13-2-20CM-66-19. The sequence continues at coordinate 37,503 of DATKMV010000061.1, forward strand.
TCTCGTGCCGTTCGCGGAGTTCTTTCCGGTGCCGCACTTCGTGCGCGAGTGGATGCGCCTGATGACACTCCCGTACTCGGACTTCACGCGCGGCGGGCCGGACCAGGCCCCGCTTGCCGCAGCGCATCTGCGGCTCGGCACCACCGTGTGCTACGAAGACGCCTACGGCAGCTCGATGCTCGAGGTGTTGCCGCGCGCCGACGCTCTGGTGAACGTCACCAACGATGCCTGGTTCGGCCACTCGAGCGCGCGCTACCAGCATCTGCAGATCGCGCGTATGCGGGCCCTGGAGGAGGGCCGCTTCATGGTGCGCGCCGCCAACGACGGGATTACCGCGGTCATCGGGCCGCACGGCGAAGTCATCGCCCGGGCCCCGGAATTCACGCCCGCGACGCTGGTCTCACATATCATCCCCTACGCGGGCCTTCCGCCTTATGCCCATGTTGGAAACTGGCTGGTGGTCAGCCTGGCTGCGCTGGCGCTGGCATACGGACTGTGGGTGCGGAATGATAGGGGGCTGCGCCGCCGGCACCCCCGGTAGCGATGGAAGTGCTGCCATGAATACCATCTGCGAATCCCGAGGATCAGGCCGCGCGCGCGCGCCGGGGCTGCCCGCGGCCGCCTTCCTCATTCTGGCGGCACTCGCGGGCTGCTCACGGGGTTTCTCCGCCCCCTCGGGTCACCCGGACACGCCGGCCGCCGCCTCGCCGCCGCCCGATGCGGGCACGCTGGCCGCCGCCGCGCAGCCGGGCGCAGGTCCCGGCGATGCCGTCGTCCGTGCCCTGCCGGATTTCTCGAGCCTGGTGGAGCGCTATGGCCCGGCCGTGGTGAACGTCGAGGTGGTGGAGAAAGCTCAGCCGAGCGGCGGCATCCCCGGCCTCTCGCCCAATGATCCGTTCTACGACTTTTTCCGGCGTTTCGGCATTCCGGCCCCGGACCAAGGACAGCAGGGTCGCCAGCCACCCCAGCGTGGCGCCGGGTCGGGCTTCATCATCAACTCCGATGGCTACATCCTCACCAACACCCACGTGGTGGCCAATGCCGACGAGGTGACCGTGCGGCTCACCGATCGGCGCGAGTTTCCCGCCAAGGTGATCGGCGCGGACGAGCGCACCGATGTGGCGGTGATCAAGATCAACGGCGGAAATCTGCCGATCGTGAAGCTCGGCGACCCTTCCCGCATCAAGCCCGGTCAGTGGGTGCTCGCCATCGGCTCGCCCTTCGGCTTCGAGAACAGCGCCACCGCCGGCATCATCAGCGCGACCGCCCGCTCGGTGCCGGGGGAGAACTACGTGCCTTTCATTCAGACGGACGTGCCGGTGAATCCCGGTAACTCCGGCGGGCCGCTATTCAACATGGCGGGCGAGGTGATCGGCATCAACTCGCAGATATTCAGCCGTACCGGCGGCTTCATGGGCGTCTCCTTCGCCATCCCCATCGATGTCGCTCGCAACGTCGAGGAGCAGCTCATCAAGACGGGGCATGTGGTGCGGGGCCGCATCGGCGTCACCATTCAGGACGTGAACGCGCAGCTCGCCGAGTCCTTCGGGCTCGACCGGCCGCGGGGCGCGCTCGTCTCCTCGGTGGAGAAGGACGGCCCGGCGGCGCGCGCCGGCGTGGCACCCGGGGATGTGATCCTCGCGGTCGATGGCCGACCGATCGAGCGCTACGGCGAGCTCTCGAGTCAGATCGCCGCCATGCGGCCGGGCTCGGAGGCGAGCCTGGCGCTGTGGCGCAACGGCCGGCAGCAGACCGTCGGCGTCAAGGTCGCAGAGCTGAAGGAGCAGCCGCAGAGCGTCGCCTACCGCAGTGGCAAGCCCAAGCAGCCCTCTGCAGCTCAGCCGAGCGCGCTCGGGCTCACGGTGCGTCCGCTCGAGCCGCGCGAGAAGGAGCAGGCCAACACTCAGGGGAGCCTGGTCGTGGAGGAGGTCTCCGGGGCGGCGCAGGCAGCGGAAATCCAGCCCGGCGACATCATCCTCGGGATCAACGGCAAGCGCGTGCACTCGGTGAAGGAGCTGGAGGATGCCGCGCACGCCGCCGGCAAGAACGTCGCCCTGCTGATACAACGCGAGGACGCACAGATCTTCGTACCCCTGCGTCTGCCCTGACATAAGAATGCACGAGAGCTACGACGCCGCGGCCGTCGAGCGCGCCGCGCAGCAGTATTGGGACGAGCGCCGCTCCTTCGAGGTGCGCGAGGATCCGGCGCGCACGAAGTTCTACTGCCTCTCCATGCTGCCGTACCCCTCCGGAAGGCTGCACATGGGGCACGTGCGCAACTACACGATCGGTGACGTGCTGGCGCGCTTCCTGCGCATGCAGGGCCACAACGTGCTGCAGCCCATGGGCTGGGACGCCTTCGGGCTGCCGGCCGAGAACGCCGCCATCGCCAACGGCGTGCCGCCCGCCCGGTGGACCCGGGAGAACATCGCGCACATGCGCGCGCAGCTCAAATCGCTCGGCTTCGCCATCGACTGGAGCCGTGAGGTCGCCACCTGCGACCCGGGCTACTACCGCTGGAACCAATGGCTGTTCCTGCGCATGCTGGAGAAGGGCCTCGCGTATCGCAAGACCGGGGTCGTGAACTGGGATCCGGTCGATCAGACCGTGCTCGCCAACGAGCAGGTCATCGAGGGCCGCGGCTGGCGCACCGGCGCGCTCGTCGAGAAGCGCGAGATCCCGATGTACTACCTGAACATCACGCGGTACGCGGACGAGCTGCTCGAGGCGCTCGATACCTTGAGCGGCTGGCCGGAGCGCGTGCGCGTCATGCAGGCCAACTGGATCGGCCGCAGCGAGGGCTGCGAGATCGCTTTCCCTTATGCGGAGGATGCCGCCGCCGTCGCCGGCACCGCCGGTGTCGTGAGGGTATTCACCACCCGCGCCGATACGCTGTTCGGTGCCACCTTCCTCGCCGTCGCAGCGGAGCATCCGCTGGCGAGCGCCGCGGCGCGCGCCAGCCCGCGGCTCGCTGCGTTCATCGAGGAATGCCGCCGCGGCAGCGTCATCGAGGCGGAGGTCGCCACGCAGGCGAAGAAGGGCATGGCGACGGGGCTTCACGTGCTGCACCCCTTCAGCGGTGAGGCGCTGCCGGTGTGGGTGGCCAATTACGTGCTCATGGCCTATGGCGAGGGCGCCGTCATGGGGGTGCCGGCGCACGATGAGCGCGATTTCGAGTTCGCGCTGGGCCACGGGCTCGCGGTGGCCACCGTCGTGCGCTCGACCCACGGGGCGTACGAGGAGGTACGTGCGCCCTGGATCCCCGCGTACGCTGAATACGGTGTGACCGTCAACTCGGGTGAGTTCTCGGGGCTCAGCTCGCAGGCGGCCATGGATGCGATCGCGACTGCGCTCGAGGCGAAGGGGCTCGGCCGCAAGCGCGTGCAGTTCCGGCTGCGCGACTGGGGCATCTCCCGCCAGCGCTACTGGGGTTGCCCGATTCCGATCATTCACTGCAGCGCCTGCGGCGTGGTGCCGGTGCCGGATGAGGCACTGCCCGTGATCCTGCCGGAGGACCTGGTCCCGGACGGCAGCGGCAACCCGCTCGCGAAGTCTGCGGCGTTCTACGAGTGCAGCTGTCCACGCTGCGGCGGCGGCGCGCGGCGCGAGACCGACACCATGGACACCTTCGTCGACTCCTCGTGGTACTTCCTGCGCTACGCCTGTGCGGACGCGGCCTCCATGGTCGATCCACGCGTCGACTACTGGCTGCCCGTGGATCAGTACATCGGCGGTATCGAGCACGCCATCCTGCATCTGCTGTACGCGCGCTTCTGGACGAAGGTGATGCGCGATATGGGCCTGCTGAGCTTCGGCGAGCCCTTCAGCAACCTGCTCACGCAGGGCATGGTCCTGAACCACGTGTACTCGTACCAGTACGAGGGTGGCCGCAAGCGCTACTTCAACCCGGCGGAAGTCGACACGCGCCGCCTCGCCGATGGACGCGAGGTCAACGAGGTCGTCACGAGCGATCTCGGCAGGATCGAGGTGACGCACGAGGGCCTCGGCAAGATGTCGAAGTCCGAGGGTAACGGCGTCGACCCCGAAGGGCTGGTGCAACGTTACGGCGCCGATACCGCGCGGCTCTTCATGATGTTCGCCTCCCCACCGGAGCAGACGCTCGAGTGGTCCGACGAAGGCGTGCAGGGTGCGTGGCGCTTCATCCGCCGCCTGTGGACCGCGGTGTATGAGCACGTGGCGGCGGGCGCCGCGTTCGCGCTCGAGCCGCACTCGCTCGAGCCGCCGCAACGCGAGATGCGTCGCGCGGCGCATCAGGCGCTCGCCAAGGCCACCGACGACATCGGCCGTCGGCGCAGCTTCAACACCGCCATTGCCGCAGTCATGGAGCTGCTGAATGCGCTGCAGCGCTTCACCGACCTCAGTCCGCAGGGGCGCGCGGTGCGCCAGGAAGTGCTCGGTATCGCGGTGCTCATCCTCTCGCCCATCACTCCACATGTCTGCCACACGCTGTGGCTCGCTCTCGGTCATCGGCGTCCCGTGATCGAGGAGCGCTGGCCGCTGCCGGATGCGCAGGCGCTCACCCAGGACACGCTCGCGATCGTCGTGCAGGTGAATGGCAAGCTGCGTGGGCACATCAGCGTGCCGGCGGGTGCCGACGAAACCGCGGTGCGTCTCGCGGCGCTCGCCGACGACAATGTCAGGAAATTCGTGGCCGAGCGGCCGGTGCGCCGTGTCATCTTCGTGCCCGGCAAGCTCCTCAACCTGGTGGTATGACCACCGCAGGCGCCGCGTGAGGCGTCCGGGCATGCGCCGCGCTGCCACGCTCGCTGCCGCGCTGCTCGCGAGCTGTGGCTTCCACCTGCAGGGCCGCGAGGCGCTGCCGGCAGTGGTGCGGGCTCCATACGTCGAAGCGCCCGACCGGCAAAGTGACTTCGTGCAGTACCTGCGGCACGCGCTGCTGTCGAACGGCGCGCAGCTCTCCCCGCAGAAGGAGCAGGCATCGGCTGTCGTCAGCATCCTGCGCGACAGCGTGGCGCGCCGGGTCGTGTCGGTGTCGGCCACCAACCAGCCGAATGAGTACGAGCTGAGCTACACCGTCGGATTCGCGGTGAGCGCCGCCGGCAAGGAGCTGCTGCCGCCGCAGGAGCTCACCGCCACGCGCACCTACAGCTTCGATGAGAGGGTGCTGCTCGCCAAGAACCACGAGGAGGAGATCCTGCGGCAGGACATGGCGCGCGACCTGGCGGATATGGTCATGCGCCGCCTGGCGAGCTTGTGAGATCCGCCGCCGTGCCTGCGCCCTCCACAACCCCGTTGCCCGCTCCCGCGGTGCTGCTGCTGAGCGCGGTGGACCGTGTCGCGGTCGCGCTGCTGCTCGCACGCTATGGACTCACCCTCGCGCTGGTCTCGGTGGGCGAGGCGATCCCCGGCTCCTACTGGGGTGACAGCGAGTCGGGCCTGCGCGGAGATGCACTCTATGCCCGCCTGGACACCCCGCTCCACTCGGTGCTGCACGAGGCGGCACACTATGTCTGCATGACGCCGGAGCGGCGCGCCGGCCTGGATCGCGACGCCGGCGGAGACGACGCCGAGGAGTCCGCCGTGTGTTACCTGCAGGTGCTGTTCGCCGATGAGCTGCCGCACGTCGGGCGCGAGCGGCTGTTCACCGACATGGACGCCTGGGGTTACAGCTTCCGCCTCGGCAGCAGCCGCGCGTGGTTCGAGGCGGATGCGGAGGATGCACGCAGCTGGCTGCGGCAGCACGGCATCATCGACTCGGCCGGAATGCTGACGGGTGCGGCGCGCGCGGACTAGCGCACGCTGCATGCTCCGCGGTTAACGCAGTGCAGCGGCGCCCGCGAGTGCGCAGGAATGGATGAGGGCGAGCGCCGCGGCAAGCGCGAGGAGCACCAGCACCGTGAGCGCAATACGCTGCGTGCGATCCATCGGCTGCCAGGAGACCGCCACCGCATCCGCGGGCGAGACGAAGCTCAGCGCCGCCTGACGGTACGCTCTCCACATGAGGAAGAATGGCAGCCCGACTACCAGTGCATAAGCGGTGAGGAAAAATCCGCCTCTCAGGAGCTCGCGCTCGAGGGTCGGTCGTCCGGTCGCTCCAAACACGCTCGACAGCCACGCGGCGACGAGCAGCGTGCCGAGCAGCTGGATCGCGAGTTCCGCGAACACGTACATCCGCAGGAATGCGCGGATTCTCAGCTCATCCTCGGTCGAGCGCAGCCGATAACCGCGGCCGTGGCCGACGCCATCGAACACGACCACGCGGCCCGCCGGGTCGTTGCGGAAGGAGCGGTTGACGAGCAGATCGACGAATCTCATGGAGTCTTTATAAGAGCCCGCAGCCGCCCGGGCCGTCGATTGGTTCGCAAACCCGACCGAAAGCGGCTGTGGCGAGCGGGCGGTGTGACACGTTAGACTCCGCCGCCGCCCCCGCGGCACGCGCTACAGCACCGACTTCATCTTCAACACGGGCTTGCGCCAGAGCCTCACTCTGGCAGACACGCGCAGTCTCGCCGCAGCCTCAGAGGTCGAGCATGATCATGAGCTTGATCACCCAGTGGTCCGTCGCCGCGGTGATTCCCCGCCCGCAGCCGAGCTCGACGCCCTTGCTGCTGCTGCCATAGTCGATCACCGCGAACAGTGTGTGCGACTGCTCATCGCGCGGCTTGAAGTGATCCAACGTACCGAAGTCCGCATATTCCTCGATCGCGAAGGCGAGCTTGCCGCCGGGGTTCCATGCCGCGCGCACCGCGGGAACGAACTCGAGATTGCCGGCTCCGCCTTTGAAGTCGGTATCGAAGATCGGATTCACGATGAGATCGAGCCGCCCCAGATGCGCTCCGACGATCCCGCGGATCTCGCCCGTGTAGCGGCTCGTGTCCCAGTGCGGCTGGTTGTAGCTCAGCTCGAAGTTGATCCCGTAGAAAAAGCTGCGGTCACGAGCATCCGGCAGGACGAAGAGCGCGCGCAGCTTCGCCGCGTCGAAGAGCAGCGCCCCGTCCCCCGTGCGCGTGTAGATCGGCAGATAGAGACCGGCTTCGAACCAGCGCGTGACGCCATAGGCCCATTCGGGCACACCGTTCAGCGCATGCTCCGGCACGATCCCGCCCGGGAAGGCCGGCTCGCTCCGCCCGGAGGGGGTGAAGTTGTTGTGCCAGGTGAGATTGAATTCCCCCGGAGCCGTGATCGCCGCATCGTACACCTGGATCTCATCCGTCTGCCCTCGCGCCGCATGCGGACCGGCGCACAGTGCGCAAAGCAACAGCGCGCGGCGCAAACACCGCACGCTCTTCCCGGAGGGTGCCGTGTGGAACGGGACAAGTATTCGCAAGCCCCTAGCCTAGCGCCGAGGCTCAACGTAGGGTACCCGCAGCCGGCGCTGAGCGCGCTCAGTCACCGGGCGCCTTGCCCCGGGTCACAGCCCTTGTGGTGGTTGAAGGGTGCTGATACAGAGGCCATGGACTATGACGCTGAAATCTGAGATGCAGACGATGGTGCGGCGTATCGCCGCGAAAATCATAAGTGACTACCCTGCGCCGCCGTTGTCCCATTCGAAAGACCTGTTTGACGACCTGGAGGCCGCCGCGGGATCGGCGCGAGTCGAAGGTGCATGGGCGACACTGGTGAGCGAGATAAGCGCTGCGTTGCAAATGCAGGGCGTGGATCAATTCCTCCGCCTGCCACCCATCGCCAGGACACTGCATCCGCGCATCAGAAGTCCTGGAAGGAGGTACGTGGCATACCTTTCGGGATCCAGCAAATTCTCCGCAGCGCTTCACAAGGCGCTGACAGAGTCTCCGGTCGGCAAGCCACTCCTCAGTCCATATTACCCTCTCAGCAGCCCGCTGCTCCTGCAACATGGCTATCATCTCGTGCGGCTGCTGGAGGCAACGGACTTTGACCTGGCCGGAGTCAGGCTGGTAGTTGAATTTGGTGGAGGTTACGGCGGCTTTTTCCGTCTGCTGAGGAATCTCGAGTACCGCGACCGCTATGTTATCTGTGACCTCCCGGCCATGTGCGCGTTGCAGCGTTTCTACCTTCGTAACCTGTTTCCAACCGAGCCGGGTGCTCGGCCACCGGCAAATGTGCAATGGATATCAAAGGATGTGGCCGCAGCGCTGCAACGGGAGACCGCTTCCTCCGCCTCCTGGCCTTCTCTGTTCATCGCCACCTGGTCATTGAGCGAAACACCGCTGACCGTCCGGAATGAAGTAGCGTCCGTGTTGGACGGCTTCACGTACATCCTCTGCGCTTATCAGCGCAGTTTCGGCGGTTATGACAACGTTCAGTACTTCGAGGCGTTGCAGAAGCAATTACCGCAATTTGCGTGGCGACGCTTCGAATGTCCGGTGTACCGAGGTAACTTCTATCTCATAGGGCAACGTCAGCGCGCGGGCGAGCCCTGAAGTGACGCCGCTCACACCGACGGTGTTTTATTTCGCCCGCCTGGGCGATATGGTCATGGTTACGCGGATGCTCAATCTGTTGCATCGCCGCTATGGCCGGCCATGTCAGGTCATCGGCACCGGTTCCTGGACGCCGGGTACGTACGATGGCAATCCGGATGTTTCGGAGACCTGGACGTTCCATCGCCATCTACCCTTCATGCTCGATACCGCCTGGCGCCCGGTCCGGCGCGCGCTGCGCCGGAGCGCACCAGGTCCGATCTACATCTGCGAGAGGCACTATCGCCAGCTGCCGCGCATCCGGCGCATGCTGTATCTGAGCGGTGTCGATTCAGGACGCTGCGTCTTTCTCACAGACCGGCCCGAGAGGCGCTCTGCTCAGCCGACCGAGCATCCCGTCGACCGCATGGTCGCACTTGGCGCCCGCACGCCGGCTAACCTGCGAACCGCAGACTACCCGACACCCGCGGCCGCAAGTCTGGATGGTCCAAGGCTTTACGTGCTGGACTCGGAGCGTGCTGAGCGCGACGCGTGGCTGCGCTCACACGGGCTCTTTGGACGCGAGCTGATCCTCGTCCAGCCGGGAAATCACCGCACCATGGGACCGCGGCGCACACGTTGGCGGCGCCTGAACAGCGATGACAAGTGGTGGCCGATCGAACGCTGGGCGGAGTTGCTGCAGCGGATCCATGACGCACGTCCAAACGCGGTGCTGCTGTTGCGTGGCTCCCGGCAAGAGCAAGAATTGCTGCAGGAAATTCAAGCAGCCAGCGAGCTGCCCGACGTGGCGATGGTTGTGACGACCCTGCGACAGCTGTACGCGCTGTGCGAGGTCGCCAGCAGCATGGTGGCGGTCGATTCCGGACCCGCTCATGCAGCGGCGGCACTGAGTGTGCCGCTGGCCGTGCTTTACGGTGCCGCGTTGCCGCTTTACTGGCTGCCGCGCAGTCCCTCGGGCTCTCCGGTGGTCGGCGTCGGCGGTCCGCCGACATCATGGCGTGCCGATCAGGTGCCTGTCGATCCGCTCTTCCGCGCGTGGTGCACCGTAGCCGCCGGCACGCCGGACTGAGGGCCGGCCTTGGCGTGCGCGCTCGTGAGTGGCAGCCTGACTGTCACTACCAGCCCGGTGCCCGCGGCCGGCGCTGCGAGCTCGATCTCACCGCCAAGCAACTCCACCACCCGCGCCACGATCGACAGTCCGAGCCCGCTGCCACCGGCGGCGCGTCCGGGGATCCGATAGAAGCGCTCGAAGGCGCGCACTCGCTCACTGCTCGGGATACCCGGGCCATCATCGCTGATCGTGAGCACCGCCAGCGGCCCCTCCACGGCCAGCTCGAGCCCGACCCGCCCGTGCGGGGAGACGTTGCGGATGGAGTTCTCGAGAAGGTTGCGCAGCAGGAGATACAGCAGCTCCGGAGAGCCCGGCAGCGGTCGATCGCATCCCGCAAGCTCGATCGCGAGCTGCTTGTCGCGCGCCACCGCAGAGAGATCCTCCATGACCAGATCCACCACCCGACGTGCCTCGATCGCCTGGCCGGGCGCGGCACGGGAGCCGGGCTCCAGTCGCGCCAGCGACAACAGCTGCCCCATCAGGTGGGTGGTGCGGTCGATGTTGGCCTGCAGCTTGTCGAGGGCGGTGCGCATCTCTGCGGCAGTGCCGGCGCGCGCCGCGACCTGCGCCTGTACGCGCAGTGCGGCGAGCGGGGTGCGCAGCTCGTGGGCCGCATCGGCCGTGAAGCGGCGCTCGCGTGCCAGCACCTCCGCCTGCCGGGCGAGGAGGCCATTGAGCGCGACGCCGAGGGCATGTGTCTCGATCGGCATCTCGGCCGTATTGACCGGCGAGAGGTCCTCGGCGCTGCGTCCGGCGAGCTCGGCGGCTATGCGGCGCACGGGCCGAAACGCCCGCTCGGTCACCACCCCGATGAGGGCGGTGAGCAGCACCAGCGCAAACGATAGCGGCAGCGCCACGGCGCGCAAGGTACGGGAGAGGAGCGCCGCCCGGTAGTCGAGCGGCTCGGCGAGATGGATGACGAGCGGCGTGGACGCCGAGCCGAGCGAGCAGGCGCGCCAGGAGCGGCCCTGTATCACGAGGCTCGTACACCCGGGACCTTCCCCGGAGCTGAGTGGCGCCGGCGGCGCGCCATCCGAGCGGTACAGAATGTCGCCGGCGCGCGTGCCGATCTGATAGATCAGATCGAGCGGCATGCCGACCGCGGGCTGCGGCGCCGGCGGGACGACCGTCTCGCCCTCCCGGTACTCATGATCGGCGTACCGCAGCGCAAGCGCCGCCTGCTGTTGCAACAGCTCATCGAACTGCACCGCGGTACGCGCCGCCACCGCGCGGTACACGAGCACCCCGAGCAGCGCGAACACCACGCAAGCCGCGCTCGCCGCGGCGACCGCCATGCGCCGTCGCAACGACCACGGACGCTCGCCGCCGCTAACGGGCGCCGTCGATGCGGTAGCCGCGTCCCTTGAGGTTGGTGATGAATCCGGGTCCGAGCTTGCGGCGAAGGTTGTGGATGTGGACCTCGATCGAGTTGCTCGCGATGTGATCGTCGAATCCATACAGCTCCTCCTCGATCTCGGCACGCGTCACCACGCAACCCGCCTTGCGCATCAGCAGCTCGACCACGGCGTACTCGCGCGCGGTGAGCGGCGCCGGTGCGCCTTGGTACCGCACCATGCGCTGGCGCAGGTCGAGCACCACCTCGCCGGCCCTGAGCAGCGTGTCGGCGCAGCCGTCGGCCCGGCGCGTGATGGCGCGCAGTCGTGCACCAAGCTCATCGATGTTGAACGGCTTGATGAGGTAGTCATCCGCGCCCGCGTCGAGACCGGCAATGCGATCGCTGATGCGATCACGCGCTGTCACGATGACGACCGGGGTCGCCCCGCCGTTCTGTCGCAGCCAACGCAACACGCCGATGCCGTCGGCGTCGGGGAGCCCGAGGTCGAGCACGACCGCCGCGAAGCTCCAGGCCGAAACCGCCGCGAGCGCCGCGGCGCCGTCCTGTACCCAGTCGACCGTGTGACCTTCCTGCCGGAGTCCGTCGCGCACGGCCTCACCGAGCAGGTCGTCGTCCTCGATCAGCAGAATCCGCACCGCTGCATCTCCCCGGCGGACAGCCTGTCCCAGGCGGTTGCCGCTTAATTCGGCCTTAAGTGTGCACGCCGTATTCTGACGCGGTACGGTTCAGAAGGCTGCCATGGCGCGCATCCGACCTCAACGGCTTCAGTTCTTGCCCGTCCGCTGCGGCCGAGGGCGCAGCCAGGCCTGGGCGGCGGGCGTGGCAATCATGCTGCTCGTCGCAGCGCCGCGCGTGCATGCCGGCATCGATCACCTCGTGCCGTATGACGACAGCGGCGTCTGGAAGCGCAGCAACCAGGAGATCCTCGAGTACGGCCTGATCGCCGCCGAAGTCGGCGGCGCGCTCTGGGAAGGTGGCGAGACGCGCCTCGGCCGCACCTTCTGGACCTCCATCGACTCCTCGGTGGCGGCGGGTCTGGTGTCGCAGATCATGAAAGTCGCCTTCTCGCGCGTGCGGCCGCGCGACAGCGGCGGTGATCCGCACCTGTGGTTCCAGGGACATGGCAATGAGAGCTTTCCGAGCGGCGAAGTGACCACGGTGAGCTCGATCGTCACCCCGTTCGTGCTCGAATACGGCCACGACCATCCGGGAGTTTATGCGCTCGAGCTGCTGCCGCTGTACGACTCCATCGCGCGGGTGAAGGTCCAGGCGCATTGGCAGACGGACGTGCTCGCCGGCTGGGCGCTCGGCACCGGTGCCGCGTGGCTGATCCACCGCAGCCCCAACTCGCCCTTCATCCTGAAGGTCATGCCGCATGGCATCTACGTCGGGATCGGCAAGAGCTTCTAGCGGCAACCGAGGGTTGCATCCCGACGGACCACCCGGTTAATAATGAGGCTGCCCGGCCTGCAGCCGGGTCGCGCACGGCATTGCGGCCCGCCAGGGCCACCGAGGTCAGTTGAAGCTCACATCGGAGTCGCTCACCGCCCATCTGGCACAACGCCTCCTTCCGGCGTACCTCATCTCCGGTGATGAGCCGTTGCTCGCCGGCGAAGCGGCGGACGCAGTGCGGGCACGCGCCCGTGCGGCGGGCTTCGCCGAGCGCGAGGTGCACTTCATCGAGCGCAGCGGTGACTGGGACGATGTGCGTGCCGCAGCGGCCAACCTGTCGTTGTTCGGCTCGCGCCGTGTGCTCGAGGTGCGCCTGGTGAGTGCCCGTCCCGGCGCGGCGGGCAGCGCGGTTCTGCTGGCGCTGCTCGAAGCCGCTGATCCCGATCTGCTGTTGCTGGTGCTCGCCCCGCGTCTGGATCGCGACGCACAGGCTGCCGAGTGGGTGCGCGCCATCGAGAGGCGCGGTGCCTGGCTGCCGGTCTGGCCGGTGGACGCGGAGCGGCTCGCGGGCTGGCTGCGCGAACGCTGCCGTCGTCTCGGACTCGAGACGACCGATGAGGCGCTCGAGCTGCTCGCCGCGCGCACCGAGGGGAACCTGCTCGCCGCACACCAGGAACTGGGCAAGCTCGCCTGGCTCGCACCCTCGGGCAAGATCGACGCGGAGACCGTGCTCGCGAGTGTCGCTGACAGCTCGCGTTTCGATGTGTTTCAGCTCGGCGAGGCGGTGCTCGCCGGTGACACGGCTCGTGCCTTGCGTATGCTCGCGGGGCTGCGTGCGGAGGGCACCGAGGCGACGCTCGCCTTGTGGGCGCTGACACGCTCGTTGCGGGATGTGTGGACTGCGCAGCTCTCGGGCGCCGCGCCCCCCGCATGGCAGCGTCGCAGCGCCGCGCTCGTCCGGGCACTGCAGCGCGCGCCGCGACTGCCGTTCGCGGCGCTAGCGGCCCGCGCGGTGCGCGTCGACCGCATGATCAAGGGACGCCTCATCGGAGATGCGTGGGAGGAGCTGGCGCTGCTCGCCGCGGAGCTGTGCGCGCAGCCACCGCTCGCGCACGGCCCGCCTGTGGCGCGCGCTTCCTAGGGCTCATGCAGCCGATCGGTCTGTTCGGGGGGACCTTCGATCCGATTCACTGCGGGCATCTGCGCACCGCCTTCGAGCTGTGGCAGGAGCTCGCTCTCGCCGAGGTGCGCTTTCTTCCGACCGGCAGCCCGCCGCACCGCGCGCAGCTGTACGCGAGCGCCGAGTTGCGGCTGAAGATGGTCGCCGCGGCCGTGGCTGACCAGCCGGGCTTCGTGGTCGATGACCGTGAGGTTCGCCGCAGCGGCGTTTCGTATTCGGTCGACACCCTGAGCGAGCTGCGCCGCGAATATCCGCAGCGCTCGCTGTGCCTGCTGCTCGGCATGGATGCTTTTCTCGGGCTGCCGAACTGGCATCGCTGGCGGGAGCTCCTGACACTCGCACACATCGTCGTCGCCCATCGTCCCGGCTGGCGTGCCCCGACCACCGGCCCGCTGGGGGAGGTCATGGTGGATCACGGCACCGGCTCGGTCCGCGTGCTGCACGAGGAGAGCGCGGGGCGCGTGTACGTGCGTGCCGTGACGCAGCTCGAGATTTCCTCCACCGACCTGCGCAGCCTGATCATAGCCGGACGCGATCCCCGCTATCTCGTCCCCGACGCCGTGAGGCAGATCATCCTCGAGACGAGGTGCTATGCTCCGCGACAGGAACGACGCGCACCCTGAGCCGCGCATCAGGAGAAACCGCTTAAGCACATGACAACCCGCACACGTCCGCGCCCCAGGGAAGAGCGCGCCTCGCCGCTGCAGCAAGCCGTGACGACTGCGCTCGACGACATGAAAGCCGTCAATGTCAGGGTGCTCGACGTCCGGGGCCTCACTGACATCGCCGACACCATGGTCATCGCCTCCGGCAATTCCGACCGCCACGTGCGCTCGATCGCCGAGCGTGTCGTGGAGAGGGCCAAAGCCGCAGGCGTCAGGCCGCTCGGCGTCGAGGGTGAGCGCGACGGGGAATGGGTGCTGGTCGATCTCCAGGACGTGCTGGTGCATGTGATGCTGCCGCGGGTCCGCGAGTTCTACGGTCTCGAGCGGCTCTGGGACAACGGCGAGGCTACACCCGCGGCGGTGACGGTCGCAGCACCGCACCTGGCCGCGCGGCGACGACACCCCCCACGGTAAGGTCCGCCGGATGCGCCTGCGCGTGATCGCCGTCGGCACGCGCATACCTTCCTGGGCGCGCAGCGCCTGTGCGGAGTACCTGCAGCGCCTGCGCCTGCCCGTGGAGCTCGTGGAGATCGAGACCGCGGGGCGTCGCCAATCCGACCTGCAGCGCGCCGTGGCGCGCGAGGCTGAGCGTCTGCTCGCGCTGCTCACGGCGCGCGATTATGTCGTATCCCTCGATGAGCGCGGGCGCGAGCTCACCACTTCCGAGCTTGCCGCCTGGCTGGGCCAGCGCATGCAGCACGGGGCGGACCTGGCGTTTCTCATCGGCGGGCCCGACGGTCTCGCTCCAGCGGTGCTGGCGCGCAGCAATTTGACTCTGGCGCTCTCGCGCCTGACCCTGCCGCACGCCCTCGCCCGGGTGCTGCTGAGCGAGCAGCTCTACCGGGCGCACTCCATTCTGGTGAATCACCCGTATCATCGCGATTGATGTCCGCAAGCTCATTGCACGCGCCGCAAGTGTGTCTCGCCTCGGCATCGCCACGACGGCGTGAGCTGCTCGACCAGCTTGGAGTGCGGCACGTGCTCGCGGTCCCCGACATCGATGAGACGGTCCTGGCAGGCGAGTCGGCGGTGGATTACGTGGTGCGCATGGCCCGAGCCAAGGCGCGCACCGTCCCTGCTCACGGGGCGGCGCTGCCGGTGCTTGCCGCGGACACGACCGTCGTGATCGATGCGCGGATCTGCGGCAAGCCGGCGCATGCCGAGGACGGTATCGCCATGCTGCTGCAGCTTTCCGGCCGCACGCACCAGGTGCTCACCGCAGTGGCACTGGCCTCGGCCGGGGAGTTGCACCACCGCCTGAGCCGCAGCGAGGTACGATTTCGCCATCTCACTCTCGCCGAAGCCATTGCCTACTGGAACACGGGTGAGCCCCGCGACAAGGCTGGCGGCTACGCCGTGCAGGGTCACGGTGCGGTTTTCGTCGAGCATCTCTCGGGCAGCTATTCCGGGGTCATGGGGTTACCGCTGTTCGAGACCGCGGAGCTTCTGGCAGCTGCCGGCGTGTCGTACTGGCTCGACAGCGCTGCCGCGGGGGCCGCACCGTGAGCATCGAGATCCTGGTGAATGTTGCCCCGCGCGAGACGCGCGCTGCGATCCTCGAGAGCGGCGTGCTGCAGGAGCTGCACATCGAGCGCACCAGCCGGCGCGGGCTCGTCAGCAACCTCTACAAGGGACGGGTGTCGCGCGTACTGCCGGGCATGCAGGCGGCCTTCGTCGAGATCGGGCTGGAGCGGACCGCCTTCCTGCACGCCGCAGACATCGCCCAAAGCGCCTCGACCGATACCCTGGTGAACTCCGCGCCCGCGAGCCTGCCGCCGGTCGAGGATATCCGCCGCCTGGTGAACTGCGGCGACGACATCCTGGTGCAGGTGATCAAGGATCCGATCGGCAGCAAGGGCGCGCGGCTCACGACCTTCATTGCGCTGCCCTCGCGCTACCTCGTGTACATGCCCCGGGGCGAGGGTATCGGTGTCTCGGCGCGCATCGAGGACGAGCCCGAGCGCGCGCGCCTCAAGACGCTGCTCGGCGAGCTGCGCGCCGCCGCGCCCCAGAACCCCGGAGGCTACATCGTGCGCACCGCCGCGCAGGGCGCATCCGCCGAGAATCTGCGCGAGGACATGGCTTATCTCGCGAAGCTGTGGGAGCACGTCCGCGCCCGCTGCGGCGAAGTGTCCTCCGGCAGCGTGGTGCACGAGGATCTGCCGCTCACGCTGCGGGTGCTGCGCGATGAGCTGGCACGCGGCGTGAGCCGGGTGCTGGTCGATGCGCCGCTCGAGTACGAGCGCATGCGTGAGTTCGTAGCGGCTTTCATGCCCGAGAGTGCGCCGGATATCGAGCTGTACTCGGGCGCACGGCCGATATTCGATCTGAACGGCATCGAGGAGGAGATCACCAAGGCTCTCGATCGCAAGGTGCCGCTGAAATCCGGGGGCCATCTGGTCATCGACCAGACCGAGGCGATGACCACCATCGATGTGAATACCGGCGCCTACGTCGGTCACCGCAATCTCGAGGAGACCATCTTCCGCACCAATCTCGAGGCGGCGGTGAGCATCGCGCGGCAGCTGCGGCTGCGCAACCTCGGCGGCATCATCATCATCGACTTCATCGATATGCGGGATGAGCCGCATCGACGCGCGGTGCTCACCGCGCTCGAGCGCGCGCTCGCCGGGGACCGCGCCCAGACTCACATCGTGAGCCTCTCGCCGCTCGGGCTCGTGGAGATGACGCGCAAGCGCACCCGCGAGAGCCTGGAACACCTGCTATGCAAGCCCTGTCCAAGCTGCGAAGGACGCGGCTTCGTGCGCACGCCGGAGTCGGTCTGCAACGATATTTTTCGGGAGATTGTGCGACAGAGCCGGCAGTTTGCCAGTCGGGAGCTGCTGATACTGGCGCATCAGGACGTCGTGGACCGCTTGCTCGATGAGGAGTCGGCCACGCTCGGCGAGCTGGAAGGGCAGGTCGGGCGGCCGATACGCCTGCAGGTCGAGGCTCTCTACGGCGTCGATCAGTACGACGTCGTACTCGTCTGAGGTTTCAAATTGGTGGGTGCCAGGACGGCTGAGCGAGCTGCCGCGCTGCCCGCCGGCCGGCTGCAGCCGGCCGGGCGCCGCGCGCTCGCGCAGCTGCGCATCGCCCTGGCGGCCCTCGCCGCCGCCCTCGTGCTGCTCATCGTGCTCCTGCTCGCGTACGAGCTGGCTGCGGCGCGCGTGCCGCAGCACCGCGCCGCGCTCGAGGAGCTGCTGCGCCGGCAGACTGGACTCGAGGTGCGCTTCAGCCGTCTCGCGCTGCGCTGGGGCTGGTACGGCCCGGAAGCGCAGTTCGAGGACGTCGAGCTCGGCGAGCTGCGCGGCACGAGCCCGCTGCTGCGGGCACGCACGCTGGTGATCGCTCTCGATGCGTGGCGCATCGTGCGCAGCGGTCATCTGGAAGCGCGTCAGATCATCCTCGAGCATCCGCTCATCGACCTCCTCGGCGATGGGCACCGCACTCCACCGGCCGCCGCGCAGCCGATGGATCTGCGCCGCGCCGGCGCGCGTCTGCTCGGGCACTGGCGCGGCGGACGAGTCACCATCCTCGCGGGCACGCTGCGCACGCTCCTGCCCGGGAGCACCGAGCCGGTGACGCTCGGCCTATCGCACGCGCAGCTGCAGCGTCTCGAGTCGCACTGGAGCGCCGACGCCGAGGTGATGCTGCCGCAGCGGCTCGGCGCGAGCGTGCACGTTTCGCTGCAGGCGCAGGCGCACGCGGACCTGAGCAGCATCGAGAGCGCCGAAGTCAGCTTCGAGGGTCGCGGCCTCGAGCTTGCCGCGTGGGCGCGGTTATCGGCGGCTCTGAGCGGGGTCCCGCGCAAGGGCCGCGGCGACCTTCGGGTCGAGGCCTCGTTCCTGCACGATGAGCTCGTCAGCGCTTCCGGTCGCGTATCGGCACAGGCGCTCGAGTGGGAGGCGCGAGCGTCCGAGGGATCGCCGCTGGCGTTCGATCACCTGCGCGGAAGGTGGCAGCTGGCGCGGCGCGACCGCGACTGGCAGTTGCGGGTGGAGTCGCTCGAGCTCGAGAGAGCGGCCCGGGCGCATGCGCCCCCGACAACGCTCACCCTGGAAGTTTCACCGGACGGCAACGACGTGCATGGCGAGGCGTTGCACGCGCCACTCGCCTCGCTCCTGTCGCTGCTGCGCTGGCTCGTCCCCGGGCTGCCGCGTGAGGGTCTTGCGCTCGGCGGCGAGGCGCCGGAGTTGAGCTTCGACTGGAGAGGGCAGCGCGCAGCCGGCCACCGCCTCAGCGCCTACGCGGATCTCTCGGGTCTCGAGGTCGGAGATGAGGCGGGCGCTACCCGGCTCTCGGGTCTCTCCGGGCGCGCCGCAGCCGGCGAGGGCTCGCTCGAGCTGGCGCTGCATGCGCATGCCGGACAGCTCACGCTCGGGCCGGAGAGTCCGGCTCTCGAGGGTCTCGACATCGAGACGCACCTCACGGCCGCTGCCGCCGCCACCGGCGGCTGGCAACTCGAGGCGCGGGAGCTGCACGTTCGGGGCGAGGGCTTCGGCCTCACCGCGAGCGGCAGCATCGGCGCGCGCGGCGCGCACGCGCCACCCGCCATCGATGCTCATCTGCTGCTCAGCGATGCGGACATGGGCTGGGTAGCCCGGCTTCTCGCGCAGCGCGCTCCGGAGCCGTGGCGCGCAGCGGCCCGGGCAGTTCGCAGCGGCCGACTGGAAAGCGCGGAGGTCAACTGGCGCGGGCCGCTGACCGAGACTCCCAGGAGTGCTCCGGGAGCGCTTTTCGCCGGGTCGCTGACGGTGCGTGATGCGACGCTCGAGGAAAGCGACCTCTGGCCGGAAGCCAGCGGTCTTCACGCCCGGGTCAACTGGCACGGCGCGCACTTCCAGGCCTCGATCCGGGAGGCGCACGCTGCCGGATTCGTGTTGAGCGATGGACGCGCCGATTGGGATCTGCGCGCACATCGCGCGCTGCGGTTCACCGGCCGCCTGGGCGGCGATGCGGGGCAGTTGATCGCATGGCTGCAATCGCATCCGCGTGCGGCAGCCTGGGCACCCGGACTCTCAAACCTGGACTTGCGTGGTCGGACGACGCTGGATCTGGAGCTCGCGCTCCCGGACGTGACCGCCGGTCCGGCCCGTTCGGCTTCGCCCCGGGTGCGTCTCGCTGCGTCCCTCGACGGAGCGCAACTGCGCGCAGTGCCCGGCTTGCCGCCGCTCGAGGCGCTGCAGGGCGCGGTGGCGTTTGCGGACGGCCACCTGCAGCGCTCGAGCCTCGTGGCGCGCTGGCTCGGAGGTCCGGCGACACTCACCGTCGGTGAGCGACGTGAGCATGGCTTCACTGCTCTGCTCCTCTCCGGCCGCGGGACGATCGACGTACGGGCGGCGATGCAGGCCGCTGCCGTCGATGCGGACAAAGCCGGGCTGAGCGGCAGCGCTGACTGGAGCGCGCTCCTCACCGTCGGAGGTGATGGAGGTGCACCACGGTGGCAGCTGCATGCGGACTCGAGCCTGGCGGGCCTGACGAGCCACCTGCCGCAGCCGTTCGACAAATCCGCTGCGACGGTACTGCCGTTGCACATCGACTGGGAATCGCGCGATGACGCCGCCGCCGCGGAGCTGCGGGTTGCCATTGCGGAGCGGCTCGCGGCCTCAGCAGCGCTCACGCGCAGTGCGGAAGGCTGGCGCATCGAGCGGGGTGCCGTGCGCCTCAGCGGTGCTGCTCCGGCTCTGCCGGTCGAGCCGGTGATGCTCATGGATGGGAACGTGAGCCGGCTCGATCTCGCGGCGGGTCTCGCGCTATGGCGCCTCGCCTCATCGGACCCGGCGCTTCCACCGCTGCGGGCGCGCCTGACCGCCAGGGAGCTCCTCTGCGGCGCGAGCAACGTGGGTGAAGTGAATCTCGCGGCCGAGGCCGCCGGAGGCGCCGGCTCCGTGCGGATGCGCTCGGCTCGGTTTTCCGGAAGTGCCTCCTGGCCCGCCCAGGTCGATGCGGCTCATCCGGCCCTCCTGCACTTCGCGCGCTTCGGCCTGGGCGAGACTGCGGACCCGACCGCGGCCGCGCAGATCGCCGCGGCGCTCGCGCCGGCGATCGATGTGAGCGTGGAGGAGCTGCGATGGGGCGGCCACCCTCTGGGAAGCTTCTCCGCGATCCTGGCCGTGCGCGGGGGTACGCTCGAAGCGAAAGACTTCACGGTGTCAGGGAGCCACACGCTGATCCGAGGCAGTGCACGCTGCCTGGCGTCCACCTGCAGCCTGGCATTCGACCTCGACAGCGATGATGCGGCCGCTACCCTCGCGGCCTTTGGCTACGACCCGGAGCTCAGCGCGCGGCACGGACACATCGGGGCCCGGCTGCGCTGGTGGCCCCAGGCTCCCGCACCTCTTGCAACGCTCGGCGGAAGCCTCCATCTGCAGTTCGAGGACGGCAGCGTGAGCCCGGCCGCCGCGCCCGCTGCGGACCCTTTCGCGCTCCTGTCGGTACCGGCCCTGCTGTCCGGGATGGCGACTGGAACGAGGACCCCGGGGCAACCTGCGCTGCGCTTCGCGCGCCTCAGCGGCGAGTATCAGTTGTCCGACGGCGTCGCCGTGACCTCGGGGGTCCATATGGACGGCGACGCCGAGATACTCGTGCGCGGCAGCGTGGGCCTCGCAACCGGGGACTACGACGAGCGAGCCTGGGTGCTGCGGGGCGAAGACCGCTTGCCGGCCCCGTTCAGGCACTTTGCTCCCCGGCCCGCAGTCGCAGCCCTGTGGCTCTCGCTGCGCGACCTCCTCGGCGTCGGCGGACCCGCGCCCGCGCGGGCGGCGCTGCATTTGCGGGGGCCCTGGAGCGACCCCATAGTCACCGAAGTGGAATGAGGCACAGCATGAAGGTTGCGGCGATACAGATGACCTCGGGCCCGGACGTAGCGGCCAACCTCGAGCAGGCCGGCGCGCTGCTCGCTGAGGTGGCTTCGCGTGGCGCACGCCTCGCGGCACTGCCCGAGAACTTCTCCTTCATGGGGCTGAAGGACGCCGACAAGCGGGCGGTGGCCGAGCCTGACGGCCACGGCCCCGTCCAGGATTTCCTGGCCGCCACCGCACGGCGCCTGCGGCTGTGGATCCTCGGCGGCACGGTGCCCCTCGCCGCGCTGCAGGACGGCCGCGTCGCGGCGGCCTCGCTCGTCTACGATAGCGACGGCACCCGCGTGGCACGTTACGACAAGATCCATCTCTTCGATGTCGACCTGCCTGGACGTGCCGAGAGCTATCGGGAGTCCGCGCACGTGGCGCCAGGCGCGCGCGCGGCGCTCATCGACACGCCCTGCGGCCGGCTGGGGCTGTCGGTCTGCTACGATGTCCGCTTTCCCGAGCTCTACCGCCACCTCAGTGCGCGCGGCGCGCAGCTGCTGGCGGTGCCGTCGGCCTTCACCAGCCCGACCGGGCGCGCGCACTGGGAGACACTGCTGCGCGCGAGGGCGATCGAGAATCTCTGTTATGTTGTGGCGCCGGCGCAGTCGGGCTTCCATGCGAGCGGACGTGAGACCTATGGTGACAGCATGATCGTGGATTACTGGGGACGGGTACTGCAGCGCGTACCGCGTGGCCGGGGTTGGGCACTGGCCGAGGTCGATCTCGCCGCGCAGGCGAGCGTGCGCGAGAGCTTCCCGGCGCTCACGCACCGTGCCTTCGAGCCGCAGCCGAGCGTCGGGCATTGACATGAGCAACGAGCCTGCCGCCGGCAAGGTTGCCGATCCGCTCGATCTCGCCCGCAATCTCATTCTGCGGCCGAGCGGTCTCGATGATCGCCGCCTCGATCGGGTGTTCGGCGAGGTGCTCACGCACTCGGTGGATTTTGCCGACCTGTATTTCCAGTTGAGTCATCAGGAGTCCTGGTCCCTGGAAGACGGCATGGTCAAGGAGGGCAGCGCCAGCATCGAGCAGGGCGTTGGCGTCCGTGCGCTCGCCGGCGAGAAGACCGGTTTCGCGTATTCCGACGAGATCGTGCTGCCGGCGCTCACCGAGGCCTCGCGCGCCGCGCGGGCCATCGCCGTGCAGGGCGGGCAGCGCCGCATCGCCGCCTGGCAGGCGCGCAGCGGCCATCGGCTGTACCTGCCCGCCGATCCTGCCGCGGATCTCGCCACCTCGGAGAAGGTCGCGTGGCTCGAGCGTGTCGACCGCGAGGCACGGCGCATCGACCCGCGCGTCGTGCACGTCACGGCGAGCCTGGTTGCGGTGCAGGAAGTGGTGCTCATCGCCACGAGCGAGGGTGAGCTCGCCGCCGACGTGCGCCCCCTGGTGCGCTTCAACGTGTCGGTGCTGGTCGAGCAGGGCGGAAGGCGCGAGCAGGGCTATGTCGGCTCCGGTGGTCGTTTCTCGCTCGCCGAGCTCATCGAGGGTGAGCGTCCGCTCGCGCTGGCGCGCGAAGCGGTGCGGCAGGCGCTGGTCAACCTCGAGGCGCAGCCCGCCCCGGCAGGCACGATGACCGTCGTGCTGGGCCCCGGCTGGCCCGGCATCCTGCTGCACGAGGCCATCGGCCACGGGCTCGAGGGCGACTTCAACCGCAAGGGCACCTCGGCCTTCGCGAACCGCATCGGCGAGCGCGTCGCGGCCGCGGAGTGCACGGTCGTCGATGACGGCACGCTCGCGCGGCGGCGTGGCTCGCTCAACATCGACGATGAGGCCACTCCGACACAGTGCACCATGCTCATCGAGAACGGTGTGCTGCGCGGCTATCTGCAGGATCGGCTCAATGCACGGCTGATGGGCATGCAGCCGACCGGCAATGGCCGGCGCGAGTCGTTCGCGCACATGACGCTCCCGCGGATGACCAACACCTACATGCGCGCGGGTCCGCATGCGCCCGAGGACATCATCCGCTCGGTGGAGCGTGGTATCTATGCGGTCAACTTCGGCGGCGGGCAGGTGGACATCACTTCCGGCAAGTTCGTGTTCTCGGCGAGCGAGGCGTACGCCATCGAGCACGGCCGCATCGGCGCGCCGCTGAAGGGCGCCACGCTCATCGGCAACGGCCCCGATGTGCTCACGCGCGTGGCGATGGTCGGCAACGATATGAAGCTCGATGACGGCGTGGGCACTTGCGGCAAGGACGGGCAGAGCGTTCCGGTCGGCGTCGGGCAGCCCACACTCAGGATCGATGGTCTGACGGTCGGCGGCACCGCCTAGCCGCGCGCGCCAGTCCCGAAACTGCCCCGGCGCGCAAGCATCCGTTTCACGGTGTCGCTGCAGCCTGCGCTGTCGCCATTCGCGCACGTCTGCGGGCGGCAACCCATCGTCGTTACACCGCGACATAATGACGCGCGCACACGAAGGTGTGATTCTCCTCTCGCTCGGGAAGCCCGCGAGGTTCTAACGTGCATCGGGCGCACTTTGAGTGTCAGCGGAAGGAAAACCGATGTTGTCAGCAGAAGAAATCACCGTCGAAGTTCCCAAGCTCAGTCTGCCGCCCGATCTGCTGGCGGAAGTTGCCCGCCGCAACAATGGCAAGCGTCAGCCGGACTTCCGCGTCGAAGGTCTGAAGCCCTCGGTGTTCGAGCGCCTCGCCAGAATGCTGGGACTCGGCTGATACCAACTTCGAGCGCGGCTGCACGCGCCGCGCAGGCGAGCAGCGGAATTCCCCGCGGTGCTTTAGGATGGGCGCCATGCAGCGCCCCAGCCCGCATCTCTCGCGTCCGCTGTACGAAGGCCTGCCCTGGATTTACATAACGTTCGGGTTGGGTGCGCTGCTCGCGAGTTATCTGCTCGCGGCCCGGGGCATGCTCAGCCTGATCGTCGGGGTGCCGGGGCTGTGCTGCGTGTTAGGCGGCTTCGTGCTGCTGCTGCGGCGCCGGGACTACCGGGCGCTGCGCTCGCAGTACGCCGACCCGGACGCCCTCGGCCGTAAGGAAAAGCCCTGAGTCCGCCTCAGCCGGGGCCGGTGGCCTCGAGATCCTCATCGTCGGCCTCCTCCTCCGCCTCCTCGGGTTCCTCGGCCGGCTCCTCCTGCGCAGCACGCGCCAGCGCCTCCGCGCGCTGCGGCTCGAGTGCCGGGAGGTTGTCCGTGAGCGCGGCGCGGTGGCGCCCGGAGCGCTCATCGACGTAGATGAGCTCGTGCTTGCCGACGAGGACTACGTCCCCGTCGTTGAGGTAATGGCGCCGCACCCGATTGGATTTCACGTAGATGCCGTTGGTGCTGTTCAGGTCCTCGACCACGCACGAGTTCAGCGTGGTGATGATCTGGCAGTGGTGGCGGCTGATGAAGCGGCTGTCGATCTGCACGTCATTGTCGGGGGTGCGCCCGATGATCAGTCGCCCGAGCCGCAACGGCACCTCCTGCACGGTGCGTCCATCCGCCGCCACCAACAGGTGGCCGAGCACCCGGGCGCTCGCATGCGCCGCTGCAGCGCGCGCTGCCGCGGTGGGCTCGACCGGCCGTTCCTCCGGGCGGTACCGGTGAGGTCGGGCTCCGTAGAGCGGCCATTGCAGCTCGCCGACCGCGCTCGCGATGTCCTCGGCAGTAACCACGCCACGATCGGCGGTATAAGCGGCCATCATCGCGGTATCGCACAAGGTGTTGACGAGGCGCGGCACGCCGCCGGTGTAGCGGAAGATCTCGGGGAAGGTGTCGGCCGTGAACAGCTCCCGATCGCCCGCTCCGGCTACATCGAGGCGATGCTGAATGTAGCTCTGCGTCTCCGCCTCGCCGAGGTTCTGCAGGTGAAAGCGCAGCCGGACACGCTGCGCCAGCTGCTCGAGCGCAGGATCATCGAGTTTGTGGTTGAGCTCGGGTTGACCCGCCAGGATGATGCGCAGCACCTTCTCCTTGGTGGTCTCCACTCCCGAGAGCATGCGGATCTCTTCCAGCACCCGCATGGACAGGTTCTGCGCCTCATCGACGATCAACAACACCTTGCGCCCGGCGGCGTACTGCTCGATGAGAAAATTGTTGAGCGTGCTGATGAGCTCGCCCTTGCGCATCTTGAAGGGCGAGAAGCCGAACTGCACCAGCACCGCCTGCAGGAAATCGATGGCCGAGACCTGGGTCTGGTTGATCTGCGCCACCACGACATCCGCGGGGACTTCCTTGAGGAAGCTCTCGATCAGCGTGGTCTTCCCCGAGCCGATCTCACCGGTGATCACCACGAAGCCATCGGTGAACCAGATGGTCGATTCCATGTACGCCTTGGCGCGGGCGTGCTGCTTCGAGAGGTACAGGAATTGCGGGTCCGGGCTTAAGCGGAACGGCAACTCCTTGAGTTTGAAGGGCTCGAGGTACATGGCTGTTGGCTCGCAGCCGATGTTACGGGATGCGAAGCTCGACCCTCAAATCCTTGAGCAGGGAGCGCGCGCGGGCGTCCCGGGCGGCTGCGGTCGGCTCGATCACGGTGCAATGGCCCATCTTGCGCCCCGGGCGCGCACGCTTGCCGTAGTCGTGCAGATGCACTCCTTCGAGGGCCAGCAGCTGCCGAGCCCGCGGCATCTGCCCGATCAGATTCACCATGGCGCTGAAACCGCGGGCGCGGGTCGACCCCAGCGGCAGCCCGAGTATGGCCCGCAGGTGGTTCTCGAACTGGCTGGTGGTCGCGCCCTCGATGGTCCAGTGGCCGGAGTTGTGCACGCGCGGCGCCATCTCGTTGGCGATCAGCCGGCCGCCGCGCACGAAGAACTCGATCGTGAGGATGCCACGGTAGCGGAAATGGGTGAGTACACGCTCGAGGTACGTGCGGGCGCGCCGCTGCCAGCCCGGCGCTCCGAAGGGGGCGCGCGTCAGTCGCAGCATCCCTGCGCCGTGAACGTTGCCGCACAGGGGGTACACCACAGTCTCGCCGCGCCCGCTGCGTGCACCGATGATCGACACCTCGCACTCGAACGGTATGTACTGCTCGTAGAGCAGCGGCACGTGCCCGAGCTGCGCCCAGGCCTGCTCCGCATCGGCGCCCGTGCGGATGACGGCCTGGCCTTTGCCGTCATAACCCATGCGCCGCGTCTTGAGCACCCCCGGCAGACCGACCGTGGCGAGAGCGCGTGCCAGCTCGCGCCGCGAGCTCACCGCCTGCCAGCGCGTCGTCGGGATTCGCAGCCGCTCGAACAGGCGCTTCTCGGCGACCCGGTCCTGTCCGCTCGCGAGCGCTGCGAGCGGCGGGCAGATGCGTGCACCGTGACGCGCTGCGATCGCCGCCAAGCCACTCACGGGGACGTTCTCCCAGTCGAAGGTGATCACATCGCACTCACGCGCCAGGCGCGCGAGCAGGCGTCTGTCGGTGAAAGCGCCGTACAGCAGCGGCGCGACCTGCCCGGCGGGGGCATCAGCGCTCGGGTCGAGACACAGGAACTCCAGCCCGAGCGGATAGCCCGCCAAAGCGAGCATGCGGCCGAGCTGGCCGCCACCGAGGATGCCGACCTTCATGTGCGCGCGGGCGTGCGCGGATCGGGGTTGCCGAGGACCGAGGCCGTCTGCCGCTCGCGGAACGACTCGAGCGCGGTCGCAACGGCGCTGTACTTGTTGGCGAGGATGGCCGCGGCGCACAAGGCCGCATTGGTCGCACCCGCAGTGCCGATCGCGAAGGTAGCGACCGGAACGCCCGCGGGCATCTGCACGATCGACAGCAGCGAATCGAGGCCGCCGAGCGACTTCGATTGCACCGGCACGCCGAGGACGGGCAGCGTGGTCTTCGCGGCCGCCATGCCGGGAAGATGCGCCGCCCCGCCGGCGCCGGCGATCAACACCTCGAGTCCGCGGCCACGGGCGGCGGCGGCGTACTCGAACAACAGGTCCGGGGTCCGATGTGCGGAGACGACCCGTACTTCATACGCTATGGAGAGTTGATCCAACAGCTCCGCCGTAGCCCGCATCGTCTCCCAGTCGGACGAGGAGCCCATGATGATGCCGACGAGCGGTTTCACCCGGTCATTGTACCGAACAACGCCCGCAGGGCACGAAACAGCTCCCGGGACGCCGCTGCACCCGAGCCGGCGCGTTGCCGCTCGGCACGCGCGGCCGCCACGCGCCGCCGCCAGGCGTCGAGGTCGATGTCGGGATGCCAGCGGGCGAGCTCCGCGAGTGCGGACTCGCCCTCGGTCATGAGCCGCTCGCGCCAGTTCTCGGTGCGGCGGAAGAGCTCTGTCGCGCGTGCGTCGCTCGCGCTGCGGGCCGCGAGCGCGGCGCGGATGGGCGCCGGATCGATCTGCCGCATGAGCTTGCCGATATACTGCCGCTGGCGTACGGCCGCGGCACGGCTGTTGATGCGACGCGCGGCGCGCAGCGCCTCGAGCAGCCTCTCCGGCAGCTCGAGTGTGGCGAGCTCGGCGTCGGGCAGACGCAACAGTTGCTCCCCGAGGTCCTGCGCCGCATGTGCGGCGCGTTTGCGGGCGCTCTTGCTCGGGCGCCCGTCGTCCCCATCATCGCTCTCATCGTCTCCGGATCGGGCGGTCACGGCTCTCTCCGCGCGGCCATCCGTGCTGCCCGCGGGCAAGCTGACGGCGGCTGCTAGAATTCAGCGCAATGATGCACCAAGTCCCAGGCACCGATCGCTAACCCCATGCCAGCCAACGCCGATCCCACCCTGCAGTCTCTCAGTGACGTCGCCACCCTCGCCCTCGAGGAAGCGCAGCGCCAGGGCTCCTCGCAGTGCGAGGTGGACGCTTCGGTGAGCCAGGGGTTGTCGGTCAGCGTGCGCCTCGGTGAGGTCGACACCGTCGAGTATCAGCGCGACCGGGGCCTGGGAGTAACCGTGTACTTCGGCCAGCGCAAGGGGACGGCGAGCACCGCCGATCTCACTGCGGGCGCGGTACGTGACACGGTGAGCAAGGCGTGCGCGATCGCGCGCTACACCGCTGCGGATCCGTACGCGGGGCTCGTCGAGCCGGATGCGCTGGCACGCGAGATTCCCGATCTCGATCTCGACCATCCGTGGCCGCTCACGCCCGAGGCAGCCATCGAGCTGGCGCGCGAGTGCGAAGGCGAGGGGCTGGCAGTCGATGCCCGGCTCAACAACTCCGAGGGCTCCGCGGTGAGCAGCCAGCGGCATACCGGCATCTACGGCAACTCGCTGGGCTTTCTTGCCGGCTACTCCTCGACGAGCCACTCGGTGAGCTGCACGCTCATCGCCCAGGCGGGCGATGACATGCAGCGCGACTACTGGTGGAGCGTCGCGCGCGATGCGGCCGATCTCGAGAGCGCCGCAGCGATCGGCCGCATGGCCGGCGCGCGTGCGCTGGCGCGGCTCGGCGCCCGCCGCCTGAGGACACGCCGGGCGCCGGTGGTGTACTCGCCCGACATGGCGCGCGGCCTGTTCCGCCACTTCATCGGCGCCATCAGCGGCCCGAGCCAATACCGCAAGTCCTCTTTCCTGTTGAACGCCGCCGGCGAGCAGCTCTTTCCGACATTCATCAGCATGCAGGAGCGTCCGCACATACCCAGGGGGCTCGCCAGCAGTCCGTTCGACCAGGAGGGCGCGGCCACACACGATCGTGAGCTGGTGCGCGAGGGCGTCCTGCAGGGCTACGTCCTCGGCAGCTACTCGGCGCGCCGGCTCGGGCTCAAGACGACCGGCAACGCCGGAGGCATTCATAACCTGCTGGTGACCGCGACGCAGGGCGCACTCGAGCACACCGCGCTGCTGCAGCGGCTCGGCACCGGACTGCTCGTGACCGAGCTCATGGGCCAGGGGGTCAACGGCGTCACCGGCGACTATTCGCGCGGCGCGAGCGGCTTCTGGATCGAGAATGGCGCGATGGCCTATCCGGTGCACGAGATCACGATCGCCGGAAACCTCAAGTCCATGTACCGCGACATCGCGGCGCTCGGCGATGACATCGACACGCGCGGCAGCATCCGCACGGGCTCGGTGCTGATCGCCGAGATGACCATCGCCGGGGAGTAGCCCGCGCTCAGCGCGACGAGGATTGCCGCGGCGCGATGAGGGTCGGGCGCGGCACCTCATCGACGAGGTCGCGCAGCGTCAGCTCCGCACAGCGGCTGCGGCGGGTCTCCTCGAGTCCGGCGAGTACGCGGTCGACCGGCGGCACCGGGACGTTGCGCGGGGCGATGTGGCCGCTGCGCTGATTGCGCGCGATGTCGAGGATCTCGTTCATGCCGATGCCGGCGATGTCGCGCGCCGGTACGAGCTCATCCTCCTCCGTCACGATCAGGAGCCCGGCGCGCTCGAGCGCGGTCGCCATCTGCGCCACCGCGATGCCGGGCAGCCCCAGCTCGTTGGCGAGCCTGTTGACGCTCCAGAGGCGGCCACCGGCCACATGGGCGCGTCCCACGAAATACATGAGCTTGAGCGCCAGCTCCTCGAGCTCGACGCTCGAGAGCCGCAGCGGCTGCAGTCCGAGCCGCAGGTAGGCCGGATTCTGCACGTAGAACGAGAGCTGTGCGCCGGCGAGCAGAATGAGCCAGCCGAAGTAGGTCCACAGCAGCGCTGCCACCATGAAGGCGAATCCCGCGTACACGATGGTGAGTCGCGTCGAGTAGACCACGAAGGCGGTGAACATCTTGCCGATGCCGGCCCACAGCACTCCGCCCACCAGTGCGCCGATCAGCGCCGCGCGCCAATGCACGCGCGTGTTGGGCACCATCATGTAGAGCGCGGTGAAGAATGCGGTCACCATCGCGTAGGGCGCGAGCGCGATGCCGGTGCCGCGCAGCCGGTGCAGCAGCGGCAGCTGCACGACCTCCTGCACCGGTGCGCTGCTGAGCGCGGCGTGCGTGAGCCCGAGGAAGCCGACCAGCAGCAGTGGACCTGCGATCAGGAGGGTCGTGTACTCGGCGAGCCGGCGCGCGAAGCTACGGGCCTGCTCCACGTGCCAGACGAAATTGAAGCTGTCCTCGACCTTCTTGATCGTGCCGATCAGCGTCCAGGCGAGCAGTGCGAGCCCGACCGAGCCGACCACGCCGCTGCTCACGTGGCTCGCGAACTGCATGACCCGGTTGGTGAGCTCGGCCGCCGCGGCCGGGCCCACCGGGCGGAAGAACTCGTAGACGATCGGCTCGAAATCGCGCCGCCCACCGAAGACCTTGACGATCGCGAAGCTGAACGCGAGCAGTGGAATCAGCGACAGCAGCGTCGTGTACACGAGCCCCATCGCACGCAGGTTGATGTCCCCGCGCGACAGGTCGCGCAGCACGGCATACGGATAGCGCAGCACGCGCAGCGCGGCGCCGAGCGTTCCGGGGCGCAGCGAGGCGGCGCCGAAGAAGCACCGATCGAGCAAATCCCAGATGCGCTGCCACATCGCTTAAGGATACAGTGCCCGCGGCAGCGGTGTGCGACATGCGGCAGTCCACGGGTTTTCCAGAGCGGATCGTGTGCCTCACCGAGGAGACGACCGAGACCCTCTATCTGCTCGGTGAGGACTGGCGCATCGTCGGCATCTCCGGCTTCACCGTGCGGCCGCCGCGTGCCCGCCGCGAGAAGCCGCGCGTCTCGGCGTTTCTCAGCGCGCGCACCGACCGCATCCTGGCGCTCGAGCCCGATCTGGTGCTCGGATTCTCGGACCTGCAGGCCGACATTGCCGCGGAGTTGGTTCGTGCCGGGCTCGAGGTGCACCTCTTCAATCAACGCAGCGTGGCCGGCGTGCTGCGCATGGTCCGCACGCTCGGGGGGATGGTCGGCTGTGAGGCACGCGCGCGCACGCTCGCCGCCGAGCTCGAGGCGGGGCTCGAGGAGGTGCGCGCACGGGCAGCGGCACTGCCGCGCCGGCCGCGGGTGTATTTCGAGGAGTGGGACGATCCGCTCATCAGCGGCATCGGCTGGGTGTCGGAGCTCATCGGGCTCGCCGGGGGCGAGGACTGCTTCCCCGAGCTCGCACGGCAGCCGCTCGGGCGCGACCGCATCATCGCCGATCCGCGCGAGGTGCCGCGCCGCGCGCCGGACGTCGTGCTCGGCTCGTGGTGTGGCAAGAAATTCCGGCCTGAGCGCGTCGCGGCGCGCGCGGGCTGGAGCGAGGTCCCGGCCGTACGTGCCGGCTACGTGCGCGAGATCAAGTCCTCGATCATCCTGCAGCCCGGACCGGCGGCGCTCACCGACGGGGTGCGCGCGATCCAACAGGTGATCATGGAGTGGGCCGCACAGGCGGGTTGAGCGCGGTGTCAGCGGATGCCGCGGCGCTGCCGCACGATCTCCCACGCCTCGATGATCTGCTGCGTGCGTCGCTGCGCGTGCGCCAGCATCGACTCGGGCAGGCCGTTGGCCTTCAGCTTGTCGGGATGATGGCGTTGTAACAAGCGCCGGTACGCCTTGGCGACCTGCTCATCGCTCGCCGCCGCATCGGTCTCGAGCACGCGATACGCCTCGGTGAGCTCGCGCTCGCGCACCGCGGTTGCGGCCCCGGGGGCGGCGGCGGCACGGAAGCCACCGGCGCGCTGGATGCGCAGCACAGTCTCGATGTGCATGAGCTCCAGCGTCGAGACGCGCAGCGCCGCCGCCAGGCGCCCGAGCAGCGCGCGCACCGGCGGCTCGAGGTCGTTGCCCTCGAGCGCCGCACGCATCTGGATCTCCACGAACACGCGCGCGAGCTCCGGACGTCCGTGGCAGATCTGCCGCAGCTGCTCGATCTCGGCGCCATAGTCATAGTCCGGCTGCTTGCCGGCGGTGAAGCAGGCGATCGCCTCGCGCACCTGCGTGACATCGAGCCGCAGCTCCTGCATCAGGGCGCGGGCGGCCGCGATCTCGCGCTCGGAAACGCGGCCATCGGCCTTGGCGAGATAGCCCATCACCTGGAAGCTCGCACGGAAGAAGCGCGTGCCGATGGGTGCCAGGTCCGCGGGGGGCGGGAGCGATTGCTCCGCGCCCATCTCATCGACCTGGTGGCCGAGCAGCACGCCGAGCGCGGCGCCGATCGGCCCGAGCACCAGCCCCCCGAGCAGGCCACCGGTCACCTTACCGATCCATTTCATGGCTCTGGGCCGCGGTGGCTCACTCGTGTCGGGGACTCAAAGGGTCGCTATAGTACCAAGCGCATGCCGGCACCTACTGTCTACCGCACCGCGCTTGGCGGCCTCGAGCGACTGCACGAGGGCAAGGTGCGCGATATCTACGCCATCGATGCAGAGACCATGCTGATCGTGACGACGGACCGTCTGTCCGCGTTCGATGTGGTGTTGCCCGACCCGATCCCCGGGAAAGGCCGGGTGCTCAACGGCATCTCCAACTTCTGGTTCCGGCGTACCGAGCACCTGGTCCCGAATCACCTCACCGGCCGGGAGCTGGCGAGCGTGGTGAGCGACCGCGAGGAGCTCGAGCTGCTCGAGGGGCGTGCGGTCATCGTGCGGCGGCTGCGGGCCCTGCCCATCGAGGCGGTGGTGCGCGGTTACCTGATCGGCTCGGGATGGAAGGACTACCAGTCGAGCGGTGCGCTGTGCGGCATCTCACTGCCGCCCGGCCTGCCGCTCGCAGCGCAGCTGCCGCAGCCGTTGTTCACGCCGGCGACCAAGGCCGCCGCCGGCGCACACGATGAGAACATTCCCTTCGCCGGGGTGGCAGCACTCATCGGCCCGCAGCTCGCGGCGTCGGTGCGCGACACCGCGCTCGCCCTCTACGGCTTCGCCGCGGAGCACGCGCGCAGGCGCGGCATCATCATCGCCGACACGAAGTTCGAGTTCGGCGTCGACGCCGCGGGCCGGCTCACGCTCATCGACGAGGTGCTCACACCGGATTCCTCGCGTTTCTGGCCGGCCGACGGCTATCGAACCGGCATCAGCCCGCCAAGCTTCGACAAGCAGTTCGTGCGTGACTATCTCGAGACACTCGACTGGAACAAGCGGGCGCCGGGGCCGCACCTGCCGGCAGAGGTGATCAGACGCACCAGCGAGAAGTACCACGAAGCGCTCATGCGGCTCACCAGCTGAAGCGCCTCACCGCGGCATGACCGGTACCCTGGCCGCTGACGGCGAGGGGCGGTGCGCGATCGGTTAGACTGTGAGGCATGTCAGAGTGCTGGATAGCTCCCTCGATACTGTCTGCGGACTTCGCCCGTCTCGGCGATGAGGTCGACGCGGTGCTCGAAGCGGGTGCCGACCTCATCCACTTCGACGTGATGGACAACCACTACGTGCCGAACCTGACCATCGGTCCGCTCGTGTGCGAGGCGTTGCGCCGGCACGGCGTCAAGGCGCCGATCGATGTACACCTGATGGTGCGGCCGGTCGATCGCATCGTGCCGGACTTCGCCGCGGCGGGCGCGACCTACATCAGCTTCCACCCCGAAGCGTCCGAGCATGTCGACCGGACGATCTCGCTGATCCGCGAGCACGGCTGCTGTCCGGGACTGGTCTTCAATCCGGCGACGCCGCTCGACTACCTCGACTACACCCTCGAGCTCATCGACATGGTGCTGATCATGTCCGTGAACCCCGGATTCGCCGGGCAGCAGTTCATTCCGACGAGCCTGCGCAAGCTGGCCGATGCGCGCAGCCGCATTGCGGCCAGCGGACGCGAGGTGCGCCTGGAGGTCGACGGCGGAATCAAGGTCGGCAATATCCGCGCCGCCGCCCAGGCGGGCGCGGATACCTTCGTCGCGGGGTCGGCAATCTTCGGCACACCCGACTATGCGCAGACCATCCGTGAGATGCGCGCCCAGATCGAGGGCGCGGCGGATGCTGTGAAGCGCTGAGAATCCGACGGCGCCGAGGCGGCCGCCAGGGGGCTGCTCGAGCCGGTTACTCGTCCTCGTCCTCGTCGTCGTCCTCATCATCGAGCTCGACGGGGCTCATCGCGCGAGCCGCCGCACCTCCCGCGGCGGGCTTCGCCGGGACGATGACGGGACGGGTCTTCATCTTCGGACGTGCGTTGAAGACCACGATCGTCTTGCCGGTCGCGCGCAGCAGTCCCTGCTCCTCGAGCACCTTCAGCACGCGGCCGGCCATCTCCCTCGAGCAACCGACGAGGCGTGAGAGCTCCTGACGGCTCACCTTGATCTGCATGCCCTCCGGGTGCGTCATGGCATCGGGCTCCCCGCACAGATCCATGATGGCGTGGGCTACGCGGCCCGTCACATCGACGAAGGCCAGGTCACCGAGCTTGCGGTTGGTGCGGTCGAGGCGCGTGGCGAGCTGCGTCGCGAGCTCGAACACCAGCCCGGGGCTTTCGGCGGCGATCTGGCGGAAGCGCGGATAGGTCATCTCCGCCAGCTCGCACTGGTTGCGGGTCCGCACCCAGGCGCTGCGTGTCGGCTGCTCGTAGAACAGGCCCATCTCCCCGAAGAACTGGCCGCGGTTGAGGTAGGCGAGCACCATCTCGTTGCCTTCCTCATCCTCGATCATGACCTCCACCGAGCCGCTGATGATGTAGTAGAGGACATCGGGGAGGTCGCCCGCGTGGATGACCACGGTCTTGGAGGGGACCGCTCGGATGCGGCAATAACTCAGGAACCGGTTGATCGCGGGAATCTCGCTCAGCGGCTTGATGCTTTCTTCCATACCGGCTCCCCTTGGTACGTTTCTAATATACAACCTTTCGGAACGGTCAGATCCAGTAGGCGCTGCCTGTCATGATTCGCGCAGTGCGTCGCATCAGCGCGCGTACCGGCGCCGGCGGAAGCACACCGCCTGCGGCCGCTGCCGCCGCACCGTGCTCGATTTCTTCGGCTCTCATGGCCTGCAGTATGGCACGGCTGCGGTCATCGCCCGGTGGAAGTCTGCTCAGATGCTCATCGAGATGCCCTTCCACCTGGCGTTCGGTCTCGGCGACGAACCCGAGGCTCGCGCGATCGCCGAGCAGTGCAGCGCCGGCACCGATGAGGAATGAACCGGCGTACCAGAGCGGATTGAGCAGACTCGGCCTCGAGGCGAGCTCGGTGAGCCGCGCCTCGCACCAGGCGAGATGGTCCGACTCGGACCGCGCGGCCGCGAGCAGCATCTCGCGCGTAGCCGCCGAGCGCGCGGCGAGTGCCTGTCCGTGGTACAGCGCCTGGGCAGCGAGCTCCCCGGCGTGATTGACCCGCATCAGCGCGGCGCTGACGCGCCGCTCGCCTTCGGAGAGCGACTGGGTGGGCGCGGTTTCGGCACCCGGAACGGGTCGGCTGGTGCGGGCCGGCGCGAGCACCGCGCGCAAAGCGCGGTCGAGGGCCGCAATGCCGGAGTCGATGAGGCGACCTGACCCCATAATATTGAGCACCATTATAGAGGTAATGGCGGCTTCGCCGGCCGGTCCGGTACACCCCCCCTGGCCCGGGCTTTGCAATGCCGCACCTGCTTGAGTACACTTGCCCGCCTTTTTTTGGCCCGCTTGCCGCAGGGCCCCACCGGCCCGCGGGCACACGCCACGAGTGACCTATGAAGACTGTATTCGCCAAGCCCGGCACGGTCCGCGGCGATTGGTTCCTAGTCGATGCCAGCGACCAGACGCTCGGTCGTCTCGCGTCGCAGATCGCTCATCGCCTCAAGGGCAAGCACAAGGCCGATTACAGTCCGCACGTCGACATGGGCGATCACATCGTCGTCGTGAACGCGCAGAAAATCCGCGTCACCGGGCGCAAGCTCAGCGACAAGATCTATTACCACCACACGGGGCATATCGGCGGCATCAAGTCGATCGCGCTCGGGAAGCTCCTCAATGAGCACCCCGAAAGGGTGGTCGAGTTCGCGGTGAAGGGCATGTTGCCGAAGAACCCGCTGGGCCGTCGCATGTTCAAGAAGCTGCACGTGTTCGCCGGCAGCGAGCACCCCCACCAGGCCCAGCAGCCGAAGCCTCTCAAGATTCAGTAGGACGCACGCCATGGCAGCAGCGACGCAGCAGAATCACTACGGTACCGGGCGCCGCAAGACCGCGACCGCCCGGGTCTATCTGAAGCCCGGCAGCGGCCGCATCACGGTGAACGACCGCTCGCTCGATGAGTTCTTCGGTCGCGAGACCGGGCGGATGATCGTCCGACAGCCGCTCGAGGCCGTGAAGCTCGTGAGCAAGTTCGACATCGCCGTCACCGTGGGCGGCGGCGGCATCACCGGCCAGGCCGGCGCGATTCGCCATGGCATCACCCGCGCGCTCATCGAGTACGACGAGAGCCTGCGCAAGCCATTGCGCGACGCGGGATTCGTTACGCGCGATGCGCGTGAGGTCGAGCGCAAGAAGGTCGGCCGCCGCAAGGCCCGCCGCGGCACGCAGTACTCGAAGCGCTAAACGATCGCTCGCGGGCAAAAGCCCCTTTGCCTGCGCCGAAATG
Organism: Steroidobacteraceae bacterium; assembly: GCA_035541695.1. Lineage (GTDB taxonomy): Bacteria > Pseudomonadota > Gammaproteobacteria > Steroidobacterales > Steroidobacteraceae > 13-2-20CM-66-19. The sequence continues at coordinate 73,695 of DATKMV010000061.1, forward strand.
AACCCCGGCGCTGATTCTGCGAAAATGGCCGCAGGCGATTTTCGCCAATGCACGATGGGGGATCGTCTAGTGGTAGGACAACGGACTCTGACTCCGTTTACCTAGGTTCGAATCCTAGTCCCCCAGCCAATCAAGGAGGCCCGTCAAGCTGACGGGCCTCTTTGTCTTTCTGGGCTCGAGTCACGACGGGGACTAGGATGAGAACCTGGGTTCGACAACTGCGCGAGTGCTCGAGCGCAGTTGGACGATGGCTTCGCGCAGCGAAGCCGTCGGGCCCGCAGGGCCGAGGCGGCGCAGCCGCCGAGCAATCCTAGTCCCCAGCCAAAAGGAAGAAGGCCCGTGCGATAGACACGGGCCTTCTTCAGCCCGCCAGATTGGCCGCGACGAACTCCCAATTGACCAGCGGCCAGAAGTTCTTCAGATACGCGGCGCGGTCGTTGCGACGGTCGATGTAATAAGCATGCTCCCACATGTCGCAGGTGAGCAGCGCCACATGCCCTTCGCGCATCGGGGTGTTGGCATTCGAGGTCGTCAGGATCTTGAGGGTGCCGCGGGAGTCCTTCACCAGCCACGCCCAGCCGGAGCCGAAGAGGCCGCTCGCCGCCTTGTCGAACTGCGTCTGGAACGTTTCCAGGCCACCGAGGCCCGCGAGCGCCGCGCTGATGTCCTTACCGGGGCTCTGGCGTCGGGGTGACAGGCAGTTCCAGAAGAAAGTGTGGTTCCACACCTGTGCCGCATTGTTGAAGATGTCCCCGGTCGACCCCGCGACCAGCTCCTCGAGCGTGGCATCAGCGAACTCCGTGCCCCTGATCAGGCCGTTCACCTTGTCGACGTAGCCCTTGTGGTGCTTGCCGTAGTGGTACTCCAGAGTCTCACGCGACATGTGCGGCTCGAGCGCGTCGTTCGCGTACGGCAGGGGTGGAAGTACGATCGCTGATTCGGTGGTCGCCATTGCTCGGATCCTCCATGTCGGGTGGCAACGCCGCAGGCTCCGCATGACGGTGCGCACGGCTACTTTGCTACGGACCTTCCAGCGAGGATGAAGTGCCGCTAGCGGCTCTCGACCCCTGCGCTCGTACCGATGAGGAGCAGGTCCGCCGGGCGCAGGGCGAAGAGGCCCACGGTGACCACTCCGGGGATCTGGTTGAGCTCACGCTCGAGGGCCGGTGGGTCGGTGATCGTCAGCCCATGGACATCGAGAATGTGATTACCGTTATCGGTGACGAATCCTTCACGCCATACCGGGCGGCCCCCGCGCGCGCTGAGGGCGCGGGCGATGAGCGCACGCGCCATGGGAATTACTTCCACCGGGAGCGGGAAGCGACCGAGGGTCGCGACCATCTTGCTCTCGTCGACGATGCATACGAAGCGCTGCGCGGCCGAGGCGAGGATCTTCTCGCGCGTCAGTGCGCCGCCGCCGCCCTTGATGAGCTGCCGCGCCGGGGTCGCCTCATCAGCGCCATCGATATAGAGCGGCAGCTCGGTGAGCTCGTTCAGATCTGCAAGTGTCACGCCGGCCGCGCGCAAGCGTGCGCTGCTCGCTTCCGAGCTCGACACGGCGGTGCGCACCAGGCCCGGGCGCGCGGCGATGGCCTCGATGAGGAAGTTGACCGTCGAGCCGGTACCGACGCCGAGGACCGTGCCGCGGGGAATGAGGTCGAGCGCTGCGAGTGCCGTGCGTCGCTTGTTTGCATCCGCTTCCGTCGCCATCGCTGCCGCCTCGGTGGTTTGCGAACCCCAGAAACGACTGTGCCCGCCATGGTCAGCGGGCACAGTCTTCGCATTCGACTCGGCGGCCACAGTGTGGCCGCCGAGTTAAGGCCTATTTCTTCTTGGCTGCTTTCTTCTTGGCCTTCTTCTTTGCCTTCGCCATGTTGGCTCTCCAATTGACGGGTTAGTCCGAGGTCCGAGTATATACACGCGAATCGAAATTACAAGCGAGCGCATGGCGAGAACCGCGAGCGCACGTGCATCGCGCGCACGCGGTGCGTACGTGCACGCGCATCATCGCGAGCCGCGCGCATCACTCGAGCGACAGGATGAACTTCCAGTGCGCCGGTTCCACCGGTGTCACGGACAATCGGTTCCCCGGTCGCAACAGCGCCATACCCGCGAGCTCCTTGCGAGCGTGTGCGCGCAGCTCCTCGAGGGTGATGGTGCGTGCCAGGCGGCGTTTCAGCCGTACATCCACCATGAACCAGCGTGGATTGCCGGGGTCGCTGTCCGGATCGTAGTGATGGTTCCTGCGATCGAAGGCGGTGGGATCCGGATAACCCTCCTTCACGACCTGCATGATGGCGACGATGCCCGGTACCTCGGTACTCGAGTAATAGAGAAAGGCGCCGTCACCCCGCTTCATCTGATCCCGCAGCATGTTGCGCGCCTGGTAGTTGCGCACGCCGTCCCAGCCGGTGGTGCGCCGTGGCGCGGCCGCGAGATCCTCGACGCTGAAGCTCGAGGGCTCGGTCTTCATCAGCCAGTAGTGCATCGAACCAGCCCCTCTTCGGTCACCACTGCGTCCAGCAGCACATCATGCGCGGCGGCGTCGATGCGCTCGACCTCCTGGAAGGCATAGGCGAGGCCCACCAGGCGCGGCGCGTGCCACGAGCGCCGCAGCTGCCGGAAAGCGAAGGCACGATCGTAGAAGCCCCCGCCGCTGCCGAGGCGTACGCCGCGGCGGTCGAATCCGAGCAGCGGCAGAAACACGACATCCAGCCAGCGGGCGCCGAGCGGGTCGTGGACCTGCGGCTCGGCGATGCCGAGGCGGTTGACCGCCATCGGCCCACGCAGTGGCACGAAGCGCATGGCTGCCGATGTCCGTCGCCGGTCGATGCGCGGTACGAACACGCGGCAACCCCTGCTCTCGGCAAGCGCAACGAGGGGTGCAGCGTCGAGCTCCCACGGCAGGGCGCTGTAGGCGGCGATGCGCCACTCGGGCCGCAGGGGGAGCGCCCGATCCACGTTGCGCGCCACGAGCCGTGACAGGTGTGCGCGCTGCTGCGCGGGCAGCGCGCGGCGCTGCGCGTTGAGGCGCGCCCGCAGTGATCTGCGGGCGGCGCTCAGCGAGGAGGAATCAGGTAGCGCCACCCGCAAGTGCCGGTGCGAACCGTTGCTCTCGAACCAGAGCAACAAGTGGGACGGGCTGCTGCAGGTAAGGCTTTCCGCTCGCAGGCGGACTTGCACAGCGCTGCGCGCAAGCCTGAGGTCCCGAGGGTGTTTCAATTAGGGTCCGAGGTAACCCGGCCCGCTTGTCGAACACCGCAGGCGACGCCAGGAGCACTCTACACCAATTGGGCAGCCCTCAGGTGTCCGAGCGCGTCACAGCTCGAGCTGCTGGCTCTTCCCGAGAGCGCCCTCGACGCGCTCGCGCAGCGCGCGCACCCGCTGGCCCGCGCCGTTGTCGAGCCGCGACTCACGATCCTTGCCCTTGAGGTACTCGTGCGCGAGGTTGAGCGCGGCCATCACCGCAATACGATCGGTACCGACGACGCGGCCGCTGTCCTTGATCTCACGCATGCGTGCATTGAGGAACTCCGCCGCATCGAGCAGCGCGGAGCGCTCATCGTACGGACAGGCGATCACGTATTCCTTCTCCATGATGCGCACGCTGACGCGCGCCTGGTCCTGCTGCGTCATGCGCCGTGCTCCAGTGTCTTGAGGCGGCCGATCATGGCCTCGACCCGGGTGCGCACCTGCTCGTTCTTGTGCATGAGGGCGGCACGCTCGCCCGCGAGTGACTCGTGGCGGGCGCGCAGCGCGCGATTCTCCTCGCGCAGATGCTCGAGCACACCCAGGAGCTCCTCGATCCGTTTGCCGAGGCGCGTGAGCTCCAGATCAAGTTGTGTTTTTGTAGCGTCGCTCATGGCGGGACTATAGAGCCGCATTCTCGACGCGGTCAATTGCGGGCGGATTATATAATGTGCCCGCATCGCATGATTTCTCCGGACTACAACCACATCCAGCAGCTGCTCGCCCGGGAGCGCTCGCTCGCCGACGCGGCCGAGGCGCATGGCACCCTCGCCGGGTGCCTGTGCGGCTCGGCAGGCTACCGTCTCGAGGATTGGTTGCGCGAGATCCTTCCTGAAGGTCGGGGCGCGCCCGCGACCGCCGCGGCGCTCGAGGAGTTGTTTGCAGCCACGGCGGGCGCGCTGCTCCAGCCCGATATGGAGTTCGAGCTCCTGTTGCCGGGCGATGAGCAGCCGATCGAGGTGCGTACCGCTGCGCTGGCGCAGTGGTGCCAGGGCTTTCTCTACGGTCTGGGCGCCGGCACCATCACCGATGCCACCGGGCTTCCCGGCGATGCCGGTGAGATCGTACGCGACTTCGTCGAGATCAGCCGGGCCGGGGTCGATGCCGCGCAGGATGAGGAGTCGAACGAGGCCGCCTATGCGGAGCTCGTCGAATTCGTACGTGTCGGTGTGCAGCTGCTGTTCGAGGAGCTGGGATCCCTGCGCCAGCCTTCGGCACCGGCAGCGGCGCCGCTGCACTGAGCGACGGCACGGCGCATGGCGAGGGATGAGTTCGCGCGGCGCCGACGCCAACTGATGCGGCTGATGGGGCGCGACTCGATTGCGGTGCTGCCGGCCGCCCCCGTCAGACACCGCAACGGCGATGTCGAGTATTCCTTCCGCCAGGACAGCGACTTCCACTATCTCACCGGTTTCGGCGAGCCCGAAGCCGTGGCGGTACTGGTGCCGGGCCGCGCGCCGGCGGAATACGTCCTGTTCGTACGCGAGCGCGACCCGGCACGAGAGACCTGGGACGGCCGGCGCGCCGGACCCGCCGGCGCCAAGCGTGACTACGGCGCGGACGATGCCTTTCCGATCGCCGATGTCGATGAGATCCTTCCCGGGCTGCTCGAGAACCGCACGCGCGTCTACTACACCATGGGGGTGTACGCCGACTTCGATCAGCGCGTGCTCGGCTGGGTGAACGGCCTGCGTACCCAGGCGAAAAACGGTCGCCATCCTCCGCAGGAGTTCGTGGCCCTCGATCACGTCCTGCACGACATGCGTCTCTACAAGTCGCGTCATGAGCTCGAGCTGATGCGCCGGGCCGCCCAGATCTCCGCACAGGCGCACGTTCGCGCCATGCGCTTCTGTCGTCCGGGGCTCACCGAATACCAGGTCATGGCGGAGCTGCTGCACGAGTTCCGGCGGCACAATGCCGAGCTTGCCTATGAGCCCATCGTGGGCGGGGGCGCCAACAGCTGCATCCTGCACTATCGCGAGAACGATCAGCCGCTCGCAGCCGGCGAGCTGCTGCTCATCGATGCGGGCTGCGAGTTCCAGTGCTATGCCTCGGACGTGACCCGCACGCTCCCGATCAGCGGGCGCTTCACACCCGCGCAGCGGGCCGTCTACGAGATCGTTCTCGCAGCCAACCGTGCCGCGATCGCCTGCGTGCGTCCCGGCAATCATTGGAACGCCCCGCACGAGGCGGCGGTACGCGTCATCACCCACGGCCTCGTCAAGCTCGGCCTGCTCAAGGGGCGGGTGCCTTCCCTCATCAAGAGCGGAGCTTATCGGCGCTTCTTCATGCATCGGACCGGGCACTGGCTCGGCCTCGACGTGCACGATGTCGGCGACTACAAGGTCGGCGACGAGTGGCGCGTGCTCGAGCCGGGCATGGTGATGACCATCGAGCCGGGCATTTACCTGCCGGCGGGCACGCGTGGCCTGCCGCGTCGACTGCGCAACATCGGTATCCGTATCGAGGACGATGTGGTGGTGACCAAACGCGGCGCGGAAGTGCTCACCGCGCGCGTGCCCAAGGACCCTGACCAGATCGAAGCGCTGATGGCGCGCCGTGCCGCGTGATGCATGGAGGTGGATGTCGCCATCGCAGGCGGGGGGATGGTCGGAGCGAGCCTCGCCGCCGCGCTCAGCGGAAGCGGACGGCGGGTGCTGATCGTCGAGAGCGTTCCGTTCGGCGCGCTCGCACAACCGAGCTTCGATGAGCGCACGACCGCGCTCGGCAATGCGAGCCGTCGCGTGTTCGAGGGCCTGGGGCTGTGGGACAGTATCGAGCCCGAGGCTGCAGCCATTCGCGACATCCACGTCTCGGAGGCGGGGCGCTTCGGCTTCGCCCGGCTGAGCGCACGCGAGCAGGGCATCGAGGCCTTCGGTTACGTCGTGCCGAACCGCTCCATCGGCGCCGCGCTGTGGCGCCGCATGAGCACCGCAGCGGACCTGACGTTGCAGGCTCCTGCCCACATCGAGGAGCTGACCGCGGCGCCCGATGCCGTGCGCTTCAAGGTTGCGACCGACTCAGGCGAGAGCATCCCGGTACGGGCCCAGCTGCTCGTCGCAGCCGATGGTGCCCAGTCCCAGCTGCGGGCTGCGGCGGGTATTGCCGCAGAGGTGGTGGATTACGGGCAGGTCGCCGTGGCCGCGACAGTCGGCACCGATCGCGCTCATGGCGGCCAGGCATTCGAGCGCTTCACCGCTTCGGGTCCGCTCGCGGTCCTGCCGCGGCACGATGGCGCGCTCGCGGTCATCTGGGCATGCGGACCGCAGAAGGCGCTGGAGCTGCTGGCAATGCCCGAGGAAAAGTACCTCGCGGAGCTCCAGTCACATTTCGGGTGGCGGGCCGGACGCTTCGTGCGTGCCGGGGTGCGCAACTCCTATCCGTTGAAGCTCACGCGCTCGAAGGCCGCCGTCGCCTTGCGCACCGTGCTGATCGGCAACGCCGCCCAGACACTGCACCCCGTTGCCGGCCAGGGTTTCAATCTCGGGCTGCGCGATGCCGCCATGCTCGCAGAGGTCATCGCAGGCACCCCGGGCGATGCGGGAGCCGCCGCGTTGCTGAGCCGCTTCGCCGCGTGGCGTGCCCGCGACCGGCGCGGCGTGATCGGCTTCACCGACGGGCTGGTCAGGCTCTTCGGTGATTCGCGCCCTGGCGCAGCGATGCTGCGCAACCTCGGATTGCTGTTGTTCGACCTCACACCGCCTGCGAAGCAGGCACTGGCGCGCGTCAGTGCCGGCTTCGGTGGCCCGGCGCCGCGCCTCGCCCGCGGGCTGCCGCTGCATCATGCTTGACGTCATCATCGTCGGGGGTGGCCCGGTCGGCGCATGCGCCGGTGCGCTGTTGGCGCGGGGGACGACCCGGGCCGCGGGACTCTCGGTCGCATTACTGGAGCCGCGCCCCCCGGGGATCAACGGTGCCGCCGATGCGCGCCCGGATCCGCGCGTCGTCGCGCTCTCGCGTGCCAGCGAGCGCCTGCTGAGCCGTGCCGGAGCCTGGGCGCAAATTCCAGCGCAGCGCCGCTACGCCTACGAGCGCATGCGCATCTGGCACGAAAGCGTCGGCGCGACGAGCGACGCGGTTCTCGTATTCGATGCGGCCGATGTCGGCGAGCCGAACCTCGGCTACATTGCCGAGAGCCGTGCGCTGCAGACGGCGTTGCTGGCCGCCTTCGCAGAGGCCGGCGGGCACATAGAGCCCGTACCGTTCAGCGCTCTTGCCATTACCGAAGAGGGGGTGCACGTCAGCACGCCGCAGGGTACGTTATCGGCGCGTCTGATCGTCGGTGCCGATGGCGCGCAGTCGGCCGTACGCGCGGCCGCCGGACTCGCGGTCGACAGCCGGCCGTATGGACAGACTGCGATCGTCGCCAGTGTGGCCACCGCGCAGCCGCACCAGTCGACCGCGTGGCAGCGCTTCATGCGGGACGGCACACTCGCCTTCCTGCCACTCGCTGATGGAACGAGCTCGATCGTATGGTCGGCCGATGACGCGCGCGCGGCGAACCTCGTGAGCCTGAGCGATGCGGCGTTCGCCCTCGAGCTGGACCGCGCTTCGGATCTGGCGCTCGGCACCACGCGGCTGCTGAGCCCGCGACTCTCCTTTCCATTGATACGTCTCGCCGCCCAGCGCTACGTCGCGCAGCGGGTCGCGCTCATCGGCGATGCCGCGCACGTGGTCCACCCGCTCGCCGGCCAGGGCGTGAACCTCGGGCTCCTCGATGCGGCCGCGCTCGCGCAACAGGTGCAGGAGGCTGTCGCGGCACGCGAGGATCCCGGTGCGCTGCGCGCACTGCGCACCTACGAGCGTTGGCGCAAGAGCGAGGTCGCCGCGATGGCCTTCTCCATCGATACCTTCGACCGGCTGCTGGCACATGGCGGCGGCCCGGTCGCCCGCCTGGCGCAGCGCGGGCTCACGTGGGTGAACGCCAGCCAGGAGCTGCGCCGGTTCTTCATCCGGCGGGCACTCGGGCTGAGTGGGGAGCTCCCGGAGCTGGCGCGCTGAGGGCTGGCGATGACGATGCCTGGGAGCTGCTCAGGCGAGCGGGATGAGATCGATCTTTGCCGCGCAGACGAAGTCGTTCTCCGAGAGTCCCCGGATTGCATGCGTCGTGTAGCTGAGGTGGCAGTAGTTGTAGCCAACCTCGAGGTCCGGATGGTGGTCCTCGATGTTCGCGATGTGCGCGACCGCATTGACGAAGCTCATGGTGCGGTAGAAATCGCGAAATCTGAATTCACGGCGGATGGCGCGCGCGTCCTCGGTCAACGACCAGCCGCCGGCGAGCTGCGCGAGGAGCCGTTGCGCGTCCGCCGCGCCGAGCGGCGGCATGCCGCCCTCGCAGGGCTTGCAGCGGCGCTCGGCGAGGGCACTCACAGTTCGGCTCCGCGCCGCGCGTAGTGCCGCGCCACATATTGCTCCACGATCTCCTGAAACTCTTCCGCGATGCGCTCGCCCTTGAGAGTCACGGTTTTGGCGCCGTCCTCATACACGGGTGCCACCGGACGCTCGCCGGTGCCGGGAAGGCTGATGCCGACGTTGGCGTGCTTGCTCTCTCCCGGGCCGTTCACCACGCATCCCATGACTGCGACCGTCATGTCCTCGACGCCGTGATATTCGCGGCGCCATTGCGGCATGCGCGTGCGGATGTGTGACTGGATGCGTGCGGCGAGCTCCTGAAAGAAGGTGCTGGTGGTGCGTCCACAGCCGGGGCAGGCCACCACGAGCGGCGTGAAGGCCCGCAATCCCATCGTCTGCAGGATCTCCTGGGCGACGATCACTTCCTGGGTGCGATCGCCGCGGGGCTCGGGAGTGAGCGAGACGCGAATGGTGTCGCCGATTCCCTCCTGCAGCAGCACCGCCATGCCGGCCGTGGAGGCGACGATGCCCTTGGAGCCCATGCCGGCTTCGGTGAGTCCGAGGTGCAGCGGGTAGTCGCAGCGTGCGGCGAGATCCCGGTAGATGGCGATGAGGTCCTGCACCCCGCTCACCTTGGCCGACAGCACGATGCGATCGTGCGGCAGGCCGAGCTCTTCGGCGCGCTGCGCACTGCCGAGTGCCGAGAGCACGACGGCGCTGCGCATCACCTGCTGCGCATCGAGCGGTTCGGCCCGTGCCGAGTTCTCGTCCATCAGCCGCGTGAGCAGATCCCCATCGAGGCTCCCCCAGTTGACGCCGATGCGTACCGGCTTCTCATGGCGGCACGCCACCTCGATCATCTCCGCGAACTGTGGATCGCGCTTGCTGCCGCGGCCGACGTTGCCCGGATTGATGCGGTACTTGGCGAGCGCGCCGGCACACTCGGGGTGCTCGCGCAGCAGCTTGTGGCCATTGAAGTGGAAATCGCCGATGAGCGGCACATTCACGCCGGCGCGCTCGAGGCGGTCGCGGATCGGTGCCACCGCCGCGGCTGCTTCAGCGGTGTTCACCGTGATGCGCACGAGCTCCGAGCCCGCGCGCGCCAGCGCCTCGATCTGGGTAGCCGTGCCCTCGACGTCCGCCGTATCGGTATTGGTCATCGACTGGACCACGATCGGCGCATCGCCGCCGACGCGCACCTCACCGATGGCCACCTGGACGCTCGAGCGACGGGTACGATTCATGCAGGTAACGTACCACGGACCGAAGGCTGCTATCATGGCGCCCGCCTCAATCGGGCTGTCCGGCAGACGGCAGCAGATGCCGCGGGCTTGCGCGCGCGCCCGATCTCTCAGGTCACAGGACAGAAGGCGGCTGGAAGACGCCAGCGTGGTCCGACACACCCCACTGTTCAAACTGCACCAGGAGCTCGGCGCGCGCATGGTCGACTTCGGCGGCTGGGCCATGCCGGTGCAGTACAGCTCGCAGATCGGTGAGCATCACGCCGTGCGCCGCGCCGCCGGCGTGTTCGACGTGTCGCACATGGGGGTGCTCGATCTGCGCGGACCGGACGTGCGCGGGTTCCTGCGGCGGCTGCTCGCCAATGACCTCGCGCGACTGAGGCTGCCCGGTAAAGCGCTCTACAGCTGCATGCTGAACGAGCGCGGCGGCGTCCTCGATGACCTCATCGTCTATTACCTCAGCGATTCCTGGTGCCGCATGGTGGTGAACGCTGCCACACGGGCGAAAGATCTCGCCTGGATACGCGAGCATGCGGTCCCTTTCGCGGTGGAGGTGAGCGAGCGCGGCGACCTGGCGATGCTCGCGATACAGGGACCCGAGGCGCGCGCCAAGGCCGCGCAGCTGTTGCCGCCCGGCGCGGGCAGCGCGGCGCTGGCGCTCGGAAAGTTCACCGCTCGCGAGCTCGGGCGCTGGTTCATCGCGCGCACCGGCTACACCGGTGAGGATGGCTTCGAGATCATGATGCCGGCGGCGGATGCGGTCACCGCGTGGCGCGGCCTCAATTCGCTCGGCGTCGCCTCCTGTGGACTCGGGGCCCGCGACACGCTGCGCCTCGAGGCGGGCATGAACCTCTACGGCAACGACATGGACGAGAGCACCCACCCGTTCGAGTCCGGTCTCGGCTGGACGGTGGCACTCGCGCCCGCCGAGCGCGATTTCATCGGCCGGGCGGCGCTCGAGCCGATCGCGCGCGCGGGATCGCCGCGCAAGCTCGTGGGCCTGCTCCTCGAAGAGCGCGGCGTGCTGCGTGCGCACCAGAAAGTGCTCGCCACCGAGGGCGGCGAAGGCGAGATCACCAGCGGCACGTATTCCCCCACCCTCGAGCGCTCGATTGCGCTCGCGCGCGTGCCGGCGGCGACGGCCGGGCGGGTGCAGGTGGAGGTCCGGGGCAAGCTCCTCGAGGCGAGCGTGGTGACACCGCCCTTCGTGCGTGCCGGCCAGTCACTGCTTCCCCATGCGAAGGACACTCCATGAGCAACGTTCCCGCGGATCTGAAGTACACCAAGTCCCACGAGTGGCTGCGCACTCTCAGCGATGGAACCGTCGAGATCGGCATCACCGATCATGCTCAGCACGCCCTGGGCGACCTCGTGTTCGTCGAGGTGCCCGAGGCGGGGCGCACCGTGAAGGCCGATGAGCCCTGCGCCGTGGTGGAGTCGGTGAAGGCCGCCTCCGATGTCTATGCACCGCTCGCCGGCGAGATCACCTCGGGCAACCCGAAGCTCGCGGCCGAGCCCGAGGTGGTGAATGCCGACCCCTACGGGGAGGGATGGCTCATGCGTCTGAAGCCCGCGGCCGGCGCGCTCGCAGCCGCGGCGCTGCTCTCTGCGGCCGAGTACCAGCGGCTGCTCGATGCCGAGGGCGGCTGATGGCCTTCATTCCTCACACCGCGGCGGACGTAGCGGCCATGCTCGGCACGATCGGTGTGGCGCGCATCGAGGATCTGTTCGATGAGATTCCGCCGCACCTGCGGGTGCGGTCGCTTGCCGGCGTGCCCGAGGCGCTCACCGAGATGGAGGTCGGCCGCCTGATGAGCGAGCGGGCCCGCAACGATGGCGTAGCGTTGAGCTTTCTCGGAGGCGGCGCGTACGAGCACCACATCCCCGCGGCGGTCTGGGCGATCACCACGCGCGGTGAGTTCTACAGCGCCTACACCCCTTACCAGGCCGAGGCGAGCCAGGGCACGCTGCAGCTGATCTACGAGTTCCAGACCATGATGGCCGCGCTCACCGGCATGGAGGTGGCGAACGCGTCGATGTACGACGGCGCCTCGGCGGCGGCCGAGGCTGCGCTCATGGCCGTGCGTGCGAACCGCAGGTCGAAGAGCGCGCGCATCCTCGTGCCGCGCACGCTGCATCCGCATTACCAGCGTGTGGCGCTCACGACTGCCGCGAACCAGGGCCTGAAGTTCGAGCCCTTGCCCTACGGAAGCGAGGACGGCGTCACGCGCGCCGATGCACTCGCGCCATACGAGGGGCAGGATGTCACCGCGCTCATGATCCAGCAGCCGAACTTCTTCGGGCGGCTCGAGGCGGTGGACGCGCTGACCGACTGGGCGCACGCGCGCGCGATACTGGTCATCGCGGTCGTCAATCCCACCGCGCTCGGGCTGCTCAAGCCCCCCGGGGAGTGGGGTACGCGCGGCGCCGATATCGCCGTCGGCGAGGGGCAGCCGCTCGGTGTGCCGCTCTCCTCCGGAGGCCCCTACTTTGGATTCATGACGACGCGGATGGAGTATGTGCGCCAGATGCCCGGACGCATCGTCGGGCGCACACTCGACACCGCCGGCAAGGATGGCTTCACCCTCACGCTCCAGGCGCGCGAGCAGCATATCCGCCGCGCCCGGGCGACTTCCAACATCTGCACCAATCAGGGCCTGGCGGTGACCGCCGCGACGATCTACCTGTCGCTGCTCGGTCCGCAGGGACTCAGGCGCACCGCGGCGGCCGCGCACGCGCGCACGCGCGAGCTGGTGGCGGCTCTCACCCGGGTGCCCGGAGTGCGTAGCGCATTCGCCGGACCCTGCTTCCACGAGGCGGTGCTGCGGCTCGATCGTCCGGCAGGGCCGGTGCTCGAGGCGTTGCGTACCCGCGGCATCCTCGGTGGGCTCGACCTCGCCGGCTACTATCCCGAGCTCGGCGACGCGCTGCTGGTATGTGCCACCGAGACCAAGACCGGCGCCGACATCGAGCGGTATCGCAGCGCGCTCGGCGAGGCGCTCCAGGGGGTGCGTGCCGCATGAGTGTCCGCGAGCCGGTGATCTTCGAGTATTCGCGCGCGGGCCGCGGCGCGCACGATCAGTGGCCGGCGCAGGTCCCCGCCGCAGCGCTCGATGACCTGCCGGCGGAGCTGCTCCGCAAGCGGCTGCCGACGCTGCCGGAGGTCGGAGAGCTCGAGACCGTACGCCACTTCACGCGGCTCTCGCAGCTGAATTTCTCCATCGACACGCACTTCTATCCCCTCGGCTCGTGCACGATGAAGTACAACCCGAAGGCGTGCAATCAATACGCGATGCTGCCGGAGTTCCTGGCGCGACATCCGCTCGCGCCCGAGTCCCAGGGGCAGGGATTGCTCGCCTGCCTGTATGAGCTGCAGGAGATGCTGAAGGCCGTCTCCGGCATGGATGGCGTGGCGCTCTCCCCGATGGCCGGCGCACAAGGCGAGTTCGCGGGGGTCGCCATGATCCGCGCGTATCACCGCGCACGCGGCGACCTCGCCCGGAACGAGATCATCGTTCCGGAGGCGGCCCACGGCACCAACCCGGCGACGGCCACGATGTGCGGCTGCGTGGTGCGCGAGATTCCGGTGGACGCGGAGGGGGATGTCGACCTCGAGGCGCTCGAGGCGGTCCTCGGGCCGCAGACCGCCGGCATCATGCTCACCAACCCCTCCACCCTCGGGGTATTCGAGCGACACATTGCCGAGGTGGCACGCATGGTTCACGACGCCGGCGGCCTGCTCTATTACGACGGCGCCAACCTCAACGCGATCCTTGGTATGGTCCGCCCGGGCGATATGGGCTTCGACGTGATCCACATGAACCTGCACAAGACCTTCTCCACACCGCATGGCGGCGGCGGACCGGGAGCGGGTGCGGTCGGAGTGGGTACCCGGCTGCTGCCCTTCCTGCCGATACCGATCGTGGGGAAAGAGGGGGAGCGCTACCGCTGGCTGACGGAGTCGGACCTGCCGCAGTCGATCGGGCGTCTCTCCGCCTTCATGGGCAATGCGGGCGTGCTGCTGCGCGCCTATATCTACATGCGCATGCTCGGGCGTGAGGGCATGCGACAGGTGGGGGAGTACGCCACTCTCAATGCCAATTACCTGCTGAAGCGCCTGCAGGATGCCGGCTTCGATGCGGCTTATCCGCGCCGGCGCGCGAGTCACGAGTTCATCGTGACCCTCAAGCGCCAGGCGCGCGAGCTGAACGTGACGGCCATGGACTTTGCCAAGCGGCTCCTGGACTACGGCTTCCATGCTCCGACCACTTATTTCCCCTTGCTCGTGCCGGAGTGCCTGCTCATCGAGCCGACCGAGACCGAGACCCGGGACACCCTCGACGCCTTCGTAGCGGCGATGGTCCAGATACAGAAAGAGGCGCAGGAGGAGCCCGCGCGTGTCACGAGCGCCCCGCACACCATGCCGGTGCGCCGCCTGGACGATGTGCGGGCGGCGCGACAGCTGGATCTCACATGGAAGCCGACGGCGCGACCGTAGGACGGTATAAGCCCCGCGGCATCGTGCGCGTCGCGCGGGCGCTCGCGGCCAGCGTGCACGGCCTGGTGGGCGCTTTTCGCGAGGAAGCTGCCTTCCGCCAGGAACTCGCGCTCGCCACGCTCGTCATACCCCTGGCTCTCTGGCTCGGTCACAGCGGCGTGGAGCGTGCGCTGCTGATCGCGCCGATGCTGCTCATTCTCATCGTGGAACTGCTCAACAGCGCAATCGAGGCGACGGTCGACCGTATCGGCTTCGAGCGGCACCAGCTCGCGGGGCTTGCCAAGGATATCGGCTCGGCCGCGGTGCTCATGTCGTTCGTGTTGCTGACCGCGGTCTGGTTGCTGGTGCTGCTCGGGCGCTAGGACGACCCTCGATGCTGCGAGAACTGCGCTGCGCCTCGCTGTGCCTGGTTTTGACCTGCCTTCAGGCCGCCACGGCCGGGGATGTCGCCCCCTCGGGTGCCGCGCCGGCGAGCGTCGCGCCGGCGAGTGCGGCAAGTGCGGCGAGCGCCGCCGCCTCGAGTCCGGCGACCGCCGCTCCGGTAACTTCGCCGGCCGCCTTGCCGCAGCCGCCGGAGCCGGGCCCCGAGCCGAGCCCGCCGCCGCCGCGTGCCGTACCGCCGCTCGGTCCGCCCGGCGGCACTGCCGCCATAGCGGCCGAGCAGGCGGCGGCGATCGAGGAGAATCCCGACTGGGCGGTGACGCTGCAGCGCATTGCGAGCAGCGTGGTGTCGATCGACGTCGACCAGACGCGTGCCTTCGACACGGAATGGAATAACACCGCCCAGGCCACCGGCTTCGTGGTCGATGCCGAGCGCGGCCTGATACTCACCAACCGCCACGTGGTGACTCCCGGCCCGGTCACGGCCGAGGCGACCTTCCTCAACCGCGAGGAAGTGCAGTTGTACCCGGTGTACCGGGACCCGGTTCACGACTTCGGCTTCTACCGCTACGACCCGCACAAGCTGCGCTTCATCAAGCCGCGCGCGCTGGCGCTCTATCCGGAAGGCGCGCAGATCGGGCGCGAGATCCGTGTCGTCGGCAACAATGCCGGCGAGCAGCTGTCGATCCTCGCCGGTACGCTCGCGCGGCTCGATCGCGACGCCCCCGAGTACGGCGTCACCAAGTACAACGACTTCAACACCTTCTACCTGCAGGCTGCATCGAGCACCTCGGGAGGCTCCTCCGGCTCGCCGGTGATCGACATCCGCGGCCGGGTCGTTGCGCTCAATGCCGGTGGCGCGAACGGAGCCGCCTCGAGCTTCTATCTGCCGCTTGGGCGCGTACGGCGTGCGTTGAGCCTCATCCAGCAGGGCAAGCCGGTCGCCCGCGGGACCTTGTACACCGTATTCAACTACATGCCCTACGACGAGCTCGAGCGGCTCGGGCTCGATGCCGACACCGAGGCGGCGGTGCGCAAGGACTTCCCGCGCTACACCGGCATGCTGGTCGTCACCGAGGTCCTGCCCGGCTCTCCGAGCGAGAACGTGCTGCAGCCCGGTGACATCCTGCTGCGCGTCAACGGACACTATGTCGCCCAGTTCGAGCCGCTCGAGGAGGTCTTCGATTCCTCGGTGGGAAGCGATGTGGAGTTGGAGCTCGAGCGCGGCGGCAAGCTCGTCTCGGCGAAGCTGCCCGTGGGCGACCTGCACGCCATCACCCCGAGCGCCTACGCCGAGTTCGGCGACGCAGTGGTGAACACGCTCTCTTATCAGCAGGCGCGGCATTTCAACGTGCCGGCGCGCGGCATCTACGTCGCGAACCCGGGCTATGTGTTCGGCGCCGCCACGATTCCACGCGGCGCCGTGATCCTCGATCTCAATGGCAACCGCACCGACACGCTGTCGCAGTTCGAGAGCGGTATCGCGCAGCTCGGCGATGGCGATCGCGCCACGGTGCGCTACCTCACCATCGACGACCCGAACAACAGGGATCTGCGCGTGGTGCGCATGGACCGGCTGTGGTTCCCGGCGCACCACTGCGAGCGTGACGATGATCGCGGCGTGTGGGACTGCCGCGATCTGCCGGGCGGCCCCGCGCCGAAACCGGTGCCGGTGAGCTCCACCGCCTATCCCCATTTCGGCGACCCACGCATGAATGCGCTCGCACCCTCGCTCGCCATGGTGACCTTCGACATGCCGTATTCCGTTTCCGGCATCACCGAGCGCAACTATCACGGCACCGGACTGGTGGTGGACGCGGAGCGCGGGCTGGTGGTGGTCGATCGCAACACGGTGCCGGTGTCGGTCGGGGACGTGACGGTGACCTTCGCCGGCACCGTGCAGGTGCCGGGACGCGTGGTCTACATCCATCCCCTCCACAACTATGCGGTCGTCGCCTACGATCCGCGCCTCATCGGAACCACTCCGGTGCGGGCAGCAAGGCTCGCGCCGCGCGAGCTCGCCGCCGGGGAATCGCTGTGGGCGGTGGGGCTCGGCGGGGACAGCCAGATGCGCTCGCGCAGCACGCAGATCGCCGGCATCGAGCCGCTCGAGCTGCCGCTGTCGCGCACCATGCGCTTCCGCGACAGCAACATCGAGACCATCCAGCTGGTCAATCCGCCGAACGAGTTCGATGGCGTGCTCGCCGACAAGGACGGCAACGTGCTCGGGACCTGGTCGAGCTTCGCTTACGAGAACGGCCGCGAGATCGCCCAGGATACCCGCGGTGTACCGATCGACCTGGTGGCCGACATGATCGAGCGGGTGCGCACGCACCGCGCGCTGCATTCACTCGACGCCGAGCTCGGCGTGCTGCCGCTCGCGAGCGCGCGGCAGATCGGGCTGTCTGACGCCTGGACGCAGCGGCTCGCGCAACACACCCCCACGCGCCGCCAGGCACTCACGGTGGTGCGACTGGTCGGCGGCTCGGATGCCGCGCAGCGCCTGCAGCAAGGTGACCTGCTGCTCGCCATCGATGGCAACGTGGTGACACGCTTCCGCGAGGTCGAGCGTGCTGCCGCCGACAAGGATCGCGTCGCGGTCACGGTGTGGCGCGGCAAGTCCGAGCAGACCCTCGAGGTTGCTACCACGGAGCTCCCGGGGACCGACGTCGGTCGACTGGTGGAGTGGGCCGGTGCGACGCTTCAGGCGCCGCACCGCGCCATGAGCGTGCAGCGTGGAATCGACCCGGTCGGCGTGTATGTCGCCTATTTCGCCTACGGCTCGCCCGCCACGCGCTACGGCCTGTACCCCGGAAGGCGCATCACGGAGGTGGACGGCGTTCCCACCCCGGACCTGGACACCTTCCTCAAGGTCGTGACCGGCCGGCCCGACCGCTCCTCGGTGCGCCTCAAGACCATCACCTGGAACAACGCCCCCGAGGTGATCACCCTGAAGCTCGACAAGCATTACTGGCCCGCGTATGAGCTGACGCGCAGCGCCGAGGGCAGCTGGTCGCGCAAGACGTTGGAATAGCGACCTGCGTCTCGCATGCGCACCGCGCCCGTGCGCCTGCTGATGCTTTCCTGCAACATGCAGGGGCCCACGCCGAGGGCTTGATAGAATCACCTGAGCCCTATGGTCCGTGTCGTCAGAGCTACCCAGGTCGAGATCGAGACCGCCGTGCAGGCATTGCGCGACGGCGAGCTCGTGGCTTTTCCGACCGAGACCGTGTACGGCCTCGGCGCCAACGCGCAGAATCCGGCCGCGGTCCGCCGCATCTTCGAGGTGAAGGGCCGGCCCCCTCACCACCCCCTCATCGTGCATCTCGACAGCCCGCGCTATCTCCATCGCTGGGTGCGCGACGTGCCGGAATCCGCTGCGCGTCTCGCCGAGGTTTTCTGGCCCGGACCGCTGACCATGGTCATGCGGCGGGCTCCGAGCGTGCACGATGTGATCACCGGGGGTCAGGACACCATCGCGATCCGGGTGCCGGGGCACCCGATGGCGCAACAGCTGCTGACCGCGTTCGGTGGTGGTATCGCGGCGCCCTCCGCCAACCGCTACGGGCGGCTCTCGCCCACCCGCGCAGAGCACGTGCGCGAGGAATTCGGCGAGACCGTGCGCGTGATCCTCGATGGCGGGGAATGCCAGATCGGACTCGAGTCCACCATCGTCGCATTCGAGGACGATGGCGTGCGGCTGCTGCGACCGGGCAGCGTCACTGCCGCCCAGATCCGCGGCGTGGTGGGCGAGCTGCTCCTCGGTGCGACGGGCGCTTCACCGCGCGTGCCCGGGAGCCCCCCGACGCACTACGCGCCGCGCACGCCGCTCACCGTCGTGCCCTCGGGCGAGATCGACGCGCAGGCCGAGGCAGCTTCCAAGGATGGACGCCGCGTCGCGGTGCTCGCCCAGCGTCTGCCGCTGCGCTCGCACAAGTACGTGACCTGGATCAACGCCGGGCGACGTCCCGAGATGTACGGACGCGATCTCTATACCAACCTGCGCACGCTGGACAAGGCAGGGTGCCAGCAGATCCTGGTGCAGGCGGTGCCCGAGGGCGAGCGCTGGGATGCCATCCGCGACCGGCTGCTGCGCGCCGCGACCAGCGTGGCGGAAAGCGACGACGGCACGGGCACCCGCGCGGTACTGCCGTAGCTGCGCCCGGTGCGCCGGCCGCGATTCATCGATCCGTTCCAGCCCGCGGAGATCCGCCGCCTGGTCGCGCAGTTCGGCTCGCCACTGGTGATCCTCGATTGCGAGCGCGTGCGCGTGCAGCTGCGCAAGCTCAAGCGGGCTCTGCCGCGCGTCGAGCATCACTACGCCGTCAAGTGCATGCCGCACCCGGCCGTCATCGCCGCAGTGCTCGCCGAAGGCGCCGCGCTCGATCTGGCAACCAGCGGCGAGGTGCACCTCGCGCAGCGCCTCGGCGTCGACCCGGGCCGCTGCATCCACACCCATCCCATCAAGCGAGCGCAGGACATCGACAACGCACTCGAGTACGGCGTGCGTGTGTTCGTCGCGGACAATCCCGATGAGGTGCGCAAGTTTGCGCATCTCACCGACCGCGCGGAGCTGCTGCTGCGCGTCTCCTTCCGCAATCCCGGGGCCATGGTCGACCTGTCGCGCAAGTTCGGCTGCGATCCCGAGGAGCTGCTGCCGCTCGCACGACTGGCCGCAGATCTTGGTGTGCCGGTGCGGGGACTGTCGTTCCACGTCGGCTCGCAGGTGCGTGATGCCGCCCGGCACGTCGAGGCGGTCAGCGCGTGCGCGAAGCTGATGGCGAGCGCGCGGCGCGAGCGCCTGGGCCGCTTCGACCTCCTCGATATCGGTGGTGGCTTTCCGATCCATTACACCGAACCGGTCCAGGACATCGGTCGTTTCTGCGCACCGCTGCGCGCGGCACTGGCGCAGCTGCCGCGGCGCACCCGCGTCATCGCGGAGCCCGGCCGGTACATCGCGGGACCCGCCGCCATCGGCGTCGCGACGGTGATGGGAAGGGCGCGGCGCGAGGGACACTGGTGGTACTACCTCGATGACGGACTGTACGGAGCGTGGAGTGGCCAGCTGTTCGATCACGCACGCTACCCGGTCGAGCCGCTGCGCGCGGTCGGCGAGCGGTTGCCCTCGGTGCTCGCCGGTCCCACCTGCGACAGCATCGATGTGATCGCGGAGAATCTCATGCTGCCGCAGCTCAAGGTCGGTGACCTCGTTGTCGGCCAGGCCATGGGCGCCTACACCTGGGCCTGCGCCACGGAGTTCAATTTCTTTCCCAAGCCCACCGTGGTCGCAGTCAACGCCCGGGCGGGCGATACGGGCGAGGTCACGCCCCTGCCATAATGCAGGCCGGCTCCGAGAGTGCAGGTCATGGCAGCGGCGCAGCGTATCGGCAACATCGTTTTCGACATCGGCTGGGTGCTCGTGCGGCTCAACTATCGGCCGCTGCTCGAGTTCCTGCATGCCCATGGCGCAGACCTCGCCGATCGCGATGCCGTCATGAATCGCATCCGGCTCGAGGATCACGAGACCGGCCGGCTGCCGGGGCATGGATTGCTCGAGCGTCTGCGCGGACTGACACGCAGCAACGCCGCCTCGCTCGCGCAGATGCAGGCCAAGTGGCTCGACATGTTCGAGCTCGAGCCGGCCATGGTGGAGCTGGCGCACCGGTTGAGTGAGCGCTACCGCGTGTTCCTGCTCTCGAACATCGGCGACCTGCACTGGGCACACCTCGCGCGCGAGTACCGCCTGCACGCCATCGGCCACGGTGCGCTGCCCTCGTATGTCGCGGGGGTCATGAAGCCCCATGAGGGGATCTACGCCGAGGCCGAGCGGCGCTTCGCGCTCGAGCCCCGTGCCACGGTATTCATCGACGATCGCCCCGATAACGTGGCGGCGGCCCGCACGCGCGGCTGGCACGGCATCGTGCACCAGGATCGCAGCAGCACACTCGCCGAACTGCAGGCGTTGCGTGTGGCCACGGGGGGTGATCCGTGAGCCCGGTGCTCCGGACACCGGCTGCGACATGAAAAGCCCGCCCGTCACCGAGACGCCCACTGCCATTCACGAACAGGTAACTGCCGCGCGCGAAGGTCGCGATCCGCGCGTCATCGCGCGGCTGTTCTCCGGTTGGGCCGTATTCGGCGCACAGCAGTTCGTGCGCGGCTATCTGCTGTTGCTCCCCGATCCGGTGGTGCCCAATCTCAATGCGCTCGGTGCCCGCGAGCGCATCGCGTTCCTTTCGGACATGTCGCGGCTCGGAGATGCGCTGCTGAAGGTGACCGCGGCCGTCCGCATCAACTACGCCATCCTCGGCAACCTCGAGCCGGCGCTGCACGCCCACGTAATCCCGCGCTACGCGGATGAGCCGGAGGGGCTGCGCACTGCGCAGCCCTGGGCCTACGACTGGGCGGCGGCGCCTGCATTCGAGCGCTCCGCTTTCCAGGACCTCGCGGGCAGTCTGCTGCGCGAGCTCGCACGGCTCGGTGTCACCAAGCCCATGCGCTACGAGCCCGGAGCGAACGCCCCGCGCTGATCCCTCGCACCGCGCTGATCCCCCGCACCGCGCTGATCCTGGCGACAGTGGTCCTCACTTCGGTGCTGCCGGGGCGGCCGGCTCTGCCGGTGGAGTCGCAGCGGCGGCGGGCTGCGGCGCCTTGAAGCTCAACAGCTCCACCTCGAAGATCAGCAGCGAGCCGGGCGGGATCCCGGGCTTGGCGTGCATGTCGTACGCCAGCTGCGGGGGCACGAAAAGCTGGTACTTTGCTCCAGGCTTCATCAGCTGCAGCGCCTCGGTCCAGCCCGGTATCACGCGCGACACCGGGAAGGTCGCCGGCTCCCCGCGCTTGTAGCTGCTGTCGAACTCCGTGCCATCGAGCAGCGTGCCGCGATAATTCACGGTCGCCTCGTCGCTCGCCTTGGGCGACTCGCCGCTTCCGGGGGCGAGCACGCGGTACTGCAGCCCGCTCGCCGTGGTGATCACCCCCGGTTTCTTGCCATTCTCGGCCAGGAATCTGGCGGCGGCACTGTGGTTGGCGTCCGCCGCCCCCTGGTACGAGTCGCGCAGCAGCTGATTGATGTTGCGCCGATCGGCTTCGGTCAGCTTGACGTTGCCCGCGAGCGCATCGTGGACACCCTGCGCCAGGCGCTGCGGGTTGACCGTCTCGGGCGCAACGCCGGAGCTGCGCAGTTGCTCGCCCATGGATACCCCGAGACTGTAGCTGAGGGCATTCTTGTCGGTGGCGGCGGCCGTGGCGCCCGGCTGGGCGTTGCCTGGGGCCGCGGCCTTTTTCGGCGCGTGCTGCGCCGGCTGTGCCTGCTGCGCCTGCAGCGGCGGCACGCTGAGCATGGCGGCGAGCGCAACGAGGCACAGGGGGCGGCGATGCGTAACTGGCGGTGTCATGAGTCTCCTTCAGGGGTCGGGTGGATCGATGGCAGGGTCGGCGGCGGAGAGCAACGTCAGCTCCTCCTCGCTCAACTCGCGCTCGGCCATGGAGCGCTGCGCGCGGTAGAGCTGCGCGGCGGCGACGTACAGGCGTGCCGGCGCACCCTGTCCGAGCACGCCGACCTCCGAGCTCACGCGGACGGAGAAGCCCTCGGCGCGGAGGATGTCCGCGAGCGCCTGGGCGGACGGCACGTCCGGAAGCGTCGTGAGCAAGCGCCATTCGCCGTCGGGCATCTCGGTACACTGCCAAAGGAGCGCCGTTTCTACAATGCAGCTCATGCTCACCATCCAGCAGCTGTCCCGCAGTTTCCGTGAAGGCGAGCGCACTCACCGGGTGCTCGATCGGCTCGATGCCGAGATCGGCTCGGGTCAACGGGTTGCGGTCATGGGGCGCAGCGGGTCCGGAAAGTCGACACTGCTCAATCTCATCAGCGGCATCGATCGGCCCGACGGCGGCGCGGTGCGCGTCGGCGGTCGGGAAGTGACGGCCCTCGGCGAGCCCGAGCGTACGCTGTTCCGCCGCGCTCACATCGGCTTCGTCTACCAGTTCTTCAATCTCATTCCGACCCTCGACGCCGCCGAGAACGTGCGCCTGGTGCTCGAGCTCAATGGCGTGCGTGGGCGAGCCGCGCGCGAGCGCAGCCTCGCCGCACTGGCGGATGTGGGCTTGCGGGATCGGGCGGACAGCGCCATCGACACGCTCTCCGGCGGGGAGCAGCAGCGCGTCGCCATCGCCCGCGCCCTGGTGCATGCGCCGCAGCTGCTGCTGGCGGATGAGCCGACCGGCAACCTGGATGATGCGACCGCCCGCGAGGTGCTGCCGGCGCTGCTGGGGTTGACCCGCGCACGCGGCACCACGCTCCTGATGGTGACGCACGATGAGGCATTGGCGGGCGCGGCCGACCGTGTGCTGGAGTTGCGCGAGGGGCGTCTGCACGAGCGCGCTGCGGCGATGCGGCCGCCGCCCACGCGATGAGCGCGCTGCGCGCGGCAAGCGCGCGTCACCTGCTGCGCCATCGCGCGCAACTGGTGCTCGCGCTCCTCGGACTGTCGCTCGGCGTCGGCACCATCGTCGCGGTCGACATCGCCACCGCGAGCGCGCACCGCGCGTTCGAGCTGTCGCTGCAGGCGGTGAACGGTGCCGCGACGCACCAGATCACCGGCGGGCCGGCCGGCATCGATGAGCGGCTGTACGTGCGGCTGTTCACCGCGCCGCCGCGCGGCGCCCTGTCCGCAGCGCGCTACGCGCCGGTCGTGGCGGGCTACGTGTCGGTCGGCGGCCAGGTGCTGCAACTGCTCGGTGTGGACCCTTTCGCGAGCGCGGCGCTCGATGCCGGCGCCGCGCGCGGCGCCCCCGCCCTCGCACTCCCTGACATGCGGGAGCTTCGCCGCTGGTTCACCGAGCGCGGTGCCGTGGTGATGAGCGATGCGCTGGCACGGCAGCTCCGCGTCGTTCCGCAAGAGCCGTTCGAGCTCGCGGTGGGTGGGGTAAGCCACGCCGCGCAGCTGATCGGGCGCATCCCGGATGCCGAGGCGGGGCCGGGGTTCGATGCGCTGGTGCTTACCGACATCGCGCAGGCACAGGAATGGCTGGAGCTGCGCGGACGCCTGACGCGCATCGACGTGAGAGCTCCGGCGCGTGTGCCGGTTGCGGAGTTCGTGCGCGAGTTGCGTGCGCAGCTGCCGCCGGATCTCACGCTGCACAGCACCCGCGCGCAGGCGCGCGAGACCTTCGCCATGACCGACGCGTTCACCATCAATCTCAAGGCGATGAGCCTGCTCGCACTTCTGGTCGGGACACTCCTCATCTACGGTGCGGTGAGCTTCGCGGTCGTACAGCGCCGCCCGATCATCGGAATACTGCGCGCTCTCGGAGCGACACGCCGCGAGGTCCTCGGCCTGGTGCTCGGCGAGGCGGCACTGCTGGGGCTCGCCGGCGCGGTGTGCGGAATCGCCCTCGGGCTGCTCATCGGCCGCGGACTCGTGCAGCTGGTGTCGCAGACCATCAATGATCTGTACTTCGTCCTCGCCGTCAATTCGGTGAGCCTGCCCGTGGGCACGCTCCTCAAGGCGCTGGCGGCGGCTCTCGCCACCGCGCTGGCCGCGGCTCTGCTGCCCGCGCTCGAGGTGGTGACGAGCGCGCCGCGACTGGCGCTCGCGCGCTCCGTGCTCGAGCGGCGCGCGCGCCTTTCGGCACGACTGCTGCTGATCGTGAGCGGGCTGCTCGCGCTCGCCGCCGGGCTCGCCATCGCGAGCTCGAGCCGCAGCCTCCTGGCCGGGTTCGCCGCGCTGTTCCTGCTGCTGCTGAGCGTGGCGGCGGCCACACCGGCGGCTCTGCAGGGCGCGGCGGGGAGCCTCGCGCGGGTCGCAGCCCGCTTCAGCACCGTCCTGCGGCTCGCCTGTTCGGACATTGCGGCCTCGATGAGCCGCACCGGAGTTGCGATCGCCGCGCTCGGTATGGCGCTCACCGCCATGATCGGAGTCGCCATCATGGTGGAGAGCTTTCGTGAGTCGCTGCGCGACTGGCTGCTGCAGACGGTGCGAGCCGACATCTATGTGAGTGCCCCCGGCATTGCCGACAGCCTCGAGCGACGCCTCGACCCGAAGGTGATCGAGACACTGCTGTCGGTGCCGGGGATTGCCGCGCACAGCGAGGCGCGGCGTGTCAGCGTCTCATCCTCCGCCGGCACACTCGATCTGAATGCGGTGCGGCTCGTGCCGGCGAGCTATGGCGGCTTTCATTTCACTGCGGGCGACCCGGCGCGCGCCTGGCCCCAGTTTCGGCGCGGCGCGATCCTGATCTCGGAGCCGCTCGCCTGGCGACTCTCGCTGCGTGAGGGCGACAGCCTGACGCTCGCGACGGCCGCCGGCCCGCGTGCGTTCGCCATCGCCGGCGTCTACCGCGAATATGGCAACGACCGCGGCGAGGTGCTCATGGACCTCGGGCAATACCAGCGCTGGTGGCACGATGAGGGGATCGCAGCGCTCGGCATCTACGTTGCGCGGGGCGTCGACGCCGCGCAGGTATTGAGCGCACTGCGCACCGCCGCGCAAGGGCGGCAGACTCTGCTGATCCGTTCGAACACCGACATCCGCGATCTGTCGATGCGCATCTTCGATCGCACCTTCGTGATCACGCGCGTGCTTTACTGGCTCGCGGCCGGGGTTGCGGCGCTCGGGTTGCTGAGCGCGCTGCTCGCCTGGGAGCTCGAGCGCTGCCGGGAGCTCGCGCTGCTGCGCTCGCTCGGGCTGACACCCGCCGGCAGCGCTCTGCTCATCGTGGCGCAAACCGTGTTCATGGGGCTCGCCGCGCTGCTCGCGGCCGTACCGGTGGGCCTCGTGACCGCCATCGTGCTGACGGATGTGATCAACCGCAGGGCGTTCGGCTGGGAGATCGGCCTGCATGTGCGGCCCGCGCAGTTCACGCAGGCACTCATGCTCGCACTCGCGGCAGCGCTGGCCGCGGCCCTCTACCCCGCGTGGCGTAGCGCGCGGATGCGCATCGCCGCGGGGCTGCGGGAGGAGTGATGAGAGGACAGCGCGGCGCGGTGGCTTGCATCTCACTCTGCCTCATCTGCCGTACGATTGCCGCGCCGCCGGCAATGGTGGCCGGCACTACCGGGAGCTCCGCCGGAAGCGAATTCGCCGAGGCGCTCGAGCCGCGCTCGTTCGAGTTCCCGCGCGATCACGGCCCGCACCCCGCCTACCGGCAGGAGTGGTGGTACTTCACGGGCAATCTGCAGGCCCCCGCGGGGGAACGCTTCGGCTTCGAGCTCACCTTCTTTCGGATCGGCCTCCTGCCGCGGCCGCCGGCGGACGGCGCGGAGGCATCGGCATGGCGTACGAGCGAGATCTACATGGCGCACTTTGCGATCACCGATGTCGAGCGCCGCAGCTTTCGCTTCCAGCAGCTGCTGTCCCGCGCGGCGCTGGGCCTGGCGGGTGCCCGCTCGGAGCCGCTGCGTGTGTGGCTCGATGGCTGGTCGGTCGAGATGGCACCGGTCGGCGCCGGGAGCACCTGGAAGCTGCATGCTGCACAACCGGGTTACGCCATCGACCTCACGCTCGCTGCGCGCAGCGCGCCGGTGCTGAACGGGGAGGCGGGTCTGTCGGTCAAGTCGGGACGCGCGGGTGATGCGACCTACTATTACTCGGTGCCGCGCCTCGATGTGCAGGGGCAGCTGCTGCGCGACGGTCGAGCGCTGCAGCTGCACGGCCTCGCGTGGCTCGACCGCGAATGGGGCAGTGGAGCGTTGGGCACGCTCGAGGCCGGCTGGGACTGGTTCGGTCTGCAACTGGATGACGGCTCGGCGCTGATGTTCTATGCGCTGCGTAACGAGGACGGCGGCCGGGATACACACAGCGCAGGTACGTGGGTCGCGCCCGATGGCAGCGTACGCGGTCTCACGAACGCGGACGTGAGCATCGCCGTCACGGGCCATTGGCGCAACGGCTCCGGGGAACGCTATCCGGCGGGCTGGCGGCTGCGGGTGCCCGCCATGGCGCTCGACCTCTCGGTGCGGCCCGTGCTGCCCGACCAGGAGTTGCGAACGACTCCTCCTTACTGGGAAGGCGCGGTCGATGTCAGCGGCAACCGCGGCGCGCGGGCTCTGGCTGGTCGGGGCTACGTTGAGTTGGTCGGCTACGCCAAGGAACGATGATCCGCCGGCGCGACTGGCGTCCCCGCGCGACTTGACTCAAGATCAGCCCCCCCAAGAACAATCCCCATGACGGAGCTGAACATGCGATGTCTCCAAGCGTGTGCCGTGACGACCGTGCTGGCGCTCGCCGCACTGCCGGCCTTAGCCGCGTTGCCGAACGGAACCCGGGCGCCCGACATCAACACGGAGGCGACGCTGGCGGGGAAGGAGTTCAAGTTCTCGCTTGCGGATGCGCTGAAGAAGGGTCCCGTGGTGCTGTACTTCTACCCGGCGGCGTTCACGCCCGGATGCACGACCGAGGCACACCTGTTCGCGGAGGCCACCCCGCAGTTCCAGGCGCTCGGCGCCACCGTCATCGGCGTCTCGCACGACCCCATCGACAAGCTCGACAAATTCTCGGTGAGCGAATGCCGCAACAAATTCCCGGTGGCATCGGATGCGGACGGCACCATCATGAAAGCCTACGACGCCGTCCTCGAGGGCCATCCGCAGTATGCGAGCCGCACCTCGTACGTCATCGCTCCGACCGGCGAGATCATCTATTCCTACACTGCGATGAGTCCGGACAAGCACGTCGACAACACCATGGCTGCGGTGAAGCAGTGGCAGGAACAGCACAAGAAGAGCTGATACGTGAGCTGAGCAGCGAGCTTCAGCGGAGTCGCCGCGCAGGAACCAACCGACGTCGCAACTCTGACAATTCTGGTGGCGACGCATTCCGGAAACTGCGGCATAATGATACGGCATAACGTGAGGAGGGATCCTTCATGAATGGCGTGACGAAGACGCTCTCCATGGCATCCGCCGGTGTGGCGGCGCTGCTGACGGTGTCGGGCCCGGCGAACGCGTCGACGTGCGCGCCGGTGATGACGGTCGCCTCGATCGAGGCCACCTCCGGATTCAGCTGCACCTTCGGTGACAAGGTGCTCAGCGACTTCAGTTTCAACAGCGTGATCCCCGGCTCCATGTTCGTCGACGTAGGCGTCCACGGTTCCGACTACTCCGTGACTCTGGGGCGCGACGGCACCTTCTTCCCCAGCGGCACCATCAACGACCTGTTGGATTACACGATCTCCATCGCACCCGGGAATCCGGGCGCATCGATGGTGCAGGCAACCTTCGGAGTTGGCGTTTCCGTTCCGAACGTCGTGGCCTCCGAGCAGCTGGTCGGTAACAACTCCGGCAGCGCCACGCTCGGGCCGGTCCCGCCCGCAACCAGTCCGGTCGTCTGGGTGCTCGCCCACCCTGACACGAGCATCGTCGTCAGCAACTCCGCGCAGATCGACGCCCGCGGGCAGCTGAACTCGATCACCGACGATTTCTCCCAGACGGTGCTGACCAGCAGTGTACCGGAGCCGGCGAGCCTCTCTCTCTTCGGTCTCGGGCTCCTCGGCTTGGGCTTCGTCCGGCGGCGGCGCTGACTTCGGCCTGAAACCGCTCATCGATGGACGGCGCCCCTGGAGGGCGCCGTTTCATTTTCAGCTCCCCTTAAGCGAGATCCGCCAGCACCGCCGGCACGTGGCGGCGCAACAGCAGGTTGCGTGCTTCCCACTGCTGCTGCGGTGGCAGCTCGATGAGGAAGCTCACCTCCCCGCCGGCGAGCAGCGCGATGGGCACGCCATCCCGGTAAAGCAGCCGATTGCCGCTCAGGGAGGGCAGGCGCGCGCCGGGAGTGAGGATCCCACAGAGGTTCAGCGGATCGGCTCCGGAGAGCGAGACATACTGTCCCTCCTGCGGTCTGCGGCGCGCTTCGCGCAGCAGCGCGATGGCCTCCGGCGCCGCGTACTGCTCACCACTGAAGCCCGCGACGAAGCGGCCACCGCGGATCTCACCGCGCGCCTCGAGTCGCCGGCAGCACATCAGCAGGTCGCGCCAGGGCGGCAGCCAGGCCGCCTCCCGGACCAGCAACCTCCAGAAGAGCACACCCCAGCGGCGCAGCAGCGTGCGCACGACCTGCTCGACCGTTTCCTCCTCGAGCGGACGCTCGACCGCCGCCGCGGGCCGTGCGGCGATCCGCGACCACCGCCCGGCGGCCTCCATGCCGAACAGCGCGATGCGCCGTCGCCGGCGGCCGGCGGACGCCGGCCGGCGCCGGTCGGGCGGCACGAGCAGGGCGCGCAGCCCGGCGAAGCTGTCGGAGTTGACGAGGCCGAGCGCTACGAGCTCCGCGAGCGCCTGCTCGGCCTGAGTAGGCAACAGCGCAGCGCCCGCGGTGATCTCATCGAAGAATGACGCTCCGTTCGCGGCCAGATACGCGGCGACGCGCTGCGCATTTGCCGAGAGGTGCACCGGATCGCTTCCCGTGCTCAAGGTGGACCACAGCCGCAGGTTGCGCCGGGCGAGCAGCACGATGGGCGTTGCCCGCACCGGCGCAGCCGCCCGCTCCGGGTCGCTGCGCCGGGGACTCAACCGTGTCCACAGGAAACGTCCGGCGAGGCACTGCTCATCGAGCCACGCCGGCTCGTACTCGCTGATGCGGCCCGGGAGGATCTCCGTCTCCCACGCGCTCGCGGGTGCTTCGAACCCTTCGAGCTGCGCGAGGATGGCGCCGACGGCATCCGGCCCTTCCATGCGTCCGGTCGGTGTGACCCGCTGCCACTCGAACAGAAAGCGCAGGAAGTCGCGTGCCTCGATGGGCTCGATCTCCGCGCGCAGCCGTTTCACCGTGTAGCGGTGGATACGCGCGAGCAGCCGCCGTTCGCACCACTCGTTCGCAACGTCGCCGGGAGGTGTGAACGCCCCACGCATGGCGAAGCCTTCCGCCTGCAGCGCGGCGAGCGCGGCGTCGATGCGCCCCGTCGGCAAGCCGAGGCTCGCGGCAATCGATGCCGCGGTGGTGGGGCCTGAGCCCTCCAGGCGCCCCCGCACGATCTCGATGAGCGCGCTCTCGGGACTCCACTCCTTGCGATCGGGCGCCGGCACCGACACCGGCGGCTCACGGCGGGTCTCGGGAAACAGCGCCTCGAAGAGTGGCAGGCGCTCGGCAGTTACCCATAGGTTTCCCGCGCCGCCCTGGAGCGCGGTCACACGGCGCTGCGCGGCGAGCTCAGCGAGGAGCGCTGGCCACGCGGCATCCGCGAGCGCCTCCGGCCCGGTGAGGAAAGTCAGCCACAGCAGCGCATCGTGCAGCTCATCCGCATTGGTCGCGTCAGGCCAGGCCTCCTCGCGCACCCGGCGAATCGCATCGAGGTCGAGCTGGCCGATGTCCGCAGCACTCTGCGGGTCCAGCCAGCGGCGGCTCATCACCGCCTGCGTGCGGCGCTCCTCGAGCGGCGCATCGTCGAGGTAGGCATAGGGGCGCGCCGACAGGACCTCGAGCGCGAGCGGGGAGGGCTCGGTGAGGTCCCGCGCCGCGACGCGGATGCTGCCGGACTCCAGCGCCCGCAGCAGCCGCTCGAGCCCGGCGGCGTCCATGGCATCCTCGAGGCAATCCTGAATGGCCTGACGCACCAGCGGGTGGTCGGGGATCTCGATCTCCCCCGGCAGATTCTCGGCGCAGGCCACCTGATCGGGAAAAACCGCAGCCAGCAGGTCCTCTGCCGCCATGCGGGCGAGCGGCGCCGGCACTTTCTTGCCGCCGCGGAAACGGGGCAGCGCGAGCGCGATGGTGGCGCTCCAGCGCCAGCGCACCGGGAACATCGGTGCGGCACACAGTGCCTGGACGAGCAGGGGACGCACGCTGTTGGAATGCAGGTAGCGCGCCACCTCGGCGAGCTCGAAGCTGTGCGCGGTGGTGAGCGACAGCACGATCGTGTCCTCCGTCGCGGCCGCCTGCAGCTCGAAATTGAAGGAGCGGCAGAAGCGCTTGCGCAACGCCAGCCCCCAGGCTCGATTGATGCGGCTGCCGAAGGGCGAGTGGATCACCAGCTGCATCCCGCCGGCCTCGTCGAAGAAGCGCTCGAATACCACCGTCTGCTGTGTCGGCAGGACACCGAGCGCCGCGCGCGCGGCGGCGAGGTAGGTGACGAGCTGCAGGGCAGCGGGGGCGGTGATCGACGCCTCGCGGCCGAGCCAGCGGGCAGCCGCCTCGATGCCCGTCTCGAGACGCACCTCCAGCTCCGCGCGCAGGCGCGAGACGCTCGCCGAGAGCTCATCGCTCCTGCCCGGCGCTTCGCCGAGCCAGAACGGGATGGAGGGCGGCTCGCCGTGCGCGTCCTCGACCCGGATGCGGCCCTGCTCGACCCGCAGGATGCGGTAAGAGACGTTGCCGAGCTGAAAGATATCGCCCTGCAGGCTCTCGACGGCAAAGTCCTCATTCACCGTGCCGACGAACTGCGCCTGCGGCTCGAGGATCACCTGGTAGTCCGCGGTATCGGGGATGGTGCCGCCGGAGGTTATGGCGGTCAGCCGCGCGCCGCGGCGACCCTTGATGCGTGCATTGACGGCATCGTGATGGATGAGCGCGCCGTGGCGGCCGCGGCGCGTGGAGTAGCCTTCGGCCAGCATGCGCACGATCTCATCGAACTCCGCACGGGCGAGCTCGCGGTACGGCCACGCGCGGCGCAGCAGCTCATAGAGCGCATCCGTCTGCCACTCGCGCGCCGCGACCTCGGCCACGATCTGCTGCGCCAGCACATCGAGCGGCTTTGCCGGCATGCTGAGGCGGTCGAGCTCGCCACGGCGCACCGCGAGCAGCAACGCGGCGCACTCGACCAGGTCATCACGCGACAGTGGAAACAACCGCCCCTTGGGCGTGCCGCCGACGCTGTGACCGGAACGTCCCACACGCTGCAGGAAGGCGGCGATCGAACGCGGCGAAGCGAGCTGGCACACCAGGTCCACCTCGCCGATGTCGATGCCGAGCTCGAGGGAGGCGGTGGCGACCAGACCCCGCAGCTCACCGCGCTTGAGGCGCCCCTCCGCCTCGAGCCGCGACTCTTTCGCCATGCTGCCGTGGTGGGCGGTGACCTGCCCGACCGGCAGCCGCTCGGTGAGATGCCGCGCGACGCGCTCGGCCTGCCGGCGGGTGTTGACGAAGATCAGCGTGGTGCGGTGCTCGGCCACCAGCTCCGCCAGGCGGTCGTACACCTGCGTCCAGACCTCCCCCGACATCACCGCCTCGAGCGGCGCCGGCGGGATCTCGAGCTGCAGGTCGCGTTCACGCACGTGGCCCGTGTCGATGATGGTGCAGGCGGCGGTGCGGTCGGCGCGCAGGTTGCCGGTTCCGACGAGAAAGCGCGCCACCTCGGCGATCGGCTTCTGCGTGGCGGACAGTCCGATGCGTGTCAGCTTGCGCGCGCTGAGCGCCTCGAGCCGCTCGAGAGTGAGCGCGAGATGCGCGCCGCGCTTGGAAGCCACCATGGCATGGATCTCATCCACGATGACGGTACGGGTGCTCGCGAGCATCCGCCGGCCCGACTCCGAGCCCATGAGGATGTAGAGCGACTCGGGGGTGGTCACCACGATGTGCGGCGGCCGGCGCACACTCGCCGTGCGCTGGTGCTGCGGGGTGTCGCCGGTGCGAACGAACGTGCGGATATCGACCGCGGGCAGGCCGAGCGTCGCGAGCTCGTCGCGGATGCCGGAGAGTGGCGACTCGAGGTTGCGCTGGATGTCGTTGGAGAGCGCTTTGAGCGGCGAGACGTACACCACGCGCGTCTCATCGGGCAGAGCGCCACCGGCGGCCACCCCTTCGCGCACGAGCTCATCGATCACCGCCAGGAAGGCGGCGAGTGTCTTGCCCGAGCCCGTCGGGGCGGCAATGAGCACGTGCCGCTGCGCGAGTATTTCCGGCCACGCGGTGCGCTGCGCCGGTGTCGGTGCATCGAAAGTGCGGTCGAACCAGTTGGCGACCGCAGGGTGGAAGTCGGCGGGCATCCCAGCATTGAATCACAGCGACCGCGGGGCGAGGAGACGCGCGGCTGAGAATTCATACGGTATACAGCACAAGCTGCGCCGCGCGCCTGTATGCGCGGGCGGCCTCGGAGTAAAGTGATCGCTCCGGCCTGTGGTGGAGGGGACCACCTGATGTGGGAAGACGATCTCGAGGATGCGTCGCGCCGCAAGCTGATGTGGCTCGTCGGCGCCATCGTCGCTGCCGCGATCGCCGCAGGCGGCTGGTACTGGTACTCGGGACGAGCGCATCCTGCCGCCGAGGCTCCGCCGGTGCACGCGGCGCCGGCGCAGCCGAGCGCGGCGACCGCCCCAGCCATCTCGCATCCCATTCCCGGGGAGCAGTCCGGGACCACGGCGCTCCCGGCACTCAACGACAGTGACGCGGTGGTGCGCGACTCCCTGGTCGGCGTCTTCGGCCGCGCGCCGGTCGAGCAGTTCCTGATTCCGCAGAACATCGTGCGCCACATCGTGGTGACGGTCGACAACCTGCCGCGCCACAAGGTGGCCGTCGAGCTGCGTCCGGTAAAGCCGACCGCGGGACAAGCGGTCGTCAACGGGCAGGGCGAGCTCACCACGCTCACCGAAGCGAACTTCGACCGCTATACGCCGCTCACACGAGTCGTCGAGGGCACGGACGTCAAAGCGCTGGCGGTCGTGTACGAGCGACTGTATCCGCTCTTTCAGCAGGCGTACGAGGATCTCGGTTACCCGGGAAAGTATTTCAACGACCGGCTGGTGGAAGTGATCGATCTGCTTCTGCAGACCCCCGAGGTGGCGGCGCCGATCCCGGTAGTGCAGCCGAAGGTGTTCTGGGAATATGCCGATGCGAATCTCGAGAACCGGCCGGCGGGACAGAAATTGCTGATCCGGATGGGTCCACAGAACGCGCGCATCCTGAAGAGGAAGCTGCGCGAGTTCCGTGCCGAGATCGTCAACAGGAAATGAGCGACAGCCCGACACTGGACGAGCGCGGACTCGAGCGGCCGCTCGCGCAGCTGCGCTCGGTGTTGATTCCCGGCGAGACCATCGAGGCGTTCGCAATACAGCTGCGGCTGTTTGCGCTGCTGCACCGCAGGCTCCTTCTCGCCGCGACCAGCGGCCGTCTGATCGTGCTCAACCGCAAACTGCTCGGCGGTTTCGATGTCTCCACCATCCGCTGGCAGGACCTCGAGGAGGTCACGCTGCGCGTGGGCATGCTGAGCGCGACACTGGCCGTGCGCGCCGGCAAGGCCACCGACCTCGCATCCCTCGGTGCCAGCGGCGCGCAGCAGGTCGAGTTCACCGGCCTGCACCGCGCCGAGGCGCAGGCGGTCTATCGGATCTGTCAGAGCCAGGACCAGGCCTGGCGCGAGAAGCGCCGCGTGCGCGAGCTGGAAGAGCTGCGTGCACGCTCGGGCGGCATACAAGTCGGCACGGCACCCGCGGCGCTCGGCGCCGCCGGCAGCAACGATGCCGTGCGCCGCCTGCAGGAGGCGAAGCAGCTGCTCGATGCGCAGCTCATCACGGACGCCGAGTACGAGGCGATCAAGGCGAAGATCATTTCCTCCTGAAGGCCGTAGCTGCGACGCAGCGAGGCTGTACACAACTAATCCACAAGCAATCCACAGCCGAGCTGCGCTAGGCTCCGGGCATGGCCATCCGCTTCCGGCGGCGCCCTCGGGCGACCAACGAAGTCATAGGGACCTACAGTTTCACCAGCCGGACGGTGCAGGTACTGCGGACGCAGGACGACCGCATCCTCTGGACGTGCGACTGCGAGAAGTTCCGCCGCCAGAACGGCCAGCGCGAGCCGCTCTGGTGCAAGCACATCGCCAAGGCCGCGGCACGACGGTCGCTGGAGCGGCTCACACGCCGCGTGGCGGTCGCCCGAGCCCTCGAGAGCTAGACCTCCACCGCCGGATTTTGCCGCGCTGCCGGATATCCGGTATCGTGCCGTTGCATTCGCAGGAGAATGGAACATGCGCTGGGAAGTACCGCAGGCGATCGATTTCCGTTACGGCATGGAGATCACTCTCTACATCGCCCGACGCTGACGCCGCGCTCGGCGCGTCTTCCCGGGGTTGCCGTGGGCCTGAGGCCATCGGGCTGAGGGCGCCATGAAGGTTCGCGTCCTCGGGTCGGCCGCGGGCGGCGGTTTTCCACAGTGGAACTGCAACTGCCGCAACTGCGCCGGCGTGCGCCGTAACGCGTTGCGCGCCACCCCCCGCACCCAATCCTCGATCGCCGTCTCCGCCGAGGACGGCGGCAGCTGGGCTCTCGTCAACGTCTCGCCGGATATCCTCGTGCAGCTGCGCGGCAGCCCCATGCTGCAGGGGACCGCGGTGCCACGCGGCAGTGCCATCGCGGCGGTGGTCCTGGTCGATGGGCAGATCGATCACACCGCGGGCCTGCTGCTGTTGCGCGAGTCCCAGACCCCACTGGCGGTGTGGTGCACGGACCCGGTGTTTGCCGACCTCAGTGAGGGATATCCCCTGTTCAAGGTGCTCTCGCATTACTGTGGCGTCGAGCCCCATACCGTGGTTCCCGACGGGAGGACGTTCGCGATCCCGGGCATCGCGGGCGTGAGCTGGCGGGCGATTGCGGTGCCCGGCAAGCCCGCCCCCTACTCGCCCCACCGCGCCGCGCCGGTGCGCGGCGACAATATCGCGCTCATCATGGAAGCGGCGGCGAGCTCAGGCAGCGTCGTGTACGCGCCGGGCATCGGTGCGATGCCGCAGGACCTGTGGCAGGCGATGCAGGGAGCGGCATGCGTGCTCATCGATGGAACCTTCTGGAGTGATGAGGAGATGGCGGTGGTTGGGCTGTCGCAGAAACGAGCGCGCGACCTCGGCCACCTGCCGCAGAGCGGTCCCGGGGGCATGCTCGAATGGCTCGAGCGGCTGCCCGGCGGTACCCGCAGGATCCTGATACACGTGAACAACACCAATCCGATCCTGGACGAGGATTCGGCCGAGCGCGCCGAGCTCGACCGACGGGGCATCGAGGTCGCGTGGGACGGACTGGAGATCGAGCTGTGAGCACAGCTCCCGAGGCGTGGACGCCCGCGGAGTTCGAGCAGCGCCTGCGCGAGCGCGGACGTGCCTACCACGTGCATCACCCGTTCAACGTTATGTTGAATACGGGCCGCGCGACACGCGAGCAGATCCGTGGCTGGGTGGCGAACCGCTTCTATTACCAGATCAGCATTCCGCTCAAGGACGCGGCGATCATCGCCAATTGCGAGGAGCGGGCGGTGCGTCGCACCTGGGTGCAGCGCATACTCGATCACGACGGGCACGGCGCCGAGCCTGGCGGCATCGAGTCCTGGCTGCGCCTCGCCGAGGCCGTCGGTCTCGCGCGCGCGGAGGTCGAGAGCCTGCGGCAGGTGGTGCCCGGGGTGCGGTTCGCGGTCGATGCCTACGTCAATTTCGCCCGGCGCGCGCCGTGGACCGAAGGTGTATGTGCCTCGCTCACCGAGCTGTTCGCGCCCGAGATCCATCGCCAGCGCCTCGCCGGCTGGCCGGGCCACTACCCCTGGATCGACCCGGTGGGGCTGAGCTACTTCCAGAGCCGCATGAGCCTGGCACGGCGAGACGTGGAGTTCGCTCTGGCGGTGACGCTCGAGCGCTTCCGGACGCGTGCGACACAGGAGCGCGCGCTCGAGGTGCTGCAATTCAAGCTCGATGTGCTTTGGCAGATGAATGATGCAATGGCACTCGCTTATGGGCTGAAGGAATGACTGAGCCGTCGGCGAGCGAGCTGACCGATACGGCGCGGCCGGCGATCCCGCACGGCATGCGCCTGCAATGGGAGGAGGCGCAGCAGGCTCACGTGCTGCTCTATCCGGAAGGCATGGTGAAGCTCAATGGCAGCGCTGGGGCGATTCTCAGCCGCTGCGACGGCGCGCGTACCGTGCGCGAGATCGTTGCCGATCTCGAGCAAGCCTATGGCGCTGCGGGGCTCGCGGGCGATGTGCTCGCCTTCCTCAGGCTGGCGCTGGAGAAGCACTGGCTGGAGCTGCGGGCATGAGCACCGCTGCCACACCGCCGCCCGGTCCGCCGCTGTGGCTGCTGCTCGAGCTCACCTATCGCTGCCCGCTGCATTGCGTGTTCTGCTACAACCCCACGGACTTTGCGCGTACCGGAGCGGAGCTGCCGACGGCCGAGTGGCTACGCGTGCTCGGCGAGGCGCGTGCGCTCGGCGCCGTGCAGCTCGGGCTGTCGGGCGGCGAGCCGCTCGAGCGCGAGGATCTCGAGACCATCGTCGCCGAGGCGCACCGGCTCGGCTTCTATATCAATCTCATCACCTCCGGTGTCGGGCTGACGGCGGCGCGCATCGGCGCGCTCAAGCGCGCCGGACTCGATCACATCCAGCTTTCCTTCCAGGACAGCACGCGCGAGCTGAACGATTTCCTCAGCAGCACACGCACCTTCGAGCTCAAGGCGAAAGTGGCGGCGCTCATCCGCGCGCACGGCTATCCGATGGTGCTGAACGTCGTGCTGCATCGGCTCAACATCGATCACGTCGGCGAGATCCTCGACATGGCCGAGCGCATCGGGGCGCAGTACGTGGAGCTTGCCAACACCCAGTATTACGGCTGGGCGTGGCTCAACCGCCAGCGGCTGCTGCCGACCCGCGCGCAGCTCGAGCGTGCCGAGGCGGTCACGCAACGCTTCCGCGAGCGCGTCGGCGGGAGCATGCAGGTCTACTTCGTGGTGCCGGACTACTTCGAGCGTCGTCCGAAGGCCTGCATGGGCGGCCTCGGTTCGGTGTTCCTCGGCATTGCGCCCGATGGCACGGCGCTCCCCTGTCATGCGGCGCGCATGCTGCCCGATCTCGACCTGCCGAACGTACGCAGCGCCGACATCCGCAGCATCTGGTACGACTCGCCGGCCTTCAATCACTTTCGTGGCGAAGCCTGGATGAAGGAGCCCTGCCGGAGCTGCCCGGAGCGCGCGCGGGACTTCGGTGGCTGTCGCTGCCAGGCGTACCTGCTCACCGGCGATGCCAGCAACACCGATCCGGTGTGCGATCTGTCACCGCATCATCACCTGGTCACCGCGGCCGTGGAACGCGCCGCGCAGGCTGCAGCGTCCGCCGTGCCCACCGAGCACGTGCTGGTGTTCCGCGATCACCGCATCTCCATCGAGCCCGATGCCGGAGCGTCCGGATGAGCGTCCGCCGCGTGCTGAGGATGGGCGAGCCGTTGCTGCAACGGGTGGCGGCGCCCGTCACGCGCTTCGATGCGGAGCTGCGCGCGCTCATCGCCGACATGGACGACACCATGCGCGCGCTCAACGGCGCCGGAATCGCCGCACCGCAGATCGGTGTCAGTGCGCGCGTCGTGATCTTCGAGCTGCAGGACAACCCGCGCTACCCGCACATCGCGCCGGTGCCGTACACGGTGCTGGTGAACCCACTTGTCACGCCGCTCGGCGCCGAGCAGGATGAAGGTTGGGAAGGATGTCTGTCGGTGCCGGGAATGCGTGGACTCGTGCCGCGTCATCGTCGGCTGCACTATCGCGGCTTCGACGCGTCCGGCGCGCCGCTCGAGCGCACGGTCGAGGGCTTTCATGCGCGTGTGGTGCAGCACGAAGTCGATCACCTCGACGGCATCCTCTTCCCGCAGCGGGTCCGTGATCTGCGCGACTTCGGTTTCGAGGATGCACTGGTCGGACGCATGACGCCCATGCCGGACTGACCCCGACAATCATGGGAGAACGCACGATGAGTCAGCGCGCCGCCGGCCCGTTCGACGTCAAGGTCACTCCGCAGAAGCCCGACACGCAGGTCGCGCGTGCCGCCAACCTCGGCCGCCTGACGATCGACAAGCGCTTCCATGGAGATCTGGAGGGCATCAGCAAAGGGGAGATGCTGGCGACGCAGACCGAGGTGCCCGGCTCGGCCGGCTACGTGGCGCTCGAGCGCGTAACCGGCAAGCTGCAGGGCCGCACCGGCAGCTTCGTGCTGCAACACAGCGCCACCATGACCCGCGGCACGCCGAAGGCGAGCATCGCAGTGGTGCCGGATTCGGGCACCGGCGAGCTGCAGGGAATCAGCGGCACGATGACCATCACGGTGGGTGCCGACGGCTCGCACACCTACGAGTTCGACTACAAGATCGGCGGCTAGCCGGTCGCGGCGGCTCAGGACGGCTGCTGCCGCGCTCCGGGAGCATTGGCGCGCTGCGCCCGCACGTCTCGCACCATGCGGATCGCCGCCTCGAGGCCCTGGTAGTAGCCGGGGATCTGGCCGAGCTCGCGGTAACCGAGCGCGCGGTAGAAAGCCCGTGCCGGCGCGTTACCCTCGCGCAGCTCCAGTCCGATGATGAAGGTTCCGGCAGTGAGCGCGGTCTCCTCCAGCCATTGCACCAGAGCCCGGGCTACGCCGCGGCGTCGATGTGCGGGAGCGACCGCGAGCAGGTTGAGGTGGGCGACGTCGTCGGCGTAGCGCATGATGGCAAAACCCGCAAGCGCCGCGCCGAGACGCGCCGTGAGCACCACGCTATCGGCATCGCGCACGTGCCAGCGGATACGTGGCGCGCCCCAGGCCGGTTTCAACCCCTGCTCGATGTGTGCCTGCGACATGGCAGCGAGCAGCGGCGCGTCGCCGGCACGGGCGGGTTCCAGGCGATAGCGATGAGCCTCGTGCGGCATGCGGCAGCGCACTTCAGGCGAGGGTATGGAAGACCTTCTGCACGTCCTCATCCTGCTCGAGACGATCGATGAGGGTCAGCACCTCCGTCGCCTTCTCCTCGGAGA
This sequence comes from Steroidobacteraceae bacterium, assembly GCA_035541695.1. Lineage (GTDB taxonomy): Bacteria > Pseudomonadota > Gammaproteobacteria > Steroidobacterales > Steroidobacteraceae > 13-2-20CM-66-19. The sequence continues at coordinate 113,091 of DATKMV010000061.1, forward strand.
GCTCGGTCGGCACGGTGCAGATGTACTCGTGCTCGGCGGACAGGGGAACGATGCCACGCGCCTCGAGCGCCTCCTGCAGCTTGCCGAAGTCGGCAAAGGCGCAGCGGATCACCAGCTGCGGCTCGCCCTTCTCTCCGGTGCTCTCGCCCATCTCCTCGAGTCCGTGATCGATCAGGTAGAGCTCGAGGTCATCCTGATCGACGCCCTGCGGGTTGAGCCGGAACACGCCCATCTTGCGGAACATGAAACTGACGCTGCCGCTGGTGGCGAGGTTGCCACCGCCCTTGGTGATGACGTTGCGCACCGCCGCGACGGTACGCGTCGGATTGTCAGTGGCCGTCTCCACCAGCAGTGCAACCCCGTAGGGCGCGTAGCCCTCGTAGAGCACCTCCTGGTAGCTGGTGGCGTCGCGTCCCGAGGCACGCTTGATGGCCGCCTCGACCCGGTCCTTCGGCATGTTGACGGCGCGTGCGTTCTGGATGACCCGCCGCAGCGTCGGGTTGGAGGCGGGATCCGGCCCTCCGGCCTTCACCGCCATGGTGATGTCCTTGGCGATACGGGCGAACTGCTTCGCCATGCGGTTCCACCGCGCGAACATCGTGTGCTTGCGGACTTCGAAGATGCGCCCCATACGGCGCATGGTGCACGAACGGCACCGACGGTGCCAACCGCAGATCTGCGGCCGGCCGGGGGATTATGCGAGTTGCGCCTGCAGCAGCCGCATGCGCCGCAGCTGCAGGCTCAGGCGCCGCTCGATCTCGCGCAGACTGCGTTGCAGGCGCACGTGCTCCCACTGCTCGAGCACCGCGCGCTTCTTCTCGGTGAGCCACTGCTCCTTGACCCGTGCCCATTCCGCGAGCGCAGCGAGGAAGCTCTCGTATTCGTGCGCCACGCGGGCGCGCAGCGACTCGATCTGGCCGGCCGCGCGGCTCGCCGGAAGCCGCGCCAGGCGCGCCTCGGCGCGACGGAACTGCATGTCGAGCAGCGCGCGCTGGATCTGGAACACCGGGGTGCGCTTCAGGCGACGGGTGAGCCCCAGCACCTGCAGCGCCGCGATGACCCACTTGGTGGGATCCCACTGCCACCAGCGCACGCCGTTGCGATAGTCGTGGGCGAACATGTGATGGAAGTTGTGATAACCCTCGCCGTAGGTGATGACTGCCAGCACCGGGTTGTCGCGTGCGGAGTTGTCCTCGGTATACGGGCGGCTGCCCCACATGTGGGCGAGCGAGTTGATGAAGAAGGTGACGTGATGGCTCCACACCAGGCGCAGCACGCCGGCGAGGATCAGCATGCCCCAGATGTCGCCACACAGCACCCCGGCGAGGAGCGGCAGCCCGAAGTTGAGCGCGACCGCCAGCGGGACGTAGTAACGGTGCTGGAAAACCAGCAGCGGGTCCTTCTTCAGGTCGGGAATGTTGCGGAGGTCCTCACGCCCGCTCGGGTACTCGCGCAGCATCCACCCGATGTGCGAGAACCAGAAGCCGCGCCGCGCCGAGTATGGATCGCGGTCCTCATCGTCGACGTACAGGTGATGCGTGCGGTGCCCGCTGCACCAGGCGAACACGCTGTTCTGCAGCGCCATGGTGCCGAACAGCAGGTACAGCACGCGCAGGCTCCAGTGCGCCTCGTAGCTGCGATGCGCCCACAGCCGGTGATAACCGGCGGTGATCGCCAGCCCGTTGGCGACGAGGAACAAGGCCAGCACACCCCAGTCGGCCACGCTGAATCCATGCGTCAACCCGTACCATGGCACCAGTATCGCGGCCGCCGCTGCCGTGAGGGCGAACATCAGCGCGTTGGTCCAGATGAGCGGCGGAGCCTGCGGCTCGCTGCGGGGCGTCTCGGGCATGGGGGTTTCGATCCTCCGTAGGGCGGGCGTAACTTAGCACGGCGGCGGGTCCTATGTGGGGCTTATGTCGTTGTTCTTGAGTATGCTGCTGCGCGGCGAGCCCCGATCCAGGAAGCACAGATGAGAACAGTGACGGGTGTCGGCGCATTCCCGCAAACCCTGTCCACACCCGGTCCGGCAGCCCGGTTCGGGCTCCGGGCGGCGCTGCTCACCGTGTGGCTCGCGCTCGCGCCGCTGGCCGAGGCGGCACGGGCTTACGTGTCCAACGAAGACGACGGTACGGTTACGGTGGTCGACACCGACCGCCTTGCGGCTGTTGGAACGATCGCGGTGGGCAAGCGCCCGCGGGGTCTCGCGCTGAGCCGCGACGGCAAGAGGTTGTACGTGGCACTCAGCGGGCTGCCCAAATGTCCGCCGCCGATGACCGATGCGGATTGCGCCCGTCTGCCGCGCGATACCGGGGCCGATGGGATCGCGGTCGTCGATACCGGCACGCTCCGGCCGATCGGCACGCTGCGCGGTGTCTCCGACCCCGAAAGAGTGCAGGTGAGCGAGGACGGCCGCACGCTCTACGTCAGCGAGGAGGATGCGGCACGGCTCGCGATGATCGATGTGGCGCATGCAGCCGTGCTCGGAACAGTAGCCGTCGGACGCGAGCCCGAAGGCGTGCGGGTATCGCCCGACGGGCGCTGGGTGCTGGTGACCAGCGAGGAAGACAATGCGGTCGCCATCATCGACGCCCACAAGCGCATCAGACATGCCACTGCCGCTGTCGGACAACGACCGCGCGATGTGGTGAGCACTCCCGACGGCCGCACGGCCTACGTCTCAGGCGAGGCGGATGCGTCGGTGTTCCGGATCGCGGTTCCTGCCGGCTCGCCGGCCACGCAGCTGCTGCAGTTGCGCGGTGGGGCGCGGCCGATGGGTCTTGCGCTCGATGCCCGGGCGGGGCGGCTGTATGTGAGCACCGGTCGCGCCGGCAGCGTTGCCGTCATCGCGATCGCCGAGGCGCGGGTGGTGGCGGAGGTGGCGGTCGGCGTACGACCCTGGGGGATCGCGCTCGCCGAGGACGGTGCGCAGCTGCTCACCGCGAACGGGCCGGGTGCCGACCTGACCGTCGTGGATACGCGGACGCTGAGCGTCGCCGGACGCATCGGCACCGGCCGCGGATCCTGGGGCGTGGTCGCGGGGCCCTGACTGCGGCGGGTGAGCCACCCGAGGTCGCCCACCGCGAACGGTGTCTGCGTGTCTCGTTCGGGACCGGCGCACCGGCGGGCGTCGTGAGCCTTCCGACGATCGCGCCGAGCTCCGGCGGCGCCGGGCATGCTACCGTTGCCGGCACATGTTCGAGCATCTCGCCGCGGTCGTGCCCGACCCTATCCTCGGCCTCATGGCCGCCTTCCGCGCCGACCCGGATCCGCACAAGGTCGATCTCGGGGTCGGCGTGTATCGGGATGAGCACGGCAACACGCCCATCCCCGAAGCCGTGCGGCTCGCCGAGCGTGCCCTGCTCGCCAGTCAAACCACCAAGAGCTACGTAGCGCCCGCGGGCAGTGCCGCATTCAACCAGGCGATGGAGCAGCTCGTGCTCGGTGCCACGCATCCGGCGGTGCAGGCGGGCCGGGTGCGCAGCGTGCAGACCCCGGGCGGCTGCGGTGCGCTGCGGCTCGGAGCGGAGCTGATCCGCGCCGCCGCTCCCGACAGCGTGGTGCACGTCAGCACGCCCACCTGGGCCAATCACACTCCACTGCTCGCCGGCAGCGGGCTGCGGCTCGAGCGCTATCCGTACTTCGATGCCGCAGGTGGCGGTGTGCAGTTCGAGGCGATGCGGGCGAATTTCGAGCGGCTCCCGCCGCGCGCCGTGGTGCTGTTGCACGCCTCCTGTCACAACCCGACCGGGGCGGATCTCTCGGCGGAGCAATGGCACGGGCTGCTCGAGGTCGTGCGGCGGCGTGAGCTGCTGCCTTTCATCGACATGGCGTACCAGGGGCTCGGCGCCGGGCTCGACGCCGATGCGTTCGGGTTGCGACTGTTCTGCGCCGAGCTGCCCGAGGTGCTGTGTGCGGTGTCCTGCTCCAAGAATTTCGGCCTGTATCGCGAGCGCACCGGCTCGCTGCACCTGGTGAGCTCGACGCCGCGAGCCGCCGATGCGGCACTCACCCAGCTGGTGCGCATCGCACGCGGCATCTGGTCGATGCCGCCCGATCACGGCGCCGCCATTGCGCAGGCGATCCTCTGCGACCCGAGCCTGCGGGCGCAATGGCTGTCAGAGCTCGAAGCGATGCGGCAGCGCATCGCCGGGCTGCGCCTCGAGGTGGTGCAGCAGCTGCAACGGCACTGTCCGCAGCGCGACTTCGGGTTCATCGCACGCCAGCGCGGCATGTTCTCCTTCCTCGGTATCGACACCGCACAGGTGCAGGCATTGCGCGAGCGTCATCACGTCTACATGACCGACGACAGCCGCATGAACCTGGCCGGGTTGCGCCCCGGCAATCTCGAATACTTCGCGCAGGCAGTGGCGCAGGTGCTGGCGCCGTAGCGCCCCCGTCAATCCCACCTCAGGCGCACCCCCGCCCACAGCGCGAGCGGCTGTGCGGGCGAGATCACATCCTCGTTGGTCCAGTCGGCACGTGTTGCAATGAAGGTTCCCGCCGGCGTGAAGGCATTGACCGTGAGGAATCCGGCGGTGCCGTAGTGCCGGTCGAAGAGGTTGGCGAGCTTGGCGAACAGCTCGCAATGCTCGGCGATCCGCACGCTGCCGTGCAGATTCACCACGGCGTAGGCCGGGAGCCACCCGCTGCCGACGATGTGCGCTCCGGCAGCATTGCTGGCGCCCGCGTGGTTGGCGTTGTTCTCGTTACCGTGCAGGTACGAGCCGGATGCGGCGACGAGGTTGCCGCCGAGGTGCCAGCGAGGCATGCGGTACTCGAGCAGCAGCCGTCCGGTGTGACGTGGAATGAGCGGCAAGCGGTCCCCGGGGCTCACCCGGATGGTGCCGGCCGCATCGGCGCTGCTGTTGGAAGCGGCGTTGACGGTGAAGCTCGAGCGATAGGTCGCATCGACGAGGCTGTAGCTGGCCTGCCAGTGCAAGCCTCCCGCCTGGCCGCCGAGCGCGAGGTCCAGTCCCTGTCGGCGCGTGCTGCCGACATTGTCGAAGTAACCCGAGTTGGTAGCGGTCGCGACGAACTGGATGTCGTTGCTGTTGAGGGTGCGGAACGCGCTGGCGCTCCAGGCGAGGCTGCGCGCGGCGCTCTCACCGTGCACGCCGAGCTCGGCGCTGCGGGCCACCACCTGCTGCAGGTCCGGGTCCCCGGCAAACTGGTTCGGCAGCCCGCAGGGAGTGGTGGGACTCGAGCAACCGAGCTCGATGACGGTCGGGGCCCGGCTCGCTTCGGCGTAGTGCGCATAGAAGGTCGCGCGGGGTGCTGCAGCGAGTGTGAGACCGATCGAGGGGTTGAGCCGGCTGAAGGCATGGTCGCCCGCCAATGGGCGCATCGCGCCGAACCCCGAGTCGAAATCGGCGAGGTTGCTGTCGATGCTGTATCCGTCGAGCTTCGCGGTGCTGTGGTCATAGCGCGCAGCAAGGGTGAGGTGCAGGAGGTCGTGCGGTGAGAGGGTATCGGTGGCGTACACGCCGTAGTCGTGATCGTGGCCCGCGAGCGCCACCACCGTCGGGTCGTTGAACGGGCTCGGCTCGTAGATGAGCATGCGCTCGGCGGACAGCTGCCCGTACTGGTACGACTGGGTGAAGGTGTCGTCCGATCCGTGGTAATCGGCTCCGAGGATCGCCTGGTTGGGTCGGCCCAGCAGCGGCTGCGAGGCGGTGAGCTGGAGGGCGAGGCCCGCGCTGTGCTGGCTCGAGCGGCCGCGGGCGTTCTGCGCCGGTGAGCACCCGATGAGCTCGGCGGCGCTCGCGGGCGGTGGCTCGCAGCTGAGCGGCGGACCGCTGTAGCCCGGATCGAGGTAGCTGTCGTTCACGTTGCCATTCACCGTGCTGGTGAGCAGCTTGCGGTAATAGGCGTTTCCGGAGAGCAGCAGGCGCGGCGCCAGGAACTGTGTAGCCGTGAGGTTGAGGAAGTCGAGCCGGTTCTCCGTCACGTCCGGCGGCGTATAGCTCGCCTCGCGCCGGTAATCGAGCATGCTGGTCGGGAGCGGGCCGTTACCGTTCAGCCGCGTATCGGCGTAGGTGTAGCTGAGGTCGATGTCGGTGCGCTCGTCCTGCCAGCCGGTCTTGCCGAACGCCTGCCACAGCCGCGAAGGCGAGAAATCGCGCCAGCCGCTCTCATCGAAATAGCTTCCGGCCAGAAAATAATCGAAGCCGGCGTGCTCGCCGCCCGTCGCCGCCTCGAAGGAACGCCGTCCGAAGGAGCCGGCATAGCCCTCGAGCTCCGTACCGGGATTCTCGTGGCCGCTCTTGGTCCGCACCGACAGCGCTCCGCCGAGGCTGTTCAAGCCGAACACGGGGTTCGGGCCGGAAATGAGCGTCACCGTGGAGATCGCTGCCTGCGGCAGCAGATCCCAGTTGACGGTGTCGCCGAAAGACTCGTTGACACGTACGCCATCGACGTACACGGACAACCCCTGGGGTGTCCCGAGCAGCGGCGAGGCGGTGAAGCCATGGTAGGACACATCGGGCTGCAGCGCGTTGGCGCTGCCTTCGCTCACGTGGACGCCGCTGAAGTTCTCGTTGAGATATTCGCCGAGGCCGAGCGACAGCTGACGTTTCATGCTCTCGCTGTCGCCGGTCTGCACATCCGCCGGTATCTGATCGCGCGGCAGGCCGAGCCCGGCGAGCGGCGTGTTGCCGATCACCGTGACCTGCGGCAGCTCCTGCACGGTCGCGGGATTCGCCGGCGCGGGTGCCGCCGGCTCCAGCGCACAAGCCACGCCGGGCACCCCCCAGGCTGCGACGCAAATGACGACGCTCCGAGCGCGATCGGCCATCGTTTCGCGGCCTTACTCGGGCACGACGATACGGTGCGTCGACTTCACCTCTTCCATGACGAAGTAAGTGTGCGTCTGCTGCACCCCGCGCACCGCGGCGATGCGGTCACCGAGAAAGCGGCGGTAGCTCTCCATGTCCCGGACTCGCACTTTCAGCAGGTAGTCGAAGCCGCCCGCGACCATGTGACACTCCATCACCTCATCGTGCGAGAGCATCGCCTGCTTGAAGCGGTCGAAGGCGTCCGGTGTCGTCCGATCGAGCGAGACCTCGACATAAGCGAGGAGTCCCAGTCCGAGCCGACGTGCGTTGAGCCGCGCGAAATACGCTTCGATGTAGCCACTCGATTCCAGTCGACGCACGCGCTCGAGCGTCGGCGTCACGGTGAGATGGACCTCGCGCGCGAGCTGCGAGACCGGCGTGCGCCCGTCCTGCTGCAGTCGCGCGAGCAGTCGACGATCGATGCGGTCGAGCGGCCGTTGCGGAGCCGGTTCAGCCGCTGCCGGAGCCTTCGAAGCGGTCATCAGTCGATTTTACTGATAAAAGCGTTTAAATGGATAATTTTCCTCTAAGCATGGCCATAAAATAAGCGCGATTTGCTACCAGCCTGGAGTGCCTCTCATGGTCGCGAGTGTGGTTGAGAGCGGTGCGAGCACGCTTGCGGAGTTGCGCCAGCGCCTGCGCGCCGCGACGCTGCGAGCCGAAGCGGACGCCTCGGACGAAGCGCTCGCCGACCTGACGTCCGTGCTCGGCGCGCTCGAGCGCGCGCGTGTGCGCGCCGCACGCTGGGTGGAGGCGGCGCGCGCCGATCAGCGCTCGCGGCCGCTCGTCGAGCGGATGCTCGAGCAGTTCCCGCTCGACAGCGCGCAGGGCAGGGCGCTCATGAGCCTGGCCGAAGCGCTGTTGCGCACGCCCGATGCGCGGCGCGCCGACCAGCTGATTGCGGAGCGGCTCGCGACCATCCGCGCCGCCGGCACGCCCGGGGATACGGACCTGTTGCTGCGCACCGGCTTCACGCTGCTCGGCGCTGCGGGGCGGCTGTTGCCGGACGTGCTCGGGGAGCTCGCGGGTGAATTTTCGACCGCGAGCCTCACGCGGCCGGTGGTGGCGCCGGTCGTGCGCGCGGCGTTGCGCCAGTCGATGCAGCTTCTCGGCCACGCCTTCATCGTGGGCGAGACCATCGATGCGGCGCTGGCACGGGGCGCGGCGGATCCGGAGCTCGCGCTGTGCTCGTACGACGTGCTCGGCGAGGGCGCGCGGACCGAGGCAGACGCGCAGCGCTACTACGACGCCTACGCGCACGCCATCGACAAGCTCGAGCGGCAGCCGGCGCAGGGGACCCACGCGCGCTCGGGACTCTCCGTCAAGCTCTCCGCGCTCGAGCCGCGCTACACGCTGCTGCAGAGCACGCTGGTGCAGGAGCGGCTCGCACCGCGCATGCTCGAGCTCGCGCTGCGCGCCGCCCGCGCCGGCATCGGCTTCACCGTCGATGCCGAGGAGGCCGACCGCCTCGACCTGTCGCTCGACATCATCGAGGCGCTCGCGCGCGATGTGCGCACGCGCGCCTGGGAGGGCCTCGGGCTCGCCGTGCAGTCCTACGGCCGGCGCGCGCCGCTCGTGATCGCCTGGGTGGCGCAGCTGGCGCGCGAGACCGGCCGGCGCATGAGCCTGCGCCTGGTGAAGGGCGCGTACTGGGACAGCGAGATCAAGCGCGCGCAGGAGCGGGGACTCGCGAGCTTCCCGGTCTATACGTCGAAGGCCGCCACCGATGCGAGCTATCTCGAGTGCGTCCAGCAGCTGTTCGCGCTGCCGGAGGTGATCTATCCGCAGTTCGCAACCCACAACGCCTACACCGTGGCCGCGGTGCTGGAGCTCGCGCCGGCGGGTGTCATGTACGAGTTCCAGCGGCTGCACGGCATGGGCGAGGCGCTGTACGCGGCAGCGCGTGCAGAACTGCCGCAGCTGCCACCGGTGCGCGTGTACGCGCCGGTGGGCACGCACGAGGAGCTGCTGCCTTATCTCGTGCGTCGTCTGCTCGAGAACGGCGCCAACACCTCCTTCGTCCATCAGTTCATGAATCCGCAGATCCCGGTGGAGGAGGTGGTTCGCGACCCCGTCACCTCGCTCGCCGCCGGCCCGCCGCGCCTCTCGCGGCTGCGCGAGCCGCTGGCGCTGTTTGGTGCCGAGCGGGCGAACTCGGCGGGTGCGGACTTCGGAGATCCGGCGACGCTCGCCGCGCTCGAGGCGGAGATCCGCCTCGAGAAGGACGTTCTCCATTACGGCGGACCGATACTGAGCGGCCGTGCGGCCCGCGACCTGAAGGTGGCGGTCAGCTCGCCCGCCGACACGAGCGCGATCGTCGGTTACACCCGCGACGCCACGCCGGCGGAGATCGGCGCTGTGATGGAGGCTGCGGCCGCCGCGCAGCCGGCCTGGGACGGCACCGGCGCCGAAGCGCGCGCGGCCTGCCTCACCCGCGCTGCCGACCTGCTGCAGCAAAGGCGCGGGACCTTCCTCAGCCTGCTGGTTCGCGAGGCGGGCAAGACGTTGCCGGACGCGGTGGCGGAGCTGCGCGAGGCGGTGGACTTCTGCCGCTACTACGCAGCGCGCGGCCGGGAGCTTTTCGGTGCGCCACAGGCGCTGCCCGGTCCCACCGGCGAGCGCAACACGCTCGCGCTGCAAGGGCGGGGTGTGTTCGTGTGCATCAGTCCGTGGAACTTTCCGCTGGCGATTTTCACCGGCCAGATCACCGCGGCGCTCATGGCCGGCAACGCAGTCGTCGCGAAGCCCGCGCCCGCGACCCCACTGGTAGCGCACGCCATGACGCGCCTGCTGCACGAGGCCGGCGTACCCCCGCAGGTGCTGCAGCTCACACCGGCCGACGGGCCGCCCTTCGGTGAGGTGGCATTGACTCATCCCGCACTCGCGGGTGTGGCCTTTACCGGCTCGACCGCGACCGCCAGCACCATCAACCGCACCCTCGCCAACCGCCCCGGCGCGATCGTGCCGCTCATCGCCGAGACGGGCGGGGTGAACGCCATGGTGGTGGATGCCACGGCGCTTCCCGAGCAGGTCGTGGATGATGTGCTCACCTCGGCGTTCACGAGCGCCGGTCAACGCTGCTCGGCGCTGCGCGTGCTCTACGTGCAGGAGGAGATTGCCGAGCGTGTGGTGAGCATGCTGGTCGGCGCGATGCGCGAGCTGAAGATCGGACCGCCGCAGGAGCTGTCGACGGATGTCGGACCCGTCATCAGCGCGGCCGCGCGCGATCGGCTGATGCGCCACGCCGAGCGGATGCGGCGCGAGGCGCGGCTGCTCTATGCCTGCGAAGTCGACCCGGCGCTCTCGCGGCAGGGCTATTTCTTCCCGCCGCAGCTATTCGAGCTCGAGCGCCTCGATCAGCTGCGCACCGAGGAGTTCGGCCCGATCCTGCACGTGGCGCGCTATCGCAGCGGGCAGCTGCCGCAGGTACTTGCGGCCATCCGCGCCACGGGCTTCGGCCTCACCCTCGGCATCCACACGCGCGTCGAGAGCCTCGCCGAGCACATCTACCAGGCGCTGCCCGTGGGCAACACCTACGTGAACCGCAACATGATCGGCGCAGTGGTAGGCGTGCAGCCTTTCGGCGGTCAGGGTCTCTCGGGTACCGGACCGAAGGCCGGCGGGCCGCACTATCTGCTGCGGTTCGCCAATGAGCGTACGCTCACCATCAACACGGCGGCGATCGGCGGAAATATCGAGCTTTTGTCGTGAGGCGGCGAGAGCGCGCCTCACCCGGCGCTGGTTCTCAGCCCGGTGCGACGGATGGCGCCGGCGGCGGGGGCGAAGGATCGTTCTCGTGCAGCGCCTCGGTGAGCGCAGCGAGCGAATCGATGGGCGCCGAGCAGGTGCTGCCGCGGCAGATGTAGCCGATCGGCCCGGCGCGTACGGTCTTGTCCGCGAGCGCCGCCGGCAGCTCCGCGGCGTCGGCCGGGATGGCGAGCACCAGGCGGTGCGGTGCGTAGCTCTTCGCGAGCGCGCGAGCCCACCCCTCGATGGTCCGTGCCTCACCGCGCAGCACGATGATCTCCGGCGGGGCGAGCAGCTCCTCGAGCGCACCCAGCAGGCTGATGTGACCTGAGGGGTATTGCGCGATCGCCGGCCACGCGGCCCGCAGCGTCTGCTCGGCCGCCGCCAGGTAGCGCGGCTCGGCGAGCAGATGTCCGAGACGCAGCAGTACCCGCGCCGCGATGCCGTTGCCGGCCGGAGTCGCATCGTCGGCAAACACCTTGCTGCGGTGAATCAGCGTCTCATGATCGTCCGAGGTGAAGTAGAAGCCGCCGGCCGCGCCGTCGGTGAAATGTCGCAATGCCACCTCGATGAGCTCGCGCGCAAACCCGAGCTCATCGGCGCTGAAGCGCACCTGCTGCAGCTCGAGGATCGCATCGACCAGGTACACGTAGTCATCGAGATAGGCGTTGAGATGTGCGCGGCCGTCCATCGAGGTCGCGAGCAGCCGTCCGTCGCGCCACAGCGCCGCGCGAACGAAATCGAGCGCCCGCGTTGCCGAGATGGCGAGATCCTCGCGCTCGAGCGCACGTGCGGCGACCGCCATGCCGCGGATCATGAGCGCGTTCCAGGAGGTGAGGATCTTCTCATCCCGTGCCGGGCGAACCCGCATGGCACGCACCGACAGGAGCCGGTCGCACGCCGCGCCGCTGAGCGCGCTCACCTCATCAAGCGGGCGGCCCACCTGACGCGCCACCTCCTCCAGCGACGCCGCCACGTACAGATGCCAGCGGCCTTCGAAGTTCGCCGGCCGCTCGAGGCCGAAGCGCGCCGCAAACACCGGGTATTCCGTTGCGGTCAACACCGCGCGCACCTCGTCCCGGTCCCACACGTAGAACTTGCCCTCGTGACCTTCGGAGTCGGCATCGAGACTCGAGTAGTAGCCGCCCTGCGCAGACTGCATCTCGCGCAACACCCAGTCCGCGGTCTGATGCGCGACCCGCGCGTACTGGGGCTCCGGACTCGCGAGTGCGGCGCTGGCGTAGGCGGCGAGCAGCGCGGCATTGTCGTAGAGCATCTTCTCGAAGTGCGGGATCATCCAGTGGTCATCGACCGAATAGCGGCAGAAGCCGCCCGCGAGCTGATCGTTGATGCCGCCATCGGCCATGCGGCGCAGCGTGAGCGTCGCCATGTAGAGCGCCTGCAGGTCGGGCTCGGGTGCGCGGGCGCTCGCGCGCCAGCGCCGCAGCAGCCACTCGAGCATCTCGGCGTGGGGAAACTTGGGCGCGCCGCCGAAGCCGCCGTTGCGCGAGTCGAAGCTGCGCGTCAGCTGCGCGCGGCAGGCGCCGAGCGGCGCGTCGCTGAGCTCGGTGTCGGCAGCGGCGGGCCTGGGAGTGAGCTCCGCGAGAGCCGTCATGAGGGCTTCGTTCTGCTTGCGCAGCTCGGGCGCATGCTCGCGGTAATAGGCGGCGACGCGCTGCAGGATGTCGCTGAAGGCGGGGAGGCCATAGCGTGCCTCCTTCGGGAAGTAGGTGCCGCCGAAGAACGGACGCTGGTCATCGTGTGTCAGGAACATGGTGAGCGGCCAGCCGCCGCTGCGCTGTGTCAGCATCTGCTGCGCGATCTGGTAGATGCGATCGATGTCGGGACGCTCCTCGCGATCGACCTTGATGTTGATGAAGTTGTCGTTGAGGATTTTTGCGGTGGCTTCGTCTTCGAAGCTCTCTCTTTCCAGGACGTGGCACCACCGGCAGGCTGAATAACCGACGCTCAGATGTATCGGCTTTCTCTCCTGGCGTGCGCGTTCCAAGGCTTCGCGACCCCACGGATACCAATCCACGGGATTGTGCGCGTGTTGACGCAGATAGGGACTCGTCTCCGCAGAGAGACGGTTGGTGTACTTGGTAGGAATTTCCAATCCTCAACACGCAGCCCGTGTCGTCGTGATCATAGCGCGTCCCGGGCAGCGAGGCGTCCTGACCGATTCGGTATACTGACGCCTCGTCCAAGCACCTGCTGATCTCATGTCACGGCCCGCAACCTCTCCCACGCCGCCCGTCGCGGACTCCGCGCGTGTGCTGCGCCTCAAGCGTGGCGAGGAGCGACGTCTGCTCGCGGGGCACCTGTGGGTGTTCAGTAACGAGGTGGATACCGACCGGACTCCGCTCGCGCAGGTCGCCCCGGGAGAGGTGGTGCAGCTGCGCTCCTGGCGCGATGCGTTCCTCGGCTACGCATACGTCAACCCGCACGCGCTCATCTGCGCACGCATCCTGTCGCGTGATGCCGCACAGCTACCGGCGGCGGAGCTCATCGAGCGGCGTCTTGCGGCCGCGCTGGCGCTGCGCGCGAGCCTGGGCGATGCACGTTACTGCCGCTGGGTGTTCGGCGAGTCGGACCTGTTGCCGGGACTCGTGCTCGACCGGTACGGCGAGGTCGTGGTGGGGCAGATCGCCACCGCCGGGATGGAAGCGCTGCACGACACGGTCGAGAACGCGGTACGGCAGCTCGTCGCTCCACGCGCGCTCATCTGGAAGAACGACACTGCGGCACGCGATCTCGAGCAGCTGCCGCGTCATCTGCAGGTCGCCTTCGGGGAGCTGCCGGCGGAAGTCGGCATCGTGGAAGGCGGGCTCAGTTTCAGCGCGCCGCTCGCCACCGGGCAGAAGACCGGCTGGTTCTACGACCAGAGCGCCAATCGCGCGCGGCTGCGACGTTATGTCGCGCCCGGTGCGCGTGTGCTCGACGTCTGCTGCTACGTCGGTGCCTGGGCCGTCACCGCGCTCCATCAGGGCGCGGCCAGCGCCTGCTGCGTCGACTCCTCCGCCACGGCGTTGGAATACGCCGCAGCCAACGCGGCTCGCAACGGCAAGACCATCGAAGCGCTGCGCGCGGATGTGTTCGAAGCCATGCAGGGCCTGGCGGCGCAAGGCGCGCAATTCGATGTGCTGGTGCTCGACCCGCCGGCCTTCATCAAGCGCAAGAAGGACATTCCGCAGGGCCACGCCGCCTACCGCAAGCTCAACCAGCTCGCGCTCTCACTGCTCGCCGAAGGTGGACTGCTGGTGTCGTGCTCGTGCTCCTATCACCTCGCGCCCGAGGAGCTGCTGGGGGCGATCCAGGCGGCGGCGCGCCACAGTGCGCGCTTCGTGCAGATCCTCGAGTCCGCCGGACAGTCGCCCGACCATCCACTGCATCCGGCGATTCCGGAAACGCGCTACCTCAAGGCGTTCTTCTGCCGCGTAACGCGCGCAGTCGGCTAAACTGCGCCCGCCATGCTGGTTTACCCCGGATTCAACCCGATCGCGTTCGAGATCGGCCGCGTCAAGGTCCACTGGTACGGCATCATGTACCTGCTGGGCTTTGCCACCGCCTGGTGGCTCGCGCGGCGCCGTGCCGCCCGCCCTGGCTCGACCTGGAAAGCACAGGATGTCGATGATCTGATCTTCTTCACCATGCTGGGGGTGATACTCGGCGGCCGCATCGGCTACGTGTTGTTCTATGGGCTGACGTTCTGGGCCAGCGATCCGTGGTACCCCCTGAAGATCTGGGAAGGCGGCATGTCCTTTCACGGCGGCCTCATCGGCGTCGTGGTGGCGATGACGCTGTTTGCCTGGCGCCGTGACCGGAACGCCGCGGACGTCTACGACTTCACGGCGCCGTTGCCGGCGCTCGGGCTGTTCTTCGGCCGCATCGGCAACTTCATCAACAGCGAGCTGTGGGGAAAGGTCACTACGGTGCCGTGGGGTTTCCGGGTGAACGGCGCGGTGCGCCACGCCTCGCAGCTCTATGAAGCGGCGCTCGAGGGCCTGCTGCTGTTCGCGGTGCTGTGGTGGTACACCTCGCGTCCGCGCCCGCGCCTCGCTCCCTCGGGGCTGTTCATGCTCATCTATGGTGTCGCGCGCTTCCTCATCGAGTTCGTGCGTGTGCCCGATGAGCACATCGGCTATCTGGCCGGCGGCTGGCTCACCGAAGGCCAGGTGCTGTCGCTGCCGATGATCCTCGCCGGTATCGCCATGCTGGCCTGGGCCTACCGCGCCCGCCAGCCGTCGGGCAATTTTCTGCCCGCGCAGGCGGCGGCTGCGCAATGAGGCAGTACCTCGAGCTGCTGCAGCGCATCCGCACGCGGGGTGTGCGCAAGGCGGACCGCACCGGCACGGGCACGTTGTCCTTGTTCGGTGAGCAGATGCGCTTCGATCTCGCGGACGGCTTCCCCCTGGTCACCACCAAGAAGATTCACGTGCCGGCGGTTGTGTATGAGCTGCTGTGGTTCCTGCGCGGCGACACCAACATCGCCTGGCTGCACGAGCACGGCGTCACCATCTGGGATGAGTGGGCGGATGAGCACGGCGAGCTCGGTCCGGTCTACGGCCGCCAGTGGCGCGCCTGGGGCACGGCCGATGGCCGCCGGATTGATCAGATCTCGGCTGCCATCGGGGAGCTGCGGCGCAATCCCGACTCGCGGCGCATCCTCGTGAGCGCCTGGAACGTCGGCGAGCTCGAGCGCATGCGGCTCATGCCGTGCCACGCGTTCTTTCAGCTGTACGTGGCCGCCGGCCGGCTCTCCTGTCAGCTGTACCAGCGCAGCGCCGACACGTTCCTCGGCGTGCCGTTCAACATCGCCAGCTACGCGCTGCTCACGCACCTCATTGCGCAACAGTGCGATCTCGCCGCGGGCGAGCTGGTATGGACCGGTGGCGACTGCCATCTGTATCTCAATCATCTCGAGCAGGCCGACCTGCAGCTGCAGCGCCAACCGCTTGCCCTGCCGCGCCTGCTGATCCGCCGCCGCCCGCCGAGCATCTTCGAGTACCGCTACGAGGACTTCGAATTCCTCAATTACCAGCACCACGCGCCGATACGCGCACCGGTGGCGGTATGAGGCGCACCCGTACTGCGGCGGCGCCGCTGCTCGAGGTGCGCGCCTCGCCGCTGCACGGACTCGGCGTGTTCGCCGCGCGGCGTATCTCCAAGGGCACTCGCATCATCGAGTACCTCGGGGAGCGCGTGTCCCATGCCGAAGCCGACCGGCGCTACGAGCACAAGGATGCCAACGACGCCCATACCTTTCTGTTCATCGTCGATGCACGTACCGTGATTGATGCCGGGGTCGGCGGCAACGAGGCTCGTTTCGTCAATCACTCCTGTGATCCCAACTGCGAGTCGGTGATCGAGAACCGGCGGGTGTTCATCGAGGCGGTGCGCCGCATCGAGCCCGGTGAGGAGCTCACCTACGACTATCAGATCCAGCGCGAGGCGGATGACCCGCCGGATGTCGATGCGATCTTTGCCTGCCGCTGCGGGAGCGAGCGCTGTCGCGGCAGCATGCTGTGGCCGCCACGGCGCACCCCGGCGGCGCAACCCACGGCGCGACGCTGACCCGGCGCGGCCGCAGACGGGCACTCGATGAGCAACTCCCGCCGACCGGGCCTGTCCTCGATCGTCGGTGCCGTCGGCATCGTCTACGGCGATATCGGCACGAGTCCGCTGTATGCCCTGCAGCAGGCGGTGGGCGAGGCCGGCACCTTCGATGCCGCCGCGGTACGCGGCGTGCTGTCACTGATCTTCTGGGCGCTCGCCATTTCCGTGACGCTCAAGTACCTCACCATCATCATGCGTGCGGACAACGAGGGCGAGGGCGGGATCCTGGCGCTGTTCGCGCTGGCACAGCGGCGACTGATCCACGGCAGCACCTGGGCCAAGGTGTGCGTCGGACTCGCCCTCGCGGGCACCGCGTTCTTCTTCTGCGACGCGCTCATCACGCCGGCGATCTCGGTGCTGAGCGCCGTCGAGGGACTCGAGCTCCTCAGTCCCGATCTCAAGCAGGCCGTGATCCCCATCACGCTCATCGTGCTCGCGATCCTCTTCGCCTACCAGCGGCACGGCACTGCCCGGGTCGGGAGCCTGTTCGGGCCGATCATGGTGGTATGGTTCGTGGTGATCGCGGTCATCGGGATCTTTCCGATTCTCCGTCATCCGCAGGTGCTCACGGCACTCGATCCGCTCGAGGGGGTGGGACTCCTGGCGCACCGACCGGAGGTGGCGCTCGGCGTGATCGGCGCGGTGTTCCTGGCACTCACGGGTGCCGAGGCGCTCTACGCCGATATGGGCCACTTCGGTCGCACGCCGGTGCGCGTCTCCTGGTACACGCTGGTCGCGCCCGCGCTGGTGATCGACTACTTCGGCCAGGGCGCACTGCTGCTCGAGATCGGTAAGCCCATCGAGCACCCCCTCTATCAACTCGTGCCCGCCGCGGTACTGCCGTGGCTGGTGCTGCTCGCGACCGCAGCGACCGTCATTGCCTCCCAGGCGGTGATCTCCGGTGCATTCTCCATGGCGCGCCAGGCGGTGCACCTCGACCTGTTGCCGCGCCTGCGGGTGCTGCAGACCTCGGCGCTCGAGCACGGGCAGATCTACGTGCCGATGGTCAACTGGCTGGTATTCATCGCCGTGTGCGGGTTCGTGATCGGCTTCGGCTCCTCGGATGCGCTCGCCGGGGCCTATGGCGCAGCGGTCGTCGGCACGATGGTCGTCACGACCGTCCTCGGCGGCTTCGTCGCGGCGACCCAGTGGAACTGGCCGAAGTGGCAAATCGGGGCGCTCTTCGGGCTGATGCTGGTGATCGATCTCGCCTACGTCGCCGGCAACATGACCAAGGTCCCGACCGGAGGCTGGATTCCGCTCACCCTCGGCGCGATCCTGTGCGTGATCTTCACGACCTGGCGGAGCGGACGCCTCGAGCTGCGCGCGGCGCTCGCGAAGCTGGCCGTGCCGCGCAGCGAGCTGCCGAAGCTGGTCGCCGGTGTGCACCGGGTGCCCGGCACCGGAGTGTTCCTCGCCAGCAATCCGCAGCTGGTGCCATCGGCTCTCATCCGCAACATCGAGCACAATGGCGTCGTGCACCAGCGTGTCATCATCCTCAACGTCGAGATCGCCGACACGCCCCGTCAGGATCCGGTGCGGCGACTGCAGATCGAGGAGGCACTGCCGGGGGTGTTTTACGTCACCGCGCGCTTTGGCTTCATGGAGACGGCCGATGTGTCCGAGGCGCTGAAGGCCTGCCGCGCACGCGGACTGCGGGTGTTCACCGAGGACAGCTCGTTCTTCGTCGGCCGCCACGTCGTGCGCGCGCGCCCGCTCATGGGGGTGCGCGGCCTGCAGCGGCGGCTGTTCGCACGCATGCAGCAGTACAGCACGCAGGCGGCGGAGTTCTTCCGCATGCCCTTCCGGGACGTCGTGATCCTCAATACCGCGGTGGAGATCTGAGCCGGCCCGCGCAATCACGCTCGCCGGGAGCGGCGCGGGCGCCGCCGGATGGCGACACGTTGACTTTCGCGCGCGCACCGCTGCAATAATCCGCGGGCATGAGCGCCGGGCCGCCGTTCATCTCGTTGATCGTCGCCATGGCGCAAAATGGCGTGATCGGCCGCGATAACTCCCTTCCCTGGCGGCTGCCCGAAGATCTCAAGCGCTTCCGCTCCTTCACTCTCGGGAAGCCCATCCTCATGGGCCGCAAGACCTTCGAGTCCATCGGCCGCCCGTTACCGGGGCGCACCAACCTCGTCTTGACCCGCGATCGCAGCTGGGTCGCGCCCGGCGTGATCGTGGTTCACTCGGTCGAGGAGGCGCTGGCGCAGGCAGGCCCGAGCGATGAGCTGGTGGCGATCGGCGGCGCCGAGATCTACCGCCTGCTGCTGCCCTTTGCGCGCAGGATTTATCTGACACACGTGCACGCGGACGTCCCCGGGGATATCACCTTTCCCGAGTTCGACGCTGCACAGTGGGCCGATGTCGAGTGCAGCAGCCAACCGGCCGACGAGGAGCACGCCTACCCGCTCACCTTCATGACTCTCGAGCGCCGCAACGCGCCTGAGGTGCCACGTCAGCATTGAGGTGAGGAATCCCACTGTTCAGCTACGTCTGCCTCGGCACCAACGACCCCGGGCGCGCCGCACGTTTCTACGATGCGGTCCTCGGCGCACTCGGTCAACGCCGCTGCGTGGTATCCGCGGAGTGGGACGCTGCCGGATGGCGAGGCTGGGGGACATACGAGCGCGACGGCGCCAGAGAGCTCGCACTATGGTTATGCCCGCCATTCGATGGACGGCCGTCGAGCCCAGGCAACGGGACCATGGTTGCGTTCACCGCGCGCTCATGGAAAGAGGTCGAGGAATTCCATGCGCAGGCGCTCGCACATGGCGGTACCTCGGAAGGCGCACCGGGCCTGCGCCCGCAGTACGACCCGGACTTCTATGCTGCGTATGTTCGGGATCCTGATGGCAACAAGCTCGCTGCCGTGTGCCGGGGATTTTCCAAGGCGCAGGCGGAGACCTGAGGCTTTGGACTCGTCGCTTCAGGTTGCGAACAGGCGCGGATCGAGCGTGAAGTCATCGATTGCAGCAATACGGATCTCGCCGACCCGCGGATGACGGTGATTGATCACCACGTTGCGCTCGGGTGCGCGCTCGAGCTGCAGGAGCACGGACGGTACCAGCAGCAGGGCGCTCGCCACTCCATCCAACCATCCATCGCCGAGGCGCTGCGTGTCGACTTCGCGCGCCGGCCAGCCTGCTGGCAACGCCGAGAGCTCGATCGCGCGCTGCGAAAGATCATCCGGCGCCTCGTACTCCACCATGGCAAGCGGTGGAAGAATGCCGGGATCCGCGACGTGAACACGCTTCTCGAGTGCCGCCAGTGAGGGCACTGTTGCGCAATAGGTGACCGGGCGGCCCGCGCTGTTCCACCGACCCGCATAAAGAAGTCCGTAGCCGCCATCGAAGTCGCGCGCCCGCCGGGCGCTCGACAGGCGCCAGAGCCGCATGTCAGGCCACAGCGCCCCAGTCGATCCGCGCGAGAATCTGCTCGATGACCCGGGCACCGGCCTCGGTGCGTGCGAGCTCGAGCGGTGGCCTCCCCCCCAGCTCGCCGAGTGGCTGGCGCAACCATTTGTGCGCCTTCGACGTATCGCCGAGGACATCTTCCGCGATGGCCTGAATGCGCGTGAGGCGCACGAGTCGATCGGACTCCTCGACGGTGAGTCGCTCCTTCTTCTCCGCACGATGCCTGCGGGTTCGTGCCGGAATGATGAACTCCTGGATCTCGCCGTCCGTGAAGGTCCCGGCGCTCTGCACGTGTTTCAGCGCCTTGAGCGGAATGCGCCGACTCACAACCTGCGCGAGATCCGCATCCGATGAGACCTCTCTACCGAAGGTGGTATGTCCGCCGAGCCGCTCATATACGGCACTGACAACCGGCTCCCGGCGTGACTTCTCGGATTCCATGTGATCGCCTCCAGGTATGGTGGAGCTTGCGCAGCTGCCTCGCGGCAATCCGCCCCATATTATAGGGGCAAATTGCCAGGGTCAAAACATTACCAAGTCTCTGTGTCAGAAGGATTATTTGTGCGCCAGATGCACTACAGCGACTTGAAGTAGAACGTCGTCCCGCAGGGGCGTCCATCCGGATAGAGGGCGTAGCCGGGCACCAGCCCGACCCGTTGCCACCCATTGCGCTCGTAGAGCCGCGCGGCCTCCGGGTTCGCGGTGTCGAGCACCAGGAGACTGCGGCCTTCCTCGCGGGCGCATTCCTCGGCGGCTGCAAGCAGTGCCGCTCCCACCCCTGCGCGGCGTCCGCGGCGGTGTACCAGCATCTTGGCGACATCCCCGCGGTGTGGCTGGTTCTCCGGCAGGTCGAGAATCAGCTGTACGGTCCCGACGATCGTGCCGGCGGCATCGAGCGCGGCGAGCACTGCACGCTCGCCGCGCTCGGCGCTCTGCGCCACCCCCCGCCAGTAGGCCACCGCCTTCGGTCGCGGCAGTGGCAGCATGAAGCTGACTGAGGCTCCGCCCTCGACGCAGTCGATGAGCACCGAGGCGAGCTCCTCGATCACGCACTCATCGAAAGCCCGCAGGCGCTGCACCGGCGAGCCTGATGCCACGGTCAGCCCCCGGCCGGTGTGCGCTGCGGCAGGCTGCCAAGCGGCGCGAGCCGCGCCTCGATGAGTCCCCGCGCGTGTGCGGAGTCGGCGGCAGCGGTACCTCCGCCGCGGGCGTCGAGCTCCCGCAACAGCTCCTCCTGCACGAGGCCGCGCCGCTGCGCCTCGGCGTACGGAATCTCCGGGTGAAACATGACCATCGAGTAGCGCGGGATGAAGCGCTCGGGGAAGCGCCGCTCGAGCGCCATGGCGAGCGCCTTGCGGCGTACGAAGCCCGCATCGAGCACTGCGTCGCGCATCTCCAGATAGTTCTCGAGCGCCATCTGCGCGATTGCGGTGGTGTTCGGGCGGCGCAGCTGCTCGAAGCGCGCGAACAGCGCTTCCCAGTCATCGCACCCATCCAGCAACGCATCGAGCTCGGCACAATCCTCGAAGGCCGCGTTCATGCCCTGGCCGTGGAAGGGCACGATCGCGTGCGCGGCATCGCCGAGCAGCAGCACCTCACCGCGCACGCGCCAGGGCGCGGTATACACCGTGCCGAGCTGACCCTGCGGGTGGGCGGCGAACTGCGCCGCCAGATCCGGCAGCAGCGGCCGCGCATCGGCGAACTCGCGCGCGAAGAACTCCTCCACTGCCGCGGCGGAGTCGAGCGCGGCGAAGCTCCGCGGTCCGTGACGCGGCAGAAACAGCGTCGCCGTGAAGCTGCCATCGGTGTTGGGCAGCGCGATCAGCATGAAGCCGCCGCGCGGCCAGATGTGCAGCGCCTCCCGCTCGAGCGAGCCGGCCGCACTCGCGGGTACGGTGAGCTCCTTGTAGTCGTGATCGAGCCACTCCTCGCGGACCTGCAGCAGCCCTCGCGCGGCGAGACTCGTGCGCACCGCGGAGCCGGCCCCATCGGCAGCGATGGTCGGCGCGAGCGGCACCGAGTGCTCGCGGCCGCTCGCGAGGTCGCGCAGAGCGAGCTGACCCGCGGGCAGGTCGACGCCGAGGCACTGCTGACTGAAGTGCACCCGCACCCCGGCGTGTCGCGCGGCCGCCTCGATCAGCACCCGGTTGAGATCCGCACGACCGACCGAGTAGATGATCTCGTGCTCCCGCTGGCCGTAGGGCTGCAGCGCCGCGGCGCCGCCGTGCGGGTGCACCATGCGCCCGCGCATCGGTATCAGGAGCGGCCGCACGCTCTCGAGCACCCCCGCACGCTCGAGCGCACGCATGCCGCGTGTGGCGAGCGCCAGGTTGATCGAGCGGCCGCGCTCGGGCCGCGTCTGGCGGGGATCCGGGCGCCGCTCGTACAGCGCGACCGTCACTCCCCGCCTGGCGAGCAGCAGCGCCAGCAGCGCTCCGGCAAGTCCGGCGCCGACGATGTTGAGGCGAGCCGCCGGGCCTGGTCTCACGATGTGGCCCGCAGCGTCTCGCCGAGCGCCTGTGCGAAGCGCCAGGCGTCCTCGAAGCGGTTGTAGAGCGGCACCGGTGCCACGCGAATGATGTCGGGAGAGCGCCAGTCGCAGACGATGCCGCGGGCCGCGAGTGCATCGAAGACCTCGCGGCCGCGGTGCGCGCCCGCGGCGAGCCGCAGGGAGAGCTGACAGCCGCGCGACTCGCGGCCGCGCGGCGTGAGGATCTGCACCTCCGGCGCCAGCGGTCGCAGCAGCTCCTCGAGAAACCCCGTGAGGGCAACGGACTTGTTGCGCAGGGCCTCCATGCCGGCCTGCAGGAACATCGACAGCGATGCGATCAGCGGCGCGGCGGCCAGGATCGGCGGGTTGCTGATCTGCCAGGCGGCGGCTCCGGACGCGGCGCGAAACTGCGGCTCCATCAGGAAGCGCGTCTGCTCCTCGTGCCCCCACCACCCGGCGAGGCGCGTCCCCGGCAGCGTGCCGCCGTGCGCGGTGCGCGGCTGGGCCGCGCTGTAGCGCTCGTGCACGAAGCAGCCGCCGATCGCGCCGGGCCCGCCATTGAGGTACTTGTAGCTGCACCAGACCGCGAAGTCGGCATCGGCCCCGTGGAGCGCGAGCGGGATGTTGCCGATCGAGTGCGCGAGGTCGAAACCGGCGATCGCGCTGGCGGCGTGCGCGGCGCGCGCGATACGGGCGAGGTCGAAAGCCTGCCCGGTGCGAAACTGCACGCCGGGCCAGAGGACGAGTGCTATCTCATCGCGGTGGCGCTCGAGGCACGCTTCGATGGCTTCCTCCGCGATGGTGGCCTCACCGTGTTGCGGTGCCAGCTCGAGCAGTGCCTGCTGCGGATCGAGTCCGTGCCAGGCGATCTGCGAAGTTACCGCATGGCGGTCCGATGAGAACGCACCCGCCTCGATGAGGATGCGGCGGCGCTCACCCTGCGGCCGATAGAAGCTCGCGAGCATCAGGTGAAGGTTCACCGTCAGCGAGTTCATCGCGACCACCTCGTGCGGCCGCGCGCCGCTGAGCGCGGCGAGGCCGGCCGCGAGGTTCTCGTGGTAGGGCACCCAGGGCCGCCGGCCGTGCTCGTGCGCCAGCACCGCGAGCTGCGCCCACTCATCGAGCTCCTCGTTCACGCGTTGCCGGGCCTCGAGCGGCAGGAGGCCGAGGGAGTGGCCACAGAGATACACGAGTGGCTGGCCGCGGCTGTCACGTGGCAGGGCGAAGCGCGCCCGAAACGGCGCGAGCGGATCGCGTGCATCGTGCTCGCGTGCGGCGCTGAGGCTGTGCGCCGGGCTCACGCGGCGCGCACCCGGAGCGCGTACAGCAGCGGTCGGCTCGGTACCGCATCGCCACTCATGGCGGGCACCTGCAGCTGGAGGAGATAGGCGCCATCACGAACCTGGTCCGGTATGAAAGCGAGCTCGGTGACGGTGGCCGCGGCGCGTGTGGCGGCTGCCAGATCGACCGCCCCGGGAGGCAGACCGAAAAACAGTCGATGTGCGGTGAGCCGCCCCTCATCGTGCGCCCGATCGATCGAAGGCACATCCACCACGAGATGCAGCACCCCGCGCGAGACGAGCAGCGCCGCCGCTTCCCGTGAGAGGTACGGGGGGATCGTGCCGGTGTAGTCGCGCCTGCGCTTGTCCGCGGTGTTGGGTAAGGTGCGGATCACCACCGCCTGCGGTGCGAACGGCAACGACGGCGGCCAGGCGTGCTCGATCGCACGGCGCGTGATCAGACGGTCGCAAGCCTGCGGCGCCGGCTCGGTGCCTTCCGCAGATGCGGGCTCGGGAGTGACCGACAGGAGCACGGCCGCTATCGGCCCGGAGGGAACCACGCGCCAGGCGTCCAGGCGCTCGCGCGTCAGGTGCCCGGCGCACTCGGTATGGGTGCCATTGCAGTGCGGAATGAGAGTCAGCACCTCGCAGTTGCAGCTGCCGCCCTGCGCGACCGCGCCGCGGAATCCCTCCACCGCGAACGGTTGGGCCTGCGCACGCGGCGCGCCGAAATGCCGCGGCTGAGGACCTGCGAAATCCAGCTCCAGTGACAGGTCCACGGGCTGCGCGAGGTCGAGGAGGATCTCGCGACCCTCGATCAGCACCTGCGCCTGCACCTCAGGACCGCTCCATGACCGCATGACAGCGGCTGCAGGTGCGCTGCTCCCGGTTGGCGAAGAAGCGCTCGAACACCGGCGGAAACTGCTTCTCGATGTCGGTGAGCTCGAAGAACTCCTGGTACAGCAGCTGACCGCACTGCTCGCAATACCACTGGAAGCCATCGAGCTCGCCGGCGCGGCGGGCGCGCTCGACGACGAGTCCCACCGTGTTCGCCGGGCGTTGCGGGGAGTGCGGCACCATGGGAGGCAGCAGCAGCACTTCCCCGGCGCGGATCGGCACTTCCACGGCGCGGCCGTCCTGCATGGTCCGCAGCACCATGTCGCCTTCGAGCTGGTAGAAGAACTCCTCCCCGGGGTCGACGTGATAGTCCTGGCGCGCGTTCGGACCGCCGACCACCATGATGATGAAGTCGCCGTCGCGGAACACGCGCTTGTTGCCGACGGGCGGCCGCAGCTGCGCGCGGTTGGCGTCGATCCATTGTCGCAAGTTAAACGCCTGCAGGGATTGCATGGTGCCTCCGTGCCTTCGTATGTTACCCGCTGTGTGGCGGGCAGGAGGAGTCCAGGGCATGGCACAGGTAACGGGATATGGCGAGGCGCTGCGGGCCAGCGTCCTGGTGCTCGCGCTGGCAGCGTGTGGATGCTCGCACTGGCCATGGCACAAGCCGCCTCCACCTGCGCCACAGCCGGTCCACTACCTCGGAGTCGGCGGTGAGGGCGCAGCGGCGGTGCGCGGCCAGTACTGGAAGCGCAACACGCTGTTGGTCGATCTCACCGGCGCGAGCGGCAGCGGCAGCATCACGCTGCGTGCACCGGAGGAAGGCTGGCCGGTGCGGCTGGCGCTGCGTGTCACCCCCGGTGCGGTCGGAGAGCTCGACGTGCGCGGCGCGCAGCGCATGGTCCTGCCGATCGCACCTGGCGGAGTGAAGCCGGTGGAACTCGAGCTTCCACCCGCCCTGTACACCGTCAAAACTGCGGAGATGTCCGTGAGCTGGGGGCCGGCCGCGGCGCCCGCCGGTTAGCTGCAGTCCGCGCTCAGTCGCCGCCGATCTGCTGGTAGGCGGCGCACTCGATGCTGACACAGGGAGCGTCCGAGTCGAGATCCTTGGCGGTGAGCGAGCCGCCCCACACACAGCCGGTATCGAGGCCGAGGACATCCGGCCGCTCGATGAGACCGAGTGCCGACCAGTGACCGAATATGACGCGCACGTCGCGCGTGGCCCGTCCGCGGTGCTCGAACCACGGCCGCAGCGGCGAGGCCCGTGGCGGCGGGGGGCCCTTGAGGCTGATGTCGACACGCCCGTCGGCGGTGCAGACACGCAGCCGCGTGAGTACGTTGATGATGAAGCGTAGCCGCTCGGCACCCTCGAGCTGCTCGTGCCAGCACTCCGGCTCATCGCCATACATGCGCTCGAAGAGCGTGCGCGGATCGCGGCGCAGCGCGCTGCTCACCTCGGCCGCCAGCGCGAGCGTCTGGCTCGCCGTCCACTGCGGCACGACGCCGGCGTGCACCATGAGGTCACGCCCTTCGGCGTGAGCGAGCGGGCGCAGCAGCAGCCACTCGATGAGCGCGTCGCGGTCCGGTGCTGCCAGCAGCTCATCGAGCGTGTCGGAGCGGCGGCGCCGCTGGGCGCCGCAGGCCACCGCGAGCAGATGCAGATCGTGGTTGCCGAGCACCACGACCGCGTTGTCGGCGAGCGCGCGCACCGTGCGCAGCGCCGCGAGCGAGCGCGGCCCGCGATTGACCAGGTCGCCGACGAACCACAGCTGGTCGCGATCGGCCGAGAACTTCAGCCGCCCGAGGAGGTTGCGCAGCTCCTGATCACAACCCTGCACATCCCCGATGGCATAGCGTGTCACTGCAGGATGCCCGGCATCGCCAGGCGAAATGGCTGGATCGGAGCATCGAACTGCGCGCCGTCATCGGCGAGCATCTGATAGCTGCCCTGCATCGAGCCCACCGGGGTCTCGATGACGGCGCCGCTCGAATAGCGGAATCCCTGCCCAGGCTTGAGGTACGGCTGCTCTCCGACCACACCGTCGCCGCGCACCTCCTCGACCTTGCCGTTGGCATCCGTGATCACCCAGTGCCGGGCCAGGAGGCGCGCCGCCACCTGGCCTTCGTTGCGGATCGTGATGGTGTACGCGAATACGTAGCGGCTCTGGCGCGGATCGGACTGCTCATCGAGATAGCTCGTCTCGACGTCGACGCGGATCCGGTGCTCGGCGGAGGTCATGGCTCGATTCTACCGGAGGCCGCCGGCGCTCAAGGGCGGGCGCGCATCGCCAGCACGTCGCAGGGCGCCGCGTGCAGAACCGTGTCCTCGGTGAGGTTCACCAGGATCGACAACCCGTGCCGCTCGCGGCTGCCGAGCACGATGAGATCCGCGTGCCGCTCGCGTGCCACGCGCACGATCTCGGCCTTGACGTTGCCGCTTTCCACACGACAGGGGGCGCCGGCGAGGCCGAGGTCGGCGGCCAGCGCGCCGAGCCGTTGCTGCGCCCGCTGCAGCAGCTCCTCCTCCATCTGCACGGCGGGAATGAGCGTCTCGCCCATCGGCTCGACGGGCACGAATTCCACCACGTGCAGCAGCTCCACCTCGGCGCCGAGCGTGGCCGCGAGCGCCTGGGCCTTGCGCCCTATCGCCACACTGTCCTCGGTGAGGTCGACGACCAGCAGCATACGACGGTAAGGAGCCATCGCACCCCCCCCCAGGGCAGCTTCGTTGGCGGAAGACTAACGTTCGCCGCTGGCGCGGTCGAGAGCGCCGCGATCGACCGCCTGCGCCAGCCTGTTGAAAGCCTCCGGCGTCAGTGTCCCGGGACGGACCCCGGGGTCGATTCCGCAACCGCGAATCTGCCCGGCGGTGAGGATCTGACTTAATGCGTTGCGGAGGGTCTTGCGGCGCTGGGAGAAGGCGGCGGCCACCACCTCCGCATAGCGCGGGCTCACTTCGAACAAGGGCTCGGCACGCGCGCTGAGACGGGCCACCGCGGACCACACTCGCGGGGGCGGCTGGAAGGCGCCGGGCCCGATGTCGAAGAGCCGCTCTACCCGTACACGCGGCGCCAGCATCACGGTCAGGCGCCCATAGTCGCCACTCCCGGGGGCCGCGGCGAGCCGCGCGACCACCTCCCGCTGCAGCATCAACGTCATGTCGAGGATCGCTTCGGCCTGCTGCAGCAGGTGGAACAGCAGCGGTGTGGAGATGTTGTAGGGAAGGTTACCGATGATGCGCAGCCGCCCGCCGCGCTGGCACGCCAGCGCGCCGAAATCGAAGGCGAGCGCATCGGCGGCATGCAGCGCGTGACGCGGCGAGCCCGCGAACGCTGCGCGCAGCTCGGCGGCGAGATCGCGGTCGATCTCGATCGCGTCCAGCGTGCAGTCCGGGAGCGCGAGCAGTCGCGCCGTGAGTGCGCCGCGCCCCGGGCCGATCTCGACCAGATGATCCCCCGGCTGCGGGTCGAGCGACTGCAGGATGCGATCGACGATGCGCGGGTCGTGCAGGAAGTGCTGGCCGAAGCGCTTGCGCCGCGGCGGGCGCCCGGCGCGGGGCCCCGCCGGCATCAGCGCCGCGCCACGAGCGTGCTGGCGAGCTGCACCGCGGCGCGCAGACTCGAGGCATCCGCGCGGCCGCTGCCTGCGAGGTCGAAGGCCGTACCGTGATCGGGCGAGGTGCGGATGAGCGGCAGGCCGAGGGTCACGTTCACCGCCCGCTCGAAGCCGGCATGCTTGATGACCGGGAGCCCCTGGTCGTGATACATCGCGAGCACGGCGTCGAATCCCGCCAGGACCTGCGGCACGAACGCGGTGTCGGCGGGCAACGGTCCGCTGGCGCGGATACCGGCCGCGCGCAGCCGCTCCAGCGCCGGGATGATGATGCGGATCTCCTCATCGCCGAGGTGGCCGCCTTCCCCCGCATGCGGATTGAGGCCGCACACCGCGAGGCGTGGGGTAGCGATGCCGAAGCGGGCGGTTAGCTCTCGCGCCAGGATCGTCGCCACCTCGTACAGCAGCTCGGCGCTGATGGCATCGCTCACCGCGCGCAGCGGCAGGTGGGTGGTGAGCAGCGCGACGCGCAGCGAGCCCGCGACCAGCATCATCACGGCACGCGCCGCGTGGGTACGCTGCTGGAGGTATTCGGTGTGCCCGGTGAAGGCAATGCCGGCATCGTTGATGACACCCTTGTGCACCGGCGCGGTCACCAGTGCAGCGAATTCCTGGCTGAGCGCACCATCGATCGCGCGGTCGAGAAGGGCGAGGACGTAGCGCGCATTGGCGGCGTCGGGCCGGCCGGGGACGCTCGGCGCAGCGAGCGGCAGGTGCGCAACCAGCAGCTCGCCGGGCTGCCGCGCGGCGGCCGCGGAGGGGTTACCGGGGACATAGTCGCGCAGGCGCACCGGCAGCTGCAGCGCCCGGGCACGCTCGGCGAGCAGGGCACGATCGCCGAGGCATACCAGCTCGCACGGCAGCGTCCCCGCCGCGAGCGCGAGGCACAGCTCCGGTCCGATTCCAGCCGGCTCGCCGCTCGTCAGTGCGATACGCGGGGTCACCGCGTCGCGTCGCTATGACTTGTAGTCGACGTAAGCCTCGTCCCGCATGCGCCGCAGCCACAGCTCGGTCTCTTCGTCCGCCTTGCTGGCGCGGATGGCTTCCATCGCCTGGCGGCGCTTGATCTCGTCGCTGTTGTCGAAGCGCCGGTGGCCGAGCATCTGCACGATATGCCAGCCGAACTGGGTCTTGAAGGGCTCGCTGATCTCGTTGTCCCTGAGAGTCCCGATGGCCTGCTCGAACTCCGGGGCAAAGGTACCCGGACCGCTCCAGCCGAGATCGCCACCCTCCGCCGCCGAGCCCGGATCCTGCGAGGTCACCTGCGCAATCGCGGCGAAATCCTCTCCCTTGAGGATCCGCTCGCGCAGCGCCTCGAGCTTGCCGCGGACGGTAGCGTCATCGGCGAGCTCGTTGGTCTTCATCAGGATGTGCCGCACGTGCACCTGGTCCTCCACCGCGTTCGCGGTGCCGCCCCGTATATCGTTCAGACGGATGATGTGGTAGCCCGTCGGGGTGCGCAGCGGCTCAGAGACTTCGCCGGGCTTGAGCCGGGCGATGATGTCCGCGAGGAAGGTCGGCAGCTCGCTGCCCTTGCGCCAGCCGAGCGCGCCGCCCTCGAGTGCAGTCTGACTGTTGGAATAGGCAACCGCGAGCTTGGCGAAGTCCTCGCCGGACTTGGCGCGCTGATAGACCTCCTGCGCGCGCTTGGCTGCCGTCTCCTGCTGCGCGGGGCTCGCCTCCTGCCCGACCGCGACGAGGATGTGGGAGACGTTGTACTCGTTGCGCTCCGAGGGCACCTTCGACTGCTTCTCCAGGAACTGATCGATCTCGCGCGGCGTCACGCTGATGTGCTGCAGCACATCACGCTGGCGCAGCATCTGCAGCATCATCTCCTTGCGCATCTCCTCGCGGTACTCGGCGTAATCGATCCCCTGCTGCTTCAAGGCATCGGGCAGCTGCGTGAGGGTGAGGCCGTTGCGCTTCGCCACGTCCTGCAGCGCGGAGTTCAGCATCTCGTCGGGGACCTTGACGCCCGCGTGGTTGGCCCGCTGCAGCTGGATTTCCTGCAGCACCAGCCGCTCGAGCACCTGCTGCCGCAGCACGTTCTGCGGGGGCAGCTCGAGCTTCTGCTGCCGCAGCCGCTCGCTCACCACGTCGATCTGCGCATCGAGGTCGCTGTTGAGCACGACGCCGTCGTTGACGATCGCCACCACCCGATCGAGGAGCTCACCCTGCGTGGCAAGCTCACGGGTCTGCGCCCGGGCGCTCCCCTGGGCCACGAGGGCCGCTATCGCGAGCAGCAACCAGGCCGGAACCGAATCAATCGCATTCTGCCGCATGGCTTCGAACTTCCCTCACCAGACCCCCTTCAGGGGACCCTGGGCCTTGATAACCGGTGCAGTGGCCGGCGCATAGCCCCGGACCTCCTGCGACAGGAACGTATCCGACGCGGATCCGACACCGGCGAGTCCGGTGAGTTCCAGCTGCAGCCACACCCCGGTTGTCTGGCCGGCGGTCGGATCGTGGCTATTGACATAGCGGCGGGCCCCGAGCCGCACCCGCCAGCAGCACGCACGGTACTCGAAGCCGACGAAACGCTCAATTTCCTGGCCATGCGGGCGCTGGGGGTCCCGCAGCGAGTACACCTCCTTGGCGAATACCTGCCAGCTGCGCTTGATGGGCCAGGCGCCGGAGAACTCGACCTGGTCGTATCCCTGCTGTACCGGCTCGGGCACGAGGTCCTGGCCGCCACTGCCGGACACGGGGACGAGCTCGGTGGTGGTGGTGAAGCGCTCGTAGCGGTACGCGAGGTTGATCACCTTGTTCGGAGCGGGCTTGTACTGCACGTTGAGCGTCGTGCGCTCGCTGCGCTCGTGCTGCGGATCCCACTGGATGCCTCCATCGACGCTCCAGTCCTCGAACGCCGCGAGCGACAGCTGCGCCACGAAGTCCGAGCGGCCATAGGTGATGGGCGTCTCACCCGGCAACGTGACGCGCGGCGTCTCGAAGTAGTAGATCTGCCCGAGGGTGCCCGCGAAGAACTGCCGCCCGTTGCGCGCATCGAGCAGGCGGCTCGTGAGACCCACGCTCACCTGGTTGGCATCGCTCACCCGGTCGGCTCCGACATAACGGTTGGTGCGGAAGAGCTCGATGGGATTGATGAGATCGGGGACCGCGGTGTCGAACACCGGCAGCTGATCCTGCGCGCGGTACGGGACGTCCAGGTAAAGCACCCGCGGCTCGAGGGTGATGCGACGCTGGTCGCGTGAGCCCGCCGCGCGCTCGAAGATCAGCCCGCTGTCGACGGTCGTGATCGGCAGCGAGCGCGAGGGCGAGCGCTCCACCTGCCCCGGCCCGAGGTTGTCGAGCTCGTACTGCGTGCCGCGCCAGGCGAGCGAGGGCCTCAGGAAATAACCCGGACCCGTGAGATCGAGCGCGACGAACGGCATGAGATCGCCGCGCCAGCCGGTCGTGACTACCTGCGGTGCTTCGGCATGCTGGAAGTTGACGATCTCGGAGTAGAAGCCATAGCGCAGCAGCCCGTTCGGGCCGAGCGCGTAATCGGCGTCGGCGGCGAGATGCGGCAGGCGCGCGTAGGGGTGGTCGGGCTCGGCCAGGGTGTAGTCGATCGTCTGGTACTCCTGCGCCTCGACATCGATGCTCCAGTGCTCGCTCCGGTGGGCGAAGGTGGCGCGACGCTCGAGGAAGGCGGTGCTGGCACCTTCCGGGCCGTTGGAGAAATCCTCGAAGTACTGCCGGTCGCTCACGTTCTCCGCGCTCACATCGAGCCGCCAGTTCCAGGGCAGGTCGGCGAGCTCGCGCAGTCGCACCCGGCTGCGGCTCGCACCGTAGGCCTGGTCGTAGGGCAGATAATTCCAGTCGAGCTGCCCGCGCTGGCTCTCGGTCATCTCGCGGAATTCGCCGCCGAGATCGATGCCGGCCTTGCTGTACACGGTCGGCTGGGCCGTGAAGTCCATGTTCGGGGCGATGTTCCAGTAGTAGGGCGTCGACACCTGTACGCCATTCACCGAGGTGTTGCCGATGCTCGGAAACAGGAAGCCGCTCTTGCGCTCGCTCGAGAGCGGAAAGCTCAACCAGGGCAGGTACATCAGCGGCACGCCCATGAAGTCGACGCGGGCATCGCGGCCGGTGCCGATCTTGTCGTGCGTATCGAGCACGATGCTGTTCGCCTTGATGTGCCAGCTCTCATCGTTGCGCGGGCAGGTGGTGAAGGTGACTCCCTTGAGGCGTATCTGCCCTGCGGGGGTGAGCGCCAGGTCCTTGGCGTCACCGCGCGCCGATCGCTGGCGGAGGTTGAACTGCGCATCGCGGAATTCCGCGCCGGCTGCGGCCGAATAGCTGCCTGCCGAACCGGTCACGTGGACCGAGGGGTCCTGGTAGTCGATGCGCCCGTCGCTGCGCATCGAGCCGCTGCGGGAATCGTAGTCCATCTGATCCGCGCGAATCTGGCGGTCACCCTGGCGCGCCTCGACGTTGCCGCGCAGCGTGGCGTTGCCATCAGCACCGAGCGTGCCCTCATCGCTGGTGATGTTGATCTGACCAACACCCGCATGCGCTGCGGGCGCGCTGCCCCCGCCGGGCTCCGCAGGGGCCGGTGCGCTGGCGCTTGCCGCAGCGGCCGGCTGCACATTCTGTGACGGACAGGGCGGTTCTTCGGCGCCCGCCGCGCGCATGATGCTGCCGCACGAAGCGATGACGATCCAGAATTGCCTCGAACGCAGCATGAAGGGCGGCATTATAATGGCGCGCCGCAGCCACGCGGGCCGGAAAGACCGCTCACCTCCTGATGTCTAACACCGACGCGCGCCTCGCGCTGATCCATGAGTGGCTGTCGCGCGAGCTGCACCTGTCGCGGCCGCGTATCGAGGCGGCCTCGAGCGACGCCAGCTTCCGGCGCTACTTCAGGGTGTGGGACGGCGCGCACACCTACATCGTCATGGATGCGCCGCCGCAGCAGGAGGACGTGAATCCGTACCTCAAGGTATCGCGGCTGCTCGAGGAGCTCGGCGCCCATGTGCCGCACGTGCATGCCGCGGACAGCGGCCGCGGCCTGCTGTTGCTCGAGGATCTTGGCAGTACGCCTTACCTGCAGCGGCTCGAGCGTGGCGGTGACAGCGAGCGGCTGTACGGGGATGCGCTCGCAGCGCTCGCCAACATACAACTGCGCGGTGCGGCCGCCTGCGCGCAGCTGCCGCCGTACGGTCGCGGCGAGCTCGCCCGCGAGCTCGCCCTGATGCCCGAATGGTTTCTCGGGCGGCATCTCGGCCTGTCGCTCTCGGCCGCCGAGACGGAGCTGCTCGCCGGCACCTTCGAGCTGCTGATCGGCGAGGCGCTGGCGCAGCCGCGGGTGTTCGTGCACCGCGACTATCACAGCCGCAATCTCATGGTGGTGAGCGAGCGCAACCCCGGCATCATCGATTTCCAGGACGCGCTCTGCGGCCCGGTGGGCTACGACCTGGTGTCACTCCTGAAGGACTGCTACATCGCCTGGCCGCGAGCGCGGATCGAGGCCTGGGTGAGGCGTTTCCGCGCGCAACTGCTCGCGGGCGGCGCCGCCGCCGGCAGCAGCGAAGCGGAATTTCTGCGCTGGTTCGATCTCATCGGGGTGCAGCGGCACCTCAAGGTGCTCGGCATCTTCTGCCGCCTCTGGTATCGCGACGGCAAGCCCGCTTACCTCGCCGACCTGCCGCGCACCCTCGATTACGTACGCGAGGCGAGCGCCAGGTACGCAGAGCTCGCGCCTTTCGCGCGCTTCGTGGAGGAGCGGGTCGCGGCGCAGCTGCCACACGCCAACGCACGCCTCGCGGCGGAGCATGCGCGCGCCGGAGCGAGCGTGTGAAGGCGATGCTGCTCGCGGCCGGGCGCGGCGAGCGCATGCGCCCGCTCACCGACTCGCTGCCGAAGCCGCTCATACCGGTCGGTGGCCGTCCGCTCATCGTCTGGCATCTGCTCGCACTGGCACGCGCCGGTATCCGCGAGGTGGTCATCAATGTCTCCTGGCTCGCTGCGCAGCTGCGCGCTGCGCTCGGGGATGGGCGCGAGTTCGGTGTGCGCATCGCCTGGAGCGATGAGGGACCGGTACCGCTCGAGACCGGCGGCGGCATCTTTCACGCGCTGCCGCTGCTCGGCGCCGCGCCGTTCCTGGTGGTCAATGCCGATATCTGGACCGACATCGACTTCGGTCGGCTCGCACTCGAGCCCGCAGCGCTCGCGCACCTCGTGCTGACGGCGAATCCGCCGTACCACCCGCGCGGTGACTTCGGCCTCGAAGGCGACCGCATCGTGCCGGGCGCGACCGAGCGCTTCACGTACACGGGCGTCGGCGTGTACCACCCCGAGCTCTTCGCGGGCTGCACGCCGGGGCGCTTCCCACTGCTGCCCCTGCTGAATTGCGCCATCGCGGCCGCCCGCCTGCGCGGGGAGCTGCACCGCGGGCAGTGGTGCGATGTCGGCACCGCGGAGCGCCTGGCGAGCCTGTCGGCGAAGGTTGGTGCGCTAGAATGAGGGCATGTCGAAGCTCCGGGACATCCCAGTCCTAGCCGAGTCGGGGCCACCCCGCAGTGGTGAAAAATACCTGACCCCTCAAGGGTTTACGGCGGTGCGCGATGGCATCAGGCCGCAGCGTGGCGTGCCCGGCGAAGATTCCCGCGCGCCCGCAGCGGCGCCGCGCTCGCGACTGCCGCCGTGGGTGCGGGTCCGCGCCCCGAGCGGGGCGGGCTTCCAGGCAGTGCGCGACCTGGTGCGCGAGCATCGCCTCGCGACCGTGTGCGAAGAGGCCCATTGTCCGAACATCGCCGAGTGTTGGAACGCCGGCACCGCCACGCTGATGCTCATGGGAGCGGTGTGTACGCGCGCCTGCCGCTTCTGCGCGGTGGACACCGGCAACCCCCGCGGCTGGCTCGATGCCGGGGAACCCGAGAACGCAGCGCGCACCGTCGAGCTGATGAAGCTCCGCTATGTCGTGCTCACCTCGGTCGATCGCGACGATCTGCCCGATGGCGGCGCAGCGCATTACGCAGCGTGCGTGCACGCGATCAAGCGACGCACTCCCGCCACGGCGGTCGAGGCGCTCACTCCGGACTTCGGCGGTGTGCTGGCGGATGTCGAGACGGTGGTGGACTCCGGTATCGAGGTGTTCGCGCAGAACATCGAGACGGTGCGGCGGCTCACGCACCCGGTGCGCGATCCGCGCGCAGGCTATGCGCAGACGCTCGCGGTGCTGGCGCACGCCAAGCGCCACCGTCCCGCGGTGCTCACCAAGAGCAGCCTGATGCTCGGATTGGGTGAGAGCGATGCGGAGATCGATGCGACCTTGGCCGACCTGCGGGCCGCTTCAGTCGACCTGCTGACACTCGGCCAGTACCTGCGGCCGACGCCGCATCATCTTCCCGTGGAGCGCTTCGTCACGCCGGCGCAGTTCGATCACTACCGCGAGCGGGCGCTCGCGCTCGGCTTCCTCGAATGTGTCGCGGGCCCTCTGGTGCGCTCGAGCTATCGGGCCGAGCAGGCGCTCGACCGCAACAACGCGGGGCTCGACAACTCGGGCTTGCGGTGGTGACGGCAACGGCCGTCATGGAAGCGCGGACCGCGCTGCCTGCGGCGCGCGTGCGGTACCTCGGCCTGAGTGACTACCAGCGCATCTGGCGGGCGATGCAGCGCTTCACGGAGGAACGGGACGCGGGCACGCCGGATGAGATCTGGTTCCTCGAGCATCCGCCGGTGTTCACACTCGGGGTGAGCGCCGATCGCACGCATCTGCTGGCACCGGGCGAGATACCGGTCGTGCATACCGATCGCGGTGGACAGGTCACCTACCACGGTCCGGGACAACTCGTCGTCTACCCGCTCATCGATCTGCGTCGCGCCGCGCTCGGCGTGCGTGAGCTCGTGAGTGCGCTCGAGCGTGCGGTGGTCGATCTGGCCGCAGACTATGGTATCGATGCCACCACCCGGCGCGAGGCGCCGGGGGTGTATGCCGCCGGCTGCAAGCTCGCGAGCGTCGGGGTGCGCGTGCGCCGCGCCGGCAGCTATCACGGTCTCGCCGTGAACGTGGCCCTGGATCTCGAGCCTTTCGGTCGCATCAACCCCTGCGGCTATGCGGGACTGCGCATGACGCAGCTCGCCGAGCTCGGTGGCCCGCGCAGCGTCCTCGAATGCGCAAACGCTCTCGAGCCGCACCTGCGCCGTGCGCTGCGCCTGGGCGCCTAGAGAGCTCGTGCCCGGACGCATCTGCACGCTCGCGCTCGTGATGCTGGCGCTCGCCGCGGTGGCAGGCTGCGGCTCCAGGGGGAGCACGGGTGCGGGGCGCATCACGCTTCGCAACGTCTCCTACGATCCGACGCGCGAGCTGTACACGGACTATAACGCCGCCTTCGCGCGCTACTGGCTGGCGAAGAGCGGGCAGCAGCTGCGCGTCGAGATGTCGCACGGTGGCTCCGGCACGCAGGCCCGCTCGGTGATCGAGGGCAACGCAGCCGATGTGGTGACACTCGCGCTCGCGGCCGACATCGACGCGATCGCGGCCACCGGGCGGCTGCTGCCGGTGAACTGGCAGAGCCTGCTGCCGGATAACAGCTCGCCCTATACCTCGACGATCGTGTTCCTGGTGCGCAAGGGGAACCCGAAGAAGATCCACGACTGGGGGGACCTCGCGCTGCCGGGCGTGTCGGTGATCACTCCGAACCCCAAGACCTCCGGTGGCGCACGCTGGAATTATCTCGCCGCCTGGGCGTGGGCGCTCGCGCAGCCCGGCGGCAACGAGCAGAGTGCGCGGGAGTTTCTGCGCCGCCTGTATGCCAACGTGCCGGTTCTCGATGCCGGCGCGCGCGGCGCGACCACCACCTTCGTGCACAACGGACTCGGCGATGTACTGCTGACGTGGGAGAACGAGGCGCTGCTCGCGGTGCGCGAGATGGGGGACGACAAGCTCGAGATCGTGGCACCCTCGGTGAGCGTGCTCGCCGAGCCACCGGTCGCGGTGGTCGACAGCGTCGCGCTGCGCCACGGCACGCGCGAGGTCGCGCGTGCCTATCTCGAGTATCTCTACAGCAAGGAAGGCCAGGAGATCATTGCCCGGCACTTCTATCGCCCGCGCGATGCGGAGGTGGCGGCGCGGTACGGCGGGCGCTTCCCCCAGTTGAAGCTCGTCAGCGTGGCCGAGTTCGGCGGCTGGGCGAGCGTCCAGCGCACGCACTTCGGCGAGGGTGGCCTGTTCGACCAGGTGTCCGCGCGCTAGTCGACCACGAGCTTGTAGCCCGCCGCGGCCGTTTGCAGCAGGGCGGGCGCCGCCGGGTCGGCCTCGATCTTCTGCCGCAGGCGATGCACCAGCTGCTTCAGCAGCTGTCGATCGCCGCCGCTGCGGTGCCCCCACACCTGCATCAGGAGCCGCTCCGAGCTCACGGTGTGGCCGGCGTTGGCGAGCAGCATCTGCAGCAGACGCAGCTCGAGCTTGGTGAGGCGCACCGTCTCGGCCGCTCCGATGCGCACCGTGTGCTCGGCGAGGTCGAGCGTGAGGCGACCGACGGCGAGCGGCGGGCTGCTCTCCATGCCCGCGCGCCGCAGCAGCGCCCGCAGGCGCGCGAGCAGCGTGCGCGGACTGAACGGCTTCGTCAGATAATCGTCGGCGCCGAGACCGAGCGCGCGCACCAGATCCTCTTCCTCGCCGCGCACCGTCAGCATCATGACCGGCACGCGCGAGCGCGCGCGGATCGCCTCGCACACCTGGAACCCGGAAAGTCCCGGCATGTTGATGTCGAGCACCACCAGGTCCGGCGCTTCCGCCTCGAAGAGGCGCACGGCAGCGTGGCCGTCGCTCGCCTTGATCACCAGGTAGCCCGCCTGACCGAGCGTGAAGGCGATGAGCGCGCGCAGCTCGGCATCGTCATCGGCGATCAGCACCTTCACGCCGCCTGCTCCGCCGGCAGCGTCAGGCTGAAGCGCGTGCGGCCGCTCGCGGTGCGCTCGAAGGAGACACGCCCGCCGTGGCGGTCGATGATCGATTTCACCAGCCACAGACCGAGACCGAGACCCGCAGGCTCCGGCTCGGCGCCGCCGCGGCGGAAGCGTGCGAACAGCTGGCTATCATCGAGAGCCACCGGGCCGGCGCCCTCATCCTCCACCCAGGCGTGCACCTCCCCTGGCAGGCTCTCGGCACCGATGCGCACCACGGTGTCCTCGGGCGCGAACTTGTTGGCATTGGCGAGCAGATTCACGAACACCTGCGTGAGGCGCGTCTTGTCGCCGCTCACGCTCGGCAGCTCCTGCGGCAGCCGCACATCGAGCGTCTGGCGGCGCTGCGCCAGGAGCGATGCGACCAGCGCGCTCGCATCCTCGACCACCTCGGCGAGCGCCACGCTCTGCTGGCGGATCGCGAGCTGGCCGGACTCGATGCGCACGCTCTCGAGCAGGTTGTCGATCAGCTGCGTGAGCCGCAGCGTGCTGCGCTCGAGCGAGGTGATGAGCTCGCGCAGCTGCGCGCGCGGCATGGCCTCGAGGCCCGTGAGCAGCAGCTCGATGGAGGCGAGCTGTGCGGCGAGCGGGGTGCGGAACTCGTGCGAGATATTGGCCAGCACCGAATCCCGCGCGCGCCGCACCGCTTCGAGCTCGGTCTCGTCGCGGATCACCTGCACCTGCAGGCCATCGGCCGGCTGGCTGCTGGTGATGACGATGGTGCGTGGGTCCCCGGGGCGTGCGGTGAGGTGCTCGACCGAGCGCGCGCTCTCGGCGCTGCGGGCGTGCACGATCGGGCAGCGCAGGTCGCAGGGGCGGCGTCCGTCCTCCTCGCGCGGCTTGAGCACGTCGCCGCAGAAGCGCCCGACCGCCTCCTCCGAGGACACCCCGAGGAGCCGCTCCGCCTGGGGATTGAGGTAGCGCACGATGCGGTTCTTGTCGACCGCATACACTCCCTCGACGATGCCGCCGAGCACCGCGCGCGCCTCGGCCTCGCGGCGGCGCAGAGTGCTCGTCAGCTCGATGAGATTGCGGCGCATGTCCTCCATGGTGTGCGCGAGCGCACCGACCTCGGCCGCGCCGCCGGCGGGGATGGAGGCGGAGAAGTCGCCACTGCCGAGACGTGTGGCGGCGGCGGTGAGCGCGCGCACCGGGCCGGTGACCAGCCCGCCGAGAACCAGCGAGGCGAGCACTGCGAGCGCGGCGAGGAACAGCGCGGCGGCCAGCAGCCGGTGCAGGAAGTGGCGCGCCGGGGCATCGATCGCACTGATCGGCAGCCGGGCCTCGATCAGCGCGATAGCCTCGCCGCTCGCGGCGAACACCGGTACCGCGGCGGCGTAGCTGTCCTGAGACTCGACGCGCCGCACCGCGGAGTGGCCGTCGGCGAGCGCAGCGGCATAGAGCTGCGTGAACGGGCCCACCGGTCCGTTGAGGTAGGAGCGGTAATCGATGAAGCGCACCTGCGCGCCGACCCGCGTGCTGAGCGACTGCGCGAGCGCCTCATCCAGGCGGTGCACGACGTACAGCGTATCGCCCTGATCGCCGAGCGCGGCGCGGGCGCCGAGCAACGGCACCTGCCCGGTCGCGGGGAGCGCGAGGAACGTGACGCCCTGCTCGCTGGAGGCGGTCACCACCTGCTGCCAGTCGAGCGCGGGCCCCGAGAGCGCGATCACGGTCCTGCCGGCGAGCACCGCACAGGCTTCGACGCTCGCCGCGTCGCAGGCACGGCGCAGGAGCGGCGAGAGCGCCTCGCTCTTGCCCTCGGCGAGCAGCCGCTGCAGCGTCGGGCGCTCGGCGAGCGCCTGCGCCGCGGCGTGCGCATCCTCGCCCATGCGCCGCAGATCCTCGCGGGCGCTCGTGGCGGCGAGCTGGACGCGCGCCTTGCCCTGGGCATCGGCGAGCTCCCGCAGCATGCTACTCGCGGACCAGGTGATGCCGCCGGCCACGAGCAGCACCAGCGCCAGATGGATCGCCGCCAGCCACCAGGTGAGGCTGCGCCGCGCCGGATCGGGCCAGAGCCTTTGCCACAGCTCCCGCAAACGCTCGAGCATGGCCTTCAGCGCCTGCGGTAACCGGTACGCTCGACGAGCGTCTTGACGATGAGCGTCAGCACGGCGAGCAGCGTGAGGAGCGAGGCAACGGCGAAGGCACCGACGAAATTGTATTCGTTGTAGAGGATCTCGATGTGCAGCGGCATGGTGTTGGTGAGTCCGCGGATGTGCCCGGATACGACCGACACCGCGCCGAACTCACCCATGGCGCGCGCATTGCAGAGCACCATGCCATACACCAGGCCCCAGCGCACCTTCGGCAGCGTCACGCGGAAGAAGGTCATCCAGCCGCCGGCACCGAGGGTGATGGCGGCTTCCTCCTCGTCGTTGCCGAGCTGCTGCATGAGGGGGATGAGCTCGCGCGCCACGTACGGGAAGGTCACGAACATGGTGGCGAGGATGATGCCGGGCAACGCGAACACGATCGAGATGTCGTGCTCCTGCAGCCAGGCGCCGAACCAGCCGTGCAGCCCGAACAGCAGCACGAACACCATGCCGGAGATGACCGGCGAGATGGCGAGCGGCAGATCGATGAGGGTGATCAGCATGCTCTTGCCGCGGAACTCGAACTTGCCGATCGCCCAGGCGGCGGCCAGCCCGAACACGGTGTTGAGCGGCACCACGATCAGCGCCGTGGTGAGGGTCAGACGGATGGCCGCGAGGGTATCGGGGTCGGCGAAGGTACGCAGATAGGGCGCCAGTCCCTTGTCGAGCGCCATGACGAACACCGTGGCGAGCGGCGCCAGCAGCACCGCGGCGAGAAAGGCCAGGGAGACGGTGATGCACAGCCAGCGGATGATGGCGTGCATCCAGGTGTGCTCCCCCGGACGGGTGGCCGCATCGTCGGCGAGCGTGCCATGCGGCAGGGCGAGCGCCATGTCAGTGCGCCGCCTGGACGTGCCGCCGCCGTCCCCAGGCCTGCAGCAGGTTGATGGCGAGCAGGATCACGAAGGAGATGCCGAGCATCACCACCCCGAGCGCCGCGGCCCCCTGGTAGTCGAATTCCTCGAGATGAATCACGATGAGGAGCGGGGTGATCTCGGTCTTCATGGGGAGATTGCCGGCGATGAAGATCACCGAGCCGTACTCGCCCACCGCACGCGCAAATGCGAGCGTGAAGCCGGTGAGCAGCGCCGGCAGCACCGTCGGCAGGATGATGCGCCAGAGCACGTAGAGCCGCCCGGCGCCGAGCGTCTCGGCCGCCTCCTCGAGCTCCCGCTGGACTTCCTGCAGCGCCGGCTGCACCGCGCGGACCGCGAATGGCATGCTGATGAGCGTGAGAGCCAGGGTCACCCCCACCCAGGTGTACGCCACCCTCACTCCGAGCGGCTCGAGGTAGCGGCCGATCCAGCCGTTCTGCGCGAACACCGTGGTAAGCGCTATACCCGAGACTGCGGTCGGCAGGGCGAACGGCATGTCGATCAGGGCGTCGATCACCTTGCGGCCCGGGAACTCGTAGCGCACCAGCGTCCAGGCGATGATGAAGCCGAACACCACGTTGATGCTGGCGGCGAGGAGCGAGGCGCCGAATGAGAGCCGGTAGGAGCCGAGCGCCCGCGGGCTCGACACCACGCGCAGGAAATCGCTCCAGTGCATCGAGGCTGCCGACAGCACGAGCGCCGCGAGCGGCAGCAGCACGATGGCCGAGAGGAAGAAAGTAGTGAACCCGAAGGTCAGCCCGAAGCCCGGCAGCACGCTCGCCTTGCGGAAGCTCATGACGCGCCACGCTGCACGATCAGCACCGGCCAGCGAGCGCCATCGAGCAGCCCGCGCAGCCCCGCCGCGATCTGCCGCAGCTCGGTGACACCGACTATCAGCATCTGCGCGGGCGCGTCCATCAGCCGCCGGGTGAGCTCCTGGGCGACATCGCCGAAATGCAGCTCGGTGCGCATCTCGAGCCCGTGCGTGGCCTGCGCTTCCGAGCGGGCATCGAGGAGCTCGCGCATGCCGTGCGAGTGTCGCTCGCTATCGCCCTCGCCCGGAAAGATGCCGACGTACACCGCCTCCGCGGGCACGTGCCGCAGCACACTCGCCGAGACGGCGAGTGTCGCGCTGCGTGCCGCCTCGCCGATCCAGTGAATCAGCACTCGCTGGGGCGTCGTGGCATGCGCCGGCAGCACCAGCAGATCCTTCACGCCCCGACGCAGCAGCCACTCGGCGCGTTTCGCATTGTCCTCGCCGGCGGCGATCACCGTGGTACCGAAGAACTCGCCGCGCGCGACACTCGGCTCATCCGCCACCCCGAGCGCAGGCTCGATGCGCAGGGCGATGCGCGTCTTCATGCGCGCGACCAGCTCCGCGAGCAGCGGCTGGTGGCTGAGCGCGTCCGCGAGCT
This sequence comes from Steroidobacteraceae bacterium, assembly GCA_035541695.1. Taxonomy (GTDB): domain Bacteria; phylum Pseudomonadota; class Gammaproteobacteria; order Steroidobacterales; family Steroidobacteraceae; genus 13-2-20CM-66-19. The sequence continues at coordinate 155,227 of DATKMV010000061.1, forward strand.
CCATGCTCGGCGCACAGGCGGTAAAGCTCGAGAGCGGTGTCGGCAGGGCATGGACACGCCGCAGACCCACGGCCACGCGCTGTCCCTGGTGCACCTCGAAGCCGCGATGGGCGTGCCGTGTGCGCGTCACCTGCAGCGCACCGCTCCCCTCGCCCTCGCCCGCGGCGAGCAGCGGAGCATCGACCGACTCGTCGAGCCGCACGCGCAGCCGCTCGAGCGCGCCGGTGAAGGCCACGTCCTCGACCACGCCCTGGCCGAGGTAGCGCGAGGCCAGCGCATCGCGCATCGGGGCGACCTCGACTTCCTCGGGCCGCACGACCGCGACCACCTCGTGCTCCGGTGCACCGGGTGAGCGCTCGGCGCTCCCCATGGTCTTGCCGCCGACCTGGATGCCCTCGCTGGTGCGGCGGGCGAGAAAGAGGTTGGCGGCACCGAGGAAGGTCGCGACGAAACGCGTCGCGGGCCGCGCGTACAGCTCGTGCGGCGCACCCACCTCCAGCAGCCGTCCCTGGTTCATGATGCCGATACGATCGGCCATCGCGAACGCTTCCTCCTGGTCGTGGGTCACGAGGACGGTGGTGATCCCGAGCTCGCGCTGCACCTGCCGGATCGTACGTCGCAGCTCCTCGCGGATCTTCGCATCGAGCGCGCCGAAGGGCTCATCGAGCAGCAGTACCCCGGGCTTGTGCGCGAGCGCGCGCGCCACGGCCACGCGCTGCTGCTGCCCGCCGGAGAGCTGCGCCGGCAGGCGCTGATCCATGCCCTCGAGCGCCACCAGGCGCAGCAGCTCCGCACGGCGCTCGCGGCGGGCGCGCGCCGGCATGCGGCGCACGCGCAGCGCGAACTCGATGTTGTCGGCGACGGTCATGTGGCGGAACAGGGCGTAGTTCTGGAACACGAGCCCGACGCCGCGCTTGCGCGCCGCGACGTGCGTGACGTCGCGTCCGTGCAGCGAGATGCGCCCGTGATCGACGGCGGAAAGCCCGGCGATGGCGCGCAGCAGCGTGCTCTTGCCGCTGCCGCTCGGCCCGAGCAGCACGAAGAACTCGCCATCACCGATCTCGAGGGACACATCGTTGACGACCGGCGCACCGCCGTAGCGCTTGGTGACCTGGTCGAGTGCGATGGACATCGGGGAATGCTACCTAGCGGCTCGCGCGGGCGTCAGTTTCGCCCCGGTATCAGGGCGGTGACAAACCGGTTACGCAGCTGGCCGGTGCGAGCCGCATCACGTCCGCACGGCGCGCGAACCGCAGCTGCGGCTCACCGGGGTGGCTACCAGGGGGTGCCGGCGAGCTCGCGCTTGTAGCGCTGAAACTCCTCATACACCCGTCGCCACAGCGGGCCGGGGCGGCCGCTACCGATCGGATGCCCATCGAGTCGGGTCACCGGCTGGATCTCGCGCGTGGCAGCCGAGATCCACACTTCATCGGCGGCGCGCAGCTGCGATTCGCTGATCGCCTGGACGCGGCACGGGATACCGGCGCGCGCCGTCAGCTCCTCCACCGCGCCACGAGTGGTGCCGGGCAGGATGCGCCGCGAGTTAGGCGGTACGAGCACCTCGCCACCGAGCACCACGTGCACCGTCGATGCCGAGGCTTCGGTCAGCTCGCCATCACGCAGCAGGATGGTCTCCGCAGCCCCGGCGTCCACCGAAAGCTGCCGCAGCAGCACGTTAGCGAGGAGTGCGGTCGACTTGATGTCGCAGCGCGCCCAGCGAGTGTCCGCCGCAGTGACGCAGCTGACGCCTTTCTCGGCGAGATCCGCCGGTGGCGGCGGCCACGGTGCGCAGAAGGCGAACACGGTGCGCGGGATCTGCGGCAGTGGCGCATGCGTGCGCCCAAGCTGCGCGCCGCGGCTCACCTGCCAGTAGAGGTAACAGTCGCTGGCGCCGTTCCGCTCGATCAGGGTGCCGAGAATGCCGCGCCACTCCTCGCGCGTGTGCGGATCCTCCATGCCGATGCCCGCGAGGCTGCGCGCCAGGCGCTCGCCGTGCGCCGCGAAGCGGAACGGACGGCCGCCATACACCGGCATCACCTCGTACGCCGCATCGGCGTAGAGGAACCCGCGATCGAGCGGGGAGATGCGTGCCGCGGCGAGCGCCAGGAACTCGCCGTTCAGGTAGCACAGCGGCAAGGGCTCGGCCAAGCGCCTCTCCTCAATGGAAGATCAACGAGACACTGTCCCAGGCGCGCGTCCACAGCCCGCCCTGCGGTACGGCGCTGAGCGCGACCAGCGGTACGCGCTCGATGACCGTGCCGCTGGCGTCGGACACGGTGAGCTCGCCCACGTTCTGTCCGGCGGTGAGCGGCGCGATCAGCGGCTCGCGGCTGAGCAGGGCGCGCGTCCTGAGGGCGGACGCCTGGCCGCGCGCGACGGTCGCGTAAACATCGTGCGGCACGCCGACGTCGGCGAACTCGCTCGCGGCCTTGTAGATGTGCGGCTTCAGCACGGTCTCGTTGGCGCTCTTGAGGCGGATCGTCTCGAAGAAGGTGTAGCCATAGCCGAGCAGTGCCGCGCTCGCTTCCTCGCGCGCCTTGACGCTCGGCGCGCCCATCACCACCGATACGAGCCGCATGCCGTTGCGGATCGCCGAGGTGGCGAGGCAGTAGCCGGCGCTGTCGGTATGCCCCGTCTTCAGCCCATCGACCGAGGGGTCCTTGCCGAGCAGACCGTTGCGGTTGCCCTGGCGTATGTTGTTCCACATGAACTCGCGCACGCTGAAGAGCGGATAGTACTGCGGGAAATCCCGGAGCAACGCATTGGAGAGCGTCGCGACATCCCGCGCGGTGCTGTAGTGCTCGGGCGAGGGGAGGCCGTCGCTGTTGACGTAGTGAGTACCGCTGAGGCCGAGCCGGCGGGCGTACTCGTTCATCATCTGCGCGAAGGCTGCCTCCGTGCCGCCCACCTGCTCGGCGAGCGCAATGGTGGCGTCATTTCCCGACTGCACGATCATGCCTTTCAGCAGGATGTCCACCGGTACCCGCGTGCCCACCTGCAGGAAGGTACGTGAGCCTTCGGCGCGCCAGGCGTGCTCGCTGATCGTGGCGGTGTCGGTGAGCTTCAGTCGCCCATCCGCGAGTGCCGCGAACACCACGTACGCGGTCATGAGCTTGGTGAGGCTCGCGGGCTCGGAGCGCTCATCGGGCCGCTCCTGCGCCAGCACCCGCCCGCTGAAGTGATCGAGCAGGATCCAGGAGCGCGCGCTCACGGTGGGCGGCGCCGGGATCGGCGTCGCGGCGGGGGCTGTGGCAGATGTGGCCGCGGCTGGTGCAGGCAATGGTGCAGTGGGCGGCGCCGACGCCGTCGCATGCGCGATGGAAGCGAGGAGAGCCAGGGTGACTGCGGTGGGCAGTGAGCGGAGCACGGCTGCGGATTTCCTTGAGTGCGTGAGAGGGCGGATCTTAACCGAAGCAGCGCTCGATGAGCGCCCGCTGCCTCACTCGAGCGCGAGCCGCGCCTCCGCAACACCGAGTGCGCTCAAGCGCGCGGTGAGCTCATCGAACTGCGCGACGCTCTCGACCGGGCCCAGGCGCACGCGGTACAGCTGCTGCGCGCCCTGTTGCAGCGGCAGCGCGATGAAGGCGTGCTCGAGACCCGCCGCCTGCAGTCGCGCGAGCAGCCGTTGTGCATGCTGCGGGTCGGCGAACGCGCCCGCCTGAACGTACAGCGTGGCTGGCGGCTGTGCGCTGACGCGCGTCAGCACGTCGGGCACCGACGGCGTCAGCGCCCGCACCTCCACCAGCGTCGTGCCATCGCGGATCATGTCGAGCTTCGTCGCGGCGCTGTAGGAGAGATCGATCAGACGATTCGCCACGAAGGGGCCGCGGTCGTTGATGCGCACCACCACGCTGCGACCGTTGCGCAGGTTCGTGACACGGGCGTAGCAGGGCAGCGGCAGGGTCTTGTGAGCCGCCGTCATGCCGAACATGTCGTAGGGCTCGCCGCTCGAGGTGTTGCCGCCGTGGAAGGTGGGGCCGTACCAGGAGGCCACGCCGCGCTCGAGGTAGCCATCGGCACTCGCGCGCACGTAGTAGCGCTGGCCGAGCACGTCGTAGAAGGGCGGATTGCCGTGGGCGCTGCGCGGCTCGGCGCGCGGAACCGCATCCGGCACGGCCGCTGGCGCGGGCGGCAGCGGTGGCGGTGCCGCGGGTGCGGGCGCGCTCGGACGATGCGCGGTCACCGAGCAGGCGGTCGTTGCGAGCAGCGCGAGCGCCGTGAGGCTGCAGCGCCAGCGGCCCCGCACGCTGTACCCACGGATCATGGCGCGGCGGCAGCGGTCGCCGTCTGCACCCGCTGCGCGATCGCCTGCGCGAGATCGTGCACCGCCATGGCGTAACGCGCACTGGTGTTGTAGCGGGTGAGGACGTAGAAGTTATGGAATCCCACGCGGTAAGCCGGCCCATCGCGCTGCTCCGCGAGCAGCAGGAGCGCCGGGGTGTCGGGAGCCACCTCGAGCTCGACTTTCAGTCCGTGCGCCTCGAGCGATTCGACCGTCGCGTTCGGCTCGAGACCGTGCGGCTCGAACTGGAAGCTCGCGCCGGGATCGACCTGTGTCTCGGCGAGCACCGGGCCGCCGGCCTGCCAGCCGTTCTCGTGCAGGTAATTGGCGACACTCGCGAGGATGTCGTCCCAGTCGCTCCACAGGTCGCGCCGCTGATCGTTGCTGGCATCGACGGCGTAGCGGCGATAGGCGGAAGGCATGAACTGCGGCGCACCCATGGCGCCGGCGTACGAGCCGGTGAGGGTGAGCGGATCGAGTCCGTTTTCCTTGGCGAGCACGAGGAACTGCGCGAGCTCGGCGGCGAAATAGCCGTGCCGTGGGGGGTAGTCGAAGGCGAGCGTAGCGAGGGCATCGAGCACCCGGTAGCGCCCGGTGGTGCGCCCGTAGCGCGTCTCGACGCCGAGGATGGCGACCACGTACTCCGGCGGCACCTGGTAGGTGGCCGCGACGCGCTCGAGCGTCGCGCGGTGCTCGGTCCAGAACTGGGCGCCATCGCTCACGCGCTCGCCGTTCACGAAGTGCTCGCGATATTCCCACCAGGGCGCGACCTTCTCGATCGGGCGGTTCATCATGTCGATGATCTTCGGCTGCGGCCGCGCCTGCTTCAGCAGCCGCCGCACTTCACTGCGCTTGAGGCCATCGTGCTCGGTGACCTCGTTGATGAATGCGACGATCTCGGGCCGATGCAGGTCGAAGCCGGCCGCCGGCGGCTGGGCCGGCTGCGCGAGCGCAGGCACACAGGCGAGCAGTGCAAGCAGCGGCAAGCGGTAGCTGTTCAACTAGGATCCGATGAGTTTTCGCCTGGAATAGAGCGCCATCAGAATACCGAAGCCCGCCAGCAGCGTCACGACGGAGCTGCCGCCGTAGCTCACGAGCGGCAGCGGCACGCCGACCACCGGCAGGAGCCCGGTGACCATGCCCGCATTGATGAATACGTACACGAAGAACGTGAGCGCGAGGCTCCCGGCGAGCAGCCGCGCGAAGGTGTCCTGGGTCTGCGTCGCAAGGTAGATGGCCCGGCCGACGACGAACAGGTAGAGCAGCAGCAGCAGCAGCAGGCCGAGCAGTCCGAACTCCTCACCGATCACCGCGAAGATGAAATCGGTCGAGCGCTCCGGGAGGAATTCGAGCTGGGCCTGGCTGCCGTTCATCCAGCCCTTGCCGAACACGCCGCCCGAGCCGATCGCGATCTGTGACTGGATGATGTGGTAACCCGCGCCGAGCGGGTCGGTCTGCGGGTTGAGGAAAGTGAGCACGCGCTTGCGCTGGTAGTCGTGCATGAAGCCCCAGCCGACCCAGGCGCCGGCCGCTGCAAGCGCCATGAGCCCGGCCATCACCCGCACCGGCAGCCCCGCGAGCACGATGACGAGCGCACCGGCGACCGCGATGAGCGCTGCCGTACCGAGGTCCGGCTGCATCGCGACGAGCGCGACCGGCACGAGGATCAGGGCCGCCATGGCGATCAGCGCGGGAAGCGAGGGCGGCAGCGGGCGCTCGTGCAGGTACCACGCGCACATCATCGGCACGGCGAGCTTCATGAGCTCCGAGGGCTGGAAGCGGAACAGGCCGAGATTCAGCCAGCGTTGCGCTCCCATGCCGACGTGTCCGATCGCGGCGACGATGAGCAGCAGCACACAGCCGGTCGCATACACCCACGGAGTCGAGCGGCGCAGGAAATTGGGGTTGATGCGCGCGAGCAGCAGCATGGCGATCGCGCCGAGCACCAGCCGCGCCACGGTGCGCAGCAACGTGGGCAGGCTCTGGCCCGAGGCGCTGTAGAGCACCACCAGACCATACGCCGCGATCAGCGACAGACCGACCACCAGCGGGCCATCGATGCGCAGCTCCATCAGCACCCGTGCAGCACCCGTGAGGGTGCGACGGGTGCGTGACCCCGAGGTGACTTCTTCGTAGATCATGCCGGCGGTTTGGGCGGGCTCGCGCTGCCCACATCGGGTGTGCCCGGTGCCGGCAGGCGCGGCGCTGCGACCTCGGGCGTCGGCGGCTTCAGTCTGCCATCCGGGCCGAGCAGGTAGGCGTCGAGCAGCTTGCGCGCCACCGGCGCTGCGCTCATCGATCCGAAGCCGGCATTCTCGACCAGCACCGCCACCGCGATGCGCGGCGCGTCCGCCGGCGCGAAGGCGATGAACCATGCATGGTCGCGCAGCCGCTCCGGAACGGTCGCGGCGTCGTATTTCGCCGTCTGTGCCACCGTGTACACCTGGGCTGTTCCGGTCTTGCCCGCCGCCTCGTACGCCGCTCCCTTGAAAGCGACCCAGGCGGTGCCGCAATAGCGGGCGCAGTGCGTGGTGCCGACCATCGCATCAATCACGACGGTCCAATCCTGGGCGGACACGCCCTTGATCGGTGCCTGCTCGACCGGGGCGAGCCACTGCACGCGCCCGGCCGCGTCGCGCAGGCCCCTCACCAAACGCGGGCGAAAGTTGCGGCCGCGCTCGGCCAGGATTCCCGCGATGTGCGCGAGCTGCAGCGGCGTCACGAGCAGATAGCCCTGCCCGATGCCTATGTTGACGGTCTCGCCGGGGAACCAGACCTTGTCCTCCGGCCGCTTGAACGCCTTGCGCTTCCACTCGGGGGTCGGGAGCAGGCCCGGCTTCTCACCGCTGATGTCGATGCCCGTGAGCTGGCCGTAGCCGAAGGGCTCGAGGAACGCCGCCATACGGTCGATTCCGAGCGTCGAGGCGAGCCGGTAGAAGTAGACATCGGAGGAGCGCGAGATCGCCTCCGGAAGGTCGAGCCAGCCGCGCGGCTCGCCCTTGTCGGCACGCCACACGTGGCGGCTGCCCGGAAGGTAGAACTCGGCGTTGCAGAACACCTTGGTGTAGGCCTCGATGGTGTGGTCGGTGAGCGCCGCGAGCCCGAGGACCGGCTTGATGGTCGAGCCGGAGGGATAGGTGCCGCGCAGCGCGCGATTGAAGAGCGGCTTATCGATGTCATCCGCCAGTCTGCGGTACTCGGCGGCGGTGATGCCCTGAGCGAACAGAGTCGGATCGAATCCCGGGAGGCTGGCGAGGGCGAGTACGTCGCCATTGCCTGGATCGAGCGCCACCACCGCGCCGCGGTGCCCGGCCAGCGCGGCCTCGGCGATGCGCTGGAGTTTGAGGTCGATCGACAGCTCCAGCTCCTCGCCCGCCACGGGCGCCTTGCTGTGGAGCTTCGGCACGAACGCGCCCTGACGCTCCACCGAGCGACCCTGCGCGTTGACGAGCACCTCGCGCGAGCCGTTTACGCCATGCAGCTGCTGCTCGTAGGCGCTCTCGACACCGAGCTTGCCGATGAGCGAGGTGCCGGCGTACGCCGAGCGATCGATGTGCTTGAGATCCTGCTCGCTGATCGCACCGACGTAGCCGAGAGCGTGCACCGCGAGATCGCCGTTGGGATACCAGCGTGTCTGACGGGTCTTGATATCGACACCGCGAAACTCGAAGCGATGCACGGCGAAGCGCGCCACGTCCTCGTCCGACATGCGCAGGCGGATCGGCACGGAATCGAAGGTGCGGCTCGAATCGATGGTGCGCTCGATCTCATCCACATCCTCGGCGCGGATCAGCTTGAGGTCCACCAGCCCGTCGAGCGTGACATCGATGTCGGGGACTTCCTCGGGCACGAGCTCGAGCTGGTACGCGGGCTGGCTGCCGGCGATCAGCTCGCCGTGGCGATCGAGAATCAGCCCGCGCGCGGCGGGAATGGGCTCGGTGCGCACCCGGTTGCCCTGAGAGAGATCGGCGTAGTAGTCGTGCCGCGTCACCTGCAGTATGAAGAGGCGCACGATGAGCGCGACGGTAGCGAGTCCGATGATCGCGGCGCACACGAGCGCGCGCTGATCGAAGAGCCGCTGCTCGCGCCAGTGATCCTTGATGCGTACCGCCGGCATCGCAGCGCCTCAGGGCGAGACCGGGTGTGGGCGCGCGCTCACAGCCGATGGCCCGCGCCGTAACTGAGAATCGCGGCCGCCGGGGGCCAGATGAGAGCACCGCTCAGCGTATGGACGAAGCGCAGGGGGCTCGTGACCGGGTGTCCGGTCCAGCCGTCGATCATGAACAGCACCACCTCGTACAGGATGAGCGCGGCGAACACGATGAGCGCCTGCTGGATGGCGGGCTTCGAGCGGATCCGCTGGTGCTCGCGGACGGCGATATAGGTGATGAGTGAGAGCGCGAGCGCGTGCTCACCGAGCACCGGCCCCTGGAAGACATCCAGCATGAGCCCGGCGAAGAATCCGATCGCGAGGCCGCCCGCGCGCGGCGCGTTCACCGACCAGTAGAGCACCGTCAGCACGAGGAACGCGGGGCGAAACACATCGAGCCAGCGCGGCAGCGGCAGCACCGTGAGAATCAGCGCCACGAGCGCCGCGAGCAGGAGCCGCGTGCGCGAGTCGACGGTCATTGCGGATCCTGCCCGCGTGCCGCGGTTCCATTCGGCGCGGTCTCGATGGCGCGCGCACTCGCCGGCGGTGCCTTTGATGGCGCGGACGCGGTTTCCTGCGCCGGCAGAGGTGAGGCGGGCTCGTGCGGCGCCGGCTCACTGCGCGGCGCCGGCTCACTGCGCGGCGCCGGCTCACCGTGCGGCGCCGGCTCGCCGTGCGGCGCCGGCTCGCTGTGAGGCGCGGATCCCGGGGCTGCGGGCGCAGCGGGAGCTGACTGGGTTGGAGCGTGACTCTTCGGCGCCGCGGGCTGGGGCTGCATCGCGGGGTTGCCGCTCCGGAGCTCGCCGCCCAGGCTCGCGGATGGGGCGGGCGCGGCCGGGTGATCGGCGCGGAACCAGACCAGCATCACCTCCGAGTCGCTGTCGACGTGCGCAAGGGGCGCGGCGCGTACCTGGGCGAGGGGCTGCACGGCGTCGCGGTGCACCTCGGTGACGCGCGCCACCGGATAACCCTCGGGGAAAACGCCGCCGAGGCCGGATGACACCAGCAGGTCGCCGCTGCGGATGTCGGCGTTGCCGGGCAGGTACGGCAGCGCGAGCGAAGTGCTGTCACCGGCACCCACCGCGATGGTGCGCAGCCCGGTGCGCTCGACCAGCACGGGCACCGCGTGCTCGGGATCGGTGATGAGAATGACCTCGGCACTCCAGGGGCCGACGTGGGTGGTCTGGCCGATGAGGCCCTTGTCATCGAGCACCGCCTGGCCCTTGAACACGCCGTTGGCGGCGCCGCGGTTGAGCAGCAGCCGCTGCCGCAGGGTGCTCAGCTGGATGTTGACGATCTCCGCCGCCAGCCAGCGATCGGCGACCGGCGGCAGCGCCTCGCGCAGCCCGCGCAGCTCGCCGTTCTCCCGCGCGAGTGCCTCATAGCGCATGGCCCGCAGCTGGAGATCACGGGCGCTCGAGCGCAGGCGTGCGTTCTCGGCCTGCAGCGCCTCGCGGCTGCGAAAACTCTCCTGCAGCCAGCGCCATGCCGCCGGCGGAGAATTGAGGGCGAGCTGCAGCGGATAGGCCGCGGCCTGCAGCACGTAGCGTACCTGCTCGAGGTAGTGCGCCCGCTGGTCGAGGTACATCATGATCAGCGACAGCAGGGCGTACAGCGTGAATCGAAAGCCGGGCGAGCCGCCCCGCCCCGAGAGCGGCCTGGCGGCTCCTGTACCGAACGCTGCCACTTGAGCGAACCCGCGCGCTCCTTGCGCTACTCGAGCCCGAAGTGTCCGGGGCCCAGCTCGTCCATCAGCTCGAGGATGCGCCCGCCGCCGCGCGCGACGCAGGTCAGGGGATCGTCCGCTACGACGACCGGCAAGCCCGTTTCCTCCGTGAGGAGCTTGTCGATGTCGCGCAGCAGCGCGCCGCCGCCCGTGAGCACGATGCCCCGCTCGGCGACGTCCGCGCCGAGCTCGGGCGGGGTCTGCTCGAGTGCCTGCTTGACCGCGCTCACGATGCTTTGCAGCGGCTCCTGCAGAGCCTCGAGGATCTCGTTGCTGTTCAGGGTGAAGCTGCGCGGCACGCCTTCGGAAAGGTTGCGGCCCTTCACCGAGAGCTCGCGCACCTGCTGTCCCGGGTAAGCGGATCCGATCTCGATCTTGATCCGCTCGCTGGTGGCCTCACCGATCAGGATGCCGTAGTTGCGGCGCACGTAGTTCATGATCGCCTCATCGAAGCGATCGCCGCCGATGCGCGCGGAGTTGGCGTACACCACCCCGTTCAGCGACAGCACCGCCACCTCGGAGGTGCCGCCGCCGATGTCGAGCACCATCGAGCCTCGCGCCTCGTGCACCGGCAGGCCCGCACCCACCGCGGCCGCCATCGGCTCGCTCACGATCGCGACGTTGCGTGCACCGGCACCTTCGGCGGACTCGCGGATCGCGCGCCGCTCGACCTGCGTCGAGCCGAACGGCACGCACACCAGCACTCGGGGTGAGGGTTTGAGCGTGCGGTTGCCGTGCACCTTGTTGATGAAGAACTGCAGCATCTTCTCCGTATAGGTGAAGTCGGCGATCACTCCGTCCTTCATGGGCCGCACCGCCGTGATGTGTCCCGGGGTGCGTCCGAGCATGCTCTTCGCCTCCGAACCCACCGCCACGATCACCTTGCCGCCGCGCGTCGGCTCGTCCTGCACGGCGACCACCGAGGGCTCGTTCAGCACGATGCCCTTATCGCGCACATAAATAAGAGTGTTCGCCGTACCCAGATCGATCGAGAGATCGCTGGAGAAGTAACCGCGCAAGCGTTTGAGCATGAAGCGACCGGAAAAATGAGCCAGGGGGAGGCGACCTGAAAACGGCGGCTAATCTAGCAACCGAGGGGACATTCAGCAAGGCAACATGTATGATTTTGGGCTGGTTTTCTCAGTTCTCCCGCGCGCTCCCATGGCTCTCACACGCGAGCAGATCGCGAGCATCGCCACATTGGCGCGGCTCGAGCTCACAGCCGAGGAGGTATCCCTGTACCAGGAGAGCCTCTCCAGCATCCTCGAGTTCGTCGGTGCGCTCGAGCGCACCGATACCACCGAGGTCACCCCGATGGCGCACCCGCTGCCGGGACTCACGCAGCGGCTGCGCGCGGATGAGGTCACCGAGGGCGACCGCCACGAGCGCTACCAGCAGAACGCGCCGAGCACCGCGGCGGGACTGTACCTGGTTCCGAAGGTCATCGAGTGAGGTGAGGCGTGAGCGCTCTGCACCTGCGCACACTGACGCAGCTCGCCGATGGCCTGCGTCGCCGCAGCTTCTCCAGCGTCGAGCTGGTCGCCGACCTGCTGGCACGCATCGAGAAGAGCCAACCCTCGCTGAACGCGTTCATATCGGTGACCGGCAGCGAGGCGCTCGAGGCGGCGCGCGCCGCTGATCGCACCCTCGCCGCCGGCGGCGGCGGGCCCCTCACAGGCGTGCCCATCGCCCACAAGGACATTTTCTGTACCGAGGGCGTGCGCACCACCTGCGGCTCGCGCATGCTCGATAACTTCGTCTCACCCTACGATGCGACCGTGGTCGCGCGCCTCAGGCAGGCGGGCGCAGTCATGCTCGGCAAGACCAACATGGACGAGTTCGCCATGGGCTCCTCCAACGAGACGAGCTTCTATGGACCGGTGCGCAACCCATGGAATCCGCAGCTCGTGCCGGGTGGTTCCTCCGGGGGCTCGGCGGCCGCGGTAGCGGCGCGCCTGGTCCCGGCGGCGACCGCCACCGACACGGGCGGCTCCATCCGCCAGCCGGCAGCGCTGTGCGGCATCACCGGCATGAAGCCCACCTACGGGCGGGTATCGCGCTACGGCATGATCGCCTTCGCCTCGAGCCTCGATCAGGGCGGGACGCTGAGCGCCAGCGCCGCCGATGCCGCGCTCTTGCTGCGCGAGATGGCCGGGTTCGATCCGCGCGACTCCACGAGTGTCGATACCCCGGTGCCCGATTACGTGGCGGCGCTCGAGGAGCCGATCGCCGGGCTGCGGATCGGGCTGCTGGCGGAGTTCTTCGACAAGGGACTCGATGCCGACAACGAGCGCTGCGTACGCGAGGGGCTGCGGGTGCTCGAGGGCCTCGGTGCCAAGGTGCGCCCGGTGAGCCTGCCGAATCTGCCGATGTCCGTGCCAGTCTACTACGTCGTCGCGCCGGCCGAAGCTTCCTCGAACCTGGCGCGCTATGACGGCGTGCGCTTCGGGCACCGCTGCGAGAAGCCGCGGGACCTGAACGACATGTACCGGCGCTCCCGCGGCGAAGGTTTCGGCGCCGAGGTGAAGCGGCGCATCATGACGGGCACCTACGTGCTGTCCGCGGGCTACTACGACGCCTACTACCTCAAGGCGCAGCGCGTGCGTGCCCTCATCAACGCGGACTTCATCCGCGCGTTCGAGAGCGTCGACGTGCTCATCGGACCGACGACGCCGACGCCGGCGTTCCCGATCGGGGCGAAGACCTCCGACCCGATCACCATGTACCTGAACGACATCTACACGATCGGCGCCAACCTGGCCGGGCTGCCCGCCATCTCCGTGCCGTGCGGTTTCGTGGGCGGGCTTCCGGTCGGCCTGCAAATCGTCGGGCCCCATTTCAGCGAGCCGCGGGTGCTCACGGTCGCGCACGCCTTTCAGCGTGCCACCGACTGGCACTCGCAGGTACCCAAGGGCTACGCATGAGCGAGTGGGAAACGGTCATCGGGCTCGAGATTCACGCCCAGCTCGCGACCCGATCGAAGATTTTCTCGGGGTCGGCGACTGCGTATGGCGCCGCTCCCAATACCCAGGCGAATCTGGTCGACCTCGGCTACCCCGGCGTGCTGCCGGTGCTGAACGGCGAGGCCGTGCGTATGGTGGTCAAGCTCGGCCTGGCTATCGGCGCGCGCATCGCTCCGCTCTCGGTATTTGCCCGCAAGAACTATTTCTATCCGGATCTCCCGAAGGGGTATCAGATCAGCCAGTACGAGCTGCCGGTGGTGAGCGACGGCTCGCTCGAGATCCTGCTCGAGCAGGGCGAGGTGAAGCGCATCGGCATCACGCGCGCCCACCTGGAGGAGGACGCGGGCAAGTCGTTGCACGAGGGGCTGCCGGGAATGACCGGCATCGACCTCAACCGCGCCGGCACGCCGCTCGTCGAGATCGTCTCCGAGCCCGACATGCGCTCGGCCAAGGAGGCGGTCGCCTATATGAAGAAGATGCACACCCTGGTGCGTTATCTCGAGATCTGCGACGGCAACATGCAGGAAGGCTCCTTCCGCTGCGATGCCAACGTGTCGGTGCGCACGCGTGGCGCGCACAAGTTCGGCACGCGCGCGGAGATCAAGAACCTCAACTCCTTCCGCTTCGTCGAGCGCGCCATCAATTTCGAGGTGGCGCGTCAGATCGAGTTGCTCGAGTCCGGCCGGCCGGTCATCCAGGAGACACGGCTGTACGATGCCGAAAAGGGCGAGACGCGCTCCATGCGCTCCAAGGAGGAAGCCAACGACTACCGCTACTTCCCCGATCCGGATCTGCTGCCACTGAAGGTGGACGCGGCGCTGATCGAGTCGGTGCGAGCGACGCTGCCGGAGCTGCCGGATGAGAAGGCGGCGCGCTTCGCGAGGGAGTACGGCCTCTCCGCCTACGATGCCGGCGTGCTGAGCTCGAGTCGCGAGCTCGCCGCGTACTACGAGGAGCTGGTGAGGACAGCGCCGGAAGATCCGAAGCTCGCGGCCAACTGGGCGACCGGTGAGCTGGCGGCGGCACTCAACCGGGAAGCGCTCGAGGTGAGCGACATGCGGGTCCCTGCCGAGCGGCTCGGTGAGCTGCTGCGCCGAATCCACGATGGCACCATCTCCGGCAAGATCGCCAAGGAGGTCTTCGAGCTCATGTGGTCGGAGGGCTCGAGCGCGGACCAGGTCATCGAATCGAAGGGACTGCGGCAGATCACCGACAGCGGCGCCATCGGCCGCGTCATCGATGAGGTGATGGCGAAGAACCCGGCGCAGCTCGCCGAATACCGCGCGGGCAAGGACAAGCTGTTCGGCTTTTTCGTTGGCCAGGTTATGAAAGCCACCGGCGGCAAGGCCAATCCGGCTCAGCTCAACGAGCTGCTGCGCGAGAAGCTTCGCGGCTGAGAGCTTTCACGGCAGGTTGAGTTGGCGCCCGGCGCCCCAATGCTGCGAGCACATGAATACCCCAGCTGCCGGCACTCAGGACCAGGTACGTCGCTTCATTTTCGAGAATCAGCCGGTGCGCGGGCACTGGGTGCATCTCGAGAGCGCGTGGCGCGCGCTGCGCGCGCACGCCACCTATCCACCGCAGGTCACGGAGCTTCTCGGCCAGGCGGTGGTCGCGTCGGTGCTGCTGGCGGCGACGCTGAAGTTCCGCGGCACCCTCACCTTTCAGCTGCAGGGCAACGGCCTGGTGAGCCTGCTGGTCGCGCAGTGCACGCACGATTTCCGCGTCCGCGCGGTTGCCCGTTGCGATGAGGTGGCGGTCGGCGAGCTCGCGGCGGCTCACGGCGATGGCGCCCGCGGCGCGTCGCTCTTTCGACGTCTCGTAGGCGAGTCGGGCCTCATCACGGTGACCGTCGAGGCCGATGAGAAGAGCCTGCGTTACCAGGGCATCGTGCCGCTCTCGGGCGCTTCGCTCGCCGAGTCACTCGAAGCTTACTTCGCTTCCTCCGAGCAGCTGCCGACCCGCGTCCTGTTGGCGGCCGACGGCGAGCATGGCGCGGGCATGCTGTTGCAGAAGCTGCCTGAGGCCGCGGAGGAGGGCAGCTTCGATTCGAGCGCGCTGGAGGAGACCTGGCTCGGTGCGCAGCGCGGCATCGCGCGCCTCGGCAGGCACCAGGGGCTGCGCGGGCAGCGCATCGAGGAGCTTCTGGCGCAGGGATTCCCCGAGCACGACCTGCGGCTCTTCCGCGCCGCCCCCGTTCGCTTCGAGTGCCGCTGCAGCGAAGGCCGCGTGGCCGGGCTCTTGCGCGCTCTCGGCCCGGAGGAAGTGCGGGATGTGCTGCGGGAGCAGGGTGCAGTGACGGTCACGTGCGAGTTCTGCCACCACCCGTATCGGTTCGATTCGGTGGACGTCGAAGCGCTCTTCGCGGACACCCC
>DATKMV010000062.1:0-43166 GCA_035541695.1 Steroidobacteraceae bacterium
GGCGCGGGAGTTCGACAACTTGGCGAGTCTTCGAGCCAGGTTGGACGGCACGCGCCGCGCGTGTCGGTCCCGAGCGCTAGCGAGGGACGAGCGGGCGTGCAGCCCGCAAGCAATCTTTCCGGAGTGGTCTGGAGGTGCTTCGAGCAACTCAGAGGCGCACAGTTGGCTCTCGCCTTTGGGGCATGCGCATGGATCATGCGCATGGATCATGCGCATGGCGCGCGCACGTGCCTCGCATGCCTATGCCCCCGGCCCCGGAGCTGAGCCGATCGAAGAAATCTCATGGGGTACGACGAGGCTGGGTAACGCGGCCGTTTCAAATGGCCTGCCAGTTCAAATGGCCTGCCAGCTACGGATCTCGACTCGCGGTCCTGCGAGCCGCGCTAACGTATAGAGCCGCGGCTCGCTGCAATGCCGCGTGACATCCGCTCTAACGGTTGGTAAGTTGCCGACCGACGACAAGGAAGTAAGCGGTAACAAGAACATGAAGCCTGTCCCATGGGTCGCGTTGCTGCTATGCGTCTGTGCGCGAGTCTCGCTGAGCGTCGCAGCGCCGGCTCCACCGCCACCCCCATCGCCTATTCACTCGGCGCCAGAAATTGACTGGACTATAGCGGGCTCCGCGCTGGTGATCGTGGCAGGTACGGTCGCCATTCTTCGCGGGCGACGCCGGTCAAAATAATCACACGTTGGACTGCGGGGCCGGTGCCCGCGACATAGGCCGATCGCAGGCCATCACAAACCAAGGGACGCCGTGCAAGACATGGACAAAGGCTTGGAGCAAGCAATCCGCACCCTCCGAGGCATCCGCCATCGGTATGAAACCGGACATGCTACAGAAGCGAGTGACCTGCGCGCTTACACCGTTCAGATGTCGCTGGGCTATGCGGATATGCGCTGGATAACCGCAGCACTCGACGCATTGGAAAAGCTGCGGACCGTCGCTTCCGACTGAACCTCTACGTGGCGAGTGCGCGAACGCATCAGAGTTCCGCTGGAGTAGCTGCGCCTTCTTGATTCTCGCCACCGCTTCCAGCCCCGTCGCCGGCTCCAGATATTGGTGACGGCTCGCAGGGAGGTCGAGGCTCGTCAGGAAGCTGCAAGGCTTCGATCAATCCGGATCTGCAGGATCTTGCGATAGCTCTCACCTCGCCGCAATGCTCTGCATGAGCCGGCGGATTATGTCGCTTCGCGGCCGGAGATCTGCAGAACATCGCTAACGTATCCGCAGATCGGCTACGTGAAAATCACCAGCGATGCAGCGTCGATGACTCAGGCAGACGCCCTGAACTCGCCCCCGGTGACGGCTGCGCAAGCTCTCCATCGGCTCGCTGCGCAATTCGTGGTGGACGCCCGCTTCTATGCGAGCCTCGGGCCGCGAGCCGATGGCGGCGCCGGCCGCCTCGCCTGGACGATTGTGAGCAGTCGCGGACTGTGGATGCTCACCTCGCATCGGATTGCGCATTTTTGCCTGCGCCATCACAACGTGCGCAGTCCCGTGTGGTTGATCGCGCGACTGTGCAAGAGCTTCGCTGTCGGCTTCAACGTGCTCTATTGCCGCGCACAGCTTGCCGAGGACTGCGACATTTCGGGCGCAGTGTACCTGTCGAACCAGGGTTATATTTTCTGCGGGGCTTTGAGCGTCGGGACAGGCTCCCTGATCCATGATCACACCACGCTCGGCCAACGGGTGGCGGGGGGCGAAGCGGGCCGGCCCACGATCGGCAAGGACGTCTGGATCGGGCCGGATTGCGTCATAGCAGGTCCATTGACGGTCGGAGACGGTGCGACGGTCCTGCCGGGTTCGGTGGTCACCTTCAACGTTCCGCCTCGTGCGGTCGTGCAAGGCAACCCAGCCCGCATCGTGCGCACCAACTACGACAATCGCGAATTGCGATGCTCGTTGAGCACCGTTCCCGACCTCGGGGCGGCGAGCTCATGACAGCCTGCTTCATCGCGGATGTCCGTCGCCTTGGAAACATCGATCGCGGGCCGAGCAGCGTCGCACGCCTGTTTGTCGACAGCTACGGATTGCAGGCACTGTTCGCTTATCGGCTCGGCCGCTGGCTGCTGCGGGCGGCACGCCGGCCTTACCTTTGGCCGGTGCTGCCGGTCCTCTGGCCGATCTACTATCTGCTGAGCCGCTGCGTGCGGGTGGCGTATGACATCCGGCTCGAGCTGTCGGCTGACATCGGCCCGGGGTTCTACATTGGCCACTTCGGTGACGTCCAGGTGCGCGGCTGCCGTATAGGTGCAGACTGCTCCATCGGCCACTTCACCCATATCGGCCCCGCCGCAACCGGGCCCGGACCCGTCATCGGCGATCGGGTCTGGATAGGAGTGCATGCCCAGATCGTCGGCTCGCACCGCATCGGTTCGGACGCGACCGTAGGTGCGGCCAGCGTGATCCAGGGTGACATTCCCGCGGGAGTCCTGTGTCTCGGCAATCCCGCGCGTCTGGTGAGACGCAACTACGACAATCGCCTGATGCTCGGGCTCGAGGATGTGGCCCAGAGCAGCGACGCCGTATCGTGAGGGTCGCCCTCGTGTCGTGAGGGTTGCGCGGCTGCGGGCCGACCGTCGCCCACCGAGCATCAATGTGGATTCTTCGGCACCCCGCGCGGCCTCGGTCGGGCGACCGCGACGACCTCGCTGGCCCGCTTTCCACAATGCGAGCAACGCAAGCGCCGCGCGAGCGTCTGGAGCGTCGTCGACCAACCGACGAAGCGAGCCAGCGTCTCGGGCTCTATCTCACGGCAGACACCGCACACACACACCACGCGCACCAGAAACTGGCCGAAGCAGTCATCGAGCTTCCTGATGTGAGCGAGCACCCGCACGCATGCATCGTGCAGGGTGCATCGTGGGCACGTCCATTCAGTGCGATCCGGCGCACCGCACTGTATGCATGAGGCTACAATGCTTCGGACACAGGCTCGGCGGCAATGCTGCTGAGTTGGAGATCCGCTCATGAGCATGTTCGACCTCTCGGGCAAAGTCGCCCTCGTTACCGGCTCGAGCCGCGGCATCGGCAAGGCCATCGCCATGCAGATGGCACTGCATGGCGCACGCGTCGTGATCTCGAGCCGCAAGGCCGAGAGCTGCGCGGCGGTGGTCGCCGAGATTACCGCGGCCGGGGGTACGGCCATGGCACACGCGGCTCACGTCGGGCACAAGGACGAGCTCAAGGGGCTGGTCGACGCAACCATCGCGCGCTGGGGCCGCATCGATGTTCTCGTGTGCAACGCCGCGACCAACCCGCATTTCGGTCCCTCGATCTCGATCAAGGACGACGCGCTCGAGAAGGTGATCCACACCAACCTCTACAGCAATATCTGGTTGTGCAATCTCACGCTGCCCGGCATGGCCGAGCGCAAGGACGGTGCTGTCATCATCATCTCCTCGGTAGCGGGCTTCTATGGCACGAGCCTGCTGGGGGCATACGCGATCTCGAAGGCCGCGGACATGCAGCTCGCGCGCAATCTCGCGGTGGAGTGGGGAGTCCACAACATCCGCATCAACTGCATCGCGCCGGGAGTGATCCGTACGCACTTCGCCAAAGCGCTCTGGGCGGATCCGCAGCGTGAGGCCGCACTGGCACGGCGCTATCCGCTGCGGCGCATCGGTGAGCCCGACGATGTCGCGGGCATCGCCGTCATGCTCGCTTCGCGTGCCGGCAATTTCATCACCGGGCAGACGCTGGTCGTCGATGGTGGCGGTCTGGTCGGTGGAGGCGAAGCGCCGGGCTAGGCGCGAGGGACGAGCGCATTCCGTCGGCGCAGCACGGTGTAACCGGCGAGCAGCACTCCGAACCACAACGGCGCGACGTAGAGAGCGACGCGGGTATCGGGGCGGCTCGCCAGCAGCACCGCGACCAGCAGCAGGAACGCCAGCACCAGCCAATTGACGAACGGGGCCCCGGGCATGCGGAACGGAGCCGCCGGCACTCGCCCGGCGGATACCGCGCGGCGATAGTTGGCGTGCGATACCAGAATGATTGCCCAGGTCCACAGCGTGCCGACGAGCGCGACGCTGGTGACGATGGTGAAGACGCGTTCGGGCACGAGGTAGTTGAGCGCGACGCCGATCAGCATCACCGCGGCGGAGGCGTGGATGCCGGCAGCCGGGACCTGCTGCGCACTCAAGGTGGCGAACGCCCGCGGGGCCTGGCCGCGTTGCGCCAGCGTCCACAGCATGCGGCCGGTGCTGAAGAGGCCGCTGTTGCAGGAGGAGGCGGCCGCCGTGATGACCACCAGGTTGATGATGCTGGCTGCGCCCGGCACTCCGAGCTTGCCAAACACGGCGACGAACGGACTCACCTTCGGATCGAGCTCCGTCCAGGGCACGAGCGACATGATGATGAGCAGCGCCCCCAGGTAAAAGATCAGGATGCGGGCGATGATGCCGTTGGTAGCGCGCGGCAACACCACCGCCGGATCAGCGGCCTCACCCGCCGTCACTCCGATGAGCTCCACTCCCTCGTACGCGAACATCACGATCTGCAGCGTCAGCAGCACCGCGATCATCCCGCCCGGCAGCAAGCCGCCGTGAGACCACAGGTTGGAGAAACGCGCGGTCGCTCCCAGCGTGCCGACATGGAAGAAGATCACGAACAGACCGGCGAGGATCAGTGCCACGATGGTGACGACCTTGATGAGCGCGAACCAGAACTCGAGCTCACCGAACACCCGTACGGCCAACAGGTTCGCGCCGTACAGCACGAGCAGCGCCACGAGCGGCGGCAGCCACTGCGGCACCTGCGGCAGCCAGAAATCGACGTAGATGCCGATGGCAGTGATCTCCGCCATCACCGTCACCACCCAGGCGAACCAGTAGGACCAACCGGTGATGAATCCCGGCAGCGGTCCACAGAACTCTTCCGCATAGGTGGCGAAGGAACCCGCCACGGGCCGATAGGTGAGCAGCTCTCCGAGCGCGCGCATGATGAAGAAGATCGCCACTCCGCCGACCGCGTAGGCGAGCAGCAGTCCGGGCCCCGCCTCGTGGATGGCCTTGGCGGAGCCGAGGAACAGACCGACGCCGATCGTGCCACCGAGGGCAATCAGCTGAATGTGGCGGTTGCGCAGGTTGCGCGCGAGGTGGTTTGCAGTGTGAGGCATTCTGGCTTCCGTGTGGCGGGCCGGAGGTCGGGTCACGGCGGGGGTCCGAGCAGCGCGTAGCGGCGCCCCTGGGGCAGCTCGTAACGCTGCACGAGCGCGGCGCTGCCGCGGGCAGTGAGCTCGCCCGCCAGCCCGTCCCCGAGCGGGGCGAAGCTGATGAAGTGCGTGAGCCACTGCGTCAGTGCGCCACGCGCATGGCCGGGAAGTAACACGAGCACCCGCGCCGACGAGCCTTCGGTGCGGAACCATCCGGTGATGACCCGCGGCGCGCTCGAGGTCGGTGCCGCGGTCGCCGCCGTGTCCGCTCGAGCCGTGGCGAGCACCGTGAAGCGGGTCTGCAATCCGCGATCGAGCATCGCGATCGTCGTCTCATCGGGATCGAGCAGCGCCAGGGGCTCCCCGAGCGTGTCTGCCTGGATGCGCCGGGCCAGAGCGGGCAGATCCTGCCAGCGGTCGATGATCGGGAACACCACGAGCGCCGCGAGGCACACCGCAGCGGCGTAGCCGCCATAGCACCAGGTGAGGCTGCGCACAACGTCGCCGGCGCGCGCGGCGCGTGCGGCGAACGATAAGGCGAGATGCGAGGCGCCGATGACCGCGAGCGCCAGCACCGCACTCTGCGGCCAGCGCGCCTCGCCGGCCAGCGCCAGGACCACGATGGCGCCGGCAAACATCCACGCCACCAGAGCGATCAGCGCCCGGCTGAGCCGCAGCGCAAGGCGGTCGATCGAACCGGTGGAACGCTGTGCCGCTTCGGCCCACAGCGCCGCCAGCAGACCGAAGCCGAGCATCGCGGGGGCCGCGTACACATCGCGCGCGGTGGCGGCGAGCGACAGCACGGCGATGAAGGGCACGCTGCAACAGAGCGCAAAGCGCCAGGCCGTGGCCTCGGGCGCGGGCGCGCGCAGCTCCCGCCAGGCTCGCAGCAGGGCCGTGAGCACAATGAGGGTCCAGGGCAACAGGTAGGCCGGCAGCTCCAAGAGGTATTTCCCTGGAAAGTTGCGATGGCCGCTCGTGTAGTCGAGCGCCGCAGGAGATGCGACCTTGGTGAACCGCCCGGCAAGGTTGTGCCAGAAGAATGCGGCGAGCGTCTCGCGTGCATGGGGCTCCTGCAACAGCGCCAGCAGCCACGGCCCGATGACGAGCGCTTCGAGCGCGAAGCCTGCATACAGCTCCCATCGGCGCAGCTCCTGCCAGCGCCGCTCCCAGGCGATCATGGCCAGCAGGGCCAGCGCCGGTACGAGCCATGCGGGCGCACTCTTGGCCATGAAGCCGATCGCGGCGCCGAGGTGCATGAGCGCATAGCCCGCCGCCTTCGCGCGGCCGGGCGCGGCCCGATACCCGCGCCACACCCCGAGGAGTGCCAACGCACAGCCGGCCAACAGGCAGGCATCGGGGGCCAGCCAAATGCTGACGCGAAAAGTGATGAGCGCACTCATCGCGACGAGCGAGGCGACGAGTGCCGCTGCAAGGCTCCTTTGCATGGCGAGCGCGAGCGCAGCGACGCTCAGCGCTGCGACCGCGGCATAGACGAGCCCAGGGGCGCGGGCGGCAGCGGCGGAGTCACCGAACACGGCGATCGATGCCGCGGCGATCCAGTAAGTGAGCGGTGGCTTCTCTAGAAACGGCACCGCGGCGAGGTGCGGCAGCGTGCGATCGCTCTGCAGGCTCATGCGCCAGGCGATGTCCGCTTCGCGCGGCTCATCCGGTGTCCACAGGCTGCGCCCGAAGAGACCCATGAGCCACAGAGGTACGAGTGCCAGCAGGACGAGCAGGGATGTCGAGCGCGCAGGCGCCCACGATCGCGGCGGTGTGACCAACAGCTCCCCTCGCAGGCTCGACATTAGCGAGGCCATTATGCGCCAGCGCGATCTCCCCGCGGTTCGTGGCGCGCAGCCGCGCCACGGCATCTGCGTACCCCCCGCCGCGGTGAGCTCAGACCGGAAGTGAGTAGCGCACCACCATCCGCACGATGCGCGCATGAGCGCTCGACCAGTGTGCGAACTCCTGGCACACCTGCCGTGCGCCACCCTCGGGTGTGCTCTCGGAGTAGGTTGGAGCGAAGCGCGCCTCGCCCGACTCCTGCCCCGGAAGATAGCGGCTGGCGCTCCAGGGGGCGTTGGAATCAGCGGTGCGACTGAAGAGCGCCACTTCCGTCACGCTGGCATTGCTCGGGATGCTGGCGCACAGCGCTACCGCGCTCGCCTCGGCTTCGGTGCACGGGCGCGCCGGCGTCGCCACTTCCGTTGCTGCGGCTGGCGCCGCGGCGGCGGTTGTGGGAGCTGCCGCGCCCGCAGGCGAGGCACTGGCCGGGGAGGGGGGACGGCAGGCCGGCACGCTCGCCATGACCACGATGCCGTCGGTGCCGAGCCGGCGCAGCACGCCATTCTCGATCTCGCCGCGCTCGCTTCCGCGCGTCTGCTCGAGCTCGCTCGCGGCGTGGCCGAGCTCGGCGACACGCGCCTGGAGCTCGCGCTGCATGACCGACTGCGCAGCGCGCTCGCCCGCGGTGAGCCACTGCGACAGCGCGAAGCCGCACACCCCCGCGGCGCCAATGATGGCGAGCAGGATGAGCAGCTGCATTCGGTTGCGCCGGCGCGAAGCGGAGGAGGCGCGGCCCGCCGCTTCGCGCAGCAGCGCTGAGCGCAGCTGTACGAACGACGCCGACAACGTCGCGGTTCCCGCGATGATGGCGGCGAGCACGGAGTCGGGTATCGACATGGGCGCGTCCGCGGCAAGCTCTCCGCGTGCGACGCTAGCACGGCTGCTGCGCTCGCAGCGGCGCGCGGGCTGGGCTTATCCAAAAAACGCGATGCGCATCACAGCGCGCGGGCGCGCGGCGGCGCGGTCGTGGCGAGGCCGGCCGCGTGCCGGGCCAGCCAGCGCTCGAGCGCGCCCGGATCCGCTCCGGCAAGCTGCAAGCCGAGCTTGGAGCGTCTCCAGAGAATGTCCGTCGCGGTCCGCGCAAACTCCTCGCGGCACAGATATTCGACCTCGCGCTCGTAGAGTTGCGGCAGGATCTCCTCGCCGAGATCGCCGAGTGAGGCCGCCTCGCCGAGCACCCGCTCGATGCGGGCACCATAGGCATGCGCACAGCGCCGCCGCAGGCCCGCCGGAAGCCAGGGGTACCGCCTCACCAGGGTGCGCAGGAACACCGCGAAGCTGCCCCGCGGCAGCTCACCGCCGGGCAACACGGCGCTCGCAGTCCAGGGTCCCGCACCCAGCCCGAGCGCTGGCGCGAGGCGGTTGACCGCGTCCTCCGCAAGGCGGCGGTAGGTGGTGATCTTGCCGCCAAATATCGACAGCAGCGGCGCCGGTTGGCGCTCGAGCTCGAGTGCATAGTCACGCGTGACGCGTGTCGGATCGCTCGACTCGTCCTGGAGCAACGGGCGTACCCCGGAGTAGCTCCAGCGCACATCCCCCGGTCCGATCTGACGCCGGAAGTAGCGGTTGACGAGTGCGCACAGGTAGCTCACCTCGGCGGCGCTGCTGCTCACCGCCGCAGGATCGCCCTGAAAGTCGACGTCGGTCGTGCCGATGAGCGTGAAGTCGTGCTGGTACGGGATCGCGAACACGATGCGGCGGTCCTCGTTCTGGAAGACGTATGCAAAGCGGTGCGTGAACAGGCGCGGCACCACGATGTGGCTGCCCTGCACCAGGCGAACCTGGTGCTGGGCACGACCGGGGAGCGCCGCGCCGAGCACCCGGCTCACCCACGGTCCGGCGGCGTTCGCCACCGCCCGGGCGCGCACCTCCTGCGCTCCACCCGCGCCGCGCAGCTGCGCGTGCCATAGTCCGTCGCGCGCGCTCAGCCGCTCGCAGCGCGTCTGTGTCAGGATTACCGCACCGCGCTGCTGCGCATCGAGCGCGTTGAGCACCACCAGCCGGGCGTCATCGACCTGACCATCCGAGTACACGAAGCCGCGCCGGTAGGGCGCCTGCAGCGGGCCACCGGCGACGTGCGTGCGCAGATCGATCGCCGCGGAGGCCGGCAGGCGTTTGCGCCTGGCGAGATGATCGTAGAGGAACAATCCGGCGCGGATCATCCAGGCAGGCCGCAGGTGCGCGGCGTGCGGCATCACGAAGCGCAGCGGGCGGATGATGTGCGGGGCCGAGGCGATCAGCAGCTCGCGCTCCTGCAGCGCCTTGCGTACCAGTGCGAAGTGCATCTCCTCGAGGTAACGCAGCCCGCCATGGATCAATCCGGTGCTGGCGGAGGAGGTATGCGCGGCGAGATCGTCCTGCTCGCACAGGATCACCGACAGCCCGCGGCCGGCCGCGTCGCGGGCGATCCCGCTGCCGTTGATCCCGCCCCCGATGACCAGCAGATCGCAGCTCGCAGCGGCGGTGGCGCTCATCGCAGCCGGGGACTCATGGAGTCGAATGACGCGGCGCGTGGCGGCCGTAATAGTCCGGGTAGTCGGCGGTCAGACCCTTGAAGCGGCGGTGAATCCACAGGTACTGCTCCGGCACCAGCCGCGCCTGCGCCTCGATCATGCGATAGAAGCGCGCGGTATCGGCAGCCGGGCAGTCGCTCGGAAAATTCTCGAGTGGCGGGTAGATCACGCCGCGGTAACCCTGCGTGCCGGGTAAGCGGTAGAAGAAATACGGCAGCACCGGCGCGCCGGTCATACGCGCAAACCGCGAGGTGAGCGTGTTGCTCGCCGCAGGAATGCCGAACAGCGGCACCATCTCCGCACCTTTCTTGCGATAGCTCTGGTCGGGCGCGTACCAGACGCACTCGTTGCGCCGCAACGCCGAGATGAAGGCACGGATGTCATCGCGCGGGATGCCGTAGCCGCCGTAACGCCGTCGAAAGCGCTCGAAGGCATACGCGATGACCTCGTTCTTCGGCGGCCGGTAGAGGAATCCGGCCGGAGTCACGCTGACCAGTGCCCGACCCGCCATCTCCATCGAGGTGAAATGGGCGGTGAGGACGATCGCACCGTGGCCGCGTGCCAGCGCCGCCTGCAGGTGCTCCGTACCCTCGAGCTGCACGAGCTTCGCCAGGCGCTCGGGACGCGCCCACCAGGTGAAGGGAATCTCGAGGAGCGCAATGCCGAGGCTCGCAAAATGCGCCTTGAGGAGCTGCGCGCGCGCCGGCTGCGACAGCTCCGGCATACACAGCTCGAGATTGCGCCGGGCGGTGTTGGCGAAGCCGATCGGCAGGCGGCGCAGCACGACTCCGAGCCCGCGGCCGAGGCGCACCATGGCGGGAAAAGGCAGAAGCGCCAGCAGTCGCAGCAGCGCAAGGCCGGCCCAGGTGAGCCAGTAGCGCGGTGCGAACAGCCGCAATCGCATCCATACCCCCGTGAGCACCAGCATGAATCGGCGCGAGAATAACCGATTCCCGAACGACAACTGTGTTCCAATGCCGAGATGCAGATGAGCCCCCGGAAACGGCCGCCGTGGCCGCTGGCCGCGATCGTGCTCGCGGTGGCGGTGCTGGCCGTACTCGCCGGCCGCTCACCCGGCGTGTACCGGGCGATGCTCGAGCACTTTCACCCGCGTGAGCTTCTCGCGGGAGGCAACAGCCCCCCCGCACCGCGCGTGAGCCCCGAGACCGAACGGCTCGATGCCGCCGCGCTCGAGCTCGCAGCGCGCTATGCGGGTGAGCACGGCTCGCTCGCCCTCATCGTGAGCCGGCACGAGCACATCGTGTTCGAGCGCTACTGGGCGGGCAGCGGCTTCGACACCCCCGCCGACGCGCAGTCCTTCACGCGGCTGCTGGCCGCGCTCGCGGCGGGTGCGGCGTACTCCTACCACCTGATTGGCTGGCCGGACCAGCCGGTCAGCGCTTTCATACCGGAGTGGAGCCACGATCCGCGCGGCGAGATCACCGTGCGCAACCTGCTGCAGATGACGAGTGGCCTCGCGGGCGGGCGTAGCAGCACCGCTCGCGATCTGCCGGCGGCGCTGCTGCACACGCCGCTCGCGCGGACCCCGGGTGCCGTCCGCAGTGACCAGGCGAGCGATCCGCAGCTGTTGGCGCTCGTCATCGAGCGCGCGAGCGGGCAGCGGTACGCCAGTTACCTCTCGCAGGCGATCTGGCGGCGCATCGGGGCGGCGGATGCCTGGCTGCGCCTCGACCACACCGGCGGTACTGCGTACGCGGACTGCTGCATGATCGCGCACCAGGGCGACTGGATCCGCATCGGACAGCTGCTGCTGCGCGATGGCAATTACCGCGGGGACGAGGTGATCCGGCCGGGTTGGGTCGCGCTCATGCGCACCCCGGGGCAGTCGGACCCGCAATACGGTGCGTACGTCCGGGTGCGCTGGCCGATGGCGGCCGCGGGTCACGAGCCACCCGCGGCGCGCGATCTGTTCGCGGTCGAGGGCGAGGGCGGCAACCGGCTATGGATGGTGCCATCGCTCGAGCTGGCAATCCTGTGCACGGGCAGCACCGCAGGGCGCGACGCCGGCTGGGACGACAATCATCTGCCGAATCTCGTGATCGCCGCGGCACGCGACGCGCTGCCGCCAGCCGCACAGCCCGGTGCGGACATCTCGGCGATCGTCCCGGGGCACTAGGCTACTGCACAGGCGCTCCAGGTTGCCGCGACAACTCGCAGCGCTGTTCTGCTTCTGCGTCATCGATACCCTCGGGTTCGGCATCCTCGTCCCGCTCGTGCCCTACATGGCCGATCGGTTCGGCACCGCGCCGCAGTTCATCACGCCGGTGCTCGGAAGCTACTCACTCTGCCAGTTGCTCGCCGCCCCCTGGTGGGGACGGCTCAGCGATCGTTACGGCCGGCGACCGATCCTCATGAGCAGCCTCGCCGGCGCCTGCGCGTCCTATGCACTGCTCGGCTTCGCCCACAACATCTGGTGGCTGCTCGCCTCGCGGGCGCTCGCTGGTGCGATGGCCGGCAACATCGCCGCCGCCTTCGCCTACGCGACGGACGTGAGTGAGCCGCAGCGGCGCACCGCCGCGCTCGGCGTCGTCGGAGCTGCCATCGGCATCGGCTTCACGCTCGGCCAGCCGATCGGAGGACTGCTGGCGGGCGCTGATCCGCGCAGCGCGGATTTCCGCCTGCCGGCAGCCGTGTCGGTCGCAATGAGCCTGCTGGCCATCCTGCTGGTGCGGTTCGTGCTTCCGGAAAGCCGCACCGCCGAGGACCGTCGTCGACATCACGATCAATCGCGGCGCGGCGCCTGGCGGCTCCTCGCAGCACGCCCCGCGCTCGCCCTGCTCGCGGCGTCGACACTGGCCGTCACCTACTCGCAGTCGATTCTCGAATCGATCTTCGCCATCTGGGCGCTGCATCGCTACGGCTACGGGCCCCGCGCGGTGGGATTCCTGCTGTTTGCGGTCGCCCTGCCGGCCCTCATCATGCAGGGCGGGGTGGTGAGGGTGCTGGCACCGCGGCTCGGCGAAGGCCGCCTGGCGAGTCTCGGCGCTCTGTCTTATGTCGGCGGCCTGCTGCTGCTGGGCTTCGCGAGCTCGCTCGGTGTGACGGTGAGCGGGCTGCTGCTCTGTGGCATCGGCCTCGGCGCCTACAACCCCAGCGCCTCGGCGCTCGCCTCGCAGCAATCGCGCGGCCATGACCGGGGCGCCGTAATGGGCGCGTACGTCGCGAGCGCCAGCCTCGCACGCGTCCTCGGCCCGTTCAGCTCCGGCGCCGTGTACGCCGCCTTCGGCCCGGCGGCACCGTTTCTCATCGGCGCCTGTGTGACGCTGCCCGCAGCTTATCTGGTCCGCCGTGCGGCGGCCCTCACCTGAGCCACTGCGGTGCGCTACAGCTCGATCTCGGTCTGGAAGATCGAGACCGCCTGACCACTGATCCACACGCCCGAGAGCTCCCCGCCAGCGAACTCGAGCTCGATCTCCACCCGACCCGGCCGGTGCAGCGAGTGACCCTGCACGCCCGAGAAGCGCGCGCGCTCGCCGTTGCGCGGGAGCAGGCCGAGCCACGACAGATACGCACCGAGGAGGCCGTGAGCATTGCCACTCACCGGGTCCTCGGCGATACCGAGCGCCGGACAGAACATGCGCGCCTCGGTGAGATGATCGGTGACGTTGGAAACGAGTGTGAACACGAAGTAGCCGCCGGCACCGATCTGTGCCGAGAGGGTGGTGAGACGCCCGAGATCGGGCTTGAGTTGCTTGAGCGGCTCGGGACCGCGCACGCCGATCAGCAACCGGGTGCCGGCCGCGCCGACGATGCGTGGCGGGATGCGGGTGTCGAGACTCTCGGAGGCGAGCGCCAGCGCATCGAGCACTGCGAGACGCTCACGGTCGTTGAGCTCGCGCCCGATCGGTGGGGGGCTGCGGCGGATGGCGATGCGACGGTCCTCGTCGCTGCCGCGCACCTCGACATCGACGATGCCGGCTTTGGATTTCTGGCGCTGCCAGCGGGGCGCATCGTGCCGCCGCGAAAGCACGTATTGTGCCGCGATGGTCGCATGACCCACGAACCCGGCCTCGCTGCGGGGCGTGAAGAAACGGGCGCGCACCGTGTGATCGTCCGCGTCCGGCGCGAGCACGAAGGCCGTCTCGGCGTTGTTGAGCTCGCGTGCGATGGCGAGCATCTGCGCCTCCGAGAGCGCATCGGCGTTGAGCACCACACCGGTCGGGTTGCCGGTGAAGGGCTCACGGGTGAAGGCATCGACCTGATGGACCTGGACCTTCCGCGTCATGTGCTCATCCGCCGTTCCACCCCGACGGGTCAATTCTAGCCCCGCCACCGATCATAGCCGCAGCCCGTACCGGGCGCGCGTGCAATACTGACGCAACGTATTGTGGAGGCGGTACTCATGGACATCGGTGTCGAGATCAGCCTTTATCCGCTCAAGGAGGAGTTCGTTCCCGCCATTCACGACTTCCTCGGCCGGCTGAACCGGGTCGAGGGGGTGCGGGTGGTGACGAACAGTATGAGCACACAGCTGTTCGGACCCTACGATGCGATCATGCAGCTGCTGTCGGCGGAGCTGCGCTCCACGTTCGAGGCTTTGGCGGCAGCGCGCGAGAAGGCCGTGTTTGTGATGAAGGTGCTCGGACCGCTGCCGACGGCGTGAGGCTCGCCATCGCCGCTCTGGCGGGCTGCAGGGCGAACCGGCAAACTAGGCAATCCCGGCCGCAGATCATTCAGATTTTTTTCAGGGTAGGGGACAGCATGGCGCTCTTGCGGGTCGTGGATCGCGACGGAGTCGAGCACGAAGTCGAGGCCAAGACCGGAATGAAAGTGATGGAGAACCTGCGCGAGCTCGATTATGGCGTAGCGGCCATCTGCGGCGGGATGTGCTCCTGTGCCACCTGTCACGTCTATGTCGATCCGGACTGGCTGGCGCGGCTGCCGGCCATGATGTCCGATGAGCGCGAGCTGCTCTCCGAGCTCAGCCACTACCAGGAGAACTCGCGCCTCTCCTGTCAGTTGGAGTTCACGCCCGAGCTCGCCGGTCTGCGGGTGCGTATCGCGCCGGACGAGTAGGCGATGTCCGCACCGGTCGTCCACGTCGAGACCCGCGGCAACGTCGCACTGGTCACGCTCAACCGTCCCGAGAGCGGCAACGCCCTCAACCTGCAGGTTGCGATGGACCTGCTGGCGGCGGCGATGACCTGCGCCCGCAACGCCGCCGTGCGCGCGGTGGTGCTGAGCGGGGCCGGCCGGCATTTCTGTTTCGGTGGTGACCTGCGTGCCTTCGGGACGCGCGCGCCGGGGGGCGATGACTACATTCGCGAGCTCACCACTTACCTGCATGCGGCCATCTCGCAGTTCGTGCGCATGGACGCGCCGGTGCTGGCGGCGGTCAATGGCACGGCAGCGGGCGCGGGCGTCGGGCTCGTGGCCATGGCGGATCTCGCGCTGTGCGGACGGAGCTCCAAGTTCAACCTGGCCTATACTCGGGCCGGTCTCACCCCCGACGCCGGCACGACGTTCCTGCTGCCACGCCTGCTCGGACTCAAGCGCAGCATGGAGCTGTTGCTGCTCAATCGCGCGCTCGCGGCCGAGGAGGCACTGTCGTGGGGTCTGGTCAACGAGGTGGTGGCCGATGAGCAGCTGCTGGCACGTGCGCTCGAGGTGGCGGAGCGCCTGGCGCAGGGGCCGAGCGCTGCCTACGGAGCGACCAAACGTCTGATCGCGCATTCGCTCGGCGCGCTCGAATCGCAGATGGTGCTCGAGAGCGAGACGATCGCGCGCCACGCCGTGAGCGAGGAAGGCCGCGAAGGGGTGAGCGCGTTTCTCGAGAAGCGCACGCCGCGCTTCCCCGGCGCCAACTCGCGCTAGGGCATCGCATGAGCTGGGTCGTCCTGCTACTCGCTGCGGCGCTCGCGCTCATCGCGCTGCGCGTGTACTTCAAGCTGCGCTCGGCACGCAAGCTGCGCGCCGAGTCCTGGGACGAGCAGGTGATCGGACGGCTGCGCTCACAGGGGTACGCGCCGTTCAACGACTACCGTGTGGATTTCTTTCTGGCGCTGCCGGATGAGGCGGCCTGCCAGGGTGCGCGCGCGCGGCTCGAGCCCGAGTTCGCCGTGGACGTGAAGCCGCTCGCGGACGATCCGGAGCTCGCCTTCAGCCTGCACGCGAGCAAGACCATGCGGCTCGTGGTGCCGGACATGCAGGAGATGACGCGGCGGCTGAGCGCGCTCGCGGGTGAGTTGCGCGGCCGCTACGACGGCTGGGCCGCCTGAGCGCGTTGCGGCCGGCCGGCGCAGGCAGGTCGCTCAGCGCTTCTCGGTCTGTCGCTTTACCGCTTCGGTGGCAGCTGCGATGGCCGCTGCATCACCGAGGTAGCGGCTGCCCAGCGGCCGCAGCGCCGCATCGAGCTCGTACAGCAAGGGAACGCCCGTCGGGATGTTGAGCTCGGCGATCGCGCTGTCGGCGATGTTGTCCAGCATCTTCACGACGGCGCGCAGGCTGTTGCCGTGCGCGACGACCAGCACGTTCCTGCCCACGCGCAGCTCCGGGGCGATGCGTGCATTCCAGAACGGCAGCACGCGTCCGAGCGTGTCCTTGAGCGACTCGCTCGAGGGAAGCTCGCTCGGGTCGATGTGCGCGTAGCGCGGGTCGAAGCGCGGATGACGCCGATCCTCGAGGCCGAGCGGGGGCGGCGCCACATCGTAGCTGCGTCGCCAGACCTTCACCTGCGCCTCGCCGTGCTGCGCCGTCATCTGCGCCTTGTCGAGTCCCTGCAGTGCGCCATAGTGCCGCTCGTTGAGCCGCCAGGAGCGCTCCACCGGAATCCACATCCGATCCATCTCATCGAGCATGATCCACAGCGTGCGGATCGCGCGCTTCAGCACCGAGGTGAAGGCGATGTCCGGCTCGAGCTGCTCGCGCAGCAGCTCCCTGCCGGCCTGCAGAGCCTCGGCGCGGCCCTGTGCCGAGAGATCCACGTCCGTCCAGCCGGTAAAGAGGTTCTCGAGGTTCCAGAGGCTCTGGCCATGGCGCACCAGAATCAGCTTTCCGACCATATCACCCTCGATCAATTGGCGAGCTTGCGCAGCGCTTCGACACCGACCGTGAGCGTGGCGAAATCGGCGGCCTCCGCCGCGCGCATCTCGGCCACGGTGCGCTGCCAGTGGGCGAGCTCCTTGCCGCCGGACTCGATCCAGGCAGTCACCCGCGCCGGCGCGCCGCCGCGTCCGCCGTGACCGAGCACCCGTTCCGCAAGCCGCCGGTGCACGCGCAGCGCCGCATCACGCAGCCCGGTGCGCGCGACCGCCTGCCACGGACCCTCGACCAGCAGCTTCTCGATGCGCGCCTGCAGCCAGTCGCAGCCGACACGGGTGCCCACCTCGAAGTACACGCGCGCCGCCTCGATCACCCCGACCCGGTGCCGGGCGGCGATCGCGACGATGTCGAGCGCGGCGTTGAGTGCCTCGAGACTGGCAATCCGCTCGGCGAGCGGGGCGGGGAGGCCCGCCTCGAGGTTGGCCTTGCGCAAGTCCTGGAAGCGTGCGATCTCGGCGCCGCTCAGCACCGTGGGCGTTGCGCTCTCGAGCTGCTGTACGCCGTTGCGGAACTCGGCCACTGCCGCGTCCACCTGCAGCCCGCCGGGACGGGTCGTGAGCAGCCAATAGGTTGCATGCCTCAGCAGCCGGCTCGTCTGGAAGGCCGCTTCGTACTGCTGCTGCGCGCGCACCTTGTTGTCGAGCGCCTCGATCTGCTCCCACACCCCGCGCATCGCGAAAATCTCGCGTGCCGCGGTGTAGGCACGGGCAATCTGCGCGGGCTCGGCACCGGTATCGCTCTGCACGCGTGGCACGAAGCTCGGCCCCATGCGGTTCACCACGCTGTTGGTGGTGGCGGTGGCGATGATCTCGCGGCGCAGGCGATGCTGCTTGATGGCACGGGCGAAGCGCTGCTGCATGGGCGCGGGGAAGTAGCGCACCAGCTCAGCGGAGAGATACGGATCCTCGGGCACGTCCGAGGCGAGCAGATGGTTGTTGAGCCAGATCTTGCTGTAGGCGAGCAGGATGGCGAGCTCCGGGCGCGTGAGGCCGACGCCGCTCTTGCGCCGCTCGGCGAGCTCGTCATCGCTCGGCAGGAACTCGAGCGCGCGGTTCAGCTCGCCCGAGCGCTCGAGCGAGCGGATCAGCTGCTGATACTCCGGCAGGCGCGAGGCCCCCTGGAGCTCGAGGGTGCTGATCGCCTGGCTCTGCAGGTAGTTGTTACGCAGCACGAGCGCCGCGACCTCGCTCGTCTGGCGCGCCAGCAGCCGGTTGCGCTCGCCGCGTGAGAGCTTGCCGGCCGCCACCAGCGGATTGAGCAGAATCTTGATGTTCACCTCGACGTCGGAGGTGTTGACGCCGGCGGAGTTGTCGATGAAGTCGGTATTGAGGCGGCCGCGGGCGAGCGCGTACTCGATGCGTCCGCGTTGCGTCAGGCCGAGATTGCCACCTTCTCCCACCACCTTGGCGAGCAGCTGCACGCCATTGATGCGCAGCGCGTCATTGGTGCGGTCGCCGACCTCGGCATTGCGCTCGTCCGCAGCCTTGACGTAGGTACCGATGCCGCCATTCCACAGCAGATCCACCGGCAGCGTCAGGATCGCGCGGATCACATCGTTGGGAGCGACGCTGGCGCTTTCCAGGCCGAGCAGCCCGCGCGCTTCGGCCGAGAGCGTGATCGACTTCGCGGAGCGCGCGAATACCCCGCCGCCGCGCGACAGCCGGGTACGGTCGTAATCGTCCCAGCTCGAGCGTGGCAGCTCGAACAAGCGCGCCCGCTCGGCGAAGCTCACCGCGGGGTCCGGCTCCGGGTCGAGGAAGATGTGACGGTGATCGAAGGCCGCCAGCAGGCGGATGTGGCGCGACAGCAGCATGCCGTTGCCGAACACGTCGCCCGACATGTCGCCGATGCCGATCGCGGTGAAATCGGTCTTCTGCGTGTCCATGCCCATCTCGCGGAAGTGGCGCTTGACGCACTCCCACGCCCCGCGTGCGGTGATCCCCATCTTCTTGTGGTCGTAGCCGGCCGAGCCACCCGAGGCGAACGCATCAGCGAGCCAGAAACCGTAGTCCGCGGAGATGGCGTTGGCGATATCGGAGAAGGTTGCGGTGCCTTTGTCGGCAGCGACCACCAGGTATGCGTCGTCACCGTCATGGCGTATCAGCTGCGGCGGCGGCACGATGCGTCCCGCGGCGATGTTGTCGGTGAGATCGAGCAGGCCGCGGATGAAGGTCTGATAGCAGGCGATGACCTCGGCCTGCACCTCCTCGCGGGTGCCGGCCGGCAGGCGCTTGGGCACGAAGCCGCCCTTGGCACCGACCGGTACGATGAGGGTGTTCTTCACGTTCTGCGCCTTCATCAGGCCCAGGATCTCGGTGCGGAAGTCCTCGCGCCGGTCGGACCAGCGAATGCCACCGCGCGCCACCTCACCCATGCGCAGGTGCACGCCCTCGACGCGTGGACTGTAGACGAAGATCTCGAACTTCGGCCGCGGCAGCGGCAGATCCGGGATCTTCGCGGGATCGAGCTTGAAGGAAAGATAGCTCTTGAGCCCGCCATCCGCCGCACGCTGGAAGAAGTTGGTGCGCAGCATGGCCTGCACCAGGGTGAGATAGGCCCGCAGGATGCGATCGTCATCGAGACTCGTGACCGTATCGAGTCCGGCGCGGATCTCGCTCACCAGGGCCGCGGCGCTGCGCTCGCGCCGCGCGCTGCTGCCGGCGGCCGGATCGAAGCGGCTCTGGAAGAGCCGCACCAGGCCCCGGGCAATGGCGGCGTTGGCGGCCAGTGCCCGCTCCATGTACGCCTGGCTGAAGGGCACGCCGGTCTGCAGCAGATAGCGGCAGCAGGCGCGCAGCACGACGATCTCGCGCGCCGAGAGCTCGGCGCCGAGCAGCAGACGATTGAAGCCGTCGTTCTCGATCGCGCCGCTCCAGGCGGCGCTGAATCCCTCGCGGAAATTCGCCTCGACACGCGCGATGTCGACCACCAGCGTGTCGCGATGCTCGAGCTCGAAATCCTGGATCCAGGCGCTGCCGCCTTCCGGCCAGGCGAGCTCGTAGGGTCGTTCCGAGATGACCCGCAGACCGAAGTTCTCGAGCATCGGCAGCACGTCGGAGATCGGCACCGGATCGGCGCGGCGCGCGATGCGCAGATGCACCCGCTGCGGCTTCTGTCCCGCTGGCCGGTGCAGGCTGAGCAGCAGGCCGAGCGGCTGCTCGCGCAGCGTCTCGAGCACCTGCAGATCGGCGAGCGCCGCCGCGGGCGTGACGTCCTCCTGATAGCCGATCGGGAACGCGTGGCGATAACGCGCCGCGAGCGCGAGTCCGGCCGCCTCGCCGCGCCGCTCGATGAGGACCTGCCGCAGGCGATCGGACCAGGTGAGGGCCGCCTCACCGATGCGCCGCTCGATGGCGGTGAAGTCGGGGCGGTGCCGGCGGCTCGGGTCGGTGCGCACCAGCACGTGCAGCCGCGCGTGGCTCGCCCCGGAGATCTGTGCCTGGCTCTCGACACTCGTGCCATCGAAGCCCGTCAGCGCGATCTGCTCGATGCGCTGGCGCACCTCGGTGTTGTAACGGTCCCGCGGCACGTACACCAGGCAGGAGTAGAAGCGGTGATAGGGATCGCGGCGCACCAGCAGCCGCACCGTGCGGCGCTCGTAGAGATTCACCACTCCGCGCACGATGCGGATGAGATCCGGCACGCCGGCCTGGAACAGCTCATCGCGCGGATAGGTCTCGAGCACCGCGAGCACCGCCTTGCCGTCGTGGCCCGCCGGATCGAGACCGAAGTGCTCGATGACCCGCTCCACCTTGCGGCGCAGTACCGGGACGTCGCGTGGGCTGCCGAAGTAGGCGGTGGACGTCCACAGCCCGAGAAAGCGATGCTCGCCATCGACACGCCCGCGCGCATCGAAGGTCTTGACGCCGACGTAGTCGAGCAGCTCGCCGCGATGTACCGTCGCGGTGGAGTTGGCCTTGGTGAGGACCAGCAGCTCCGGCTCGCGGGCGCGCGCCCGTACCTCGCCGCGCAGCACGCTCACCCGCGGCCGCGCGCCGCGACTGCGCGCTTCGCTGAGGATCCCGAGTCCCGAGCGCACATCCGGCACCAGGCGGTCGGCGCTGCGGCCGCGCTCGAGACGGTAATGCCGATAGCCGAGGAACACGAAGTGCCGCGCTTCCATCCAGTCGAGCAGGTGTGCCGCTTCGCTCACCTCGCCGGGCGGCAGCGGTGGCGGATCGCTCTCGAGGCGGTGAATGATGTCGCGCGCGCGCTCGCGCATCGCCGTCCAGTCGCGTACGGCGCTGCGCACATCGTCGAGCGTCCGCTCGAGATCGGCTTGCAACCGCGCGATCTGCGCCGGGTCGGTGAGGCGGTCGATCTCGTACAGCTGCCACGACTCGGCGTGTGCGGCATGCGCGCCATTGGCGCCGATGTCGAGCAGCTGGCCGCGGCGGTCGCGGCGCACCATCAACACCGGATGCACGATGAGGTGCACGGCGAGCTCGGCGCGGGCGAAGGCCATTCCGAGCGAGTCGACCAGGAACGGCATGTCGTCGGTCACCGTGAGCACGAGCGTGTGCGGTGACTCGAAACCGTCGCCTTTCAGCTGCGGATTGAACACGCGCACCAGCGAACGCCCGGCAGCGCGTTGGGCAGCGAACTCCAG
The DNA here is from genome assembly GCA_035541695.1 of Steroidobacteraceae bacterium. GTDB lineage: Bacteria > Pseudomonadota > Gammaproteobacteria > Steroidobacterales > Steroidobacteraceae > 13-2-20CM-66-19. The sequence continues at coordinate 21,189 of DATKMV010000062.1, forward strand.
GTGCAGGAGCGCCGCCTGGGCGAGAGGGCGCGGGGGGCGCTCGGCAAGATCCTCCTCCGCGACGCCATGGAAGTAGGCGCGCAGGAAACGCTGGCGCAGCTCGCTGCGCCGCGGCCCACCGGCAGCGGCACGGGCGATGCGCTCGATCAGTGCGACGCGGGCGGCGGGTATGCTGCGCAGCAGGTTGTCTTCGGCAGCAGGTGAAGCATGCATGCGATCGTCCTGGCCGCGAGTGCGGTAGCGACCTGCGCGTGGCGCATGTTGTCCGGTCGGCGGCCGCAGAGCGCGAGCGTTGTGGCGCGCGATTATACATGTCGCGGCTACCGCGCCGCCCGCGCTGCGGCCTCACGGAGCGCGGGTGCCGCCGTCCGGGAGGGCTATAATGTGGGCCCATGAGCGGACTGGCCGAAAACCCGATGGGTACCGACGGTTTCGAGTTCGTCGAGTACACCGCGCCCGACCCGCAGCTGCTGCGCACGCTGTTCGAGCGGCTCGGATTTCCGGCGGTGGCGCGCCATCGCTCGAAGAACGTGACGCTGCACCGCCAGGGTGGGATCAACTTCATCATCAATGCCGAGCCGCAGTCGTTCGCGCAGTCCTTCGCGCGGGTGCACGGCCCCTCCGCCTGTGCCATGGCGTTCCGCGTGCGCGATGCCGCCAAGGCCTACAGCCGCGCGCTCGCGCTCGGCGCCAAGCCCGGGCCCCAGAGCGCGGGTCCGATGGAGCTCAACATCCCCTGCATCGAGGGCATCGGCGGCTCGCTCATCTATCTGGTGGATCTGTACGGTGAGCGCTCGATCTACGATGTCGATTTTCGGCCGCTGACGCACGCCACCCCGACCGAGGCCGCCGGCCTCACCGCGATCGACCATCTCACCCACAACGTCGGCCGCGGCCGCATGGATGTCTGGGCGGGCTTCTACGAGAAGCTCTTCAACTTCCGCGAGATCCGTTACTTCGACATCGAGGGCAAGCTCACCGGGCTCCTGTCGCGCGCCATGACCAGCCCGTGCGGCAAGATCCGCATTCCGATCAACGAGTCGCAGGACGACAAGAGCCAGATCGAGGAATACCTGCGCGAATATCACGGCGAAGGGATTCAGCACATTGCGCTCGCGACCGCCGACATCTATCGCACGGTGGACGTGCTGCGGCGCCAGGGTGTCGCGTTCCAGGACACACCCGACAGCTATTACGAGGGAGTGGCGAGCCGCGTCCCGGGCCACCACGAGTCGCTCGAGGCGCTGCGCGCGCGGCGCATCCTCATCGATGGCAATCCGGCGCGCGGCGAGGGCGTGCTGCTGCAGATCTTCACCCGCAACGTAATCGGTCCGATCTTCTTCGAGATCATCGAGCGCAAGGGCAACGAAGGCTTCGGCGAAGGCAATTTTCGCGCGCTGTTCGAGTCGATCGAGCGCGACCAGATCGAGCGCGGCGTGCTTTAGCGGTGGGCTTCAGGCGCGGTGCTCGCGCGCCAGATACTCTGCGCTTTGCATCTCCGTGAGACGGCTCGCGGTGCGGGCGAACAGCGGGCCGAGTCGCTCGCCGCGGTACAACGCGGGCGGTGCGGCGGCGGCCGACACCACCAGCTTCACGTTGCGGTCGTAGAGCTCATCGATGAGCGCGATGAAGCGCCGCGCCTCATCCTCGTGCAGCGGCTCGAATATCGGCACGTCGGCGAGGATCACCGACTGGTACTCGCGCGCGATGGCGATGTAGTCCTCGGCGCTGCGTGCGCCGGCGCAGAGCGCGGGGAACTCGAACCACACGGCACCCGCGCCGGCGCGCACCACCGGGATGGCGCGACCCGCGACCTCGATCGAGCTCCCGCTCACTACATCGCGCTGGGCGAGCTGCCCGAACAGCGCCGCGAGGCGCGCCGGCGTGTCCGGGTCGGCGCTCGGCAGATAGGTGCCAGCCGCGGTGAGCTGGCGCAGGCGGTAGTCGGTGGAGCCCCCGAGGCGCACCACCTCGAGGTGGCTCTCGAGCAGCGCGATCGCCGGCAGGAAGCGCTCGCGCTGCAGCCCGCCCTGGTAGAGCTCCTGCGGCGGCACGTTGGAGGTCGCGACCAACGCGACACCACGCCGGATGAGACCCGCGAAAAGACCTGCGAGGATCATGGCATCGGCAATGTCGCTCACGTACAGCTCATCGAGACACAGCACCCGTGCTTCGCGGGCGATGCTGCCCGCCACGTGCTCGAGCGGATGGAGATGCCGGTGCAGCCGCCGCAGCCGCTGGTGCACCTCCTGCATGAAACGGTGGAAGTGGCGGCGCCGGACGCGCTCGGGCGGCAGGCTCGCGCAGAAGAGATCCATGAGCCAGGTCTTGCCTCGGCCGACGCTGCCGAACAGGTACAGACCGCGCAGGGCTGTCGGCTGGCCTGCGACGATCGCCGACAGCCAGCGGGGCCGCGCGACGGTGCGCCGTGGCGCAGCGGCGAGCAGCCGCTGGCGCAGGTCCTCGAGGCGCGCGATGACGGTGAGCTGCGCCGGATCGCTCGCGTAGTGGCAGCGCGCGAGCGCCGCTTCGTAAGCGGCGCGGAGATCCGCCGCGGCAGGGCTCAGCACTGCAGGTCGGGCAGGTCGCGGAAGTACTCGAGCGCGCCGGGGTTGGCGAGCGCGTCGGCGTTCTTCACCGGCAGGCCGTGGATCACGTTGCGCACCGCGAGCTCGGTGAGCTTGCCTGACAGCGTGCGGGGGAAATCCGGCACCGCGATGATCTTGGCGGGCACGTGCCGCGCAGTGGTGTGGCTGCGGACCGTGTTGCGGATCTCCTTCCGCAGCGGCTCATCGAGCTGCGCCGCTCCGCGCATGCGTACGAACAGCACGATGCGCACATCGCCATTCCAGTCCTGGGCCACCGCCAGCGCCTCGGCGATCTGCGGCAGGCTCTCGACCGCGGAATAGATCTCGGCGGTGCCGATGCGTACTCCGCCGGGATTCAGCACCGCATCCGAGCGGCCGTAGATGATGAGGCCGTCGTGGGCGGTGATCGCGGCGTAGTCGCCGTGATGCCACACGCCGGGGAAGCGCTCGAAATACGCTGCGCGGTACTTCGCTCCCTGCGGGTCGTTCCAGAAGCCGAGCGGCATCGAGGGAAAGGGTGCGGTGCAGACCAGCTCGCCGCGTCCATCGCGCACTGCCCGCCCCGCATCATCGAACACCTCGACCGCCATGCCGAGGCCGCGGCACTGGAGCTCGCCGCGGTACACCGGGCGGATCGGACAACCGAGTGCGAAGCAGGAGACGATGTCGGTGCCGCCGGAGATCGAGGCGAGCTGCAGGTCGGCCTTCACCGCCCGGTACACGAAGTCGAAGCCCTCCGGCAGGAGCGGTGAGCCGGTCGAGAGCAGCGTGCGCAGCGCCGTCAGGTCCACCGACTGCGCCGGCCGGTAACTGCTCTTCTCGAGCGCAGAGAGATATTTGGCGCTCGTGCCGAAGATGGTGAGCCGCTCCTCCTCGGCCAGACGCCACAGTACGCCCGGCTCGGGGTGAAACGGGCTGCCATCGTAGAGCAGCAGCGTCGCCCCGCTCGCGAGTCCGCTCATCAGCCAGTTCCACATCATCCAGCCGCAGGTGGTGAAGTAGAACAGGCGGTCGCTGCGGCGCAGGTCGGTGTGCAGCAGGTGCTCCTTGAGGTGCTGCAGCAGCGTGCCGCCGGCACCGTGCACGATGCACTTCGGGGCGCCGGTGGTGCCGGAGGAGTACAGGATGTAGAGCGGATGGTCGAAGGGCAGCGGATCGAGCCGCAACGGCGCTGCGCCGCTGCCGAATTCCTGCCAGTGCAGCGCGCGGCGCGCCGCGGAGCCGAGCGCGTCGAGCCGCGGCGCAGGCTCGAGATACGGCACCACGACGACGCGCTCCACCGCATCGAGCTGTCCGAGCACCTCCGCCATCGGCTGCAGCGAGTCGTTGCGCTTGCCGGCGTAGTAGTAGCCGTCCGCGGTGAACAGCACCTTCGGGGCGATCTGCCCGAAGCGCTCGAGCACACCGTGCACACCGAAATCCGGCGAGCACGAGGACCAGATGGCGCCGATGCTGGCGCTCGCGAGCATCGCCACGGCCGCCTCGGGAAGGTTCGGCAGGTAGCCGGCGACGCGATCGCCGGGGACCACACCGGCGCTGCGCAGTCCCGCGGCGATGCGCGCCACCTCGCCGCGCAGCGCGCGGTAACAGAGGCTGCGGCGCAGGCCGCGCTCGTTGCGGAAGATGAGTGCCGGCTGCTCATCGTCGTAGCGCAGCAGGTTGCCGGCAAAATTCAGTTGGGCGTCGGGAAAGAAGCGTGCGCCCGGCATGGCCGCGCCATTCTCGAGCGCGGGGCCTGCGCCGAAGGCGGCGCGCACGTCGGCAAAGCGGGCGAGCTCGGTCCAGAAGGCATCGATCGAGCTCACCGACCAGGCGTGCAGCTCCTCATACTCGCGCAGCTGCAGCCCGCGCCGCGCATTCACGCAGCGCATGAAACGGGTGAGATTCGCGTCGGCGATGCGCGCAGCGGACGGACGCCACAGCTCGGTCATGCGCGAATGCTACAACGATTGGTAGTTCGGTCCCGAGCCCCCTTCGGGCGTGGTCCAGGTGATGATCTCGTAGGGGTCCTTGATGTCGCAGGCCTTGCAGTGCACGCAGTTCGCGGCGTTGATCTGCAGGCGCCGGCCGCCGGCACCGTCCTCGACCATCTCGTACACCCCGGCGGGGCAGAATCGCTGGCAGGGGTTGCCGAACTCGCGCGTGCAGCGCTCGATGCAGATATTCGTGTCGGCCACCTTCAGGTGTACCGGCTGGCTCTCCTCGTGGGCGTTGCCCGCAAAGAACACGAACGACACCCGATCCCGCGGTGGCAGCGTGCGCTCCACCCAGTGCCGGTCCGGCGAATGGAACTGATCGAGCTTCTCGAGACGCGACCAGTCGGCGGTGTTCTTCAGCGTCCAGGGCGAGCGACCTGCGGTGAGCATCTCCCAGGCCGAGTTGGCGAGACCGAGCCACACGCCCCGCTTGAAGGCGGGCTTGAAGTTGCGCACCCGCCGCAGCTCGCGGCCACCTGGGGAGGCCCGCCACAGCGCATCGAATCCCGCGCTGCTGCCGCTCGCGGCAATGTGCTCGCCGGCGAGCGCTCCGCTGCGGATGGCCTGGTGCACCCCTTTGATCTTCGCAAAATTCAAGGTGCCCCCGGCATCGCCCACCAGTAGCGCGCCCGGCATCTCGAGCGTCGGCGTCGATTGCCAGCCGCCTGCAGCGATCGTGCGCGCGCCCGCCGAGACGATCTCGCCACCCTCGAGGAGCGACTTCACCTGTGGATGGTTCTTGAACTGCTGAAAGGCCTCGAAGGGCGCGAGGCGCGGATCCCGATAGTCGAGACCGACGATGTAGCCGACGTACACCCGATCGTTGTCGAGGTGATAGAGGAAACTGCCGGCGTAGGTGTGCGCGTCGGCAGGCCAGCCGAGCCCGTGCTCGACCCGTCCGGGACGCACACGGCCCGGCGGTAGCTGCCACAGCTCCTTGTAGCCGAGCGCGAAGGTCTGCGGACAGTGCCCGCGCGCAAGATCGAAGCGCGCGATGAGCTGTTTGGATATCGAGCCGCGCGCACCTTCCGCGAGCACCGTGACGGGCGCATGGATCTCCACCCCGGGCGTGAAGTTGGGGCCGGGCGCTCCCTGGCGATCGAGGCCCATGTCGCCGATGCGCACACCGCGTACCGCGCCCGCCTGATCGTAGAGCGGCGCGGCCGCGGCGAAGCCGGGAAACACCTCGACCCCGAGCGCTTCGGCCCTGGAGGCGAGCCAGGGGGTGAGCTCACCGAGCGAGAGGATGTAGTTGCCGTGGTTGTCGAACGGGGTGGAATACCTCAGCGAGCGCGGCAGCAGCCGCACCGCCCAGCCGGGTACCGGCCTGAAGGAGCTCCGCTGCGTGAAGATGCGGAAGTCGTCCTCGGTGACCGGCACCTTCATGCCGGGGTACTCCTGCGACCAGCCCGGCAGCAGCTGCTCGAGCGGGCCCGGCTCGAACACCGCGCCTGAAAGCGAATGCGCACCGACCGCGGACGCTTTCTCCAGCACGCAGACGTTGATCGCGGGCTTCAGCTGCTTGAGGCGAATGGCGCACGCGAGTCCCGCGGGCCCTGCGCCCACGATCACGACGTCATAGCTCATGACGTCGCGCTCGATGCCTGCGGCGGCGGTCATCTATCTGGGCTGCATGCGGATCGCGCCATCGAGGCGCAGCGTGGTGCCATTGAGCATCGCAAGCTCGAACACGGTGGCGACGAGCTGCGCGAACTCCTCGGGGCGGCCGAGGCGCGCGGGGAAGGGCACCTGCGCGGCGAGCGACTCCTGCACCTCTTGCGGCATGCCATCCATCATCGGCGTATGGAAGATGCCCGGGGCGATCGCGACGCAGCGGATGCCGAAGCGCGCCAGCTCACGCGCGAGCGGCAGCGCCATGCCGGCAACAGCTGCCTTGCTGGCGGAGTAGGCGACCTGCCCGACCTGCCCCTCGAAAGCCGCTATCGAAGAGGTGTGGATCAGCACCCCGCGCTCGCCGTCCGCGCTCGGCGTGTTCTGCTGCATCAGCGCTGCGGCGGCCTTGTCGCACAGAAAGGTGCCGATCAGGTTGATGTGGATGACGCGGGTGAAGAATTCCCCGGCCATCGGCCCGGTCTTGCCGAGCATGCGACCCGCTCCGACGACCCCGGCACAGTTCACGAGCAGATTGAGGCGGCCGAGACGTGCGTGGGCGGCATCCATGGCCTGGTTCACCTCGGACTCCGAGGTGACATCGCAGCGCAGGAAGGCGGCGCCTGAGCCGAGCGCAGTGGCCGCGGCCCGGCCCGCAGCCTCCTGCACGTCGAGCAGCACCACCTTGCCGCCGGCGGCGACCAGGTGCCGCGCGACCGCCAGACCCAACCCCGAGGCGCCGCCCGTGATGACGGCACTCGCGTCGCTAATTCTCATGCAGCTCCCCTCGCGGCCCCCACGCTCGGGTCAGACGAGCGTCTCGACCGCCACCGCCACCGCTTCGCCACCACCGATGCACAGCGCCGCGATTCCACGGCGTCCGCCGCGACGGCGCAGCGCATGGATCAGCGTGGTGAGAATGCGCGCGCCGGTTGCCCCGATCGGATGCCCGAGCGCGCAGGCGCCACCGTTGACGTTGACGCGCGCATGGTCGATATCGATATCACGCATCGCCGCCATGGTGACCACCGCGAACGCCTCGTTGATCTCGTACAGGTCCGCATCGTGCGGCTTCCAGTTGAGCTGTGCCAGGACCTTGCGGATCGCTCCCACCGGGGCGAGGGTGAACCACTCGGGCTCCTGCGCATGGCTCGCATAAGCGAGGATGCGCGCGAGCGGCCTGAGCCCGCGCTCGGCCGCGCTCTGAGCGCTCATCACCACGAGCGCCGCCGCGCCATCGGAGATCGAGGATGAGCTCGCCGCCGTGACCGTGCCGTCCTTGTTGAAGGCGGGCTTCATGGTCGGAATCTTGCTCACATCGCAGGTGCCCGGCGTCTCATCGCGGGCGATGACGGTATCGCCCTTGCGGCCCTTGACGGTCACCGGGGTCACTTCCACATCGAACTCCCCGGCCTGCAGTGCCTGGGTGGCACGGCGCACCGACTCGGTGGCGAAGGCATCCTGGTGCGCCCGGCTGAAGTTGTAGCGGCTCGCGGTGGCATCGGCGAAGCAACCCATGGACTTGCCGTCGAACGGGCTCTGCAGGCCATCCTTCATCATGTGATCGATGATCTCCCCGTGGCCCATGCGGTAGCCGGTGCGGGCCTTCGGCAGCAGGTAGGGGGCGTTGCTCATCGACTCGAGCCCTCCGGCGAGCACGATGCTGGCGCCGCCCGCGCGGATCTGGTCGGCAGCCATCATCACCGCCTTCAGTCCCGAGCCACACATCTTGTTGACGGTGGTGGCCGGGGCAGCGATCGGCACACCGGCGCCGAGCGCCGCCTGCCGGGCCGGCGCCTGCCCGAGGTTCGCCGGCAATACGCACCCCATGATCACCTCCTGCACATCGCTTGCGCTCAGCGTGGCGGCCTCCAGCGCCGCCTTGATCGCAGCACTGCCGAGCTGGACGGCGGAAAGTGGTGACAGGGCGCCGAGAAACGCGCCGATCGGGGTGCGCTTGGCGGATACGATGACGACATCTGCAGGTGACATGGCAGCCTCGCTTTGACTTCGTGTCAGCGCGCCAGGGCGTCGCGCATCCGCCGGCGGCGGGTGCGGGACTCGATGCCGAGGGGACCGCGGCGCGGACGCAGCCCCCCCTCGAAAACAGTGACGAAGGCGCTCGCGATCTGGGCGCCGGTGAGCGACTGGTCCTCACGATACCAGTGCGCGATCCAGTTGAGGGCGCCGGCGAGCGCGAACGCGGTCATCTTCGGGTCGCACTCAGCGATGGAGCCGTCCTGCAGGCCCTCGCGGATCAACCGGCGAATCCCCTGGTCGATCTCGGACTTCAGCGACTTGATGTGGCGGCTCATCGCCGGCGAGAGGTCCTGGTCCTCGGCGCGCACCATGCACCAGCCGAATTCCGAGGCCACCGCCTCGCCGTAGTGACGCAGCACGGCACTGAGGCGCTCGCGGGCCGAGAGCGGCAGCTGCCGCGCCTCGCGGAACGCGGCGCGGATCTGCTCCACCCCGGCCACGAAGCACTCGAACAGCAGCTGCTCCTTGCTGGTGACGTAGTAGTACACGGTGGGCTTGGTCACCTCGAGCGCCGCGGCAATGTCATCGAGCGAGGTGTTGTGGTAGCCCTTGCGGTTGAACTCGCGTGCTGCAGCGCGGATCACCGCTTCGCGCTTGAGCTCGCGGTCGCGCAGCCGCTCGCGGCTCGCGCGCCAGGGCGAGACGAGGGCCGGGGCGCCCTTGGCGCCGTTTACCGGGCTGCTGCTGCGGCGGTTGCTCATGGAGGTCGAGTATTATAGCGGCGCGGGCACTGCCGGGTGAGCGGCCGACGCTGCCGCGTTGACCGCCCCCGGCGGCGCCGACCATACTGGTGAGTATAGCATTCCTACCCACGAGTAAATAAGCAGGTAGCAGCATTCATGAACGCCCGTCTCGGCACTGAAGCCGCGCCCGGCAGCGAGCCGGCGCGCGCCCGGCCGCCGCTGCGCTTCGTGTCGGCCGCCTCGCTGTTCGATGGCCACGACGCCGCCATCAACATGATCCGCCGCCTGCTGCAGGCGCGTGGCGCCGAGGTGGTGCATCTCGGCCACAACCGCAGCGTCGCCGACATCGTGCGCGCCGCCATCGACGAGGATGCGGACGCCATCGCGGTGAGCTCCTATCAGGGCGGCCACAACGAGTACTTCGCCTACATGGTCGACATGCTGCGCGAGCGTGGCTACGCCCACGTGCCGGTGATCGTGGGCGGTGGCGGCACCATCGCGCCGCACGAGATCGAGATGCTCGAGCGCTACGGCGTCGAGAAGATCTACACGCCCGAGGACGGCCGCCGGCTCGGCCTCGCCGGGATGATCGACGATGTGTTCGCACGTGTGCTCGCCGCGGCCCGGCCGGCGTACGAGTTTCGGCCCTTCAACGCGCGCGACCATGGCCAGATCGCCCGCACCATCAGCGTGCTCGAGGGCGCCGACTACGATGGCGGCGGCGGTGGCGGCGCGCAGCTCGAGCTCATCCGCCGTGCGCTCGCCCGTGCGCCGCATGTGGCACCGGTGATCGGCATCACCGGCACCGGCGGCGCCGGCAAGTCGAGCCTCACCGATGAGCTGCTCGGCCGCTTCACACGGCACTTCCCGCAGCTGCAGGTGGCGGTGCTCGCCATGGATCCGACCCGTCGCCGCAGTGGCGGCGCACTGCTCGGCGATCGCATCCGCATGAACAGCCTCGCGTGCGAGCGCATCTACATGCGCTCGCTCGCGACGCGCCGCGCGCACCTCGCCACCTCGGCGGTGCTCAAGGACGTGATCGCGCTCTACCAGGCCGCCGGCTTCGGTCTGGTGATCATCGAGACCGCCGGCATCGGCCAGTCCGACAGCGAGATCGTCGATGGCGTGGATCTGTCGCTGTACGTGATGACGAGCGACTACGGCGCGGCGAGCCAGCTCGAGAAGATCGACATGCTCGACTTCGCCGACTTCATCGTCCTCAACAAGAGCGAAAAGCGCGGCGCCGAGGACAGCCTGCGCGACGTGCGCAAGCAGTGGCGGCGCAACCATCCCGAGCGCGCGCGGCTCGCCGACGCCGAGCTGCCGGTGTATCCGACCATCGCGAGCCGCTTCAACGAGCCGGGAGTCAACCGGCTGTTCGCGGCCTTGTGCGGCGCGCTCGCCGCCAAGGGTATCGGCAACGCCTCCTGGACGCTCACCGATCCGGGATCGGTCGAGCTGAGCGCGCGCGCGCCGCTCATCCCGGGGGCCCGCACCCGCTATCTCGCCGAGATCGCTCAGGCCGGCCGCGCCACGCGCGCGCGCATCGCCGCGCAGGTGGCGGCCGCACGCCGCGCCGGCGGCGCCTACCGGTCCCTGCAGGGCCTCGGCGATGCGCCGCTGCCCGCGCCGCTCGAGCGCTACCCGGCAGAAGCGCTCAGCGATGCAGCGGCCGACGCCACGCGGCGCGAGCTGCGGGCCGCCTACAACCGCGCACTCGATGAGCTCGGGAGCGAGGCGCTGGCGGAGCTGCGCGCCTGGCCGGCACGGCGCCAGGCGGCGATCGATCCAACTTACACCTACAGCGTGCGCGGCCGCGCGGTGACGGGTGACAACTACACCGAGAGCCTGGCGCGCTCCATGATCCCGAAGCTCGCGGTGCCGCACTTCGAGGACTGGGGGGAGCTGCTGCAGTTCCTCCTCACCGAGAACCTGCCCGGCCACTATCCCTACACCGGCGGGGTCTATCCCTATCGGCGCGAGGAGGAGGATCCGACCCGCATGTTCGCCGGCGAGGGTGGTCCCGAGCGGACCAACCGCCGGTTCCATTATCTGGCGCATGGCCATGGCCCGCGCCTCTCGACCGCTTTCGACTCCACCACGCTCTACGGCGAGGACCCGGACACGCGCCCCGACGTGTATGGCCGGACCGGCAACTCGGGAGTGTCCATCGCGACGCTCGATGACATGAAGAAGCTCTACTCGGGCTTCGACCTGTGCGATCCGAGGACCTCGGTGTCGATGACCATCAATGGCCCGGCGCCGATCATTCTGGCGATGTTCATGAACACCGCCATCGATCAGCAGGTCGAGCGGCATCTTCGTGCCCAGGGTGAATGGGCCGCAGCCGAGCGCAAGATCGCCGCGCTCCATGCCGCCAGCGCCACCGCGGGGGTGCCGTTGCCCGCTTACCAGGGTCCGCTGCCGCAGCATCACGATGGCTCGGGCCTCGGGCTGCTCGGGGTGAGCGGCGATGAGCTGCTCGACCCGGACAGCTACCAGCGCATCCGCGCCGAGGCGCTGCAGGCGGTGCGCGGCACCGTACAGGCCGACATTCTGAAAGAGGACCAGGCGCAGAACACCTGCATCTTCTCCACCGAGTTCGCGCTGCGCATGATGGGCGACGTGCAGCAGTATTTCATCGACGCCGGGGTGCGCAACTTCTACTCGGTGTCGATCTCCGGCTACCACATCGCCGAGGCCGGTGCCAACCCGCTCTCGCAGCTCGCCTTCACCCTCGCCAACGGCTTCACCATCGTCGAGTACTACCTGGCGCGCGGCATGAAGATCGACGACTTCGCGCCGAACCTGTCGTTCTTCTTCTCCAACGGCATGGACCCGGAGTACGTGGTCATGGGCCGCGTCGCGCGCCGCATCTGGGCGCGCGCCATGCGTGAGCGCTACCAGGGGTCAGCGCGCAGCCAGATGCTCAAGTATCACGTGCAGACCTCCGGGCGCAGCCTGCACGCGCGCGAGATCTCCTTCAACGACATTCGCACCACGCTGCAGGCGCTGTACGCGCTGTTCGACAACTGCAACAGCCTGCACACCAATGCCTACGATGAGGCGCTCACCACCCCCACCGAGCAGAGCGTGCGCCGTGCAGTCGCCATCCAGCTCATCATCAATCGCGAGCTCGGTCTCAACAAGATCCAGAACCCCTGGCAAGGCTCGTTTGCCATCGAGTACCTCACCGATCTGGTCGAGGAGGCGGTATACCGCGAGTTCGAGTCGCTGTCGGAGCGCGGCGGAGTGCTCGGCGCCATGGAGACCATGTACCAGCGCGCCAAGATCCAGGAGGAATCGCTGCACTACGAGACACGCAAGCACGACGGCTCGCTGCCGATAGTGGGTGTCAACACGTTCCTCTCCGGCGCGGATGCCGCCGATGAGCACAGCAGCACCGCGCTGATCCGCTCGAGCGAGGAGGAGAAGCAGGCTCAGGTCGCCGCGGTGCGCGCCTTCCAGGCGCGCAACGCGCGCCGTGCGCCGGCCGCGCTCGCGCGCTTGCAGCAGGTGGCGGCGAGCGGGGGCAACGTCTTCGCCGAGCTCATGGAGTGCGTCAAGGTCTGCTCGCTCGGGCAGGTCTCGCAGGCGCTGTATCAGGTGGGCGGTCAGTATCGTCGGAACATGTGAGGTCCGGCTCGCCGAGCGCCGCGAGGATCGCCGCGCGGGCGCGCTCACGCAACTCGGCTGCGGCATGCTCGCCGAGCTGCGGCGCGGGAGCAAGCGGTGGCAACAGCTCCATCTCGAGCGGTCCGGGGCGCGGCAGCGCGCCGCTCGGGGGTAATGCCCGGCGCGTGCCCCGCAGTACCGCCGGCACGAGCGGGCATCCGGCGCGCGCGGCAGTGGCGAAGGCGCCGGTATGGAACTTCAGCAGCCCCGGCCTGCGGGTGAAGGTCCCTTCGGGAAAGAACACCAGCGAGTGGCCGCTCGCGGCGCGACGCAACATGCGCCGCGCATCGCTCGCGCGCCGCTGCGTGTGGAAGCGCTCGACGAATTCCGAGCCGAGGCGCCGCAGCAGCGCACCGGCGAGCGGCACCCGGGCCATCTCGCGCTTGATCACGAACGCGAAATGCGGCGGCAGCGCCGCGGTGAGCACGACGCCATCGAGATAGCTCGCGTGGTTGCACACCACCACGCACTGGCCGGCCGGCAGCCGCTCGAGATGGCTCACGGTGAGCCGCAGGCCGGCGAGCCGCAGAAAGGCGCGTGCTCCCGCACGGGCCGCGGCCCGGCGTCCCTCGACCCGCGGCAGCACCACGAGCAGCACCAGCGCGGCCAGCCCCGTGGCGATGAAGGCCAGCCATGCCCAGAGGGCGTACCCGAGGCGCGCCGGAACCAGCAGCAATGAGCGGATTGCAGGGAGTGCTTTCAAGTGGGGCAGTGCGTGCGGCTGGGTAGCGGATGGTGTGAAGTGTGAACAGGTTCTCTTTATGTTAATGCCGGAGTGCAGATGTGAAGGTGGTCACGTCGATCGCACGGTCGCGCTCACCATACTGGGGTACTACATTTTCGGGAAGGCTGGGCTCACAGGGCGGCCTACATGGAGCGATCATTGAGCTCAGCACTCCAGCGAGATCAGGCTTGTCCACTACTGCCATCGCCGTGACCGCCAACACCGATTCTGCCGATCCGGCCGTATCGCGCTTCCTCGATGCGGTGTGGATGGAACGGGGCCTGTCGCCGAACACCCTGGCGGCGTACCGCGCCGACCTGACCGCGCTCGCCCGCTGGCTCGCCGAGCGCGATGTGCCGATCATGCGCACCACGCGCGCGGACCTGCAGGAGTTCATCGCCTGGCGCGTGCGCGCCGGCGCGCGACCCCGCTCGACGGCCCGGCAGCTCTCGAGCTTCCGCCGTTTCTTCCGCTACTTCATGCGCGAGGGGGCGATCCGGGAGGATCCGACCGCGCAGATCGCGATGCCGAAGATCGGCCGCTCGCTGCCGCGCTCGCTCACCGAGGAGGAAGTCGAGTCGCTGCTGTCGGCGCCGGTAGTGAGCGATCCGCTCGGCAACCGCGATCGCACCATGCTCGAGGTGCTGTACGCCACGGGACTGCGGGTGTCGGAGCTCGTCAACCTGCGCCAGGGTCAGATCAATCTCAACCAGGGCGTGATCCGCATCCTCGGCAAGGGCGATCGCGAGCGGCTCATCCCGCTCGGCGAGGAGGCGATGCGCGCTCTCAAGGAATTCGGCCGCGGCGCGCGCGGCGAGATCCTGCTCGAGCGGCAGACCGATTACCTCTTCCCGACACGGCGGGGCGACCGCATGACGCGCCAGGCTTTCTGGCACATCATCAAGCGCTACGCGCGCAAGGCCGGCATCGCGAAGGAGCTCTCGCCGCACACACTGCGGCACGCCTTCGCCACGCATCTGCTCAATCACGGCGCGGACCTGCGTGTCGTGCAGATGCTGCTCGGCCACAGCGACCTCTCCACCACCCAGATCTACACCCACGTGGCGCGCGAGCGGCTCAAGGAGCTGCACGCCCAGCATCACCCGCGCGGCTGAGGCACCGGAAACGGCCGCGCAACCGCGCAGTGCCGGATCCTTCGAGCGGGCTGCTGCGGGCGCGTGCTAGACTCGCGCGCGATGCGGCCCGGACCGAACCTGGCACGGCCGCGGTGGTCCAAGCTCCCTCCAACGACGGAAATCCTTCATGTCTGGCAGCAGGTTGCTCGTTTGGCTGGCGCTCGGTGGAGTCTCCGGCATGCTGTGCGCGCAGCAGGCGCCGCCCAAGCCCGATCCGCGAGTCGAAGTCGCCTCCCATATTCCCGGAGCACGCCCGGATGAGCTGCGCCCGACGGCGGTCCCGGGGGTGTACGAGCTCACCCGCGGTGCCGACATCGTGTACGTGACCGCCGATGGCAAGTACGCCTTCACGGGCGATCTGGTCGAGCTCGCCAACAACAACAACCTCACCGAGCAGCACCGCCGCGAGCTGCGCGCCAAGGCGATCGCCGCGTTCCCGGAAGACCAGATGCTCGTCTTCGGCCCGGCGGATCCGAAGTACACCGTGACCGTGTTCACCGACGTCGATTGCCCCTACTGCCGCAAGCTCCACAGCCAGATAGCCAGCTACAACCGGCTCGGCATCCGCGTGCGCTACCTGCTCTATCCCCGCACCGGGCCGAACACCGAGTCCTGGACCAAGGCCGAGCAGGTATGGTGCTCGGCCGACCGCAACGCCGCGCTCACGCGCGCGAAGCTCGGCGAGGAGCTCAAGGCCAAGCCCTGTGCCAACAACCCGGTGGCGCGCAGCTTTGCACTCGGCCAGGAGCTCTCGCTCGAGGGAACTCCTGCGATCGTGATGGCCAACGGCGAGATGCTGCCGGGCTATGTGCCGCCGGATGTGCTGATGCAGCACCTCAAGGACGGCAAGTAGCGCCCCAGCAAACGCGGCGGGCGTGATTTCCCGGCGTGCCCTCAGCGCTCGAGCAGCTTGAGCTTCTCGGGCTTGCCTTCCCATTCCTTGGCGTCGGCGGGCGCGTCCTTCTTTTCCGTGATCACCGGCCATTGCTTCGCGAGCTCGGCGTTCAGCTGCTTGAACTGCTCCTGACCGGCCGGCAGCTCCTCTTCCGAGAAAATCGCCTCGACCGGGCACTCTGGCTCGCACAGCGTGCAGTCGATGCACTCATCGGGGTCGATGGCGAGAAAGTTCGGGCCTTCGTGAAAGCAGTCGACGGGACACACCTCGACGCAATCCATGTACTTGCACTTGATGCAGTTTTCGGTGACGACAAAAGTCATGGGTTTCCTTGGACAGAAAGCAGCGCGCGCGGCGCCCGGCTGTCGCGCAGCGGATTATTGTGCCACGCCGGTGCGCCGCGGGCGAAACCGCGAGTTTACCCGTGCGGACCGCTCAGTCGCCGATCGATGGTGGTGAAATGATACGGCTCGCGCCCCGCCGCGCGGTCCTCGAGATAGCGACGCAGCGTGAAATCCGTGCTGGGGAAGGCGATTTCCGACCACGGGATGTCCGCGGGCGCGACCAGCGCGACCTCCAGGCTCTCCGCTCCCGCCGCGAAGCGCGCGGCGGGGAGCGAAGCGCGAAAGAACACGTGCACCTGCTCGGCGTGCAACACGTGCACGAGCGAAAGCAGCGAGCCGATGGTGACCTCGGCGAGCGCTTCCTCGCGCGACTCGCGCGCCGCCGCCTGCTGCAGCGTCTCGCCGTTCTCCATGAAGCCGGCAGGCACGGTCCAGAAGCCACGGCGTGGCTCGATGGCGCGACGGCAGAGGAGAATGCGCCCCTCGTGCTCCGGCACGCAGCCGACCACGAGGCGCGGGTTGCGATAGTGGATCGTGCCGCAGGCATCGCAGATGTGGCGCGGCAGATTGTCACCCGCGGGAATGGACAGCCGCACCGCGGCGCCGCACTGGTTACAGAATTTCATGTTGCTGCTGCGAGGACCGGAAGCTCCGCGATCGTGTGTTGGTGCCCGAGGTCGGAGTCGAACCGACACGCTTTTAAGGGCGGCGGATTTTCGTGCCACTTCGGCTTTCGCCGCCCCCGGCCCGCCGGGGTGCGTGGTCTGGAGCACGCCTTCACCGTAGCCCTGAGGCCTTAGGTGCCCGCCGTCTGCTCTCTACACCTTCCCTCCGGCAGCTGCCGCAGGGCTTGGCTCGGCGTGAGCTCGGAGGCGCAACGCTCCAGGGCCTTCACCGAGTTTGACGGGCTTCACCCCGGGGATTTCTCCGCGGGGGCTCAAATGATCGACTGAGTCCGCTGCGTCTACCAATTCCGCCACTCGGGCATCGAGAGGCGCGGGCAGTATAGGGCCAGGCGTGCAGGAACGGTACGCGTGTGTAACATGCCGCCGTGCGCCGTCAGGACTTCGCTTACCACCTGCCCAGCGAGCTCATCGCCCAGGAGCCGCCCGCGGAACGCTCCGCCGGGCGGCTGCTGGTGCTCGATGACACGGGCAGGGTCCACGATCGCACGGTACGGGAGTTGCCGGCACAACTGCGCCCCGGTGACCTGCTGGTCGTCAACGATACCCGCGTCATCGCGGCACGGCTCATCGGCAACAAGCCCTCCGGTGGACGCGTGGAGATACTCCTCGAGCGCGCGCTCGAGGGCCAGCAGGCGCTCGCGCAGGTCTCGGCCGGCAAGCCCATAAAGGCGGGGCTCGAGGTGAGCACCCCGGGCGGGGTGGTGCGCGTGCTCGCGCGCGAGGGCGAGCTGTGGCGGCTCGACTTGCCGGAAGCTGCGTTGCAGTTCTTTGCGCGCTTCGGCGAGGTGCCGCTCCCGCCCTACATCCGCCGGGCAGCGCAAGCCGCGGATCGCGAGCGCTACCAGAGCATCTTCGCGCGTCAGGAAGGCGCGGTGGCGGCGCCGACCGCGAGCCTGCATTTCGATGAGGCGCTGACTGCTGCGCTCACGGCGCGCGGCGTACGGCGCGCCTCCATCACGCTGCACGTCGGTGCCGGCACCTTCCAGCCGCTGCGCACCGAGGATGTCGCCGCGCACCGCTTGCACCCCGAGCGGGCGGTGGTGGACGCCGCGGCCTGCTCCGCCATCGCCGCGACGCGCGCCGCCGGGGGCCGGGTCGTGGCGGTGGGCACGACGGTGGTGCGCGCGCTCGAGTCTGCCGCTCTCGCGGCGCCAGAGGCAGCGACGCCCGCGCCCTGGCAGGGGGAGACGCGCCTCTTCATCACGCCCGGATTCCGCTTCCGGGTGTGCGACCTGTTGCTCACCAACTTTCACCTGCCCGAATCGACGCTGCTCATGCTGGCGTGCGCCTTCGGGGGCACGGCGGCGGTGCTGGCGGCGTACGCGCACGCGGTGCGCGAGCGCTACCGGTTCTTCAGCTACGGCGATGCGATGCTGCTCACGCGCGCAGGCTCCGCTTGAATCCGACTTTCCTCGTACGCGCGAGCGACGGAGCGGCGCGCCTCGGCAGGCTCGCCACCGCTCACGGCGTGATCGATACGCCGGCCTTCATGCCGGTCGGCACCTACGGCACGGTGAAGGCCATGACTCCCGAGGAGCTCGAGGGCCTCGGCGCGCAGATCATCCTCGGCAATACGTTTCACCTGCTGCTGCGACCGGGGCCGGAGATCATCGCCGCGCACGGCGGGCTGCACCGCTTCATGCACTGGCCGCGTGCGCTCCTCACCGATTCGGGTGGATTCCAGGTGTTCAGCCTGCGGAGCCTGCGCCGCATCGACGAGCAGGGCGTGCGCTTCCGCTCCCCGGTCGATGGGCGCGAGGTGCGGCTCACACCCGAGGATTCCATGGAGGTGCAGCTCGCGCTGCGTTCGGACATCGCCATGGCCCTCGATGACTGCACCCCATACCCCGCGACCGAGGCGCAGGCGCGCGCCTCCATGGAGCGCTCGATGCGCTGGGCGCTGCGCAGCCACACGCGTTACTACGCGGGCGACGGACCGGAGCCGCCCGGTGGCCTCTTCGGAATCGTGCAGGGCGGCATGCACGTGCCGCTGCGGCTCGCCTCGCTCGAAGCGCTGCTGCGGCTGCCGTGGCCGGGGCTCGCGGTCGGCGGGCTCGCCGTCGGGGAGCCGCAGGAGGAGCGGCTCGCGGTGCTCGAGAGCCTGGTGCCGCATATGCCCGCCGAGCGGCCGCGGTACCTGATGGGTGTGGGACGGCCGGCGGACATCGTCGCGGCGGTGCTGCGCGGTATCGACATGTTCGATTGCGTGATGCCCACGCGGCACGCCCGCAACGGGCACCTGTTCACCTCCAGCGGAGTGATCAACATCCGCAACAGCGTCAACGCCGAGGATCTCGCGCCGCTCGACTCCAGCTGCGGCTGCTATACCTGCCGCCACTTCAGCCGCGCCTACCTGCGCCATCTCGACCGCTGTAACGAGATCCTCGGTGCGCGGCTCAACACGATCCACAACCTGCACTTCTACATGGAGCTGATGCGCGCGCTGCGCGCGGCCATTGCGGGCGGGACCGTGCAGGAGTGGAGCCGCGCGTTTCTAGCGCGGCAGGCCGGCTAGCGAGGGGCCGCGGCGCGAGCGAGCGCAGCCGCCCGAGCGGGGCTCACCGCGGTTCCTTCTCAGGCGGCGACTTCGTCATGGCATAATGCCGCCCTTTTCGCTTCCCGGACCATACACATGAATGGGTTGATCACCGATGCCTGGGCACAGGCGGCCCCGGGCGCTGGCGGCGGGCAGTTCCAGTTCGCGCTGTTGATGGCGGCGTTCATCGCGCTGTTCTACTTCATGCTGATCCGCCCCCAGCAGCGGCGCGCCAAGGAGCATCAGGCACTGGTGTCGAAGCTCACCGCGGGCGATGAGGTGGTGACCAGCGGGGGGCTGCTCGGGCGCGTCACCGAGGTCGGCGACACCTTCGTCACGCTCGAGGTCGCCGAGGGCGTGCGCGTCAAGGTGCAGAAGGTGCAGGTGACTGCGCTCATGCCGAAGGGCACGCTCAAGAGCGCCTGACGATGCTCGAGTATCCGCGCTGGAAATACCTGCTGGTTGCGGCCGTACTGCTGCTCGCGCTGCTGTTCGCGCTGCCGAATGTCTTCGGTGAAGACCCGGCGCTGCAGGTCGAGCGCAAGGATCACACCGCGATGACGGCTGACGCGCAGCGCGAGCTCGAGACCTTCCTGAGCCAGCACGGCGTGCATTACGGCAAGAGCTATATCGACAGCGGGCGGCTCATGGTGCGTTTCACCACGGTCGCCGACCAGCTCGCCGCGCGCGATGCGGTCAACGCGCAGTATGCGGATACCTACCGTACCGCGCTGTCGTTCGCGCCGCGCACGCCCCCGCTGCTGCGCGCCCTCGGTCTGCGCCCGATGCCGCTCGGGCTCGATCTGCGCGGCGGCCTGTACCTGCTCTTCCAGGTGGACGTGAACGCCGCGGTCACGCAGGCGCTCGATGGCTATGCGCAGGATGCGCGCCGCGCGCTCGCCGCCGCGCACATCCCGGTGAAGGAAGTGACCACCGTGGCCACCGTCCCGGGTGGCACCGCGGATGCGCTGCGCATCGTGTTGCCAGCCGATGCCGACGTGAGCGCCGCCCGCACTGCGCTCGGCAACACGCTGCAGGGTCTCACGGTGAGCACCCAGAGCCTGCCGAGCGGCTCGGCGATCGTGGCGCTGCTGAGCAACGCACAGATCCGCGAGCGGCGCGACTATGCGATGGAGCAGAACATGACGACGCTGCGCAACCGCGTCAACGGCCTCGGCGTGTCCGAGCCGATCGTGCAGCGCCAGGGAGCCGATCGCATCAACGTGCAGCTGCCCGGGGTGCAGAACTCGGCCGAGGTGAAAGACATCCTCGGGCGCGTGGCGACTCTCGAGTTCCGGCTCGAGGACATGCAGAACAACGCCTACGAGGCCGCGCAGAGCGGGCGCGTACCGCTCGGCTCCAAGCTCTATACCCACACGCGCATCGGCCGTCCGGTGCTGCTCAAGCGCGAGGTGATCGCCACCGGCGATCAGCTCACCAACGCCACCAGTGGCCAGTCGCAGGAAGGCCCGGCAGTGAACATCCGCCTCGATGCACGCGCCGGCGACAACATGCTGCGTACCACGCGGCAGAACCTCAACAAGCGCATGGCGGTGGTGCTCATCGAGAAGCATCCGGAGACGGTCGAGGTCGACGGCAAGAAGGTGACGCGCGAGCTCACCGACGAGCAGGTGATCAACGACGCCACCATCCGCGGTGTCTTCAGCAACAACTTCCAGATCACCGGGCTGCAGGCCGGCGAGGCGCGTGAGCTCGCGCTGCTGCTCAAATCAGGCTCGCTCGCGGCACCGCTCTACCAGATCGAGGAACGTGCGGTCGGCCCGAGCCTGGGGCGCGACAACATCGACAAGGGCGTCACCGCGCTGATCGTCGGCATGGCGGGCGTATTTCTGTTCATGTGGATCTACTACAAGACCTTCGGGCTGGTGGCCGATGTGGTGCTGCTCGCCAACGTAGTGCTGCTCACCGCACTGCTGTCGATGATGCGCGCCTCGCTGTCGCTCCCCGGCATCGCCGGCATCATCCTCACGGTCGGCATGGCGGTGGATGCCAACGTGCTCATCTACGAGCGCATCCGCGAGGAGCTGCGCAAGGGCGTGACGCCACAGGCCGCGATCCGTGCCGGCTTCGACAAGGCCCTGTCGGCGATCACCGATTCGAACATCAGCACGCTCATCGCCGGAGTGGTGTTGTGGGTGCTCGGTACCGGCCCGATCCGCGGCTTCGCCATCGTGCTGACGCTCGGCATCCTCACCTCCATGTTCACCTCGCTCATGGGCAGCCGCGCGCTGCTCACGCTGATGTACGGCGGGCAACGCAAGGTGGCGCGCCTGTCGATCTGAGCATCGCGGCCGGCGCCTCAAAGGATCAGCAGTGGAATTCTTCAGCCACCAGACCAGCTTTCCGTTCATGGCCACACGGCGCGTGTGGTACGCGCTTTCGGCAGTGCTGCTGATCGTGTCACTCGGCTCGTTCTTCGTGCGCGGGCTGAACCTCGGTATCGACTTCACCGGCGGCGTGAGCGCCGAGGTGAGCTTCCCGCAGGCAGCCGACGTGGATGCAGTACGCGCGCGGCTCAGCGCCAGCGGCTTCCACGAGCCGCAGGTGCAGAGCTTCGGCTCCTCGCGCGATATCGCCATCCGCCTGCCGCCCGAGCCGCAGCAGAGTGCCGGGGAGGTGCGGGCGCGGCTGGAGGCCGCGCTGCGTGCGGTCGATGCGCGCGTACAGGTGACGCAGCTCGATGTGGTCGGACCGCAGGTCGGGAACGAGCTCAAGCTGAGCGCCATGTGGGCGCTGTTCTTCACGCTGCTCGGGATCTTCGGCTACATCGCGTTCCGCTTCCACACCTGGCGGCTGTCGCTCGGTGCGATCTTCGCGGTGTTGCACGACCCGATCCTGGTGGTCGGGTTCTTCTCCCTGACACAGATGTCCTTCGACCTGGCGGTCGTGGCGGCGATCCTGGCGGTGATCGGCTACTCGCTCAATGACACCGTGGTGGTGTTCGACCGCATCCGCGAGCGTTTCGAGGGCAACCGCCGCTCGCCCTCGGACGTGATCCTCGATCAGTCGATCAATCAGACTCTCTCGCGCACCATCATGACCAAGGTGGTGACCTCGATCGTC
>DATKMV010000063.1:0-64674 GCA_035541695.1 Steroidobacteraceae bacterium
ACCGGGCGCGGCGCGGCTTCATTCGACGACGATGCGGGGGAAGGCGCTGCTGCGGTCGCGCGCGCGCCGCGCCAGGGCGGCCGCCGTCCGGCGCGCCATCTCGAGGTAGGCGCGGCCGCGCGGGGTGTCCGGGGCGGCGACCACGGTCGGCAGGCCGCCGTCGGCCTCCTCGCGGATGCGGGCGTCGAGGGGCAGCTCCCCGAGGAGCTGCACGCCGCTCTCGCGCGCGAGCGCCTGCCCTCCGCCGGTGCCGAAGATGTGCTCGGCGTGCCCGCAGCGCGAGCACACGTGCACGCTCATGTTCTCGACGATGCCGAGGACCGGCACGGCGACCTTCTCGAACATCTTCAGGCCCTTGCGGGCGTCGGCGAGCGCGATGTCCTGCGGGGTGGTGACGATCACCGCGCCGGCCACCGGGACGCGCTGCGCGAGGGTCAGCTGGATGTCGCCCGTCCCCGGGGGCATGTCGACGACCAGGTAGTCGAGCTCGCCCCACTGCGTGTCGCCGAGCAGCTGCGTGAGCGCCTGGGTGACCATGGGTCCGCGCCACACCATCGGCTGGGCCGCGTCCACCAGGAAGCCGATCGACATCGCCTTGACGCCGTGGCTGAGGAGCGGCCGGATGTGCTTGCCGTCGACGGACGCCGGGCGCTCGTGCGCGAGGCCGAGCATGAGCGGCTGGCTCGGGCCGTAGATGTCCGCGTCGAGCAGGCCCACGCGCGCTCCCTGCGCCGCCCAGGCGAGCGCCAGGTTCACCGCCACGGTCGACTTGCCGACGCCCCCCTTGCCCGAGGCCACGGCGACGACGTTGCCGATCCCCGCGAGCGGCCGCAGGGTGCGCTGCACCTCGTGCGCGCGCACCTCGCCGGCGAGCTCGACCCGCACGGGCGCGGCGATCCCGGCGGCCGCGAGGTGGGCCGCGACCGCCGTCGCGAACGCCTGCTCGTAGCCCCCGGTGGGGAAGCCGAGCACCACCCGCGCGACGTAGCCTGCCCCCTCCGGGCGCAGCTCCCGCAGCGCCTCGGCCGCCCCGAGCGTCACGCCGAGGTAGGGATCGGTATACGCCTCGAGCGCGGCGCGCACGGCTGGCAGTGAAGACTCGGGGGTCATGTTGGACCTGGGCGCCACATCCGGGCGCGAGCGCCGGGCGGCGGAAGCGAGACGTACGTCACGGCTGCGTTCCCTGCCCTGGCCGGCCGCGAGCCTATGGCATAATCCCATTGATTCGCAAGCGGGCTCTCAGGCACCGGACCGGGATCGTCACAGGTAACATGACAGCGCTTCCTGCAGGTGCCGCCGCCGCGCGGTACCCCGCGCGGTGTCGCGTCGCGTACGCCCCCGCGCGGAGCACCGCCGCCGGGTACCCCGCATGAGCTTCTTCAGCAACCTGCGCGCCGACCGGCTGATCACGGAGATCCGCTCCGCGACCGACCCGTCCGACCCCGCCGTGCAGAAGACGGTGCAGCGGCTGAAGGACATCGGTCCCGCGGCGATCGAGCCGATCTTCGGCGCCCTGCCCGACTCCGACAAGGCCGCGACCCTCGCCTTCGTCGACGTGCTCGCGAGCCTCGTCAGCCAGAAGACCTTCCCGCAGTTCGTGCAGGGCCTGATCCAGGGGAGCCCGCGGGTCGTCTCGGGGATCACCTGGGCGCTGTCGACGAGCCGCAATTTCCCCGCGCACGCCCTGCTCGAGGCGCTCGCGACGCCGGGCGTGTCGAAGTCGGCGCTGCTCGAGGTGATCGCCGCGCACAAGGCGCGCTTCAACGTGCGCGAGCTGCTCGCCGCCGCCTACACGCAGGAGCCCAACGAGAAGGCCGCGATCTTCCGCATCGTCGGCGAGATCGCCGACAAGGCCGCGGTGCCGGAGCTCATGGGGCGGCTGCAGGGCAAGGACCCGATCGCGCGGGTGCACATCATCAACATCCTCGCCCGCTTCAGCACCCCCGAGGTGAACACCGCGCTGCAGGCGCTGCTGAAGGACCCGAACAAGCTCATCCGCGGCGCCGTGCTCTCGGCGCTGCAGCGCATGGACGGCCCGATCGACATCGAGCGCGTGTGCGCGCTGCTGCGCGACCCGGAGATCGACGTGCTCAACCGCGCCGTCGACGTCGTCATCAAGGCCAACCACCCCGAGACGACGCGCTACCTCATCGAAGTGCTCAAGGACGAGAACGAGAACGCGCGCCGCGCCGCCGTCGAGGTGCTCAACGAGATCGGCAACGCCAATTCGGTCAAGTACCTGCTCGGCTCGCTCAAGGACAGCGACTGGTGGGTGCGCAGCCGCGCCGCGGACGCGCTCGGCAAGATCGGCGGGCCCAAGGTGATCGATGCGGTGCTGCAGCTGGTGCGCGACAAGGACGAGGACATCCGGCGCGCCGCCATCGAGATCCTCAATCAGACGAAGGACGAGCGAGCGGTCGACTCGCTCATCCAGGCTACCCGCGACAGCGACTGGTGGGTGAGCGAGCGGGCGGTCGATGCGCTTGCCGAGATCGGCAGCAAGCGTGCGGTTCCCCGACTGATGGAGATGCTGCAGAGCGCGGAAGCCAAGGGCACGGCCATCGTGGTACGCGCTCTCGGCAAGCTCGGCGACAGCCGACTGGTCGATACCTTCCTGCCGCTCGTCGCCCGCCCCGAGCGCGAAGTGCGCATCGAGGCGATTCAGGCGCTCGCCAAGGTCGCCGATGAGGCGCGCGCCGAGCAGGTGCGCAGCGAGCTGCAGGCGCAGATCGGCTCTCCCGACCAGACCATCTCGCGCATGGCGGCGGCTGCCGTGAGCGAGCTCGACAACCGCATCGCCGGCATCAGCATGCTCGGCTCCGGCAGCGGCGCACGCGCGGCGCAGGCGACCGGAACCGGCACGCCCTCGGGACTGCCCGCGCCGCAGCCGACGGCTCCCGAGGCAGGCCGCACGCAGGTGCTGGCCGACGCCTCGCGCATCGCGCGCGCCGGGGCGCCGGAGGCGCTGCAGCGGCTCGATATCCAGACCCTCAAGCCCGGCGATGTGATCGAGGGCCGCTACAAGTACATCGATCGCATCGGCCGCGGCGCCTTCGGCACCGTGCTGCTGATGGAGGATACGGTCGTCGATGAGCGGCTGATTCTCAAGTTCCTCAACCCGAACGTCTCGCAGGACGAAGAGGTGATGAAGCGCTTCGTCCACGAGCTGCGCTACTCACGCAAGATCACCCACAAGAACGTCATCCGCATCTACGACTTCCTGTACATCCAGGGCAACTATGCCATCTCGATGGAGTACTTCCCCTCGCATACCCTCGGGAGCGAGGTGGTGAACGAGAAGCCGATCGAGCTCAAGCGGGCGATGCAGTTCGCCATCGACATCTGTACCGGCATGACCGTCGCCCACCAGCAGGGCATCGTGCACCGCGACCTCAAGCCCGCCAACGTCCTCATCAACCAGGAAGGGCTGCTCAAGATCGTCGACTTCGGTGTGGCGGCCGCCCAGCGCGAAGGCGATACGCAGCTCACCAAGACCGGCTACGTCATCGGCTCGCCGAAGTACATGGCGCCCGAGCAGATCCTCGGCAAGAAGGTCGATGAGCGCGCGGACATCTATGCGCTCGGTGTCATCCTCTACGAGATGGTGACCGGCCTGCCGCCCTACTCGCGCGGCGACCATATGTCGGTGATGTACCAGCACGTGCAGGGCAAGGCGAAGGTTCCGCAGGAGGTGAATCCGAACCTCCCGCCGGGACTGTCGGACCTCGTGATGCGCGCCATGGCGGTCGACAAGACCAAGCGTTTCCAGACCATGGACGAGCTGCGCATCGCACTCGAGCCCTTCCGCGCCTGAGCGGCCGCTCTCGCCACCACACGACCCGGCACCGGCGTTTTTCCGCCGTGCCTTGCGCAAGAGCGTGCGTTACGTCAAATTTCCAGGCTCAAGTCGTTGATCCCAAAGCCTGCTAGCGGCTAAACATATCCTGCAGAACTCCAGCAGGGAGAATGGCTTGGCGCGCATCGATGCCTTCCTGAAGCTCGGCACCCAGCAGGGGTGCTCGGACGTGCACCTCGCGGTCGGCGTACCGCCGATGCTGCGCATGCACGGGGACCTGCTGCCGATCAAGTTCCGCGACGTCCGCGAGGCCGAGCTCGAGGGCTACATCGCCGAGATCCTCACCCGGACGCAGAACGAGCACTTCGCCAAGGGCAACGACCTCGACTTCTCCTACGTATCGGCCGAGGGCGGCCGTTTCCGCGTCAACGTCTATCGCAAGGAGACCGGCATCGGCGCCACCTTCCGCGCCATTCCCTCGACGGTGCCGACGCTCGAGAAGCTGGCACTTCCCCCGGTGGTGACCAAGCTGTGCGACTTCCACCAGGGGATGGTGCTCGTCACCGGGTCCACCGGTACCGGCAAGTCCACCACCCTCGCCGCGATGATCGACCACCTCAACTCCACGCGGAAGCTCAATATCATCAGCCTCGAGGACCCGATCGAATTCGTGCACCCGAGCAAGCAGAGTCAGGTCATACAACGCGAGCTCGGCACGCACATTCCGAGCTTCGCCGAGGGCGTACGCGCGGCGATGCGCGAGGACCCGGATGTCATCCTGGTCGGCGAGCTGCGCGATGCCGAGACGATCTCCATGGCCATGACGGCCGCGGAGACCGGCCACCTGGTGCTCGGCACGCTGCACACCACGAGCGCCGTCAAGACGATCGACCGTGTCATCGATGCGCTGCCGGTGGAGGAGCGCGAGCAGACCAAGAGCTTCCTCGCACAGAACCTGCTGGCGGTGGTCACGCAGGTGCTGGTGAAGACCGCCGATGGCCACGGCCGCAAGGCGATCTGCGAGATCCTCGTGATGACCAAGGCGATCGCCAAGCTCATCCAGACCGAGCAGTCGCACCAGATTCCGACCCAGCTGCAGATGGGCCGCGACCTCGGCATGCAGCTGCTCGACCAGGCGCTCATCGCCGCGGTCAACGCGCGCACCATCGACCCGGACGATGCCTACGCGTACGCGACCGACAAGCGCCCGTTCCAGAAATTCGTCACCGACACCAGCATGCTGCCCAAGGTCGAGACCGGCGGCGGCGCGAGCCCGGCGCCGGCCGCGGCGGCGGCGCAGTCCTCGGGCTGAGCGGCGGAATTCTTCATGGCCCAGATCGATCCGCTGCTGATTGAGATACTGGAGAGGCGCGGGTCCGACCTGCACTTCATCGCCGGCGACCCGCCCCGCATCCGCCTGCATGGCGAGCTCTCGCCACTCGCGCCGGACAAGCTCCCCGCGGAGGTGGTGAAGGCGGCGCTCTACGAGATCATGCCGAAGAAGGCGCTCGAGCGCTTCGAGTCCAAGGACGGTGCGGACTTCGCCTACACCCTGCCCGAGCGCGGGCGCTTCCGGGTGAATGTCATGCGGCAGCTCAATGGCATGGGAGCGGTGTTCCGGGCGATACCGTCCAAGGCGCTGACGCTCGATGAGCTGAAGATGCCCGAGGCGGTGCGACAGATGTGCCGCGTGATCAGCGGGCTGATCCTCGTCACCGGCAAGACCGGCTCGGGCAAATCGACGACGCTCGCCGCGATGATCGATGACATCAACCACCGCGTGAAGGGTCACATTCTGACGGTGGAGGACCCGATCGAGTTCGTGCACCAGCGCAAGAGTTGTCTCATCAGCCAGCGCGAGATCGGCGTGCACAGTCCGAGCTTCGCGTCCGCCGTGCACTCAGCGCTGCGCGAGGATCCGGATGTGATCCTGGTGGGCGAGCTGCGTGACCTCGAGACCATGAGCATCGCGGTTACGGCAGCCGAGATGGGCATTCTCGTCATGGGTACGCTGCACACCAACGGCGCGGCGCAGACCGTGGACCGCATGGTGAACGTGTTCCCATCGGACAAGCAGTCGCACGTGCGCACCATGCTGTCGACCTCGCTCCGCGGGGTGATCTCGCAGCAGCTGCTGCAGCGCGCCGACAAGCAGGGGCGCGTGGTGGCGCTCGAGATCCTGGTGAACACCCCGGCAGCCGCGAACCTGATCCGGCAGGGCAAGCTCGATCAGCTCGAGACCACCATGCAGTCCGGCGGCGCTTTCGGCATGCGCACCATGGACTCGGCGATCGAGCAGCTGCTCAATCAACGCCAGATCACCGGTGCCGAGGCCTACAAGAAGGCCATCAACAAGGCCCGCTTCGAGGAGCTGAAGGACGCTCACTGAGGGCGTTGTGTAAACTTAGGGTGATGACCCGCAGGATCTTCGTCACCACCGCGCTTCCCTACGCGAACGGCCCGTTCCACATCGGACACATCATGGAGTACATCCAGGCCGACATCTGGGTGCGCTTCCAGAGGATGCAGGGCCACGAGCTGCACTTCGTCGGCGCGGACGACGCGCACGGCGCCCCCATCATGCTCAAGGCGCAAGCCGAAGGCATCGCGCCGCAGGAGCTGGTAGCGCGGATCGCCGCGGGGCGGGCGCGCTACCTCGAAGGCTTTCACCTGAGCTTCGACCACTGGTACTCGACCGACTCGACCGAGAACACGCAGCTGTCGCAGGATATCTACCTGCGCCTGAGGGACGCCGGACTCATCTACCGCAAGCCCGTCGAGCAGTTCTACGATCCGGTGAAGGGCATGTTCCTGCCCGACCGGTACATCAAGGGCGAGTGCCCCAACTGCCACGCCAAGGACCAGTACGCCGATGCCTGCGAGGTGTGCAGCATCGTCAATACCCCGACACAGCTCATCGCTCCCTACTCGACACTCACCGGCGCAAAGCCGGTGCTGAAGTCATCCGAGCATTTCTTCTTCAAGCTGTCCGATGCGCGCTGCCTGACATTTCTGGAGGGGTGGCTCGCGATGCCGGGCCGCCTGCAGCCGCAAGTCGCGAACAAGGCCCGTGAATGGCTCGCGGGCGAGGGCGGCCAGACGCTCGGAGACTGGGACATCTCGCGCGATGCGCCCTATTTCGGCATCCCCATACCCGATGCCCCGGGCAAGTACTTCTACGTGTGGCTGGATGCGCCGGTCGGCTATCTGGCGGCGCTGAAGAACTACTTCGATGTCGGCAAGGCACGTGCGCACGGCGAGCGGCGCAGCTTCGAGGAATTCCTGAGCGATCCGGCGAGCGAGCAGATCCATTTCATCGGCAAGGACATCATCTATTTCCATACCCTGTTCTGGCCGGCAATGCTCGAGTTCGCCGGACCTCCCTACAAGGTGCCGAGCCACGTATGGGTGCACGGCTTCATCACGGTTTCGGGCGAGAAGATGTCCAAGTCGCGCGGTACCGGCATCAGCCCGTTGCGCTACCTCGAGATCGGCATGAACCCCGAATGGCTGCGCTACTACATCGCGGCCAAGCTCAACGCCAACGTCGAGGACCTCGACTTCAATCCCGAGGACTTCATCGCCCGTGTCAACAGCGATCTCATCGGCAAGTACGTCAACATCGCGAGCCGCGCCGCCAACTTCATCACCCGGCACTTTCAGGGCGCGCTCCGCTACGCCGAGGATCTCACGGCACTCACCGACAAGGCGCGTACCCTGGCGGCCACGGTGCGGGAAGGCTATGAGACGCGCGAGCTCGGCCGCGTGATGCGCGAATGCATGGGTTTCGCCGACTCGATAAACCAGTACTTCGATGCTGAGCGGCCCTGGCTGCTCGCCAAGGACCCGGGCAGAGCTGCGCACCTGCAGGATGTGTGCTCGCGCGCGCTGTACGGTTTCAAGGTGCTATCGGTGCTCCTGGCGCCGGTGCTGCCGCAGCTGGCCGAGCGTGTGGCGCGCGAGCTCTTCGGTCTCGGCCGTGCGTTCGTCTGGGACGATGCGACGGTGCTGCCCGAGGGGATCAATCCGTATCAGCACCTCATGACCCGCGTGGAAGGAAGGCAGCTCGATGCGCTCTTCGATGAGGACACCGCCGGCGGCACGACCGGCGCCGCGAGGTCGACCGTGAGCTCCCCCGATGCGCTCGCTCCCGGCACGATATCGATCGATGAGTTCAGAAAGGTCGATCTGCGTGTGGCGCGCATCCTCGAGGCGGAAGCCGTGACGGGCGCCGACAAGCTGCTGCGTCTCACGCTCGATCTCGGCAGCGAGCGGCGCACGGTGTTTGCCGGGATCAAGTCCGCCTACGATCCAGCGGCCCTCAAAGGACGTCTGACGGTGATGGTCGCCAACCTCGCCGCGCGCAAGATGAAGTTCGGGGTGTCCGAAGGCATGGTGCTCGCTGCGAGCGGCGAGGGCCCCGGGCTCTACCTGCTCGCGCCGGATTCGGGCGCGGCGCCGGGCATGAAGATCACCTGACCCGCAGAGCGCGCGACATGAGGAACAGCGCGACCGCCGATGACATCGACGCGCTTCTGCCGCAGACGCAGTGCACGCGCTGCGGCTACGCCGGCTGCCGCCCTTACGCGCAGGCGATCGCCCAGGGCGAGGCGCCCATCAACCAGTGTCCGCCCGGCGGCTCGGCCACCATCGCCGCGCTGGCTGCGCTCCTCGCGCGTCCGGCGCTGCCGCTCAACCCGGCCAACGGCACCGAGGGGCCGCCGCTCGTCGCACAGATCGACGAGCAAGCCTGCATCGGGTGTGTGAAGTGCCTGCCGCTCTGCCCGGTCGATGCCATCATCGGCGCACACCGACAGATGCACACGGTGGTGCTCGCGCTCTGCACGGGCTGCGAGCTGTGCATTGCCCCCTGTCCGGTCGACTGCATCTCCATGTTGCCGCGCGCCTCGCTGCCGGAAGCCTCAGCCGAGCCCAGCGCGCCGGATAATCGGCTTCGATTCGCGGCGCATGAAGCGCGACTTGCGGCGCAGGCAGCGCAGCGCGCGATGCTCCTCAGTGCGCGCAAGGCCGTGGCGGGCGGGATGAGCGCGGTCACGAGCCATTGCGATTCAACGCCTGGAACTCAGCGCCGCTGAGCTTGCGATGCATCCCGCAACGCGCCGAGCCATCTTCCGCCGTCTGCAGGCGGCCAATCCTTCGCCCACCACCGAGCTGCTGCACAGCACGCCCTTCGAGCTCCTGGTTGCCGTCATGCTCTCCGCCCACACCACCGACCGCAGCGTGAACGCCGCGACGCGCAACCTGTTTCCCGTCGCCAACACCGCTGCCGCCATCGCCGCGCTCGGTGTCGAGGGCGTCAAGCCGTACATCAAGCCGGTGGGCCTCTACAACACCAAGGCGAAGAATCTCGTCGGCCTCGCGCAGCAGCTGATCGAGCGCCATGGCGGCGAGGTGCCTGCGACGCGCGCGGAGCTCGAGGCGCTGCCGGGCGTCGGGCGCAAGACGGCGAACATCATCCTCAACATGGTGTTCGGTGAGAGCGAGATCGCCGTCGACACGCATATTTTCCGGGTCGCGAACCGCACCGGGCTCGCACCGGGACGAACACCGCGCGAGGTGGAGGAAGCGCTCACGGCCAACACTCCTGCGGAGTTCCGCCGCAATGCCCACCATTGGCTCATCCTGCACGGTCGTTATGTCTGCATCGCGCGGGCGCCGAAATGCCCGAGCTGCATCATCCGCGACCTGTGTGAGTACCCGCACAAGACAGCGCCCGCCCCGGCGAGACGCGCGCTGCGGCGCCTGCCGCTGCCTTCGCGCGTGCCGCCCCGCAGCGGCCGGCGGCGCCGCAAGCGCTGAGGACCGCCTCGACCGCGCCGTTGCGGTGCACACTGCTAGAATCGGGCTGCCGGTCCGCTGACGCACTCACAAAGCACGAACCGCGCAGCACTCTGCGGTCCGGCACGGAAAAGGGGGTCCCACGGTTCGCTGACGGCGAGGCGGGACTTTGGTCGACAGGGGAGCGAGCCGCGCCAGCCCGGGCGGTGAGGGAACAGGGGGCCGGCGGCTCATCGGTTGGAAGGCCATCGGAGGGTTCCTGCGTTGCACCGAGCGTACGGCGCGGCGTTGGGAGGCCCATCGCGGGATGCCCGTGCATCGCATCCCAGGGGGAGGTCGCAGCTCGGTATGGGCGAGCCCGGATGAGCTGAGCGGCTGGCTCCAGGCGCTGCCGACGGAGGTGCAGGAGACGCTGCGCGCCGAGGCGGGCGGCGACGCGGTGGCCGATGCCTCCCCTGGCGATGCGCCTGCCACCGCATCCGCAGCAGGAGCAGCGGCAGCGGGACCGCTCGCTGCTGCGCCTCGCACCGCCTTGCGGATGTCGCGGCCGCTGTGGCTCGCCACGGCCCTCTTCCTCCTGGCGCTCGTCGTCGCCGCCGTGTTGATGTGGAAGTCCGCGCCCCCGGCACCGCCACGCAGCGCGGGCGCAGCGCACGGGCCCTACGATGACAATCCGGAATCCCGCGAGATCTACATGACGGCGCGCTTCGAGCTCGCGACACGCTCGGTCGAGAGTCTGCGGGCGGCCGAGCGGGGATTCCGTCAGCTCACCGAAAGCTACCCGGATCGCGCCGCCGGCTGGTCAGGTCTCGCCGACACCTATCTGCTGCTGCGGGAGTTCGGCTCGATGCGAGACGATCTGGCCTATCCCCAGGCGGAGCGGGCGGCGCGCACCGCATTGGCGCTCGATCCGAAGCTGCCGGATGCGTGGCTCGAGCACGCTTTCATCGCCTGGTGGTGGCACGGAGACGCGGCGTCGGCCTTCCAGGCTTTCAACACCGCGCTGCAGCTCGACCCGGCGTCCGCGCAGGGACTCCACTGGTACGCCACCGCACTGTTTGCGCATGGTGACTACCGCAAAGCACTGCAGACCATCGGACAGGCGCGGGCACTCGATCCGAACAACCGCGCCATCGTTGCCGA
The DNA here is from genome assembly GCA_035541695.1 of Steroidobacteraceae bacterium. Lineage (GTDB taxonomy): Bacteria > Pseudomonadota > Gammaproteobacteria > Steroidobacterales > Steroidobacteraceae > 13-2-20CM-66-19. The sequence continues at coordinate 10,739 of DATKMV010000063.1, forward strand.
TGAGGCCTGGCTGCGCTTTGGCAGTGGCGAGCGTGCGATCGCGCTCGCCACGCTCGAGCGGCTGGTGCAGCTCGATGCGAGCTTCGCGGCACCGCATCACTACCTGGCACAGGCCTACCTCATCATGGGACGCGATGCTGATTTCCTGCGCGAGGCGAAACTCACCGCGCAGCTGCGCGGGCAGGCGGAGACCCTCGATGCGCTGAAGGTCGCCGAGCAACGCTTCCGGAGCGGCGGCCGCGCCGCGATGCTCGAGCAGCTCACCGCGAGTGAAGCAGAGCGCTGCGCGCGTGGCACCGGCTCGGCGGTGGTGGTGGCAGAGTACCGTGCGCTCGCCAACGACCGCGCCGGCATGCTCGAATGGCTCGGGACGGCCGCGCAGACTCACGACCACAACCTGCCGACGCTGCGCGGGTATCCGGAGTTCGAGCCCTATCGCAATGATCCGGCATTCCTCAGGGTCGTGCAGCGACTGCCGTGAGAGTGCGTGCGCCACGTGCGCCAACGCAGCCCAGGATCACTTGCGGGGCAGATACAGGTCGGTGAGAGTGCCTTCGAACGCCTCGGCGGCCCCGGCGACCGTCTCGGTGAGGGTCGGGTGCGGGTGGATGGTGAGCCCGATGTCGGCCGCATCGCAGCCGGTCTCGATCGCGAGCGCGATCTCACTGATCAGCTCGCCGGCATTGCTGCCGACGATGCCTCCGCCGAGCAGCCGATGCGTGTCGGGATCGAACAGCAGCTTGGTGAAACCCTCCTCGCGGCCGAGGGAAAGCGAGCGACCGTTCGCGACCCAGGGGAATGCCCCCTTCCCGAACGCTATGCCGCGCTCGCGCGCTTCGTTCTCCGTGAGGCCCGCCCAGGCGATCTCCGGATCGGTGTAGGCGACCGCCGGGATCACCCGCCAGTCCGCAGCGCGCTTCTCGCCGGAGGCGACCTCCGCTGCGAGCTTTCCCTCGTGCATGGCCTTGTGGGCGAGGAGCGGCGGCCCGGCGATGTCGCCGATGGCGTAGATATGCGGCACGTTGGTGCGCATCTGCCGGTCGACCGGGATGAAGCCGCGCTCGGAGAGCCTGACACCGGCTGCCTCCGCACCGATCGCCTGTCCGTTGGGTGAGCGCCCGACGGCGACCAGCACCCGCTCGAACAGCTGTGGCTCGGGAGCCTGCTCGCCGGCGAAGCTCACGCGCAGCCCCGCGGACTCGGGAGCGATGGCGGCGACCTTCGTGCCGAGGAGTATCTGTTGATAACGCGAGCGGATGCGCCGCTCGAGCGGACGCAGCAGATCGGGGTCGGTACCGGGCATGAGCTGCCGGGTGAGCTCGACCACGCTCACGCGATTCCCGAGCGCATCGAATACGCAGGCCAGCTCGAGGCCGATGATGCCCCCGCCGACCACCAGGATGGGCCCGGAGAACGGCGGCACCTCGAGGGCACCGGTCGAATCGATGATGCGAGGGTCCTGTGGAAAACCCGGAATGCGGATCGCTTCCGAGCCTGCGGCGATGATGCACTGCTCGAAGCGGATGCGCTCGATGCCGTTGCCGCTTCTCACCTCGAGCACGTTGGGACTCAGCAAACGCCCCACACCGCGCACCACCTCGACCTTGCGCCGCTGCGCGAGCACCTTGAGGCCTCCGGTGAGCTTGGCGACTACGGAGGCCTTCCAGGCGCGCAGCCTGGCGCGATCGATCTGCGCGGCACCGAAGGTGATGCCGCGGCCGGACATCTCCTCGGCGTCCTCGATCACTTTGGCCGCGTGCAACAGCGCTTTCGAGGGGATGCACCCCACGTTCAGACAGACACCACCTAACTCCGCGTGACGCTCGACCAGCGTGACCTGCATGCCGAGATCCGCGGCACGGAAAGCTGCCGTATAGCCGCCGGGCCCCGACCCGAGCACGAGCAGCTGCGTGCTGCGCGAGGTCTCGGGTTCGGCCTCCTGCGGGGTGGCGCGTTGCGGCGAAGGCATGCGCACGGTGTCGCCCGCATTGTCGGGACGCACCGAGGTGCGCGGTGCGCGGGCGCTGGCGTCGGCCTGCGGGTGCGCGGTTGCGGCAGTGGCGGGAGCGGGAGCGGGGGCGGGGGCGCCAGAGGAGGTGTTGCCGGCCGCCGCCTCGACGCGCGCGATCAGCGAGCCTTTGGAGACCTTGTCGCCTCGCTTCAGCAACACTTCGGTGATACGTCCGGCCGCCGTCGCCGGCACATCCATGGAGGCTTTGTCGGTCTCCAGCGTGATGAGCGGCGCATCGACCTCGATCGTATCGCCGGGCTTCACCATCACGTCGACCACGTCGACGTCGGTGAAATTGCCGATGTCCGGGATCGTGAGATCGACGCTCACGGCACGGCCTCGAGGAGGCCGCGGGGCTCGGCGAGCGCGTGGGCAAGCCAGGTGGTAAAGCGCGCGGCCATTGCGCCATCGATGACCCGATGATCGTAGGAGAGCGACAGTGGCAGCATCAGGCGAGGTACGAAGGTCAGGTCGCGATATACCGGCCGCATCACCGAGCGCGACACTCCGAGAATGGCGACCTCCGGAGCGTTGATGATCGGCGTGAAAGCCGTGCCGCCGATCCCGCCGAGGCTCGAGATCGTGAAGCAGCCTCCCTGCATGTCGGTCGGCGGAAGCTTGCCGGCGCGCGCCTTCTCGGAGAGCTGACCCAGGTGACGGGCGAGCTCGTAGATGTCCTTGCGGTCCGCGTCGCGGACCACCGGCACGACGAGGCCGTTGGGCGTGTCGGCGGCAAAACCCATGTGCACGTACTTGCGCACGATCAGGTTGGCGCCATCCGCTGCAAGTGCGGAGTTGAAGCGTGGAAACTCCTGCAGCGCCTTCACGCACGCGCGCATGATGAAAGCGAGCGGCGTGAGCTTCACGCCCGCGGCCTGCGCCCGATCCTTGAGACTCGCGCGCAGCTGCTCGAGCTCGGTGATATCCGCCTCATCGAATTGCGTCACGTGTGGAATCGTCGTCCAGCTCGCCTGCAGCCGCGGCCCGGAGATGCGCTGGATGCGCGACAGCGGCTCGAGCGCCGTCGGCCCGAACTGCGTGTAATCGACCGTTGGCGGCGCCGGTGAGGGTGCTGGCGCCGGCGCAGAGAGCGGTGCGGGCCCAGGCGCAGACGCCGGTGCGCGCGCACCCGCGCCCGGCGCTCCGGTCTGCGGCGCGCCGCCGGCGGCCGCCGGCGCCGGTGCCGTGGCGAGCGTGCCCTTCACGAAGGCCTTCACGTCATCCTGGGTGATGCGCTCCTTGAAGCCGTGCCCGGTGACCTGCGCCAGGTTCACTCCCAGCTCGCGCGCGAAGCGCCGCACGGAGGGACTCGCATGTGCGCGCGTGAAGCCGGGCTCATCGATGGGCGCGAGATCGCTGCGATAGGAGGTCGGCACTCCGAGGAGCGAGCGCGGCGTCAGCACCGCCCCGCGCGCGCTGGATGACTTGCCGGCGGCGGAAGTGCCGCGGGCTTGAGTCGTGGGGTCCTGGGGAGCGGCCGCCGGCGCACTCGCCGCCTGAGCCGCGGGCGCGCGAGCAGCCGCTGCCGGAGCGGGCGCGGCGGGCGGCGCGGCTGCCGCAGCGACCGCCTCAGCGGGGCGCCCCGCGGGTGCCGCTGCAGGGGCCGCCGGAGCCGCGGTGGGGCCAGCCGCGGCCGCCGCCGACGCCGGACGCTGCGCGCCATCCGCGCGCACGGTGGCGATCAGATCGCCGGTGTTGACCGTGCCGCCTTTGCTGGTGTGGAGCTTCTCGATGACACCGACGGCGGTCGAGGGCACATCCATCGTCGCCTTGTCCGATTCGAGCGTCACGAGCGGCGTGTCGATGGCGATGCTGTCGCCGGGCTTCACGAGCACGTCGATGACGGCGACGTCCTTGAAGTTGCCCATGTCGGGCACGCGCACTTCGACCACTCCCGCCGCGGCGTTCATGGCTCGAGCCTTCAGACTTTCCAGGGCACGGGCTTGCCCGGATCGATACCGAGCGCCTGCAGCGCGCGCGTGACCGTGCTGCCGTCCACGCGTTGCTCGTCGGCGAGCGCCTTGAGCGCCGCGACCGCGATGTAGTTGCGGTCCACCTCGAAATGACGGCGCAGCGCAGCGCGCGTGTCGGAGCGGCCGAAGCCGTCCGTGCCGAGCGTTACGTATCGGCCCGGCACCCACTGGCGGATCTGGTCGGGCACCGTGCGCAGGTAGTCGGTGGCGGCCACCGTCGGTCCTTCCTGTTTCGCGAGCAGCTCCTGCACGTACGGCACGCGCGGCGGCTCGCCCGGGTGCAGCAGGTTCCATCTCTCGCACTCGAGCGCCTCGCGCCGCAGCTCACTGAAGCTCGTGATCGAGAGCACGTCGGCGGGAATGCCGTAATCGTTCTCCAGGATCTTCGCGGCCGCGAGACATTCGCGCAGGATGGTGCCCGAGCCGAGCAGCGTCGCACGCACCTTGCCGCGACCGCCCGGTTGCAGCAGGTAGCCACCGCGCAGGATGCCCGCTTCCGCGCCGTCCGGCAGCGGCGGTTGCGGGTAGTTCTCGTTCATCAACGTGATGTAGTAGAAGATGTTCTGCTGCTCGGCATACATGCGGCGCATGCCGTCCTGGATGATCACCGCAAGCTCATAAGCGAACGCCGGGTCATAGGCGACGCAGTTGGGCACGGTGGTCGCGACGAGCTGGCTCTGGCCATCCTGGTGCTGCAGGCCTTCGCCGGCGAGCGTGGTGCGGCCGGCGGTGGCTCCGAGAAGAAAGCCGCGCGCCTGCATGTCGCCCGATGCCCAGATGAAATCCCCGACCCGCTGGAAGCCGAACATCGAATAGAAGACGTAGAACGGCACCATGTTGATGCCGTGGTTGCTGTAGGCGGTGCCGGCCGCCATCCAGGAGCACAGCGAGCCCGCCTCGTTGATGCCCTCCTCCAGCATCTGCCCCTTCTTGTCCTCGCGATAGGACATGAGCGTCTCGGCATCCTGCGGCGTGTAGAGCTGCCCCACCGAAGAGTAGATGCCGATCTGCCGGAAGAGGCCCTCCATGCCGAAGGTGCGTGCCTCATCGGGCACGATCGGCACGATGTTGCGGCCGATGGTCTTGTCCTTGAGGAGCACGGTGAGGATGCGCACGAACGCCATGGTCGTGGAGATCTCGCGCTCCCCGCTCCCCTCGAGCAGCGCGGAGAATGCCGAGAGCGGCGGCACCGCGAGCGCCGGCGCGGCGCGGCGCCGCACCGGGAGCGAGCCCCCGAGCGCGGTGCGCTTCGCCTGCAGGTAGCGCGCCTCCTCCGAGCGCTGCTCGAACTGACGGAACGGGAGCTGTGCCAGCTCCTCATCGCTCACCGGGATGTTGAAGCGGTCACGGAAGGCGCGCAGGTCCTCCTCGGAGAGCTTCTTCTGCTGGTGCGCGACCATCTGCCCTTCGCCGCCCTTGCCGAGACCGTAGCCCTTCACGGTCTTCGCCAGGATGACCGTCGGCTGACCCGTGTGGCGCATCGCCGCGGCATACGCCGCGTAGACCTTCAGCGCGTCGTGGCCGCCGCGATTGAGCCGCCAGATCTCATCATCCGACATGTTGGCGACCATCGCCTTGAGCTCGGGGTACTTGCCGAAGAAATGCTCACGGGTATAAGCGCCGCCTTTGGCCTTGAAGTTCTGGTACTCACCATCGACGGTCTCATCCATCGCCTTGCGCAGGAGGCCCAGATGGTCGCGCGCGAGCAGCGGATCCCAGCGCGATCCCCACAGCACCTTGATGACGTTCCAGCCCGCACCGAGAAACGCTGCTTCGAGCTCCTGGATGATCTTGCCGTTGCCGCGGACCGGACCGTCGAGCCGCTGCAGGTTGCAGTTGATGACGAAGATGAGGTTGTCGAGCCCCTCGCGCACCGGCATGGTGAGCGCACCCATCGACTCGGGCTCATCCATCTCGCCATCGCCGAGGAACGCCCACACCTTGCGGTCCGAGGGCTTCACCAGTCCCCGGTGCTCGAGATAGCGGATGAAGCGCGCCTGGAAGATCGCCATCATCGGACCCAAGCCCATCGACACCGTCGGAAACTGCCAGAACTCCGGCATGAGCCAGGGATGCGGATACGAGGACAGGCCGACCCCGGGACCGCCGGTCTCCTGACGGAAGTGCCGGAGCTGCTCCTCGGTGAGACGCCCTTCGAGGAATGCGCGCCCGTAGATGCCCGGGGCGGAGTGGCCTTGGATGAAGAGCATGTCCCCGGGGTGGTCCTCGGAGGGGGCGCGCCAGATGTGATTGAAGCCGACCTCGTACAGCGTCGCCGATGAGGCGTAGCTCGAGAGGTGACCACCGAGCTCGGTGGACTTCTTGTTGGCGAGCAGCACCATGACGAGCGCGTTCCAGCGGATGTACGCCTCGATGCGGCGCTCGAGCGCGCGGTTGCCGGGGTACTCCGGCTCGCGTCCGACCGGGATGCTGTTGACGTAGGCGGTGTTGGGCTTGAAGGGCAGATACGCGCCGTTGCGGCGCGTGTAGTCGATGAGCCGCTCGAGCAGGTAATGCGCGCGCTCCGGGCCGTGGATCTTCAGCACGGAGTCGATCGATTCCAGCCACTCCGTCGTTTCGACGGGGTCGAGGTCCTCAAGCTTCGGTGGTTCGGTCATTTGCGAGTCGCTCGCGACGCGATCGGGGCAGGTTGCCGGCGCGATCGCGACCGCGGTCGCGCGCGTGAGGTGTCCGGTCGCGTTAGAATGAGTAATGATGGCGAGCGGCGACAGGTAAAGCAAGTGAGGTCCGCAAGCGTCCGCGCGCGCGCAGGCGCTGGCGCACGCGAGCGCCAGGTGCTGCCGGCGGTGCACGCTCCAGACATCGTCAGCGCTGCGCGCCTGAGCGCCGCGGGTCTCGATGCGCTGCTCGTCATGGTGCCGTACCCGACCTCTGCGGCGGCGCTCGCGCGGCTGCCCGAGGGCGCGCGTTGGCGCGCGCTGCACGAGCGCACCGCAGCGCGTGCCGGTACCGTGCGCAGCACCGTGCTCGCCAATCGCCGCCATACACTCGCGATACTGGGCTACCTGGCGAGCGATGCCAGCGCCTTCGAGCGGCTCGCGCTCGCCGGACGCATGCTGAAGGAGGCCGCCGGGCGCGCCGCCGAGACGATCGGTCTTGCTGCGGTCGGCCCCACGGCGATGGCGCGCGGCGCGCTCGAAGCCTTGCTCGCCGGCGCCCTGGCGCACGCCTTCGTCCTGCCGAGCTGGCGCGCGCGGTCGAGCGAGGAGCGCGGCATCCGCCGCATCGTACTGTTGAATGATGTCGGGCTCGATACGCGCCGCAGCGCCGCGGTGGCGCGTGGCACCAACCTCGCGCGCTGGCTCACTTCGCTGCCACCGAACGTGCTCGATGCGCGCGCCTACCGAAGCGCCATCGCTGCGCTCGCGCGCGCCCATGGGCTCACACTGCGCTGGCTCGATGAGCGCGCTCTGCGCCGTGCCGGCGCGCGCGCCTTCCTCGCGGTGGCCTCCGGCAATCCCGAGCGCGATGCGGGCATTGCGCACCTGAAGTACCGACCGGCGCGGCGGCGGCGTGCCGCGCGTCCTGACGTCGCCCTCATCGGCAAGGGGATCCTGTTCGATACGGGCGGCGTCAACCTCAAGCCGCACCGCTCGATGCTCGACATGCACACCGACATGGCCGGCAGCGCGGTGGCGCTCGCCACGCTCGTGGCGCTCGCGGAGCTGCGCGCACCCATCGCCGCCGACGCCTGGCTCGCGATCACCGGGAACCACATCGGGCCGCAGGCCTACCGGCCACAGGAAGTGGTGCGCGCTGCGAATGGTGTGACCATTCAGGTGATTCATACCGATGCCGAGGGACGCATGGTGCTCGCCGATACGCTGGCGCTCGCGGGTCGCACCCGGCCGCGTCTCGCGATCGACTTTGCAACACTCACCGGCGCCTGCGTGCATGCGCTCACCGACCGCATGAGCGGGGTCTTCAGCAACCGTCCCGAGCTCGCGGCCGCGCTCGTCGAAGCGGGACGGGCGAGCGGTGAGCGGGTCTGGAGCTTTCCTTTCGATGCGGACTACGACGCCGAGCTCGAGAGCAAGGTCGCGGATGTCGTGCAGTGTGCGGTCGACGGCAAAGGCGATCACATCCTCGCGGCCCGTTTCCTGGCGCGCTTCGTGCCGCCCGGCCTACCGTGGGTGCACCTCGATCTGGCTTCCGCCACACGCAGCGGCGGCCTCGCGCACGTCCCGACCGATGTGACCGGCTTCGGGGTGAGACTCGCGCTCGAGCTGCTGCTCGAGCAGAAGGTCCTCGAGACTCTGGAGCCGCAGCGGTGAACTCCCTCACCCTGCGCCGCCCGGATGACTGGCACGTGCACCTGCGCGATGGGGCGGCGCTCGCCGCGGTGCTGCCGTTCACCGCCGCGCGCTTCGCACGCGCCGTCGCGATGCCGAACCTCGACCCGCCGCTCACGAGCGCTGCAGCGGTGCTCGCTTACCGGGCACGCATCCTCGGCGCCTTGCCGCCCGCAGCGCGCTTCGAGCCGCTGATGACGCTGTATCTCACCGACGGAACGGCGGTCGAGGAAATCTCACGCGCGCAGGCGGCAGGCTGTATCGGCTGCAAGCTCTACCCGGCCGGTGCCACCACGCACTCCGCTGCGGGGGTGCGCGATGTGTCCAGCCTCGATGCGGTCTTCGAGCGCATGGCCGAGGTGGGACTCGTGCTGCAGGTGCACGGCGAGGTGACCGATCCCGCGGTCGACATCTTCGACCGTGAAGCGCGCTTCATCGATACGGTGCTCGCGCCGCTCGCGGCGCGCCACTCGCGGCTGCGCATCGTGCTCGAGCACATCAGCACCCGCGCCGCCGTCGACTTCGTGCTCACTGCACGCGCGGGCGTCGCCGCCACCGTCACACCCCAGCACCTCCTCATGAACCGCAACGCTCTGTTCGCGGGGGGGCTGCGGCCTCATCACTACTGTCTGCCGGTGCTCAAGGCCGAAGCGGACCGTGCCGCCGTGCTCGCAGCCGTGCTGCGGGGGAGTCCGCGACTCTTTCTCGGCACCGACAGCGCGCCGCACGCGCGCGCTGCGAAGGAGGCGGCGTGCGGTTGCGCGGGCATCTTCTCGGCGCACGCCGGCATCGAGCTGTACGCGGAGGTGTTTGCGGCCGCCGGCGCGCTCGAGAAGCTCGAGCCGTTCGCGTCGGAGTACGGGGCGGACTTCTACGGTCTCGCGCGCAATGCGGGAACGCTGACTCTCATCGCCGAGCCCTGGGAGGTGCCCGAGCAGTACGCTTTCGGCGGCGGGCAACTCGTGCCGCTGCGGGCGGGCGAGCGCATCGGCTGGCGTCTCGCGGCATGAGCGAGCCCGCAGACACCTCCTTGCCGACGGTCGATGCAGCGGCCGCGGCACTCATGTCGCGACGCTTCCGCGGCTACCTGCCGGTGGCGATCGATGTGGAGACCGGCGGCTTCAACGTCATCACCGATGCGCTGCTCGAGATCGCGGTGGTGCTCATCGACATGGACAGCACCGGCACACTGCGGCGCGGCGCGAGTCACGATTTCCACGTGCAGCCCTTTGCCGGGGCACGGCTCGAGCCGGCATCGCTCGCGGTGACGGGTATCGACCCGTGGCATCCGCTGCGACCCGCGCTGCCCGAGCGCGACGCGCTGCAACGGGTGTTCCGCGAGGTGCGCCATGCGGTGCGCGCCTACAACTGCCGCCGCGCGATCCTGGTCGGCCACAATGCGGCTTTCGATCTCGCCTGCATCAATGCCGCCGTGGCGCGCGCCGAGGTGAAGCGCAACCCGTTCCATCCTTTCTCCTGCTTCGACACGGCGACGCTGGCCGGCGCGGCGCTCGGCCAGACGGTACTCGCCAAGGCCATGACGGTGGCGGGACTCGAATGGGACGCGGACAGCGCGCACAGCGCGCGTTACGACGCGCAGTGCAGCGCAGAGATTTTCTGCCTGGTGTGCAACCGCCTGCGCGACAGTCACCGGGTCGCAGAGGAAAAGGCCCAGGCGCTCGGCTGGCTGGGCGATGCCGCGGAGCCCGCCGGTGATGATCCGGCGCTCGAGGCGGAGCTTCCCTGAGGTTCGATGCTGCCGGATCGAACCGCGCTCCCGGCTACTTCGCCGCGCCGACCTCGTTGAGGAGCTTGCGCAGCTCGCCGCTGCGATACATCTCGAGCGCGATGTCGCAGCCACCGACGAGCTCACCCTTCACGTACAGCTGCGGATAGGTGGGCCAGTTGGAGTAGCGCTTCAGCGCCTCGCGCATCTCGGGCTCCTCGAAGATGTTCACGTGCTTGAACTCGGCTCCGAGCGAGCGCAGCGCCGCTACCGTCTGCGCCGAGAAGCCACATTGGGGAAAATCCGGTGTGCCCTTCATGAACAACACCACCGGGCTCGAGGAGAGCTCCGCCTTGATTCGTTCCACTACGTCCATCTCACTACCTCGTTGGTTTGCGTCGCTCCGCGAGCACCGCCAGCAGCTGCCATTGCTCCGCCGCGCTCATCGACATCCATCTGCCGATCTCCTCCCCGGTGCGCAGGCAGCCCACACAGTAGCCGCGCGCATCGAGGGAGCAGACATTGATACACGGGGACGGCGGGCGCTCCGCGGGCTCCACCAGCTTCGGCGCCTGCATGCGTTGAATTATGGGGGTGCCTCGCCTATTCTTCAAACGCTCGCTGGCCTGCTGCTCCCATAGAAACAAGAACTTGGAGATCTAAAGCCATGAATCCTCTGAACAACCATCGTCACTCGCTGATCCTCGGCATCGTCATCGCGGTGGTGCTCGCGCTGCTGATTGGCGGGTGGCAATTCAACCAGCTCGGGCTGGCACGGTGGTTCCACATCGTGGCGGGGGTCTTCTGGATCGGACTGCTCTACTACTTCAATGTCGCGCAGACGCCTGCGCTCGCTGCGGCGACCGCCGACAAGGGCGGGCCCGGCGGCGCCGGCATCACCAAGTACGTGGCGCCACGGGCGCTGTTCTGGTTCCGCTGGACGGCGCTGCTCACCTGGCTCGGCGGTGCCTGGCTGCTCGGGTCGAGTCTGCTCTCGGCTTTCACCTTCGGCGCGGTGGCGGACCCCGCCGGTCATGCGCCCTATTACCTGCGCACCATCGGGACCGGCGCCTGGCTCGGCACCATCATGCTGTTCAACGTGTGGGGAATCATCTGGCCGAACCAGAAGAAGATTCTCGGCATCGTCGCCGCGACCGACGAGCAGAAGGCCGCCGCCCGCAAGGCCGCCGGCATGGCCTCACGCATCAACTTCGTGCTGTCCATCCCGATGATCATGTGCATGGCCGGGGCGAGCCACGGACTTCCTTTCATGGGCCGCTGAGCCACGGCGCTGGTGCGTGAGCTTCCCGCAGATCTCGCGCGACAGGTCGAGGCGGCGCTGCGCGAGGACCTCGGCAGCGGTGACGTCACAGCGCTGCTGGTGCCGGCGGCGCAGCGGGTGCGCGGGGCGGTCACGACGCGCGAGGCGGCGGTACTCTGCGGTCGGCCCTGGGTCGAGGAGACCTTCAGGCAGCTCGACCCGAAGGTGCAGCTGAGCTGGGAGGCGAGCGACGGCGATCGCGTCGCCCCCGGGCAGGTGCTGTTCTCCATTTCCGGGCCCGCGCGGCCGGTGTTGACCGGCGAGCGCACCGCGCTGAATTTCCTCCAGCTGCTCTCGGGGACCGCCACCGCGACGCGCCGCTTCGTCGATGCGGTTGCCGGCACCTCCTGCCGCATCCTCGACACGCGCAAGACGCTGCCGGGGCTGCGCACCGCGCAGAAATACGCGGTGCGCTGCGGCGGTGGGTGGAACCACCGCATGGGGCTCTACGATCAGGTGCTCATCAAGGAGAACCACATCGCGGCAGCCGGCTCGCTGACCGCAGCGATCGAAGCGGCGCGGCACAGCGCCTCGGGTCTTGCGGTCGAGGTCGAGGTCGAGACGCTCGGTGAGCTGCGGGAGGCGTTGAGTGCACGACCCGACATCATCATGCTCGATGAGTTCACGCTCGAAGACATGCGCGCAGCGGTCGCGCTGGCCCGCGCCGGCGCACCGGACACCAAGCTCGAAGTCTCGGGGAGCGTGTCGCTCGAGCGCGTGCGGGAGATCGCCGAGACCGGTGTGGACTACATCTCCGTGGGCGCCCTGACCAAGCACCTGCGCGCGATCGATCTCTCGATGCGGCTGGATTTTGGCGGCGGCTGAGCTGCTCGCTCGCAGCCGGTCGCTCGCTCATCCAGCGCGTCGGCGTCAGCGACTGCCGGGCGGCGAGGGCTTGGTTGCTTCGGATGGAGTCGACGCCGCAGATCGCGGAGCGCCTGCCTTTGCGCCTTCCTTTCCATCCTCCATCATCGGGCAGGGCGTGTCGTGCATTCCGTGCATGTCACCCATTCCGTGCATGTCACCCGGACCGCCCGGGCCCTCGGGGACCTCAGGACCATACGTGCCGTTACGACCGCCGTGCATGCCCGGGCCGTAAGCGCCGTACATGCCCGGTCCGTAAGCGCCGTACATGCCCGGTCCGTATGCGCCATGCATGCCGCCCCGGCCGTATGGTCCGGGAGGACGCCAGCCGTGGGCAGCCGCGAACACCGCTCCGAGTATCACGAGTCCCGCGAGAGTGAACGCCCAGAATCCGAGGTATTTGCCGAACGCGCGCAGTGCGCCTTCGGTGCGCGCGGACAGATACAGGACGAAGTACCCGGCGATGGTCAGCGCTGTCGCCGGAAGCAGCGCGAGGAAATAGATCATGCGACACCCCTGCGTGAGCGGCGGCGCGATTTTACACTCGGCGGCGCGCGCTGGTCCGCGGAGCATCATCAACGGCTGCCCTTCCGGACAGGCTGACAGAGTGCGCGCGGCTCGCGGGACCGATGCCGAGCGACATCTCGACCGCCCGGTCGAGGCCGCGGCTCTCGGCAAGGTCGAAGGACAGATCGACCGGCTCGAGTTTGGCGTCACTCCACCCGGCACGGACGAGGACCTCACGCACCCGAGTCTCCGAGGCGAAGGAGAACGGGCCCGGATCCTCCGGGCTGTGCTCGGGCAGCCTCGGCACGTGCCGATAGGCCGCCTGCAGCGGCAGCATGAGCCAGGGGTTGTGCCGCGCCTCACGCCGGCACGCGAACACCATGCGCCCTTCAGAGCGCAGGCCGCGCCGCATGTTGGCGAAAGCCCGCGGCGGATCGGTAAAGAACATGACACCGAAACGCGAAAACAGCAGGTCCGCGCTGCCGGGCTCGAAGCCATAGACGGTGGCGTCCGCGAATGCGAACTCGAGCGGCAGCCCCGACGGTGCCAGCTGCCGCGCGCGCTCGAGCAGCGGAGCGGACACATCGATGCCGAGCACGCGGCCCTGCGGGGCCACCCGCCGTGCGAGCAGCGCGTCCTGCGAGCGCTGGTGGCTGAGCCAGCGCTGCCCGCCTGGTCCGTTCCAGTAGGCGATCTCAGCGGCGTTGCGGTCACCGGCGAGGGGAAGCGCCACGCACGAATGATAACGCGTGAGGTGACGCAAGATCCCGCTGGCGACAGGAGGTGGGTCGCCCCTGCCGCACCGGTAAATCCCGCGGCCCCCGGTGAATCCCCCGCAGGCCCGGCGGCCTGGCGGCGGGGGAATCTCAGGCGACCGCTGACTTCACGACGCGCTGCGGCTGCGCGACCCCGTAGCCCTGCGCGTAGTCGACACCGAGGCTGGTGAGCATCTGGATGATCTCGGCATTCTCGGCGAATTCCGCGATGGTCTGCTTGCCCGTGAGGTGCCCGATCTCGTTGATGGAGCGCACCATCTCCCGATCGATGGGATCGCGCAGGATCTCGCGCACGAAGCTGCCGTCGATCTTGAGGTAATCCACCGGGAAGTGCTTGAGGTAACCGAACGAGGACAGACCGGTACCGAAGTCATCCAGCGCGAACTTGCACCCGAGCTCCTTCAACGCCTGGATGAAGCGGTTGGCCTGCGAGAAGCTCGCGACCGCTGCGGTCTCGGTGATCTCGAAGCAGATCTTGGACGCATCGAGTCCGCTCTTGTGGAACTGCTCGATGACGAAAGGCAGGAACTTGTCATCGCCGAGACTCTGCCCGGAAAGGTTGATCGAGCACTGCAGCAGCTTCTCGCGCTCATCGGCCTCCGACACGAGCCAGCGGAAGGCGTTCTCGATCACCCAGCGATCGATCGCCGGGGTGATGCCGTAGCGCTCGGCGGCGGCAATGAAGTCGTTCGGCGCGACGATACGCCCGGTCTCATCCTTCAGGCGCAGCAGGAGCTCGTAATGCGCTCCGCTCTCGGCGCGCTGCAGGGGCTGGATGGCCATGCGGAAGAGCTCGAAGCGGCCCTCTTCGAGCGCCGCGTTGATGCGCGCCGCCCACTGCATCTCGCGCCGCCGCCGCATGAGCTCGATATCGTTCTCGGCGAAGCTGTGGACGCGGTTGCGGCCGCTCTCCTTGGCGGCGGCACAGGCGGAATCCGCTGCCGAGAGGATCGAGGCCACATCCTCGTTGTCGGCGGTGATCGGCACGACGCCGATGCTCGCGCCGAGCCGGAACACGCGATCCTCCCAGGTGAAGCGGAAGTTGCGGACGCCCTCGCGCAGCGTCTCCGCCGTGCGCATCGCCTCATCGAGCGAGCAGCTCTCGAGCAGGATGCCGAACTCATCGCCGCCGAGCCTCGAGAGCGTGTCGCGCCAGCGCACCTTCGATTTGAGCAGCGCGCCCACCTGCCCGAGCAGTGCATCGCCGGCGGAGTGACCGCAGGTGTCGTTGACGATCTTGAACTGGTCGATGTCGAGATAGCACAGCGCGTAGGACGCCTCGCGCGCCTTGGCGCTCTTCAGTGCCCGCTCGAGGCGGCTCTCGAACTCGCGCCGGTTCACGAGTCCTGTGAGCAGGTCGTGGCTCGCGTGATAGGAGAGCCGGCGATTGAGCTCGCGCGACTCGCTCACGTCATGGAACACGAGTACGCCGCCCGCCACGTGCCCCGCGCCGTCGCGTATCGGTGCGGCGGTGCTCTCGACATACAGCTCGTTGCCGTCGCGGCGGATCAGCAGCATCGGTCGCACCGACTTGATCGGACGGATGCGGCGGATCGACACCGACAGCGGATTCTCGAGCGGCTCGCAGGTCTCCTCGTGGAACGCGCGGAAGATCTCCTCCACGGGCCGTCCCATGGCATCTTCCAGGCGCCAGCCCGTGAGCTCCTCCGCTACCGGGTTGATGTAGTCGATGGTCGAGCTCGCATCCGTGGTGATCACGCCATCGCCGATCGATTGCAGCGTGATCTGGGCGCTCTCCTTCTCGCGGAACAGCGCCTCCTCGTACAGCTTGCGCTCGGTGATGTCGAGCTCCACGCCGACGAGCCGCAACAGACGCCCGTGCTTGTCGACCCGCGCGGTCGCGCGGCTGATGACCCAGCGCCATTCGCCGTTGCGATGGCGCATGCGGTGGGTGCTCTCGAAGATCGGCGTCTTGCCCGCGACGTGATCGCGTATGGCGGCCTGGACGCGCGCAAGATCGTCCGGATGCACGAGACTGCGCCAGTCGGGCGAGCCGCGCATGTCATCATCGCCGTAGCCGAGCATCGCCTTCCAGCGCGGCGAGAAATAGACCTCGTTGCTCTCGACGTCGAAATCCCACAGGCCGTCGTTCGCCGCGGCCTGGAACAGGTTGGTGCGCTCCTCGAGCTTGGCGAGCCGCGCCTCGGTGCGGATGCGCTCGAGGCCGGTAGCGAGGCTCGTGCCGATGAGCTTCATCAGGAGCTGCAGATTCACGTCCCAGGCGCCGCGCGGCAGCGCGTGCGCGAGCGCGAGGAAGCCGGCGGGCTTCCCCTGGGCGGACAGTGCGACGAGGAGCGCCGAGCCGATGTGCAGCTCCGCGAGCTTCGCGGCTTCGACCTGCTGCTCCTTTCGCGGCGCACCGCTGTCCCGCAGCTCGGAAAGTCGAAGGTGCTCGACCCGGCCCTTGAGCCACGGAAAAGATTCGAGGCTCGTGCCGGCGAGTCCCTCCGGACGACACTGGGCAAAGGCGCTGCGTGCCAGCTGCACATCCGAGACGGTACCGTCCTCGGCACTGAGAGCCGCGAGAAATGCGCAGTCGGCCCCGGTCGCGCCGCGCAGCAGCTCGAGATTGCGCCGGATGCAGTCATCCATCGTCTCGCGGCGCATATTCTGGAAATCCACCGCGATCTTCGTGCAGACCACGTCGATGCCGACGACGGGCTTGACGGTCCGGCCGGTCCAGGCGTCAGCCGAGAGGATGTCGGACGCGGTGAACTCCGCCGGCTTTTCCGGCGGCGGTGTCGTCATGAACCGAGACCTCCCACCAACCCGAGGAAGCCAGCCTAGTCAATTGTTGGCGCTTTGGCGTGACGTCCCGTCACGACTCGAGCACTCGGCGCAGCTGACTTACCCGGTGGTCGAACCGATTCTCGCACACTGGTTGAGGAACACAAGGTAAGACCCTGTCCGGTCAGGCATTCACGACTTAACAGAATCCTCACCCCCTCAACACTCCAGTGTCGCGACACTCCACGGACTCTCACTGGCGGGTCGGCCCCTGCGGCTCGCGGGGTGCCTCGAGCACGCACTGCGCGAGCCGGAACAGCCGGGCGAGCTCTGCTTCCATCTCCCGCTGCAGGCGCTCGAGCGCCGCTGCATCGGTGACCCGCGGGACGTAGCGCGGCGGACCGATGGCAATGGCGATGCGCGCGAAGGGCCACGGGATGACGAAACGGTCCCACTTGATGAGCCAGGCACGCGAGGCCGCGTAGGCCATCGGCAGGATCGGGCGGCCGGACATCTGCGCGAGCAGCAGTGCCCCCGGCTTGAACTTGAAGCGCGGGCCGCGCGGGCCATCCGGGGTGATGATCGGGGAGATGTTCTCGCGCACGAGCGCCTGATAGTAGTCGCGCAACGCGCGCGCGCCGGTATGCGTCGAGGAGCCGCGAATCACCGCACCACCAAAGCGCCGCACCATCATCGCGCCGAGCTCGCCGTCGACGGAGGGGCTGATGAGCCATCCGGGCGTGAGGCCGCGGTCGCGCTGCTCGATGAGGAACTTGCCGCAGTAGAGCTGGTGCTGGTGCCAGTAGCAGGGCACGAGCGAGGGCGCGCGCGCCAGCGCCTCTTCCAGATGCGCGACCCCTTCGATCCGCACGACGCGGCACAGGCGCCACCACAGGCGGATCACTGCGATGGCGAGCGGCACGGCGATACGGTAGAGCGCGCGCCGCGCGCGCGTCATGCGACGCCCGGAGCGAGTCGTCGTGCGATAGATCGTGTTGCGCAGCCCGCCCTGATCCTCGCCGCTCATCAGTCGAAGAGCTCCGCGAGCGCGACGTGCCGGGTCTCGATCGCGGCCACGTCCCGGTCGCAAACGACGCAGGCCGAGGCGCCGGCAAAGCCGTCGAGGCGCAGCATGCGCCAGGCCGTGCCGTGAGCGCTGGCCGCTCCCCGGCGCAGAACACGCTCGCGAAACTCGCGCACCGCGCGCAGCCCGTGCCCGCTCGCCTTGAGTGTGGCCTCGAGCGCCACCCAATCCGCGATGCGCTCATCGGTGCCCATCTCGAGATCGAGCCCGACGCTGCCGCCGGCGAGCGCTGCGCAGGCGACCCAGGGCCCGCTATGCGAGATGCTGAAATCCACCGTCGCCTCGGCAGCGAGAGGCGCAGCGGTGCGCACGAGTCGCGGCTTCTCGCCGAGGCCGAAGCGGATCTCGCCGGCTGAGATTCGTCGCCGCAAGAGCTCGCCGAGCGCCCGCACTGCGAGTGCGATCCCAGCGAGGCTCGGACGATGCGCGCCGCGCAGCCGCGGCAGCGCCAGGCGCCGCAGCGCG
Organism: Steroidobacteraceae bacterium; assembly: GCA_035541695.1. GTDB lineage: Bacteria > Pseudomonadota > Gammaproteobacteria > Steroidobacterales > Steroidobacteraceae > 13-2-20CM-66-19. The sequence continues at coordinate 28,527 of DATKMV010000063.1, forward strand.
AGGCGGCGCGCGTAAGGCAGCCGTGCCGCGAGCGCATTCGCTGCCTCTTCCGGCCACTGACCGCGCAGGTCCGTGTGATATAAGATTAATTTTTGGGTTTCAACAGCTTGCATGACCGCCGCCGCACCTGCCCACCGCGCGCCCCCCGAGGCCGAGCTGCAATTCGACGTCGGCTCCACGGACGACTCCCTGGAGCGGATGATCGAGCTGTTCGCGCGCCACGGAGATACCTATCGGGTGTACGTCCCGGCGCGACGATCTTATACCTATGTCATCCACCACCCGGACGACGTCAAGCGGGTGCTGGTCTCCAACCATCGCAACTACACCAAGGGCGTGGGCCTCGATCGCGTCAAGATCCTGCTCGGCAAGGGGATCATGACGAGCGAGGGCGAGCTGTGGAGGCGGCAGCGCTACATGATGCAGCCGCTCTTCCATCGCCGTGTGATCGGCGGTTTCGCCGCGCTCATCGCAGAGACGAACGATCGCTGGATCGACCGGTGGGAGAGGCTCGCCCGCGCAGGTGAGCCCATCAACCTCACCGACGAGATGAGCGAGCTCACGCTCGAGATCGTGCTGCGCTCGATCTTCGGCCGCGACCTCGACCGCCTGTCGCAGCAGCTCGGCGGCAACCCCTTCGAGGTCGTGACCCGCGAGCAGTCGCGCGATCTGCAGTTCGCCTATAAGTTCCGCTCGCTCACCAAGCTGGTCGCGCAGCTGCTCGCGCGGCGGCGCGCCGAGCACGAGGAGCACGCCGATTACGTGGCGATGCTCATGAATGCGCGCGACAAGGAAAGCGGCGAGCCGATGGCCGAGCGCGAGCTGATCGATGAGATCATGACGCTGGTGGTCGCCGGACACGAGACGACCGCGAGCGGGCTGAACTGGACCTGGTACCTGCTGTCACAGCATCCGCAGGTCGAATCCAAGCTGCACGCCGAGATCGATGCGGCCCGCGACCTGCCGGTGCCGAGCCTCACGCAGATCGAGGCGCTGCGCTACGCACGGCAGGTAGTCGATGAGTCGCTGCGCCTTTATCCGCCGGGGTGGGTGCTGTCGCGGCGTACCATCGCGGCGGACGTGCTCGGCGGCTACCCGGTGCCACCCGGCACCAACGTGCTGCTGCCACTCTATCTGCTGCACCGTCATCCGAAATTCTGGAGCAACCCGGAAGTCTTCGACCCGGAGCGCTTCGCGCCGGAGCACGAGGCGCAGCGGCCGCGCTTCGCCTACATGCCCTTTGCCGCCGGCCCGCGCCATTGCATCGGCGAGAGCTTCGCGCTGTATGAGATGCTGGTGCACCTCTATAAAGTGGCGCGTCGCTACCGGCTGCGGTACGTGCCGGACAAGCCGCTCGAGCTCGAGGCGCAGATCAATCTGCGCACCCGTCATCCCCTGCACATGAGGCTGGAAGCCCGGTGAATGCCAGAGCCACGACCCTCACGGAGGTCATCGAGAGCAACCGCAGCGTGGCGCGCTCTCTGACCTATCTCGAAGGCGAGAGCGATACGCACGAGGTGTCGTTCGCGGAGCTCTACGAGCGTGCGCTCGGCATCCTCTATCACCTGCAGCGCCTCGGCGCACGCCGCGGCGACAAGCTGATCCTGTTCCTCGGCAACAACGAGCAGTTCATCGATGTGTTCTGGGCGGCCGTCCTCGGCGGCATCGTGCCGGTTCCCGTGGCGCTCGGGATCAGCGATGAGCACCGTCACAAGCTGTTGCGCATCGCGCGGCGGCTCGGCAAGCCGTTCCTCTACACCGAGCGCCGCTCGCTCGAGCGCATCGGCGCCTTTGCTGCGCAGGCGGGCGAGACGGAGCTGTTCGAGTCGCTGCGCGCCCGCGCGTTCCTGGTCGACAACCTGGATGACATCTCGCGCGCCGGCGCCGTGCAGCGCGTCAGCGCCGATGACATCGCCTTCATCCAGTTCTCCTCCGGCTCGACGAGCGAGCCGAAGGGCGTAGTGCTGACTCACGGCAACATCCTCGCCAACGCCTATGGCGCTACCGAGGCGGCCGGCTTCACACCGGACGACGTCAGCCTCTCGTGGATGCCGCTCACGCACGACATGGGGCTCATCGGCTTCCACATCGTCATGTTCGTGAATCGCATCCACGCGCACCTGATGCCGACGGAGCTCTTCATCCGGCGGCCGCTGCTGTGGCTCGCCTTCGCCTCGCGTATCCGTGCCACGATCCTGTGCTCGCCGAATTTCGGCTACAAGCACTACCTGAAGGTGCTCGGCGACCGCCGCGTGGAGGGGCTCGATCTCTCGGCCGTGCGCTACATCTTCAATGGCGCGGAGCCGATCTCGGTCGAGCTGTGCAACGAGTTCCTGACACGTCTCGAGCCGGCGAAGCTCGCGCGCAACGCGATGTTTCCAGTGTATGGCCTGGCCGAGGCCTCACTCGCGGTCAGCTTCCCCGAGGTCGGTGCGCCGCTGCGCACGCTCACGCTCGATCGCCACCGGATGAACGCCGGCAGCGCAGTGCAGACGGTCGCCGCGGGCGAGCGCGACGCGGTGCAGCTCGTCTCTGAAGGGCGGGCGATTCCGTACTGCGAGGTGCGCATTGCGGACGATCAGGACCAGGAGCTGCCGGCCGAGCACATCGGACACGTGCTGCTGCGCGGCGCGAACGTCACGCGCGGCTACTACGAGGACCCGCAGGCGAACGCCGCGGCCTTCAGCGCCGACGGCTGGCTGCGCACCGGAGATCTCGGCCTCTTCCACGGCGGCGAGCTCTACATCTCCGGGCGAGCCAAGGAGATCATCTTCGTCAACGGTCAGAACTACTATCCGCACGACCTGGAGGCCATCGCGCAACGTGTGCCGGGGCTCGAGCTCGGTAAGGTGGTGGCCGCCGGGGTGCGCCGCCGCGGCGAGGATGTCGAGCAGCTGGTGCTCTTCGTCCTGCACCGCGGCGCGCTCGCGGACTTCGTCGCGACCGCGCGGGCGGCGGCGCGCGTGATCAACGAGCAGACCGGGCTCGAGGTGGCGGAAGTCGTGCCGGTGAAGCGCATCCCGAAGACCACGAGCGGCAAGATTCAGCGGCACATGCTCGAGGAAAGCTACGCCGGCGGGGAGTTCGATGCGGAGCTGCAGGAGCTCGCGGCGCTGCGCGCCGCGCAGCAGGCCCCCGAGGTCGGCTCGCGCAGCGCGATCGAGGACAAGCTGAAGACGATCTGCGACGCCGCGCTCGAAGGCAAGCGCGTCGACATCCACGACAACCTGTTCGAGATCGGCGCGAGCTCGCTGAAGCTGATCGAGATCCACGAGCAGATCGACCGCGAATACCCGGGCAAGGTGGACCTCACCGAGCTGTTCGACTTTCCGACCATCGCGGAGCTCGCCCAGCACCTGCAGAGCAAGCTGGCCGAGGCCTAGCGTAGCCGTCTCGCCCGCCCCCGCCTCGCAGCCTATAATCGCGGCCCATGGAATTTACTGCCCCGCCGGGTGCCGCCGGCGCAAGCGGTTACGAGCGGCGCCTGGCTGAGTGCGGCATACGGCCTACTGCACAGCGGGTACGCATCGCCGCACTGCTGCTGTCGGCTCCCCAGCACCGCTCGGCCGAGCAGATACTCGCTCAGTTGCGCAGCGCCGGCGCGCGCGTCTCGAAGGCCACTGTGTACAACACGCTGAACCTGTTCGCAGCGCACGGACTGATCCGGCAGCTGTCGGTCGATGGGTCGCGCGCCTGGTTCGACTCCAACGTCGATCCTCATTATCACTTCCACGACCCCTCGAGCGGTGCACTGATCGACGTGCCCGTACCCGCGGTCGAGTTCAGCCGCCTGCCCCCACCCCCGCCGGGCACCGAGGTGGCCGGCATCGACCTCGTGATCCGCCTGCGGAAAAAAATGTAGAATGCCCGGCCTTTCGCCGGTCGCCGGGATAGCTCAGTTGGTAGAGCAGCGCATTCGTAATGCGCGGGTCGTAGGTTCGAGTCCTATTCCCGGCACCATTAATACCCTATAGACCCTTGTTTTATAGGCTTTTTCTCTCAAGCCGTCTAAAGCAGTTACCCCGATAGTTACCCCGCATTTATCAGTACAGCGCAGCCATGAACAAGGCAGCTAAGCGACGGTCTAACACAATGCCGGCAAGAGCCGGCGAGCTTGCTGCCAAGGGCAGCTATGAGACGCGCACGGAGCGATGATCGAACTCTGCCGCTGTGGCCTGCTGCGGCTGGATTAACACTCGCGCAAGCGATCGCTGTCGCTGCGCTTAGCGCAGGCGTACAACTGGAGCTGATCGAAACACACGAGCCGGTCTACGCTCCGCTGGCGGAAGTCACCCTGCGTGCTCCGTCAAAAGACAGGCTACGCGCCAGCGTAGACCATACGCATCTCGAATACGTCGTGCCGACGCCGCCGGTCAACGTCACCATCACGCCGCTTACAGGCCATCTGTCGCTAGGGCATATCACCGTCAGCCAGACACCGACGGAGCCGGTGCAGCTGTCTCTAGCTCTATAACGCTGCAATGGTCAGGCATCCACCGCCCCCGTCGAGTCTCTACAAATTCATACCCCGACAGTACGGTGAGGCATTACTGCAACGTGGCGCGCTGAGAATCACAACCCTGTTTGAGTGCCGGAAGATCGAAGCTGCGGGCCCCGGCCGCGCCGATCCGGGGGAGAACACAAAGCACACATCGCATTACGTGCATGGCGGCTTTCTGCGCTCTGACCCTCATGCGGTTCCCCGGCCCCCAGGGATCGTTCTGTCACAGTGTTACGTGCAGGGCAGCTATGACGGGCCTGACATTCCGGCGGCTTTGGTGGAGCAGGCGTGGGGGCGGGCGTGGGGGCTAGGAATGGCAGGACAGATCTACGCCGCACGATCGATGTTTGAGTCGAGATACGACGGCCCTGACATGTTTGTGTTCTGCACCACCAGCTTCCCCAGCCGATGCCTGCAGAGCCGTTGGCGCTCCAAAGATGGCGATGATGTCTGGATCGAGATTTTTAATCCGCCGGCATTCTTCTCTGCGCTCGAGCAGGCAACCCGCCACCTTGGTCAGTTCTGTGGTGTTCACCAGGTACAGTACGGACCGCGCGTATCTACTCGCGGTGTGTTTCCCGAGTTTGAAGATCCCCGTTGGCCGGCTGTACCTGCCGCGATATTGAAGCCCCCGGATTTTTGGATTGAGAGGGAGTGGCGGCAGCTTTGGGCACCCCCAGCTTGGCCCATCAAGCCGGAGGTCATACGTGCGCCCGAGCTGACGAAGTTCTGCCGTCTGCTCAGGGAAGTGAAGAGCAGGCCGCAGCGAGCGGCGTAGACAACTACCACGAGCAGCCGCTGCCGCTAGCGAGGGCACTAGCTTCTCTGTCGAGGCGCGCGATGTGCCCTCCGATACGCTACCGTCTGTGGCTGGCGTTGATTGTCACGCAGTCACCAGCTTGTAAACCAGTATCGCGAGCCCGATAACAAACAGAGGCCATGCGAAACGGACGACTGCGCCCACGATGAAGGCTGCTACGATCGCCGGAATCCATCCCAACACGCTGCCGACAACCCACCCCACGGAGGAGTTGATAGCCGCAACGTAGACGAAGATGAACGTGACCAGCCCCGCAAGCGCGCCGAATCCAAACCCAGGCCCGGAATACGAAATGATAAACCGCTCGCCAGCCGCTCTGCTCTGAGCCTCTAATTCCTTTGCATCAACGTCCGGTGAAAACCGGTGTAGCCTTCTAAAATCCGCTTCCGCAAACCGACGAACTTTCCTACTAAAGCCGAAAAAGCGCTGGCACCAGACGAAGCCGTCTTCGACTTGGAGAACCTTTACGTAGCGCCCGCCCTGAAACAACGTCCAACGTAGATGAGCCCACACTTGGCCGGGAAGGATTGAGCTTTGAGTTTCGGATGTACTTAACAAACTAGAACGGTAGCCAGTTCGGATTCATGCACGCTCGCACGCGGTTCCACAGATCCTTGTCGTTGCACTCGTTGAGACAGGCTTCTACCTGCTGCTTGGGCAGCGGCGTACACTTTGCTGGACAGCGCTGCATCATGGCGTTTACGTCACGCCAATCCGCCTCGCCGCGCTTCATCGCCAAGCTCGTAGCAATCGGATCGAGCTGCATCATTCGCGGCACTAGGTAGGACTTGAGCCTCTCCCTCGCACTATCTAACTTGGCGATCATTTCCCGCCCCTCGGCATACTGCTGTTGCAGAGCCGCCTGCGCTTCAGCCGGTTGGCTCTTCGCTTTAGCGTCCATTTCGGCAAGTCCATTCTGCATATCCCCGATCCAGGCATTAAGGACCGGGATGCAATAGGCGCTCCGCAGCTCAGCGTCGTTAGGCGTCTGGAATTGGAATTGCGCAGAGGCGCTAGTTGCTAGCAGAGTTAAGGCAGCGGCGGTTGCTGTGATTCTTCTCGCCACGGATGGCGATACTACTCCCTCTTGCTGCGCCGGACCTTACCGACCTATGCGACTCTCGGCGTAAGATCACTCCATCTCTGCGAGGTAAAGCCCATGAATCTGCGTTCCGTATCGAGCACGACTCTAAAAGCCGCGGTGATCGCGGCCATTCCCAGCGCCTTTTTGGCCTATACCTTCTGGCTTCCCATTTGGGTCCCGTTCTACGCCTGGGTCCCGTTCTTCGCCTTCTTCGCGATCGCGTTCGCGGGGCTCTCCCGGCCCGGTCGGCGCCCGCGGCGATGGGAAAAAATTTTCCCCTAGCTTGTACCCGAAGGGCACTGCGCCGGAGGCACGCCGCGAACATGGCCACTAAGCACAACGAGCGGAAGCTGTCACTCCGGCGGCTGTGGGTTATCTACAAACAGACGGCCGTAGCGCGGGGATTCGGCAGCAGTCGGCGCGAGCTAGCCTTGGCCCATGTAGCCTTCTACAGTGGGGCGCGTGGCGTGCTGAAAGTGCTGGATTACGGCGACGAAACGCGAAGCGCCGCACCAAAGCTAAGTGCTGGGCATGGCACGGACCCGCGCAAAATTGCAGTGAGCGCGAGCACGCTACCGCTGACTCAGCAGCCCTGCTTCATCAGCTCTGCGGATGGCGAAGCCGAATATTCGCTCAAACAATGAGCCTGTAGCACTATCAAGGTTCTTCAGCATCCGCACGAACGCGGCGCGAGTGCAGATGTGCAGATGGCTTAGATGGTACGTGCCCGACGCGTATCGGCCTTTGACAACCCGCTTACGATCCACAAACAGCGTTGCATCTTCGGCGGGCGTGGGCGTGCCGCGCACCCCTTGCTCCGTGTAATCGACCACCCACAGCGTCCGGTCGTTTATTAGTAGCACTGGCATGACAAACTCAAAGATGGGCTTCTTCTTGTCGGCAGAGGCATTTGCGGCTGTTTCCACCAGCTCGGCGGCGGACGCCAGAGCCTGTGCCCATTTGTCGTACGTCTCTGCGTCAGAGGCGACGAGCCGCTTGCCGTCCCATCGAATCTGAGTGGCGGACTTCCCTACGGGCTGCTCGGCTGTGTACAGCCGCAGTTGATCCGTGCCTGACCGTTCGATGACAAACGACGAATCAGATTGCTCCGGTCGCCAGAATCGTCTGATGACGTCATGTTGGCTCTCAACTGTGGGCCTCGGCACGCGGGAAACAACAAGTGGAAACTCTGGAGAAAGGCTCTTGCACTCAACCGCAAGGTTGATATAACACCCAAGGTGAAAGGCACGTCGGCTACGGACGTCGAATTGTCTCGGTTTTTCGAGAGCCGGATCGACGTAGCTTCCTCCGAGCGACGATGGCCACCCGTGCTCCCTCAGTGACCGATACGCGAAAAGCTCCAAATCGAAGTCGTCCCGGCTATCGAGGTATTGCTGGATATCCTCGGCTTTAATTTCCCGGTTCTTAGTTTCTTGGTTCATAACGCAGGCTCACGGCGGTCTAGGCGCTATAGTTTGGCGCGGATCCCGCTTGGCCGACAGCGCCGCTGAATATCCCTGAGACGAGCCTACGCTCGTGACCAAAGTCACACCGAGCAGGCCGCTTCCTGTGAAAGTGGTCGCGCCTCGGAGTCTGCTTGAGCAGCTACGCTACAGGGCGGCCTTTCTTGGCGGCGCGGAGTAGCACCGGGAGCAACGATGAAAAGTACGCTCGCACTTCTGGTGCTGCTGACGGCGGTCTCGCCAGCCAATGCGTTCGACGTTTGGGGGTTCCGCAGTGGCATGTCTGTAGAGCAGGCTACCGCTACCGCCGAGCGCCAGGGCTACAGCACTCATGCATGGGATGCACAGCCCGGTGCGCGTTACAAAACTTTCACGTACTCAACCGCCGCTGACCCTACCGCCTTTATCGCAGGCTTCTGTGACGGCCGGTTGGTCTGGCTGAGTCACGACTACAAGTCAACAATGGTCATGTTGTTTGATCTGCTCGATGACCTAAAGAAGAACTACGGAACACCCACCGTCCAGACATACTCCCAGTTAGTCGCTCAAGGACAAGTGCGAAGCGTCAATTTCAATTTTCCGCCCAAGCCTGCCGACGTTCCCCAAGTGGGCATCAATCTCACGCTAGACTCTGACAATGGTTTCAATATTCAGGTTATGCACAGCACCGCGCGGGCAGTCTGTCCGAACTAGTCCGAATCACTGCGAGTTGTCCCTGTCCGTAGACTGCGCGTTGCGCATCTTGTCTAACAGCTCATCGTCGTACGCTTCGGCCATTGCCTCTTGCACGTACTGCGGATTCGGTCTCGGGATGGGCACGCTGGCGTCGGGCCACAGCGTTCTGTAGTCGGGCATCGGCACACCGACGTTGAGCGCTGAGTCATCAAAGGTAGGGAGTCGTGATTTGGCCATGTCTGGTTTCCTTGTGAATGTGAAGTAGCGACCCGTTCGGGTTGCGATCGGTAGGGACAGCCTCCCTCGTTAGGTGGCTTCGTGACCGCCGCTTTGCTCTAGCACTGCGATCCTGTCTCGGATCTGTAACGCCGTCTGCGGGAACTTGCAGCGACGGCGGCGTAGATCATGCGCATCCGCGGCTGCTGTACAGACGATCGCTGCGGATTCGAGCAGGCTGTCTCCCGCCAGCAACCAGAACACGCGCAGCGCTTCCTGTGGGTTATCGGCGCAGACGTCGCAGAGCAAGGTGCGCAACAGCTCTGCGTCTACGGCTAGGCGCGAAGCGGCACGGATGGCGTCATCAAGGCTGCCTGTCCCGGCAAGCAAGCCTTCGTTGTCCAGCTCGCGGCCTTTGAGCTGCGCCGTGGCGGGCCTGTGAATCGGATCGGTCATGGTTTCTGTGCGCCTCCGGCGCGTGGTCATGTGTGTACGGGCTTGGGCGTGGCATGGCAGCCGCGACGGCAGGCGGGCCTGCCTAGCTTGGTCCCGCATGGGACCGGCGCCGGCTCTCGCCTTTGGCTTGCGGAATTACTGTACGTTTGTACAGTATCGGCGCGCCGTCTGTGGGCTGAGTCCCTATCCCTACCCCGTACGCGGGGTAGACAGGCGGGGTAACGGAGCTGGACTCCGGCCAGATAAGGCTATGCTTTCAACGGGTTACGGCTGCGCTTCGGGGACTGACGCGGGCATCGCACCGCAATCGGTTGCGCGCTCTAAGCGCTGGCGCTGCGGCTCTCTGAATGACCCCCCGGGTACCCCCCTATGGCCCTCCCTGGCGCCGCGCCTGACCCATTCGCCCACCAAAAAAGAGAATGGAACCGGGGGGCAGAAAAGCGACGGAAGCGAAGCTTCCTAGCTTGTTGCCTTCGGCAACGGCGCTGAACGTGCCGGGAAAAGCGCCGATCGTCGCCGATCTGGAAGCTGGCTAAAACGCTAATCCTGCGCCAGAAAAAAAGAGCAATAGAAACAGTTGGTTACAGATCGCTGCCCAGGCAGCTAATTATCGCCCTACTGCCGGCTCTGCCGGCGGGGTTGCACCCTAATGCGGGCTCCGGGGCCGAAAGCCCGTATCGTGTCCGGTGTCACTAGCCGCCTACGCTGGGGCTCCGGCGGCGAAGCCGCGATGCGAGCCTTGAGGCTCGGTAGCTCGCCGGCTTGTGCCGGCTCGCGTTGCCGTATCGTGCCTTCGCTGCCGCGAGGCACTGACTTAGCGCTCGCTCGACTGTGTACACCACAGTCTCGCTGTCGCAGCCGCTAGGCTGCTCCCCGCTCGCGCATCGAGATGCGCTCGCTGCGCTAGTCTTACTGGATAGGATGACTCGTTAAACCTACTTTCTCTCGGCAGCGAAGCTGCCTGCGCTTTCTTCAGACAATAGGTTTCCTCTGGCAGCGCTCCCTCATGGTATGCAGCCGGCGCAGTTACCCATTCGCCGCCCTGGAAACCTGCCGGCATTGCCGGCTCGAAACAAGATGGCTCTGCTGCCTCCGCACTGCGCGGGTATCGTCCGGCCCGAGGGCAGAAACAGGCTAGTCAGCCTGTCCGCATGCTCCGGCTGGATTGCTGGGCAGCTCCGCGGCCCTATGGTGGGGGAATCGCGCGGCGGCTCCGCCTTTGGATCAAGAGGCGCGGAATACCCCTTTCAGGAATACCGGCCTGCTGGCCGGGATGACAGCCCGATCGAAACATCGGGCGATGACTCCTGCCCCTTGCCCCCTAGACTTCAGCCGAGGCGTGGGGAAAACGGCTTGGTATGGCAATCCCTCCGGGCGTCCGCCGACGCGGGCAAGGCAGGCCACTCGCTACGGATCCCAGCCAGAGGTTCCGACAGGGGATCACCCTGTCAGGGGTTAGCTGGCGTCGCATGTGGCTGCCGTGCCGCGATAGGCGGCGGGAAGGTCGGCCCCCTGTCCAAGGGCCTAGACGGACCGGGAATAAACCGGTCCTCTCATTACTCCCCCCGCAAACGGGGGGAACTACGAACCTATTTGCGTTAAGAAGTGTGACGCAGTTCACACTTTTGGCTGCTAGTCGGCTATCTCGCCGGAATCCGGCCCGCTGCACGCCCCGGATTCGCCCCCGCCGGCCCTTCCATGGCCGTCTATAGAGCCGCCAGCGCCGCCCAGCGGCTCCGTAGCCGCCCCCGGCATGCCCTGCTGCCGTGCCTTGCTTGCGATGCTTCGCATCGCTGCGTTCTGCCTCCGGGATCCGCCCCATCGGCGGAGCGCCCGCAGGCGTGTCCGATACTCGGCCACGGCTACCGCCCCGGGCGGGCTGTCCAGCACGGCCATAAGAGACCGCCGCTCCCGCTGGCGGGGATGGTGGGTATCCATGTTCCGGCACGCTCGCGCGTTAGCCGCCGCCTCATTCCGGACCGGCAGCCTACTCATGGGTTGCTACCTCCGGACGGCTGAAATCCGTACGGTGCCGGCGCGTAGCAGGCCTCCCGGCCTGCAAGCTAGGCCCGCCGCTCGCTTCGCGAGCTAGGTTGCAGCTCTTCTGCTGCCCTTCGGGCCGGCGCTCATGGGCATTGCGGTTGGCTTCCCGAATCCAGAAGCCGGCGGCATTACGCAGGTATCCCTTGGCGATCATTTCGGGCACGGACAGGCAGCGCCGGTTCGCCCCGCTGTCCTTCCAGTCGCCGACGCGGTGCAGATCAAACATGGACGAGCTGTTGAAGTGCTCGCCGCAGGCCGCGCAGCGGCACCGGTTTCCTGTCAGAGCGAAGCACAGCAGCTTCGCGTTGCTCAGCAGCTCCATCGGTTTCCTTCCTTGGTAAAAAGAGAATAGGTCTCCTGCATCCGATCGTCGGCGCGCTTCGCTCAGCGAGCGCCTTGGGCGTCTGTAGACGCCGTATCCGTCCGAGAGTCGTGCGTCTGCTATAGGGAGCACTAGGTGCTGTGTAGAGATTGGGCCGACTCAGGCAGGACTACGCAGTGCAGGAGATGCTGCGCAGTCCCTATGTACCGGACAGGACGATCGAATCTGAAAAATCGCTTATGCCGCTGTCCCCGCTGCGCGCGGACTCCGCCCCTGGCGGTATCCGGGCAACAGCCCAAGCAGCCGCCGCTCACGATCCATGCGGACATTCTCTAGATGCGTCCCGTACTTGAGATTGCAGAGACGGTTGTCTGTCGGATCATGGTTTAGGTGCAGCGTCTCTTGCCCGTCCGGGCATGGGCCGACGAAAGCGCGCAACACCAGACGGTGCACGTATTCCGCGCTTTGCACGCTTTGTGAGAACAGGCACACGGACATGTGTCCGCTAGGCCGACGTGTCGGTTGCATGATGCGGCCACGCATCACACGGCTGTGCGCCTTGTGCCGCACACACTTGTCTCTGCCGAGCGGCTTACGCCGCTGCCTTTCAGGAAACGTCACTACGCGGTCTAGCGATCTAACACGGCCTTGGTCGCTCACTTCGTAATAGCCTTCATAGCCGGGAATGTCTTTCCAGACTTCGCAGCCCGTAGGGCTTGCGCTTACTTCCTTGTTCACGGATCTCTTCTTTCGATAGCGCCAGCGCAGACGGACGCCCGCAAGGGCGCTGCTGATAGCGCAGGAGGGAGGGGAGAGTTTTATTGCGCAGCCGCTATTGCGGACTGCGGGGGCCAGCAGACTGAGGGGATGCCGGTGGGGATCAAGCAGCCTTACGGCTGCAACTATGCGACGTCGGTTACTCCGGCTTCATTGCAGCGCTCCGCCTACAGGGCGGCTTGCCGAGATGCGCTCTGCGATCCATTGGTCAATTTCCGCCTCAAGCCAAGCGCTCGCGCGCTCGGATAGCTTGATCGGCTTCGGGAATAGACCGTCTTTAGACAGCCGATAGATCGAGCTGCTAGACAGGCTTGTCCGCTGTCTAACTTCTTTCAGTCTTAGCAGCCGCCCCGGTGTGGGCGGCGCTGCCGTTTCGGTCTCCTGTGACAACATCATGGTGTTACTCTTCCTTGAGCGATGTAATGAATTCTGCCAGCGGCAGGCGCATCCGCATCATTGCGGCATGCTCTGCGCCTCTCACTGTCGGATCGCGCACGTCTGTGCTGTTGGTGCGCTTGTCGTGTCCGGCCTTGTCTGGCCGGTCCCTGTGTATCGTGAGGCGTAGTGTCAACGACTCTGTGCCGTCAATCTCGCCGCCTCCGGCGTGTATCGCCTCAATCTCAGCCGTGAGGCCCGCCATCGTCCCGCTACTCCTGCCCCCGGACTGCAAAGCAGCGCCCAGGACGCTGTTAAGCGGTACGTCCTCAGCGGCAGCGTGCCGCTGCCCATCCCTCGCCATCAGGCGCTTAACGTCTCGCTGTGCGGACTTGTGACGGCTCACGGCGGTTGTGTACGGAATATCCAGCTCTCGCGCCGCCTCGGCGACGCTGCCCTTGAGGCCAACCAGATCCAGTAACTCCCGCTTCTCCGGTGACAGTTGCTCGATCGCCGCCCGCGTGCGGGCGTTATGGCGCTCCTGCCTCTGCTCGGCAGCTTCCGCCGCTGCCCGCTTGTATTCCCAGGGCGCGCTCGGCGGCTCCGTGGCTTGCCCGGACAGCTCCGGCGATCCAAAGCGATCGCCATTGCCGCCTTCGGCGGCGTAGCCGTCAGCGACGTTGCCCCGCAGATCCCTGAGCAACACCAAGATGCGCTCTATCTCGCCGTCTGTCGCCTCGTGCCAGTGGCCGCGCAGGTCAAGGGCGATAGTCCGCACCAGCTGCGGCTGCCAGACGCTGCCTCCGACAGCTACGTAAGCCGCCGTCGCGGCGTCTATGCGCTCCTGGCTCCAAGAGCGAGGCACAGCCGTGTTGTTGTTAGCCGCTTCCATGCGAGGCGCTTTGTTTAGGCGGTTGCCGGCTTTGCCGGACCAGCCATGCCCGCTCTGCGGCCTGTCGCTCCATGGCGCTCGCGCCTTGCGGCGTAGATCCGAAGCGCTAAGGCCGCATCGCTCGGGCGAAACAGATTGCGCCCGCTGGAATCCTTGACAGGATTCAGTAGCCCATCGCGGACGTAGACAAGAATCGTCCCTGCGGACGGTCCCCTCCCATCAGGCCCTGTCGCCAGACGGACAACGCTGCTTACCGTCAGCCGGGGTGTTTCGTCGCGCAGCGGTGACGCTGCGTCGTTGCTGTCGTTCATTTGCCCTCCGTGGACAAAAAAATGTCGCCCCGTCCTGGGGCGTGCGGTCAGAATCCTGTGTCGTCGGCGGCGCGCCTTGGGCGCGTTGTCTCCTTCCCTATTACTACTTCCCGGTTTTGAGACAAATCCGGACGCCATTTTCAACTATTTTTCAAAACTGCCGGCCCCATAAGTATTAATACCGGCGCGGGGTGACTTTGTCCCACCTGCTCGACGGCAGAAGCAGGAGAAACCAACAACTATTTTTCTCCCTCCCTAAGTATTAATTACGGCCGCGCACGGTTTTGGTAAGCACTCTTCCGGCTCCGTCTGCCTGCTCAAGCCGATAAGCAGGTTAAATGCAGGAGTTATTTTCGATCCCTCTACTTACTAATCCCGGCGGCGAGGTACTTTTTAAACCTGCCGACCAACTTTTTTTCAAAAGTGCTCCCCTGATAGGGATTAATACCGGCGGCAGAGAGTTTTGTCGGAGGCTCCGATGACTTTTTCTGTCCCCGTAAGTACTAATTACGGTGGCTCGTAACTCTTTCAACCTGTCTCTCTCCTGCTCTGCGGTAAAAGCAGGGTAAATCACCAACTATTTCCTCCGTCCCCTAGGTATATATGCCGGCGGCGAGGAGTTTTGGTACGCAACATCGTTGCGTTTTAGCTGTTAGGTTCTGTTGGTTCGCGTAAGTGCCTGTGCTTCGGCCAAAAGTATTTTGGTCTGCTACGCAGTACTTGCGCGCAGCTGCGTCGCCTTGCACCTTCGAAAGCCTAACCCTGCCCCGGTCATCGGGATCTACGGCGAGGATTACCGGCAGCGTGCGCTGCGTCTCGGATTGAGCAGGATTGTGTGGACCCGCACAGAGTCGCGCGGGGTGCTCCGCTATCTTGATGCCGTGACCATCGTACAGTTCTTCGCTGGTGTCGGCGCGCTCGTGTCCCAGGTCGCGGTGCTGTACGCCTTCGCTGGCGAGCAGGGTCCGCTCAAGGACTTCGGCGACTCGCACCCCGTGTTGGGGGTCGCGTTGTGGTTCGCCCTGGCATTCGGCCTGGGCTTCGCGTTCCTGCAGCTGATGTAGAAACGCCCGCCCGATCGAAGATCGGGGGTATCAGCCGTTGCCGCGTATTACGTGCCCAGGAGGGAAGCGGCAGGGATTGCGGAATGACGGCGGCTGCGGACGGCCTGCGTCGGTAGCTTTCCGGCAGACGGCTTGGTTGTGCCGGCTGTCTACCGGCACCGCGTCGTTCGGTCCCGGCATGAACCCCACCGCCAGTCCCGGCGCGAGCAGCAGACACAGCAGCAGAGACTTCCTGACTAACATCACTAGTGCCCGTAATTCTTGTCCATCTTTCTCATGAAAATGTCGAACTCTGTCGGACCCATATAGGCCGGCACGCACGCGGTTGGACTGAGCTGCGCAGTACGCGCCTTCTCGCAGGCGTCCTTTGATGCATAAAGAAACACGCTGGCAGAATCTGCCTGTGATTGCGCTAGCGTCAGCAGTACCAGCGCATAGATCGAACTCATATAGGCCCCCTTTATGGCTCTGCGCTGATATGAGACGCGACTGGCGCTTCCGGTTGCCGTGACCAGCGTCACGCTGGTCGCAAGCACCCGCTTGTAGTTGCGCTCCTCGCTGGTTGCTGCGCGCGCCGGAGGGGCGCACTTACTGACGCGGGCTCTGCCGGCTAAGCCGATTGCAGAGCAATCGTCCGTGATACGCGTAAATCCATGTCCGTAGCGGCCCCGGCACCCAGCGGGCCAGCGTCGTCGCATACATGCGCCACAGGCGCTTACCTGCTGCCCGCCTGTAGGCGGCTACCCTGTTGGCGTTGAGTAGTAGCCAGACCGGGGCGAAACACAGCGCCAGCGCCAGGAGTTGAGCGGCTACGTCGCACAGTACGTTGCTCATGCGGCTCTCACCTGCGACGCCGTTTTGCTGCAGCTCCCTCCAGCAGCCTGCGCGCCGCTGGCGCGTTGCTTTTTCTCTGCGGCAATAGCCGCCGCCTTCAGACCGTCCAGATAGTCCGCATACGCCTGCATCATCTGCCGCCGCTGCGGCAGGCGCTCCGAATGGTTATACGCTGCTCTAACCTTGTTCCGATCTAGGTGCGCCAGCTGTAGCTCGATTACGTCCGGCGAATAGTCCTGCTCGTTGAGCAGCGTAGACGCCATCGTGCGGAATCCGTGGCCGGTCATTTCGGTCTTGGCGTAGCCAAGCCGGCGCAGGGCGTTGTTGATGGTGTTCTCGGACATGGGCCGGTCGGAGTTACCCAGCGCCGGGAACACGTACTTACCGCGGCCTGTCAGCCTGTGCAGCTCGCGCAGGATCGCTACCGCTTGCTTGCTCAGCGGCACGATATGCCGCCGTTTCATCTTCATGCGCTCTTCAGGGATGCGCCACTCGCCTGCGTCTAGGTCTATCTCGCTCCACTCCGCCGCGCGCAGCTCTCCGGGGCGGACGAAGAGAAGCGGCGCTAGCCGCAGCGCTGCCTGTGTAGACGGCTCGCCGCTGTAGGCGTCTATGTCCAACAGTAGCTGTCCGACCTTGGTCGGCTCAGTGATCGCGGCGTGATGCACCGGCTTTGGTGCCGTGAGCGCTCCGCGCAGATCCTGCGTCGGGTCTCGCTCTGCGCGGCCTGTCGCGATCGCGTAGCGCATAACCTGAGAAATGCGGGCCCTGGTCCGCTGTGCTGTCTCGTGCATGCCCTTGTCGTCTATCTCCCGCAGCAGCTTCAGCAGCTCGGGAGCAGTCAGCTCACCGATCGGGCGATCGCCGATAGAGGGATAGATCAGATCGTTAAAGACCCAGCGGGCCTTAGACAGCGTCGCCGCAGACAGCTTTCGGGCCTGCTGGCCTAGCCACTCCTCGGCTATCGCCTTGAACGTGTCGCCCTGGGCGACGGTCTCGGCCTGCTGCTCCCTGCGTGCGTCGGCGGGGTCTACCCCGTTTCGCAGCAGGCCCGCCGCCTCAGCGGCCTTCTGCCGCGCGAGCGCTAGTGACACGGCGGGGTAAGTCCCCAGCGAGTAGCCCCGCTCTTTCCCGTTGTGCCGGTACTTGAGCCGCCAGTACTTGCCGCCCTCGGGCGTGACAACCAGCAGCAGCCGATTGCCGCATCCGATCTTGTACGGGCGCTCCTGCGGCTTGGCGTTTTCGATCGTCTTCGCGGTGACAGTCTTCGCGCCCATGTCCGTCTCCCATTCGGTGCCGAGGTGTCTAGTTACCCCGCATGTTACCCCGACCTTGGTCGGGATACCCTGATATGCTATGGAGACTGTGACGCGGGTCTTAGACCGAGAATCAATGACTTATAGACAGCCGGACAGGCTGTGAGACAGCTGGAGACACTAGGAAGATGCCTATTCCCGGCACCACCTCTCCCAGGTTCGTTCCGAGGGTCGGGGCTTGCTGTGGCATGTCCCCGAGGCATGCGCATGGATCATGCGCAGGGATCATGCGCATGGATCGTGCGCAGGGCATGGGACGATGCTGTATCCGCGCGGGGGGGGGCGGCGAGAGGGTCAAGCACCGTGGCTGCGTAAAGACCATCAACACTCAGGGAGGGCGCACCGATGCCCGCTATTCGCTTCATCGCTCTCGTGGCCGGGTTGCTGAGTGCGCAACCGGGTCCAGCTTTCGGAGAGCAGCCTCCGATGACCGTCGCGGCCCTGATCGACCGGGCGCAGATCGAGGACCTGCTCATCGACTACTACAGCCACCTCGGTACGGGGGGCGGGGACTTCGCGGACTTCTATGTCCCGGACGGCATCCTCGATGTGAATGGGCTCATCGCGAAAGGGCAACCGGCGATCGAAGCGCTCTACGCGCGAGTGCGCAATGAAACGCCGCGCCGTCCGGGCACCTTCCGCATGCTCCTGACAAATCCCCACATCGTCGTCACCGGCGACGCCGCCACGGCGGATGTCATCTGGACGGGCGTCAACTCTGCCTCCGTGAGCTCACCGCCCCAGATCGTCGAGCAGGGCCGCGAGCACGATGACCTCGTCAAACGGGACGGCCATTGGTACTTCAAGCATCGCGTCATCACCACCGACGGCGGCCTGCCCGCGATGTTCGACAAAACCTATCAGAAGAGATAGGCGCGCCCCGCCCGGCTCCCGCTTACGCCCGGAGCTGCGATGCTCGAACTTCAGCGGAGCTGACGGCTCGCAATCCCGCCGCGCAGGATGCAGGATGGCACCCACATGACTACGACAGGGCCATTCACGGCCGAGGGCGGCTGCACGTGCGGCGCCGTGCGCTTTCGCCTGGCTGACCGGCCACTCATCGTGCATTGCTGTCATTGCCGCTGGTGTCAGCGGGAGACGGGCAGCGCCTTTGTCCTCAATGCCCTCATCGAATCGGCTCGTCTGCAGGTCACCGCCGGGCAGGCTGAGCTCGTGATGACGCCCAGCAACAGCGGCAAGGGTCAAACCATCGCGCGCTGCCCGACCTGCCGCATCGCACTGTGGAGCCACTACGCCGGGCTCGGGGATCGCATGAGTTTCGTGCGCGTCGGTACGCTCGATGAGCCCGATCGCTTCCCGCCCGACGTGCACATCTACACACAGTCGAAGCAACCCTGGGTCGTGTTGCCTCCCGGGGCGCGCGCTTTCGGCGAGTATTACAAGAGCGGCGAGGTCTGGAGCGCGGAGAGCCTGGCGCGCCGTCAGGCGCTGCTCGCTCAGCCGCCTCGCTGACCGGCAGGCCTCAGCCCGTAGTCGCGGCCCCGCCCAGCAGATTGCGCAGCATCGCCACCTCGGCCGCGATCGCCGTGTGCAGCGCCGGGTCGATATCCGGAGCAAACAGCGACGAATGGTTCGAGGGCAGGCTCACGCCGGAGCGCTTCGCCTCGGCGTATTTCTGGGGGTCCGCGCCGCCCAACGAGAGGTAGAAGCCCGGGATCCCCTGCTCGACATACGCAGAGAAATCCTCCGACGCCGTCAGCGGCTCCTGAGTCACCACGTTGTCCTTGCCGAGTGCGCCCTCCAGCGCCGTACGCATCCGCTGCGTCAACTGCGGATCGTTGTAGACGGCATCCGCCCCCTCGAAGCGCTCGATCAGCGGCGGCTGCGGGGCTCCGGCCGCCTCGGCTTCGGCGTTGGTGATGCGGGTGATGGCTGCCAGCACCTGCTTGCGTACCTCCGCTTTGTACGTGCGCACGGTGAGACCGAGCTCGGCCTGATCGGGAATGATGTTGTTCTTGGTGCCCGCCTTGACGTAGCCGACCGTCACGACCGCGAACTCCCCCGGCTTGACCTCGCGGGAGGCGATGGTCTGGAGGGCGAGAATCGTGCGTGCGGCGATCACGATCGGATCGACGGTGGTGTGCGGGGCGGAGCCATGGCCTCCCTTGCCGTGGATGGTGATGCGGAGCGAGTCCACGTTGGAGTCATAGATGCCGGAGGCCACGCCCACCTGGCCGGCGGGCAGCTCATTACCGACGTGCAGCGCGAGCACCTGGTCGGGGCGCGGAAAGCGCGTGAACAGTCCGTCCTTGATCATTCCCGTCGCGCCGCCCACGGTCTCCTCGGCCGGTTGTGCAATGAGCATCAGCGTTCCGTGCCACGAGGCGCGGCTGCGCGCCATGATGCCGGCGGTCGCGACCAGGGCGCTCATGTGCAGGTCGTGGCCGCACATGTGGCCGACCGGGACGTCCTGCCCCGCCGGGTCCTTGGCGCGCACCTTGCTCGCGAACGGCAGACCGGTCTTCTCCTCCACCGGCAGCGCGTCGAGCTCGGTCCGCAGCATCACGGTCTTACCGGGGCCATTCTCCAGGAGGGCGACGACACCGGTACCGCCAACGTGCTCGGTCACCCGGTAACCGAGTGCCCGCAGCTGGGCGGCAATCTTGGCGGCGGTCTGCACCTCGACACTGGAGAGCTCCGGGTGTTGGTGCAGATCGACATACAGCGCATAGGCCTTGGGATAGGCCGCGTCGACCTCAGCTGATGCGGCGCGGGCGGCAGGTACGGCAAGCAGCCAGGCGAGGGCCGAAGCCAGGCCCACTGACCCGGCCAGGCGGCTGCGCTTCACGGACATGCATCTCTCCCCTGCATTTCTCTCGAGGTGGGCGAGCGGCGGCACTTTACACTGCGGGGGCCGGCAGCGCCTCGGTCTGCTATGCTGCGCGCCCCCTGACGGCCGCAACCGCATCGGGGCAGCCCGCGGGCCTGACTGCCCTCGGCCCGTCGCTCGCTGCCGTCCCCCTGGCGTTTCGGGCGATGGCTTCGGCGCAAGGAAGTTCTACACTGCGGGCAGCTTGCCCGGTAGGCGCAAGAGGGCAAGAGGGCCGCTGTCTCAGGCCCGCAACGAAGGAAAACGGCGTGGGCACCAACCCCGAACACCTCGTGAGTGCTCAAGAGAGCCGGGGCGAGCCTGTCACCTGGATTGGCCGGACGGCTGCGTATGCTCCGGTGACGTCCACACCGACGTCCACCCCCACCGACATCGCCAGCCTGCTTCCAAGGCGGCTGCTTCCCATCGGGGTCGCGATCGTCGCGATGGCGCTCGTGGCGGCCGTGCTGTGGCGGGTCACGCATCCGCGCACACCCCGCGTGCCGCTCGCCGAGCAGCAGAGCATCCCGCTGATCTCGGTAATCGTGCCGGGGCTCACGCCGGTCACCTCGACGGTGACTTTCACCGGCGCAATCGCCGCCCGGTACGACATGCCGATCGGCAACGATGGCGACACGGGGAGGATCGTCGGCGTTTTCGTGGAGGCTGGAGACCACGTCGAGCGCGGCCAGCTGCTCGCCCGGATCGATGACTCGATCATCGTCCCGCAGACCAAACGTCTCGAGGCGGCTCTCGAGCAGGCCAAGGCGCAGGCGGCGCTCGCCGCGGCCGAGTACCGCCGCGCGCAGGGCGTCGAGGCCGCCGGCGCTCTGTCGGCCGAGGACATCGAGAAGCGACACGCCACGGCCATCACGGACGCCGCCAATGTGAAGGTCGTCGAAGCCCAGCTCGCCGAGGCCCAGGCGCGTCTCACCCGCACGCGGATCGTCGCTCCGATCGCCGGGACGGTGCTGACACGCAGCGCCGAGGTGGGTCAGATTGCGAACCCCGGCGGCCCGGCTCTGTTTCGCGTGGCAAGCGGTGGTGAGGTGGAGATGCGCGGCCAGCTCGCCGAGCAGGATCTCGCGCAGGTGAAGGTCGGCGACCCGGCTTCGGTGCGGCTGAGCGGCCTGCCGCAGGCTTTCGAAGGACGCGTGCGGCTGCTCGGCGCAGTGATCGACCCGCAAACCCGGCTCGGCGAGATCCGCATCACTCTCGCTGCCGATCCGGCGCTGCGACCCGGCGCGTTTGCACGCGGCACCGTGTCGCTCGGCAAGGCAATGCGCCCGGTCGTGCCGCAGACCGCGGTGCTCAGCGACAGCGCCGGCAGTTATGTGTTCGTGATCAATGACCGCAACCGTGCCGAGCGGCGCGCGGTCCAGGTCGCCGACACGTCCGACCAGGGCGTCATCATCGCTTCCGGACTCAACGGCACCGAGCGCGTGGTGAGCACTGCGGCCGGTTTCCTGCGTGAGGGCGAGGAAGTGAAGACGACCGCCGGCGTCGCTCCGCCCGCCGGCGTCGCTCCGCCCGCCTCCTGAGCTGGAGCGCCTCCGGTGAGAAACATCTCCGCGTGGGCGATCCGCCACCCGCTGCCGCCGATCGTCCTGTTCGTGGTGCTCCTTTTCATGGGGGTTGCGGCCTTCCTGCGGCTGCCGATCACCCTCGACCCGGATATCGCGTTCCCGGGTGTCGATATCTACATCGCCCAGCCCGGGGCGGCGCCACAGGAGATGGAGACGCAGGTGCTCCAGAAAGTCGAGGGATCGATCGCCGGCATCGGCAACCTCGACAACATCACCTCCTGGGCGGTCGAGGGGGAGGCGCGCGTCTTCGTTCAGTTCCAGATCGGCACGCCGATCGACCGCGCGGTGACCGACGTGCGCGATGCGATCGCCAAGGTGCGGCCGCTGCTGCCGCAGGGGATCCAGGAGCCGGTCGTGCAGCGGGTCAACACCGACGGCGAGGCGATCGATTATTACGCGGTGAGCTCGAGCGCCCTCACCGATGAGGAGCTCTCCTGGTTCGTGGACAACACGATCACCAAGCGCCTGCTCGGGGTGACCGGTGTCGCGCAGGTGCAGCGTGGCGGGGGAGTCAACCGTGAGATCCGGGTCGAGCTCGATCCGGCACGCATGCAGGCGCTCGGCATCACCGCGGTGGAGGTGAACGAGCAGCTGCGCTCACTCAACCAGGATGCAGCCGGAGGACGGGCGCAGCTCGGCGGCGGCGAGCAGGCGATCCGCGTGCTTGGCGGTGCGCGTACGGCGAACGCCCTCGCGCAGACCCAGATCATGCTCTCCGGAGGCCGCTTCGCGCGCCTCGCCGATCTCGCCGAGGTCCGCGACAGCGTCGGTGAGATTCGTGCGATCGCGCGCCTCAACGGCCGGCCGGCAACCACCTTCGGCATCATCAAGGCGAAGGGCTATTCGGACGTGAGCGTCGACACCGGCGTGCAGGAGGAGCTCGCCAGGATCCGCCAGGAGAATCCCAAGGTGCACATGACGCTGGTCTACACCAGCGTCGACTACACCCGTGATACCTACCGCTCCGCGCTCAGTGCGCTGCTCGAGGGCTCGATACTGGCGGTGCTGGTCGTGTTCCTGTTCCTGCGCAACACCCGCGCCACGCTGATCTCCGCGCTCGCGATCCCGCTCTCGGCGATTCCGGCGTTCGCGGTGATGCAGTGGCTCGACTTCACGCTGAACTCGATCAGCCTGCTCGCCCTGTCGCTGGTCGCAGGCGTGCTGGTCGATGATGCCATCGTCGAGATCGAGAACATCGTACGGCACATGCGCATGGGCAAGAGCGGCTATCAGGCGGCGCTCGATGCGGCCGATCAGATCGGGCTCGCGGTGGTCGCGACCTCCGCCACCATCATCGCCGTCTTCGTGCCGGTGAGCTTCATGGGCGGCATCACCGGGCAGTACTTCAAGCAATTCGGGCTGACGGTGGCCGCTGCGGTGTTCTTCTCGCTGCTCGTCGCGCGCCTCATCACCCCGGTCATCGCCGCCTACACGCTCAAGTCGGACCGGATCGCGCAGCACAGCGACGGACCGGTGATGGCCTGGTACCAGCGCACGCTCCGCTGGTGCACGTTGCACCGCTGGAAGACGGTGCTGGCCGGACTCCTGTTCTTCGGGCTCTCGATCGTCGGCATGCTGGTGCTGGTGCCGCTCTCCTTCGTTCCGGAGGCAGACATCGGCACTGCCCGGCTCACCGTCGAGCTGCCCCCGGGGGTGCGCCTCGAGGACACCGCGCGCGTCACGGCCGCGGCCTACCGCATCATCGCCCGCCAACCCGAGGTGCGCGATGTGGTCGAGCTCGTCGGCTCGAGCGATGAGGGCGTCCGTCAGGCCGAGCTCGATATCGCGCTCGTGCCGAAGAGCGAGCGGCGCGTGACGCAGCGGCAGTGGGAGGATCGCCTCTACCAGGACCTCAAGAGCATTCCGGACGCGCAGCTGCACTTCCAGCGCAACGGCGAAGGCCGCGACGTCAACATCTACATTACCGGCGAGGACCCCGGGCTGACCTATGCCACCGCCCGCAAGGTGGTCGAGGAGATGCGCACGCTGCCCTTCATCCGCGACGCGCGCATCAACAACGACCTGCCCCGGCCGGAGATCCTCATCCACCCGCACCTCGATCTCGCCTCGCAGCTCGGAGTCACGGTGGAGAGCATCAGCGAGACCATCCGTATCGCCACACTCGGTGATCTCGACCAGAACAGCGCCCGGTTCTCCTTGAGCGACCGCCAGGTGCCGATCCGTGTCAGCCTGCTCGAGGACAGCCGCAAGAGCCTCAGCACTCTCGAGAACCTGCCGGTGCGCACCTCCTCCGGCAACACCGTGCCCCTGAAAGCCGTCGCCGACATCACCTTCGGCGAAGGGCCCACGCGCGTGCGCCGCTACAACCAGAGCCGCCGCCTCTTCATCGACGCGGATCTCAACGGTGCCGAGCTCGGCCCGGCGATGAAGGCCATCTACAATCTGCCGACCCTCAAGAACCTGCCGCAGGGCGTGCACCGCGTCGATGTCGGCGACGCCAAGTACATGCACGAGCTGATCACCAACATGGTGATCGCCATGGGCACGGGCATCCTCATGGTGTTCGCGGTGCTCGTGCTGCTGTTCGCCCGCGTGCTGCAGCCGATCACCATCCTGTTCGCGCTGCCGCTGTCGATCGGCGGGGTGGTCCTCGCGCTGCTGCTCACCGGTTTCTCGGCGTCACTCGGGGTGTTCATCGGCCTGCTCATGCTGATGGGCATCGTCGCCAAGAACTCGATCCTGCTCGTCGACTTCGCCATCGAGGAGATGCGCGCCGGGCAGGACCGCCTGACCGCCATCCTCGAGGCCGGTCACAAGCGCGCACGACCGATCGTCATGACCACCGTCGCCATGATCGCCGGGATGCTGCCGGTAGCGCTCGGACTCGGCGGCGACAACGCATTTCGCCAGCCGATGGCGATCGCGGTGATCGGGGGGCTCATCACCTCGACCGCGCTCACGCTCGTCATCGTACCGGCAGCCTTCACCATCATCGACGACATCGAGCGCTGGCTGGCACCGAAGCTCGGACGCGCGCTCATCGCCCACCAGCAACCCGCCCAGCCACAGGGCGTGCCGACGCCTCCGCATGCGCATCCGGTAAGATGATGCGCAATGCGCTCTGAGGTCGGCGACGACGACTACAGCCCGGTAACCGCAACGCGCCAGGCCGCGCGTCCGGTATGGTGGGCGCGGCTGCTGGCCTGTGCTCCACTTGAGGCGCTGTACGCTCTCGCGAGCCTGCTGGGCTGGCTGACCTTCCGCTTCTTTCCGTACCGCGAGCACATCGTGAGAGAGAACCTCGCGAGGGCGTTCCCCTCCTTTGCCGCCGGGCAGCTGCGCGAGGTCATGCGGCGCTACTACCTCGGTTTCGCGGACATGCTCATGGAGATCGTCAAGTCCGCGCGCATGTCCCCGGCGGAGCTGCGCGAGCGGGTGCGCATCGTGAATCTCGAAGCGCCGCGGGCGCTGCTCGCGCAGGGACAGTCGGTGCTGCTGGTCGCGGCCCACCAGTGCAACTGGGAGTGGATGCTGCTCGCCCTGTCGATCGAGCTCGGCTACCCGGTAGATGCGGCCTACAAGCCGCTCGTGAACCACTGGGCCGAGCGTGAGATGAAGAAGCTGCGCTCGCGCTTCGGGAGCCGCCTGGTGCCGGCGAAGGAGCTGTTGCCGGACATCATCAAGCGGCGCGGTGTGGTGCGCGCCGTCGCCATGGTGGCCGATCAGGAGCCGACCACCAGCGAGCACAAATACTGGACGCGCTTTCTCGGCCGCGACACCGCCTTCTACATGGGGCCCGAGGAGATTGCGCGTGTCACGCGCTTCCCGGTGTTCTTCATCGCGATGCGCCGCACCTCGCGCGGCCATTACGAGATGGAGTTCGAGCCGCTCGCCGCAGGCGGCGAGGTCGGAGCCACGGGTGAGCTCACCGAGCGCTACGCGCGGCTGGTCGAGCGGCAGATCCACGCCGCACCGCCCGACTGGCCGTGGTCGCACAAGCGCTGGAAGCTCAAGCGCTCGCTGTATCAGGCGCGCCCGCGCCAGGCGCGAGCCACTTAAGAACCTTCCCCGTCACTGCCGCGTTCGCGGCTGTTCTCGACCGCGCGGCGCAGCTCGCGCGGAAGCGTGAACAGCACGTGCTCCTCGCGACCGCTCACCTCGCGCGGGGTCTCGGCGCCCCAGCGTGCGAGCTCCGCGAGCACCCGCTGGACGAGCAGCTCCGGGGCCGAGGCGCCGGCGGTGACGCCGACCTTGCGCTTGCCCTCGAGCCATTCGCGATGCAGGTCTTCCGGTCCATCGATCAGATAACCCGGGATGCCGGCGCGCTCGGCGAGCTCGCGCAAACGGTTCGAGTTGGAGCTCGAGCGCGATCCGACCACGAGCAGCACGTCACATTCCTCGAGCAGCTTCTTCACGGCATCCTGTCGGTTCTGCGTGGCATAGCAGATGTCCTCGCGGCGCGGGGTGGCGAGCTGCGGGAAGCGCGCCTTGAGCGCCGCAGCGATCTCGGCGGTATCGTCCATCGAAAGCGTAGTCTGCGTGACGAAGGCGAGGTTCTGCGCATCGCGCACCGTGAGCGCCGCGACGTCATCGAGGCTCTGCACCAGGTGCATCTGCCCACCGCGGGAGGTGTCGAAGCGTCCCATCGTGCCCTCGACCTCCGGGTGACCCGCATGCCCGATGAGGATCACATCCCGTCCCTCGCGCGCGTAGTGCTGCACCTCCATGTGCACCTTGGTGACGAGCGGACAGGTGGCGTCGAAAACCGTCAGCCCACGCTGGCGCGCTTCCTGCTCGACCGTGCGCGCCACGCCGTGCGCGGAGAAGATCACCGTCGCGCCGTGCGGCACCTCGGCGAGCTCCTCGACGAAGATCGCCCCGAGGCCGCGCAGCCGGTCGACCACGTAGCGGTTGTGGACGACCTCATGACGCACGTAGATCGGCGCACCGAAAAGCTCGAGCGCGCGCTCGACGATGTCGATAGCCCGGTCGACACCGGCGCAGAAGCCACGCGGATTGGCGAGCAGCACCTGCATCAGCGTCTCGCCCCCCGCGCGCTACGGCTCTCCTGCCAGGCATCGAGCAGCAACAGCGCCGCGCCGATGGTGATGGCGGAGTCCGCTACGTTGAAGGCCGGAAAGTAATGCGCGCCCCAGTGCACGTGGATGAAGTCGATCACCCGCCCGGTAGCGAGGCGGTCGATCATGTTGCCGAGCGCGCCGCCGATGATCAATGCCAGCCCGCAGGCGAGCAGCCCGTGAATACGCGCATCGAGCCGCCGCATCCATCCGATGAGCGCGGCGCTTACCGCGAGTGCGAGCAGGATGAAGACCCAGCGCTGCCACCCGGAGGCATCCGCCAGGAAGCTGAAGGCGGCACCGGTGTTGTAGGTGAGGATGATGTCGAGAACCTTCAGCACGTGCACCCGCTCGAGCGGCGCGAACTGGTGACTGATCCAGAGCTTGACGATTCGATCGAGCACGATGATCGCCACCGACAGCGGCAACCAGCGCCAGCCGCTCGCGGCCGCAGGCAGCAGGCCGACGCGCGCCACCACCGTGCGCGGGCTGGCGCTCGGCACGGCTGCAGCGCTGTCTCTCTCGGCCTCGCTCATACGTAGTTCCTCGTCTCGCCCGGGCCCTCGATGTTACTCACACAGCGGGCGCAGAGTGGCAAATGTCGTGCCACGCTGCCGACATCGGGGCGCCGCTGCCAGCAGCGCACGCATTTGGCCTCTGCGGTGGGCCGCGCCACGATCCAGACTCCGCTCGAGCCGGTGTTGACCGCCGGCACCGCGTCCGCAGGTGTGGCAGTGGCGGGGTGCACCTGTGCCTCCGAGGTAATCAGCAGGAAGCGCAGCTCCGCGCCGAGTGCGGCAAAGCGCGGCAGCTCCGCTTCGGTGCAATAGATGTCGACGCGCGCATCGAGCGGCGCGCCGATCAGCCCTGCGTCACGCAGCTTCTCGAGCTCACGCGTCACATCGCTCCGCAGCGCGATCAGCGCCTGCCAGTCGAGCGCGTCGGCCGTCACCTGCGGCAGTGCGTGCCAGGTCTCGTGAAAAACGGATTCGTGGCGGGGACCGGGCAGGTAGCCCCACACCTCCTCCGCCGTGAAAGAGAGGATGGGGGCGAGCCAGCGCACCATGCTCTCGGCGATGTGCCACATCGCGGTCTGCGCCGAGCGACGCGCGGCGCTTGCGGCCGGCATGGTGTACATGCGGTCCTTGATGACATCGAGGTAGAAGCTGCCGAGGTCGACGCTGCAGAAGTTGTGTACCTTCTGGTAGATGAGGTGAAACGCGTAGCTGCGGTAGGCATCGAGGACTTCCGCCTGCAGCTCCTGGGCGCGCACCAGCACCCAGCGGTCGAGGGCCAGCAGCCGCTCCTGAGGCAGCGCGTGCTGCGCGGCATCAAAGCCGTGCAGATTGCCGAGCAGAAAGCGCAGCGTATTGCGCATGCGGCGGTACGAGTCCGCCATGCGCCGCAGAATCTCCTCGGAGACCGCAATCTCATTCGCGTAGTCGGTCGCCGAGACCCAGAGGCGCAGCACGTCCGCGCCGAGGGTGCTCATCACCTTCTGCGGCGCGATGACGTTACCGAGCGACTTGGACATCTTGCGGCCCTTCTCATCGACCGTGAAGCCGTGGGTGAGGACGCCGCGGTAGGGCGGCCGCTCGTAGAGCGCCTCGGACATGAGCAGTGAGCTGTGGAACCAGCCGCGGTGCTGGTCCGAGCCTTCCAGATACAGCTCGACCGGCGCTGCGACCTCCGGGCGCTCAGCCCCGACGCACTCGAACGACAGGCCCGAATCCGCCCAGACGTCCATGACGTCGGTGACCTTGTCGTAGTCCCCAGCCTCGGCTCCGAGGAGCTCCGCCGGCTCGAGCGCAAACCAGGCGTCGATGCCGCCCTCCTCCACTCGGGCCGCCGCCGCCTCGATGAGCTCGGCCGTCCGCGGGTGCAGCTGACCGGTGTGGCGGTGCACGAAAAGCGGAATGGGCACGCCCCAGGTCCGCTGGCGCGAGATGCACCAGTCGGGGCGGCTTTCGATCATTCCCGTGATGCGCTGCTCGCCCCAGGCAGGAGTCCAGCGCACCGCCGGAATGTCACGCAGCGTGTGCTCGCGCAGCCCCGCCTGCTCCATGCTGATGAACCACTGGGGCGTCGCCCGGAAAATCACCGGGCTCTTGTGACGCCAGCAGTGCGGGTAGCTGTGGCGGAAAGGCTCCTCGTGCAGCAGCCGCCCCGCCTCGGCCAGCGCTGCGATGATGACGGGGTTCGCCTCATCGACCCGCAGCCCCGCCACGAGCGGGGTGCTGGGGAGAAACCGGCCATCGTTTCCGACCGGATTCAGCACCTCGAGCCCATAGCGCTGTCCGAGGGCGAAGTCCTCCTGGCCGTGACCCGGAGCGGTATGCACAGCCCCGGTGCCGGCATCGAGCGTGACGTGCTCGCCCAGCACCACCGGCACGAGGCGCTGCTGGAACGGATGCTCGAGCCGCAAACCCTCCAGGACACGCCCCTCGAATTCGGTGATGACCCTCGCCTCGGAGATGCCATAGCGCGCGAGGCAGGCCGCGAGCAGCTCTGCTGCAACGATGATGCGGCGCCGCTCGTGCCCCTGAGGCACAGGCATGGACGCCAGCACATAGCGAAACTCGGCTCGCAGCGCGACGGCCTGATTGGCGGGCAGGGTCCAGGGGGTGGTCGTCCAGATGACGACGTCCACCGGATCGCCGCCGAGCTCGGCGACGCTCGATCCGAGACGCGCGGCGAGGTCGGCATTGCTTGCCACGCGAAAAGCCACATCGATCGCCGGTGATACCCTCTCCTCGTATTCCACCTCCGCTTCCGCGAGCGCCGAGCGGCAATCGAGGCACCAGTGCACGGGCTTCACGCCTTTGTAGAGGTGGCCTCTGGCGATGATGCGGCCGAAGGCGTGCAGCTGCTGCGCCTCGTATCGCGGTGACATCGTCAGGTAGGGGCGATCCCAGTCCCCGAGGATTCCGAGGCGCTTGAAATCGCTGCGCTGCAGCTCGATCTGCTCGTGGGCGAAGGCGCGGCAGGCGGCGCGAAAAGCGCGCGCATCGAGCTTGTGCCCCGGACGCCCGTGCTTCTTCTCGACCTGCAGCTCGATCGGCAGCCCGTGGCAGTCCCAGCCCGGTATGTAGGGGGAGTCGAACCCATCGAGCGAGCGCGACTTCACCACGATGTCCTTGAGGATCTTGTTGACGGCATGCCCGATGTGGATCGCTCCGTTCGCGTAAGGCGGCCCGTCGTGCAGGACGAATCGCGGCCGCCCGCGTGCGATCTCGCGCAGCTTCGCGTACGTGCCGCGCTCCTCCCAGCGGCGCACCGCCGCCGGCTCGCGCTGCGCAAGGTCCGCCTTCATGGGGAAGTCGGTCTGCGGCAGATTGATGGTGCTCTTGTAGTCGCTCATGGAAGGGTCAGGCGCTCAGGATGCGCCGCGCTTCGGCGGCATCGCGCTCCATCTGGCGCGTGAGCGCCTCCAGCGAGGGGAAGCGCTCCTCGGCACGCAATCTCGCGACGAACTCCACCTCGATCTCCTGTCCATACAGATCACCGTCAAAGTCGAACACGTGTGCTTCCAGCAGCGCCTCGGTGCCCCCGATGGTCGGTCGAGTGCCCAGGCTCGCGACACCGCAGCGCTCGTCCGGGCCGGCACCATGCACCCGCACGGCGAAGATGCCGGCGACGGGCGAGCGGCGGCGCTCGAGCGGCACGTTCGCGGTGGGGAATCCGAGCTTCGCCCCAAGGCTGCGCCCCGGCTGCACCCGTCCGCGCATCGACCAGGGGCGTCCGAGCCAGCGGCGCGCACGGTCGAAATCGCTGCAGGCGAGCGCGGCGCGCACCCCGCTGCTGCTGATGCGCTCGCTGTCCAGCATCACGGCCGGCAGCACTTCCACCTCGAAGCCGAATCGCCGGCCGGCCTCCGCCAGTACCGGCGCGGTCGCCTCGCCGTGCCGCGCGAAGCGGAAATCGTGTCCGACGACCACGATCCGCGGCGCGAGCTCGCGCACCAGCAGCTGCGCAAAGTCCTCTGCCGAGAGGTTACGCAAGGCCTCGCCAAAGCGCAGCAGCCACAGTCGATCCAGCTGCAGTGCCGAGAGGATGCGCCAGCGCTCGCGAAGACTGGTCAGCCGGGCAGGCGGATCGCGCGGAGCGAGAAACTCCCGCGGGGTCGGCTCGAAGGTGAGGAGCACCGATCGGGTCCCGAGCCGCACGGCATGCTCTCTGACGCGCGCGATCAGCGCCTGATGGCCGAGATGTATCCCGTCGTAAGTGCCGATCGTCAGGGCGCAGCCAGCGGTGCCAGCGTCGAAGCCTTTGACTCCCCGGATCAGCTGCATGAGCCGAAGCGCAACATTGGATTAAGCCGTTGATCCTGGAGAGTTAATTTGCATGTAACTTAACGACGCCGATATGCGGTCCGCCAGTTTATGTGAATGCGCCGAGAGCTGCGCGCCGGCTCGTTCAGTCGCGTTGACAAGACGCAGGTACCTGCGCAGACTACCGGCCCCCGCACCCCGGGGCAGAGCGAAAAACGGAGAGTTCGTGGCCAACACCAAGTCCGCCGAGAAAGCTGCTCACCAGGCCGAGAAGCATCGCGCCCGCAACGTCGCGCTGCGCTCGCGCATGCGCACGGCCGTGCGCGGGGTGACCGCAGCGATCGCGGGCGGGGACAAGGAGTTGGCCCGGGCCAGCTACCAGAAGGCGGTCCCGGTGATCGACTCGCTGGTCGGCAAGCAGATCATCCACCGAAACAAGGCGGCGCGGCACAAGAGTCGGCTCTCGGCTCGTATCCGCGCAATGCAGTGAGGCCTGCAATGAAGGACAAGGCGCGTATCCCGGTCCCGGTGATCCCGACTCCTCTCAAGTTGCGTCCGGCTGCACGCCGGCAGCATCTGCTGGAGATGATGCGCGCCCGCGTGCCGCTCGATCGTGCTCCTCCAAAAACCTCATAGCGGCTTCGCACAGCGCCCGAGTCCCTTCACCCGTCGCTCCTGAGATCAGGAAGTGGCGCCCGCGGTAACGCAGGCGCCGCAGGATGCTGCGCGCACGCTTGCCGGCCTCGGCCGGCGGCAGCAGGTCGCTCTTGTTGAGCACCAGCCAGCGCGGCTTCGCGGCCAGCTCACGGCTGAACTTACGCAACTCCGCGACGATGGCGCGCGCATCGCGCACCGGGTCCGCCTCGGGATCGGGCGGCGCGATATCGATCAGATGCAGCAGCAGCCGGGTGCGCTGCAGGTGCCGCAGAAATCGCACCCCGAGCCCGGCACCCTCCGCCGCTCCCTCGATGAGGCCGGGGATGTCGGCCATCACGAAGCTACGATGCTCACTGACCGCGACCACCCCGAGG
The DNA here is from genome assembly GCA_035541695.1 of Steroidobacteraceae bacterium. Classification (GTDB taxonomy): domain Bacteria; phylum Pseudomonadota; class Gammaproteobacteria; order Steroidobacterales; family Steroidobacteraceae; genus 13-2-20CM-66-19. The sequence continues at coordinate 60,433 of DATKMV010000063.1, forward strand.
TTCGGGTGCAGCGTCGTGAAAGGATAGTCCGCGACCTTCGGGCGAGCGGCCGACACGGCGCGGATGAGCGTCGACTTGCCGGCGTTCGGCAGGCCGAGCAGGCCCACGTCCGCGATGACTTTCAGCTCGAGCTCGAGTGAGCGCTTCTCCCCGGGCAAACCCGGCCCGAACTGGCGCGGTGCGCGGTTGGTGCTCGACTTGAAGCGTTGATTCCCCCACCCGCCCTTGCCGCCGCGCGCCACCAGGAGCTCCTCGCCCTGGCGCGTCAGGTCACCGAGCAGCTCCTGCGTCTGGGCATCGCGCACCACGGTGCCGATCGGCACGGGAACGTAGAGATCCGCGCCGCTGCGCCCGGTGCAGTCGTTGCCCGTACCCGGCTCGCCGTGCGCGGCCTTGAAGGTCCGCTCGATGCGGAAATCGGCCAGCGTATTGATGCCCGACGCCGCGCGCAGGTAGACGCTCCCCCCATGGCCCCCATCGCCGCCGTCCGGGCCACCGAAGGGAATGAACTTCTCCCGGCGGAAACTGGTACTGCCGCGTCCACCGTTACCGGCCTGCACCCGGACGCGCGCCTCATCGACGAACTTCATCTCGCGACTCTAGCGCATCGCTGGTGCGGACCTGAGGGTCCGCTTCTAAGAAAAAACCCCGGCGCAGGCCGGGGTTTTTCGTGATTCAGCCTGCCGCAGCTGCGGCTCGTTCAAGCCTCTTCCGGCAGCACGCTCACGTACAGCCGCTGCTCGACGCCCTTTTTCTGGAAATGCACCTTGCCGGTCACCTTGGCGAACAACGTGTGGTCGGTCCCCACCCCGACGTTCGAGCCGGCGCGCACCGGGGTGCCGCGCTGGCGCACGATGATGTTCCCGGCGAGCACCTGCTCGCCACCGAAGCGCTTCACGCCGAGGCGCTTGGAGTGAGAGTCGCGGCCGTTCTTGGTGCTGCCGCCTGCCTTTTTGTGTGCCATGGGTTAGCTCTGCCCAACGTTGCGTGCCGCTCAGCCTGCGCTGATGTCGGTCACCTTGACCTCGGTGAACATCTGCCGGTGGTTCTTTTGCCGCAGGTAATGCGCGCGGCGCTTGAACTTCACGACCGATACCTTGCGGCCCTTGCCGTGGCGCACCACGGTCGCGAGCACCTTCCCGCCCTGCAGGGTGGGCTTACCCACCTTCACCTCCGCGCCCTCCCCGACCAGGAGCACCTCGCCGAATTCGACGGTGGCGCCGGGCTCGGCGTCGAGCTTCTCGACGCGCAGCACGCCGTCCTTCGTCACCCGATACTGCTTGCCGCCCGTGGCGATGACCGCGTACATAGGTAATTGGAGAGACAATGGCCAGAGTTGAAAGGCCGCGCATTCTACTGGCGCCCTCCGCCAGGGTCAAACGCCGTTTTTTCTAGCGGCGGCAGCCACTTAAGGTGTGAATTCGACCGGGAGACGACCGCGGTGAGCATTCTCCAAGCCACCCGCGTCGGCTAGGATGCGGGGCCGCCAGTCGAGGGGCAATTGGACCGATGAGCAGGCGACCGCGATGACCCTGGAGGAAATCCGCACGCTGGCGGAGAGCGATCTGAACGCCGTAAACGGGGTCATCCGTGCGCGACTGAAGAGCGCGGTGCCGCTCGTCGATCAGGTCGCCGAGCACATCATCGCCGGGGGCGGCAAGCGCCTGCGGCCGCTACTGGTCGTGCTGTCGGCGCGTGCCTGCGGCTATGCCGGGACTGCGCACATCGACGCCGCGGCGTTCATCGAGTTCATCCATACGGCAACGCTGCTGCACGACGATGTGGTGGACGGGTCTGCGCTCCGGCGCGGACGGCACACGGCGAACCAGGTGTTCGGCAACCCGGCGAGCGTCCTGGTCGGGGATTTCGTGTACTCCCGGGCCTTCCAGATGATGGCGGCGCTCGCCAGCCAGCCGGTGATGGAGATCATGGCGGAAGCCACCAACGTCATCGCCGAGGGCGAGGTGCTGCAGCTGATGAACGCGCACGATCCGCACACCACCGAGCAACGATATCTGGAAGTGATCTATCGCAAGACGGCCAAGCTCTTCGAAGCCGGCGCGGAGGTCGCGGCAGTTCTGGCGGGCGCGACTCCGCACGTGCGCCAGGAGCTCGCTGCCTATGGACGACATCTCGGCACCGCCTACCAGCTGGTCGATGACGTGCTCGACTACCGCTCCAACCCGAAGGAGCGCGGCAAGAATCTCGGCGATGATCTCGCGGAGGGCAAACCAACGCTGCCACTGATCCATGCGCTGCGGCATGGCACCGAGCAGCAACGCGCCACCATTCGCGAGGCGATCCAGCGGGGCGGAGTGACGCAGCTCGAGCCGGTGATCACCGCCATCGAGGCGACCGGAGGACTCGAGTACACGGCGCGCCTCGCGCGCGAGCATGCGGCGCGCGCCAAGTCAGCGCTCGCTTCACTGCCGGATTCTGCGTACCGCAGCGGCCTGACGGCGCTCGCGGTGTTCTCCGTCGAGCATACCGTCTGACAAACACCCCACCTCCGCCCGACCGGAAGGCACACATGAGAAGAGAACAACACGGCCGCTGCGGGCTGCGCCGCCGCGGACTGCTCGGATTGGCGACTGGCGCGGCACTCGGGCTTGCCGCCTGGACCGGAATCGCTCGAGCGCAGGAGCCGCCGCAGCCACAGACCCTCGTGATCAGGGCCGCGCACCTCTTCGATTCCACCGGCGCGTCATTGAAGGAAGGCGGCACGCTCGTCGTGCGCGGCGACCGGATCGTGTCGGTGGGCGGCACCCCACCGGCCGGGGCGCGCGTCATCGATCTGGGCGATGCGACGCTGCTGCCCGGGTTCATCGATGCTCATACCCACCTGACGATGGAACTCGAGAAAGACTACTACCGCTTCGTCTACAACCGCATGATGCGCTTCCCGGCCGAGCAGGCGCTGTACGCTGCACTCTATGCGCGGCGGACGCTCGAGGCGGGCTTCACCACGGTGCGCAACGTCGGCGCCTGGGATTTCGTCGACGTGGGATTGCGCAATGCGATCAACGCCAAGGTCACCGTCGGGCCCCGCATGCTGACCGCGGTGCACGGCATCGGGTCCCCCGGCGGGCATTTCGATAACTATTCGTATCCACCGGACCGCGTGAAGCCCTGGGGACCGATCGAGGGAATCTGCAGCGGGCCCGAGGAGTGCCGTGAGGCGGTGCGCTACCAGATGAAGTGGGGCGCGGACGTCATCAAGATCGCTCCGAGCGGCGGGGTGCTGTCGGAAGCCGACCCGGTCGATGTACCGCAGCTCACGCCGGAAGAGCTCACCGCGATCGTCTCCGAAGCACACAAGTGGAACCGCAAGGTGGCGGCCCACTGCCACGGGGATAAGGCCGCGCGTCTTGCCATCGCGGCCGGCGTCGATTCGATCGAGCACGGCAGCTTTCTCACCGAGGACACGCTGAAGCTCATGAAGTCCAAGGGGATATACCTCGTGCCGACGCGCATGGCGGTGTACTGGACCAATAAGAACGCGGACCTCTACCCCCCGAAAATAGCCGAGAAGGCACGTGCGGCGGCGGCCGCACACGGCAACATGTTCAAGGCGGCGCTGCGCATCGGTGTGCCGATCGCGTTCGGGACCGACGCCGGAGTCTTCCCGCATGGCATGAATGCCATGGAGTTCGGCCTGCTGACCGATCTCGGCATGAGCCCGGCCGCGGCGCTGCTGGCGGCAACCCGCGATGCGGCGAAGCTCCTCGGCGTGGAGCAAGAGGTGGGCACCCTCGAAGCCGGCAAGGCCGCCGATATCGTGGCGGTGCCGGGAAACGTGCTCACCGACATCCACGCCACCGAGCATCCGGTGTTCGTCATGCGCGCAGGCGGCATCGTGGTGCAGAAAGGCGGCAGCTAGCTTCGTCGCCGAATTGAAGGCCGCGCCCCGCTTCAGTACACTGCGCGGCCCGTCGCCGGAAGCCTGCCGGCGACGGTACTGCCCGGGGATCGGGGTGTAGCTCAGCCTGGTAGAGCACTACGTTCGGGACGTAGGAGTCGCTGGTTCAAATCCAGTCACCCCGACCAACTTCAAAAATGTCTATTCCGATGACATGGGTGACGGTTTATACCGGAGACATAGGTAACACTTTCGCGGCGAAGGGGTTCTCCGCGCTCTCTATCCGACATGTCTCGTGATCAAAGAAGCCTAAGTCATAGCGCATAAAGCTGACCAGCCAGATCTTCTCTTCGACCTGTTTAACGCCGACCTGCTGACCGGCG
>DATKMV010000064.1:0-19742 GCA_035541695.1 Steroidobacteraceae bacterium
GGGCCTCAGACCGCGCGCAGCACCCGGCCCTGCCGGGCGTGGTCGAGATCCCCATGCGGACCGTAGGTCGCGGCGCGCTGGGTGCGGCCGCAGAGCGCCTCGAGCCGCTCGCTGACGCGTTTCAGAAGCGCGCTCACGAGGAGCGCATTGCGGTCGTTGAGCTCCCGGCAGGCGCCGGCGAGCGTGCGGCACTCGCCGAGTGCTGCGCGCAGCGCCCCGCGCGGATCGCACCACGCGAGGAGCCGCTCGAGGCCGGCGCTGTCCGCCGCCTCACCATGCAGCGTCACGAGCGCGCGGCGCTGCTCCTCGAGGCGCGCGAGATGGCTCATGCGTTCCTGGCGCAGCGCGGTGGAGCGCTGCAGCGCCTTGAGGTCGTTCGAGGCGAGGACGGGGCGCTCGGCGTCGAGGAGCTTTTTCAGCTCCCGGAGCGCGGCGAGCTCCTCGTGCACGAGCTCACGCAGGTGCTCGCGGCACAGATCCGCGTCCATCACCCCTCATCCGCGTGCAGCTGCGCGAGAGCGTGCTCCATCTGCAGGAGCTCCGCGGCGATGTGGTCCGGGTTCACCGTGTAGCGGTTCTCATCGATGGCGGACCGCACGGCGGCGACGCGTGCGGCATCGACGGCCGGCGCATCGCGGAGTGTCGTCTCGAGCGTCGCCAGCGAGCTTGCGGTACCGGTGATGTGAACGTCGGAGGCGCCCGATGCGGCTCCCGTCGCGGGCACACCGCCCGGTGCTGCGGCCGGGGCGACGCCGGCAGCGCTGCGGGCGCCGCCCAGGGAGGGGGAGCCGCCCGGCACGGTCGCACTCAAGTCGTTGATTTTGTCCGGCACGTGACGCTCCTTCCTGTCCTCGATCCTGTTAACGGCCGCCGCCTTGATTCCTTTAGGGGGTCACGTGGATGAGGCCACTGGCATCCACCACGCCCTGGACGGTCTTCATCGACTCGAGGTTCTGCACGCGCACTCGCGAGCCCTCGCGCCCATCCTCCAGCGCCCGAGCGGGAGCCCGCACCTCGATGCCGGGGGATGAGGCCACGAGCGTCACGGTCTGTCCCTGGCGGATGAGGTAGTCCGCCTGCAGCAGCTCCGCGGTGAGCACCGTGCCGGCCGGCACCGCGCGCGTGAGACTGCGGTGCGGGAGCGCCTCGAGGTCGCACCAGTAGTCGCTGCCGAGACCCGCGACACGGCGGGTCTCGACCGACACCGCCTCCGCATCGAGGTGCGCCCCACGCGCGCCCGCCCGGCGCAGCACGAGAACCGGAACTTCCGACTCGAGGGTCACCGGCACATACACCGACCACGCCGGGGATCCGGCCGGGCAGCTGACACGCACGGTGACCCGCGGGTGCAGCTCCCCATCGCCCACCATCGTCGCGACGAGGAGCGTCGGGCAATGCGCAAGGTGCAGATGCGGATCGAGCTCGGCCGGCTGCACGTACACCCTGTAGGCCACTCCCTGGAGTCTGGCGCGCACCTGAGACTCTGCGGCGGCACGCACCGTCGCGAGCGCCTGCGGCTCGGCCACCGCAGCGGCGCCCGCGCCGGGGGCGGCGAGCGCTGCGAGGAGCACCAGGAGCGCGGGTACAGGACGGACTATTGACGGTTGCAACATGAGGTGAGGCATTGGCGCGGGACCTGCAGCTGACGTTGCAAGGAGCGCGCCAGGGAAGGCTCATGCCGGCGGCATCCGGCGGCAATGGCTTGCCGCTCACGGCGTGACGCTGGTCACGGTCTGCGCCTCGGTGGGGCGCCGCCAGGCCGGTGAGCGGCCCGGGCGCCCCTGGCATGGCTCTTGCTCTGCCTGTGTCAGGTTGTTTGCGAGAGCTCACTCCATGACTCTGAGCATCGACGGCTATCTCGGCGTCCAACAGGACGCGCTCAAGATCTTCGGGCGTCGTACTGCCGTGCTCGCCAGCAATCTCGCGAATGCCGATACGCCGAACTTCAAGGCGCGCGATGTGGATTTCAAAAGCCTGCTGGCGCAACACGGCGCCGCCGCGGGCTCGCTGCCGCTCAGCGCGCCGCAGGCGATGCACGTGAGCACGACTGCCGCCGCCGATCCGACGCAGAGCAGCGCGTTCCTCAAGTACCGCGTGCCGCTCGCGCCCTCGCTCGATGGCAACACCGTGGATGCGCAGCTCGAGCAGGCGGCGTTCGCCGACAACACCGTCCGGTACCAGGCGGCCCTCAGCTTCCTCGGTGAGCGCTTCAAGTCGCTCCTCACCGCCATCACCGGTCAATAGGAGCGCGCGCCATGTCCTCCTTCAAGGTCTTCGACATCGCCGGCGCGGGGCTCGCCGCGCAGTCGGTGCGCCTCAACACGGTGGCATCGAACCTCGCGAACGTCGACAGCGTGAGCGGCGACCCCGCGAGCGTATACAAGGCACGCCATCCGGTCTTCCAGGCGGTGCACGCGGCGCTGCGCGCCGGTGCATACGCCGTGCAGAGCGGCGGCACGGTGCGCGTGAGCGGCATCATGGAGAGCACCGCCTCCCCCACGGTCCGCCACGACCCGGGGAATCCGCTCGCCGATGCGGACGGCAACGTCTATGCGCCGAACGTGAACGTCATCGAGGAGATGACCGACATGATCTCGGCCTCGCGCGCCTACCAGAACGATGTCGAGGTCATGAGCACCGCGAAGGATCTCATGCTCGCCACCCTGAAACTCGGCCAGTAAAGGCTTCCTCATGACCAGCTTGCCCATTCCGATCCTCTCGCACGCGCACGCGGCGACGAGTGCGACTGCGCCTGCTTCCGCGGGCGCGCTCGCGACCGCCGGCGCCGCCCCGGCACCCGGCGGGAGCAGCACTCTCGCCGGCAGCATTCCGGCCAACATGCAGATCAGCCAGAGCGGATTCCTGCAGCTCATCAGCACGCAGATGCAGAACCAGGACCCCCTGAATCCCACCGACCCGACGCAGTTCCTCACGCAGATCGAGGGCTTGAGCGAGGTCAGCAGCCTCCAGGGACTGCAGAGCTCGATCGCGGGCCTCAGCTCGGGGCTCCAGGGCGCGCAGGTACTGAGCGGCACCTCGCTCCTCGGCCACTCGGTGCTCGCCCCGGGGAGCACCGCACGGCTCGCCGCCGGCGGCACGGTCACCGGGGCGGTGAGCGCGCCGAGCGGCACGAGCGCGCTGCAGGTCGCGGTGACCGATGCGAGCGGGGCGTTGGTCGACAGCTTCCAGGTGGCGCCGCAGGCTTCCGGCTACAGCGCCTTCAGCTGGAACGGGATGACGAGCCAGGGACGCGCCGCTGCGCCCGGCAACTACAGCCTCCAGGTCACCGCCGCGGTCGGCAACACCAGCCAGTCGCTGAGCCCGCTCCTCTACAGCAAGGTGACGAGCGTCACCATCGATCCGGCGAGCTCGGCACTCCAGCTCAACACGGCGAACGGCACGGTGCCGTTGAGCTCCGTGGTCAGCATCCAGTAGCACGCGCACTTCCTGCGGAGAACATCATGTCCTTCAACATCGCTCTGACGGGCCTCAACGCCGCGAACGAGGATCTGTCCGTCACCTCCAACAACCTGGCGAACGCCGCTACCGTGGGCTTCAAGGGCTCGCGCACCGAGTTCGCGGACCTGTTCTCCGCCAGCCAGGGCGGGGCCGGCACCAGCGCGGTCGGCAACGGTGTCGCGGTGTCGGAGGTGGCACAGCAGTTCTCGCAGGGCAACATCGAGACCACCGGCAGCACGCTCGACCTCGCGGTGAGCGGCAACGGCTTCTTCATCCTCAGCAACAACGGCGCGCTGCAGTACAGCCGCGCCGGCCAGTTCCAGCTGAACGCCGCCGGACAGGTGGTCAATCCCCAGGGGCTGCTGCTGCAGGCCTATCCGCCGCTCGCCAATGGCGGCTTCAACACCGGCGGGCTCGCCGACATCTCGCTCAATACCAACCAGAGCTCGCCCCAGGCGACCTCCACCGCGGCCCTCACCGCCAACCTGCCGGCGAACGCCGCGGTGCCGCCGAACGCGCCCTTCTCGCCGACCGATCCCAACAGCTACAACAACACCACGGCGCTCACCGTGTACGACTCGCTGGGCGCAGCGCACACGGCGAGCCTCTATTTCATCAAGAGCGCGGCGCCGAACGCCTGGAACGTGCAGCTGTACGTCGATGGCACCGCGGTGGGTGGCGCACAGCCGCTCGCCTACTCGGCCACCGGCGCGCTCACGGCCCCCGCCAACGGCCAGATCGCCTTCCCCGCCTACACGCCCGCGACCGGCGCGCAGGCGATGAACATGACCTTCAACTTCTCGAACACCACGCAATACGGCGGCAACTTCGCGGTCACCGCCGTGCAGCAGGACGGCTTCACCACCGGCCAGCTCACCGGCATCAATATCGACCAGACCGGCGTGGTGCAGGCGCAGTTCACCAACGGGCGCTCCGTCGACCTCGGCCAGATCGCGCTCGCGAACTTCGCCAACCAGCAGGGGCTCGAGCAGCGCGGCAACGCCACCTGGTCGGCGACCAATGCCTCGGGCGCGGCGGTGAACGGCGTCGCCGGCAACTCCGGGTTCGGCTCCGTGCAGTCCGGGTCGCTCGAGCAGTCGAACGTCGATACCACCGCGGCGCTCGTGCAGATGATCACCGCGCAGCGCGACTTCCAGGCGAACGCGCAGATGATCCAGACGCAGAACCAGATCACCCAGACCATCATCAACATCCGCGGCGGCTGACGCCGCGGCGCCTCCCTGAAGCTCACTCATGGACAAGCTGCTGTACGTCGCGATGTCGGGCGCGCGCGAGACCCTCGCCGGGCAGGCGGTCAACAACGACAACCTGGCGAACGCCGGCACGACCGGCTTCAAGGCCTCGCTCGCGAGCTTCCAGACGCGCAGCGTGAGCGGGCCCGGCTTCGCCTCGCGCGCCTACGCGACTGCGGCGCGCGTCGGCTGGAACAGCACCGACGGCGAGCAGCAGCCGACGGGCAATCCGCTCGATGTCGCGCTGCAGGGCGCAGGCTTCATCGCCGTGCAGGACCTTGCCGGCACCGAGGCCTACACGCGCGCGGGCAATCTGCACGTGGACCCGAGCGGGCAGCTGCTGACGGCCGCGGGGCGCCCGGTGCTGAGCGACAACGGTCCGATCAGCGTTCCGCCCGCGACCTCCGTGAGCATCGGCGCCGATGGCACGGTCTCGGTCGTGCCGCTCGGCCAGACGCCGAACTCTCTTGCCGCCGTGGGGCGCATCAAGCTCGTCAACCCCGAGGGCGGCCTCAGCCGCGGCGCCGATGGCCTGTACCGCGCGACCGACGGCACGACGCCGGAGGCCGATGCCAAGGTGCGGCTCGCCTCCGGCGTGCTCGAGGCGAGCAACGTCAACATCACCGGCTGTCTCGTCAACATGATCGAGCTCGCGCGGCGCTTCGAGGTGCAGATCAAGGCGCTGCATACCGCCGACGAGGACGCGCAGGCGTCCGCCAAGCTCCTGCAATCGGGCTAATCCAGCAATCATTCGAGGTAGACATCATGGATCCGGCACTTTGGGCCGCGAAAACCGGGCTCGACGCCCAGCAATCGCAGATGACGCTGACCGCGAACAATCTCGCCAACGTCAACACCACCGGCTTCAAGAAAAGCCGCGCCGTGTTCGACGACCTGCTGTACCAGAACCTCTCGCAGGTCGGCGCCAACACCTCGCAGAGCACCCAGGCCCCGACCGGCCTCAACCTCGGCACCGGCGTGCGCATCGTCGCCACCGAGAAGAACTATGCCCAGGGCAGCATGAACCAGACCGGCAATCCGCTCGATCTCGCCATCCAGGGGCGGGGGTTCTTCCAGGTGCTGCAGCCGAGCGGCACGGTCGCCTACACGCGCGACGGCAGCTTTCAGCTCAACGCGCAGGGCCAGCTGGTGACCCCCGAGGGCTACACGGTGCAGCCCGCGGTGACCATCCCCACCGGTGCGCAGAGCATCACCATCGGCACCGACGGCACGATCAGCGTGCAGCTCGCCGGGCAGAGCGCGCCGCAGACGGTCGGCACGCTGCAGCTCGCGGATTTCATCAACCCCGCCGGGCTCCAGGACATCGGCAACAACCTCGCGGTCGAGTCGGCCTCGAGCGGCGCGCCGGTCACCGGCAACGCGGGATTGAACGGCATGGGGACGCTGCTGCAGGGCTCGGTGGAGAGCTCCAACGTCAACGTGGTCGAGGAGCTCGTCAACATGATCGAGACGCAGCAGGCGTACGAGATGAACTCGCGCGCGGTCGAGACCACCGACCACATGCTGTCTTTCGCCACGCAGAACATGTGAGGGTGAAGCCGGTGCGCCCTCCCTTCGACATCCGCGCGCTCGCGCTCCTCGCCGCGCTCGCCGGCTGCGCCGACCGCGCTGCCGAAAAAAGCGACGCGCTCGCCTGGGCCGCGGAACCGCCGGCGCCCCCGACCGAGGGCGCCATCTATCAGGCCGGACGCGAGATCGTGCTGGCCGCCAACCCGGTGGCGCACCACGTCGGCGACATCGTCACCATCGTCCTCAACGAGCAGACCGCGGCACAGAAGAGCGCCACCACGAGCACCAGCAAGGCCACCACGGTGAACATGCCGAGCCCCACGATCTTCGGTGCGCCGGTCACCATCCACGGCACGCCGATACTCGAGAACAACATCAACAACGCCACCAAGTTCGCCGGCCAGGGCGCGAGCGCCGAGAGCAACAGCCTCACCGGCTACCTCACCGCGACGGTGCTCAAGGTGCTGCCGAACGGCAACCTGTTCATCGCCGGGGAGAAGCAGATCGGGCTCAACCAGGGGCGCGAGTTCGTGCGCGTCACCGGGGTCATCCGCCCGATCGACCTCGCCTCCGATGACTCGATCCCCTCCTATCGCGTCGCGAGCGCGCACATCACCTACAGCGGCAAGGGCGCCATCGCGGATGCGAATGCGCAGAGCTGGCTCGCGCGCTTCTTCAACTCACCGTGGATGCCCTTCTGATGGCCTCGACCGCAAGCCCGCGGCGAGCGCGCACCGGGCTGCGGCGTACCGCCCGGCTGCTGCCGGCGCTGCTCCTCATGATCGGCGGCGGCGCACACGCCGAGCGCATCAAGGACATCGCCACCGTGGGCGGGGTGCGCAGCAACCAGCTGGTCGGCTACGGGCTCGTCGTCGGGCTCGATGGCACCGGCGACCAGACGACCCAGGCGCCCTTCACCATCCAGAGCATCGTGAACATGCTGCAGCGGTTCGGGGTCACGATACCCCCGAACACCAACCCGCAGCTGAAGAACGTCGCCGCGGTGACGGTGACGGCCGACCTGCCGCCCTTCGCGAAGCCGGGCCAGAGCCTCGATGTCACCGTCGGCACCATCGGCAACGCCTCGAGCCTGCGCGGCGGCAATCTCATCATGACTCCGCTGCGTGGAGCGGACGGCCAGATCTATGCCATGGCGCAGGGCAACGTGATCGTGAGCGGCTTCGGAGTGAACGGCAAGGACGGCTCGCGGATCTCGCTCAACGTCCCGAGCAGCGGCCGCATCCCCAACGGCGCCTCGGTCGAGCGCGAGGTGTCGGTGCACTTCGCGAGCGATGCGCACCTGGTGCTCAATCTCAACACGCCCGACTTCACCACTGCGGCGCACGTCGCCGCGGCCATCAACCGTGCGCTCGGCAACGACACCGCCGAAGCGCTCGACGCGGTCTCCATCCGGGTGCTGGCGCCGACCAATCCCAACCAGCGCATCGCCTATCTCGCGACGCTCGAGGCGGTCGAGGTCGAGCCGGGCGAGGCGCCTGCACGGGTGATCGTCAACTCCCGGACCGGGACGGTCGTCATCAGCTCGCACGTGCAGGTGATGTCGGCGGCGGTGGCGCATGGCTCGCTCTCGGTCACGATCAGCGAGCGGGCGGAGGTGAGCCAGCCGGCCCCCTATTCTTTCGGCAAGACCGTGGTGACGCCGCGCAGCTCGCTCGATGTGCAGCAGGCCGACGCGCGCATGTTCGTGTTCCAGCCCGGAGTGAACCTCGAGGAGATCGTGCGCGCCGTGAACCAGGTGGGCGCGGCACCCGGGGACCTGGTGGCGATCCTCGAGGCGTTGAAGGAAGCCGGCGCGCTGCGCGCCGAGCTGATCGTCATCTGATGAGCGGCGCCGCCGCCCTTGCGCCGGGGGTGCCGCAGGCTGCCGGCGCGTATGGCGACTTCGCCGCGCTCGAGAAGCTCAAGGCGAACGCGCGGACGCAAAGCCCGCAGGCGCTGCGCCAGGTGGCGCGGCAGTTCGAGAGTCTGTTCGCCCGCATGATGATTCACAGCATGCGCAAGGCGATCGGCAGCGATCCGATCTTCGGCAGCGAGCAGCAGCAGATGTACCAGGGGCTGTTCGACGACCAGATGTCCCTCGAGCTCACGCGCGGGCGCGGCCTGGGGCTCGCCGACATGCTGGTCCGTCAGCTGCAGGGCGCGGCAGCGCCGGCTGCAGGGAGCAACGCGGGAGCAAGCGCTGCGCCGCGCACGCCACCGACCGCGAGCGGCTCGACCCCGGCCGCCGATCGCGCGCGCTTCGTGCAGAGCCTCTGGCCGCAGGCGCAGGCGGCGGCCGGAGAGCTCGGCGTGTCGCCCGTGAGCCTCATCTCGCAGGCGGCGCTCGAGACCCACTGGGGGGAGCAGCTGCCGCAGACCGAGCACGGCGGCTCGAGCCACAACTACTTCGGCATCAAGACCGGCTCCGCGTGGCGCGGCGCCGCGGTGAGCGCCGCCACGACCGAGTACCACCATGGAAGCGCGACCCTCGAGCCGGCCGCCTTTCGCCGCTATACGAGCGCGCAACAGGGCTTTCAGGATTATGTCGAGCTGCTCAAGGGCAATCCGCGCTTCCGCGCGGCGCTCGGGTCGGGGAACGATGTCCACTCTTTCGCGACCGCGCTCCAGCAGGGCGGCTATGCCACCGATCCCGAGTACGCGCAAAAGGTGACGCGGCTGGCACGCGAGGTGGCGGACCTCGTGCCCCCGGGCGCGAGACCGGTCAAGTTCGCCGGCGCGCTGCCGATAACCCCAGGGACGGCCGCGCTCTAAGGAAAGCACCCCGGCATGGCTGACCTTCTTACCACCAGCGTCTCGGGTCTCATCGCCTTCCAGCAGGCGCTCGATGTCACGAGCAACAACATCGCCAACGCCGCAACCCCGGGCTACAGCCTCGAGACCGCAAACCTCACTCCGCAGCCCGGACAGTCGACCGCAGCAGGCTTCATCGGCAGCGGCGTCGAGGTCTCGAGCGTCACGCGCGCCTACAGCGAGCTGCTCGCGCAGCAGGTGCGCAGCTCCCAGGCGAGCTACTCGAGCCTCAACACGCTCGCGACCCAGGCGGCCCAGGTCGATAACCTGCTGAGCGGCTCGAGCTCGGGACTTCCCGCCTCGCTGCAGCAGTTCCTCGACGCGCTGCAGACGCTCTCCACCTCCCCCGCCTCGAGCGGCGCTCGCCAGGCGGTGCTCAGCCAGGCGCAGGCGCTCGCGCAGCAGCTGACCGGCGCCGATGCGCAGATCTCCCAGTACGGCGCCAACCTCGAGCAGCAGATCAGCGCCGATGTGGCGCAGGTGAGCTCGCTCGCGAGCAACATCGCCTCCCTCAACGGCCAGATCACCAAGGATCTCGCCGGCAACGGGCAGACACCGAATCAGCTCATGGACCAGCGCGACCAGCTCATCGACCAGCTGAGCCGGTACGTGAGCGTCAATACCGCCACCGAGCCCAACGGCGCCCTCGATGTCTACATCGGCAGCGGTCAGGCGCTCGTCACCGGCGCGACCGCGCAGCAGCTCACGACCCTGCCGAACACTTACGATGCCTCGGTGCTGCAGGTCGGGCTCTCGAGCGCCGGCGGCACGACCGATGTCACCTCGGAGGTCTCCGGCGGCGAGCTCGGGGGACTTCTGGCCGCCCGCAGCCAGGTGCTGCAGCCGGCGCAGAACGCTCTCGGACAGTTGAGCGTCGGGCTCGCCACGCTCCTCAACCAGCAGCAGGCGGCCGGCATCGATCAGAGCGGTGCTGCGGGTCAGCCGATGTTCGCGGTGGGGCCCGCGAGCGCGGCGCCTGCGAGCACCAACACGGGGAGCGCCGCGCTCAGCGTCACGCGGACCGCCCTCGGTGCGCTCACGAGCGATGACTACACGCTGCGCTACCTCGGGGGTGCCTGGCAGCTCGAGGATGCGACGACCGGCGCCGCCGTGAGTTTGAGCGGCGCGGGTACCGCCGCGAGCCCGTTCCAGGCGGCGGGCGTCTCGATCGTGGTGAGCGGCGCGGCGGCCAACGGTGACAGCTTTCTCATCCAGCCCACCGCGACCGCCACGGCGGGGCTCAGCCTGCTCCTCACGAGCCCCTCGCAGATCGCCACCGCCGGGCTCGCCCAGACCGGCGTCGGCACCGCCAACACCGGGACGGGCAGCATCTCGCCGGCGACCGTGAGCCCGGCGAGCTGGGTGCCCGATACCTACACCATCACCTTCACGACCCCCGGCCAGTACCAGGTCACATCGAGCAGCGGCGCCGTCGCCGGCTCGGGCGCCTACACGACGGGCCAGCCGATCAGCTTTGCGGGCGCCCAGGTGACGGTGAGCGGCGTGCCCGCAGCCGGCGACACCTTCACGGTGCGAGCGAGCACCGCTGCCGACAGCGGCGACAACAGCAACCTCGACGCGATGATCCAGTCGCTCGGGAGTGCTGCGCTCGATAACGGCACCACCTCGCTCGCCGGTGCCGCCAACGATCTCATCACGAGCATCGGGGTGCTCACGCAGCAGGCGCAGGCGAGCGCCGCCGCGCAGCAGTCCGTCAACCAGGACGCCGTGAGCGCACGCAGCAACGTCTCCGGCGTCAATCTCGATCAGGAGGCCGCGCACATGCTCGAGTTCCAGCGGGCCTACCAGGCGATGGCGCAGGTCATTCAGGCCTCGCAGCAGATGTTCACCTCGCTCATGACCGCGATCACCAACGGGTAACTCATGACGATCTCGACGCTCAGCTTCCAGACCCAGGCGCTCGCGCAGATGGATGCGCTCGAGACCGCCTTGTCCAGGACCCAGACGCAGCTCTCGACCGGCAAGAAGCTGCAGAGCGCTGCGGACGGGCCGGTAGCCATGGCGCAGGTGAATGCCCTCGGCACGCAGCTCTCGGCCTCCCGGCAGGAGGTGAGCAACGGTCAGGCGGTCGCCACGAGTCTCCAGCTCGAGCAGGGCGCACTCAGCAACGCCACCAATGCGCTGCAGAGTGCGCGCGATCTCGCAGTGGAAGCCAACAACTCCGATCTGAGCGCGACCGACCGTCAGGCGCTGGCGACGCAGCTGCAGCAGCTCGAGCAGTCGCTCCTCGCCGCGGCGAACAGCCAGGACGCGCAGGGCAATTATCTCTTCGGCGGCACGGCGAGCGGCGCGCCCCCGTTCGCCGCGGGCGCAGGCGCGGTGAGCTACCTCGGCAACGATCAGGTGAACCAGGTGCAGATCGGTGCCGATCAGAGCGTGTCGGTGAGCGATGCGGGCAGCACGGTCTTCATGAATCTCCCGGCCGGCAACGGCACCTTCACCACCGCGGTCGGAGCCGGCAATACCGGCAATGCCTCGATCGACCCGGGCAGCATCAGGAGCCCCGCCGCCTGGGTCGCCGACACGTACACCCTCGCCTTCAGCAGCGCGACGCAGTACCAGCTCACGAACAGCGCCGGCGCGGTCGTCGCCTCGGGCAGCTACGTGAGCGGCGACTCGATCGCCTTCGATGGCGCAGAGGTCACCGTGAGCGGCACGCCCGCCGCCGGCGACCAGTTCACCATCGCCCCGGCCGGCAGGGCGAGCGTCTTCGCGACGATCGGCAACCTCATCGCCACGCTCAATTCGACGAGCCTGAGCAGCGCGCAGATCACCACCCGGATCGGCGGGGCGCTGCGTCAGATCGATACCGCGCTCGGCCACATCGATGATGTGCAGGCCGCAGTCGGCGGGCGACTGAATGCGATCAGCGCCGCCGCCGCGAGTGCGCAAAGCGAGCAGACGAGCCTGCAGGGCTCGATCTCGACACTCGCGGATGTCGACTACGCGGCGGCGGTCACGCAGCTTTCCACCCAGGAGCTCGCGCTCCAGGCGGCGCAGCAATCCTATGCTTCGATCGAGAAGCTGTCGCTCTTCAACTACATCTCGTGAACGTGACACTGCTCTCAGTTGCCGCCCGCCAGGCGCTCAAGTTCTGCCCCGGAACTCCGATACAGGCAGGGAAGCAGGCGGCCATGGTGGCCGCAGGAGATGGCAGCGCGGCGGACTGGTGTCCGGCGCCTGAAACACACATCAGGAGTCCACGACCATGTCACTAGTCCTCAACACGAACCTCGATGCCCTGGTCGCCCAGAACAGCCTCAGCTCTTCGGGCGCCCAGCTGGCGAGTGCACTGCAGCAGCTGTCATCGGGTCTGCGCGTCAACACCGCGGCCGATGACGCCGCCGGCTACGCCATCGCGCAGGGCATGACCTCGCAGGTCAACGGCCTCAACCAGGCCGCGCAGAACGCCAACGACGGCGTGTCGCTCACGCAGACCGCCTCGGGTGCGCTGTCGGAAATCACCACCGACCTGCAGACCATGCGCGATCTCGCGGTGGAGTCGCTCAACGCGACCAACAGCGCCGCGGACCGCGCCGATCTCAACACGCAGTTCCAGCAGCTGGTGGCGGACATCAACAGCGTCTCCGCGAACACCCAGTTCAACGGCGTGAACCTTCTCGATGGCTCCTTCCAGGGCGCCACCTTCCAGGTCGGCGCGAACGCCGGCCAGACCATCACGGTCGCCTCGGTGGCGAGCGCCAACAGCAGCGCGCTCGGCCAGCTCTTCACGGCCGCCGGCACGGCGGTCCTCAATGCCACCTACACCGGCGCGGTGGTGAAGGGCGACAGCGGCACGATCTCGATCGTCGGTGCCGATGGCAAGACCTACACCACCGACAGCGTCACCCTCACCGGCACCCAGGCGACGGACCTCGCCAGCGTCGCCGCGGCGATCAACGGCGTGTCGAGCTCCGATGGCGGCCTCATCGCCACCGTCAACGCTGCCGGCACCGCGATCGACCTGGCGAGCACGACCAGCCAGACGACCGGTGCCATCACCTGGAACGGTGCGGCGAGCAACACCGGCACCGAGGACATCACCACCTTCGGCCTGACGGCCGCCGGCGCCGCCGTGACGACCGCGGGCAACTTCCTGAATCTGGCGAGCGTGACGAGCGTCGACAACTCCAACCTGTCGCTGGTGCAGATCGACGCCGCCCTGCAGCAGCTCGCCACCTCCGGCGCGCAGCTCGGCGCCTACCAGAACCGCTTCCAGGCGGCGATCACGGGCCTCCACACCGATGCCACGAACCTGACCGCTGCCAAGAGCGCCATCGTGGACGCGGACTATGCCCAGGCGACGTCCAACCTGTCGAAGGCGCAGATCCTGCAGCAGGCGAGCACTGCGATGGTGGCCCAGGCCAATACCATCCCGCAGAACATCCTCACGCTGCTGCAGCACCTGCCGTAAGGGAGGAAGTGAGTTCCAGCTTCGCATGACTGGAAACTCATGGTGCGGGGCGGGCGCTTCAATCCGGTGGCGCCCGCCCCGACGCTTTTTGCGGCGGCGAGAAGGCACGAGGTATGAGCGGCAATGAGCACGAGCAGCATCGCTAGCAGCGCGCCCGGCGGCGCACCCGTCGTCTCGGTCGCGAGCAGCGGCGGTGCCGGCGCAGCGGGCGGCTCGGTCATCAACGTCAGCGCCCTCGTCCAGCAGCTGGTCGCCGCCGCGCAGGGCCCGCAGGAGTCGCTCATCGCGAGCCAGACTCAGCAGGTCTCCGCGCAGATCTCGGCGCTCGGCACGCTGAAGAGCGCGCTCTCGACCTTTCAGTCCTCACTCGGCGCGCTCGACACGCCCCGGGCATTCCAGCTCGAGACCGCCAGCAGCAGCGACCCGGCGGCGTTCACCGTCGCGGCAGGCGCGGGGGCGCCGCAGGGAACCTACGACATCGCCATCACGCAGCTCGCCCAGGCGCAGCAGCTGCTCTCGGCACCCGTTGCCGCGGGCAGCGCGCTCGGCAGCGGCACGCTCACCCTTTCCCTCGGCGGGACGAGCTTCCAGGTCACGGTCGGCGCCACCGACACGCTGGCGGATCTCGCCGCGAACATCGACTCGGCCGCCGGCAATCCCGGCATCAGCGCCACGGTGCTCCAAGGAAGCGATGGGGCGCACCTGCTGCTCTCCTCGTCGCTGACGGGCGCGGCCAGCACCATCCAGGTCGCTTCCAGCGTCAACAGCGGGCCACTGGCCGCGCTCACCTACGGCAGCGGCAACACCGGGAACTACACCCAGGAGGCCGCGGCGCAGGATGCGGCGTTCAGCATCTCCGGAGTCGCCTTCACGAGCCCGACCAACACAGTCTCCAATGCGATCAGCGGCGTGACGCTCAACCTTCTCAGCGCGACGGCGGCCGGCACGCCGGCCTCCTTCACCGTGAGCACCGACACGAGCAGCCTCGAGAGCAATATCTCGGCCTTCGTCTCCGCCTATAACACGCTCCACGGCACCTTGGCAGCGCTCGGCGGTTACGATGCCGCGAGCGGCACCGCCGGGCCGATGATGGGGAATGCCGCGCTCACCGGCATCCAGAGCCAGGTACAGCGGGCGCTCTACAGCGTCGTCGACACCGGCTCGCCGACCTACAACACCCTTGCGAGCATCGGCATCACCACGCAGAGCGATGGGACCTTGAGTGTCAACGGCGCGACGCTGGCGGCGGCGCTCGGCACCCATTTCGCGGCGGCGAGCCAGCTGTGGAGCGGCAGCGCCGGCGTCGCGAGCACCCTGAACGCCGCGATCACGACGGCACTCGGCGCCGACGGCTCGATCACCGCGGCGGGTCACACCCTCAGCGCGCAGGAGAATGCGCTCAACGCGCAGAGCAACCAGCTGAGTCAACAGATGGCGGCCCTGAGCGCGAGCCTCACCCAGCAGTACGCAGCCCTCAATACACTGCTCTCATCGCTGCAGAGCACGTCCGCTTACCTCTCACAGGCGTTCGCGACGCTGCCGCAGGTGCAGTCGAAGCAGAACGCGTAAGCGCGCCCGCCGCGGGCCGGCCGCTCAAGTTCCGCCCGACGGGGCCGTTACAGGAGACACGGCACCCGGAGCAGCTCACTCGTGACTGGCCTCGCCAACAGGAATCTCGCGGTCTACCAGAGCGTCGCGGTCGAGGGCGGCGTGGCGAACGCCGATCCGCACGCGCTGGTGCAGATGCTGCTCGATGGCATCGTGGAGCGCATCAACACCGCGCGCGCCTGCATGGAGCAGGGCGAGCGCGTGCGCAAGGCGAAGCTGCTCCACAGCTGCGTGACGCTGGTCGCCGAGCTGCGCGGCAGTCTCGATCTCACCCGCGGCGGCGCGCTCGCCCGGAACCTGAGCGATCTCTACGAGTACATCGCCACGCGGCTCGTGCTCGCCAACCTGCAGGATGACAGTGCACTCCTCGCGGAGTCCCTGAGCCTCATCGGCGAGATCCGCAGCGCCTGGATCGCGATCGGTCCGCAGGTGCGCGCCACCGGCCCGGGCGCAGCGGTCCCGGCCGGCACGGCCGAATAGCGGCTGACGGGGAGCTCAGCGCGCGCGCGAAATGCGCTTCACCCTCTCGTGAGGAAGACTCGCCTCGACGGTCGTGCCTCTTCCTGCGACCCCAAGCACCCGCAGGGTACCGCCGAGCTCCGCCAGGCGCTCCGAGATGGCAAGGAGCCCGAAAGCTCCGGCCTTGGAGCGATCGTTCTCGCCGACCCCCACGCCATCATCGCTCACCCGCAGCCGCACGGTACCGTCCTGGAGCCAGATGCGAGCCTCGACCTTTTTCGCGCGGGCATGCCGTATCACGTTGGTGAGTGCTTCCTGGAACACCCGATAGAGCGCGAGCGAGCGACGTCGGTCGAGGTCTGCCGGGAGGCCGGCGGTCGAGAGTTCCACACTGAGGCTGGACTGCTCGGCGCATTCGTCCGCAAAGCGCTTCATGACGGCCTCGAGTCCGAGGTCCTCGACACCGGGCGGCTGCAGCTCGAAGGCAATGCGCCGCAGCTGCTCGAGACAGCCGTCCGCGAGGCGCGCAACGGGCTCGAGCGAGGGTTTTGCCGGTGCGGACTTCGATGGGCGGCCCCGCAGAGTCTCGATGTGCGCCTTGAGCGTGGTGAGGTCCTGGCGCAGCGTCCCGTGGAGCTTGCGCGCGAGATCTGCACGCTCGTCCTCGCGCAGGTGCTCGAGGCGGTTCGCGAGGCCGCGGATGCGGGCGTGAAATCCATCGATCGCGGCGCGCTGCCGGACCTGGTCGGTGACATCGACATCGACGGCGATGTAGCCGGCGGATTCTCCGCCGTCATCGCGCAGCGCCGCGGCGCGCGACTGGACCCAGCGCACCTCGCCACCCGGGCGCTGGTAGCGGAACTCGAGGCTGAGCGGCATCGCCGCGTCGAGCGGCGACCAGGCCTCCCGTACTCGCGAGCGGTCCTCGGGGTGCACTGCGCCCGACCAGCCCTGCTGCCGCGCCTGCTCGAGCGAGAGCGCGGTGATCTGCAGCCAGTGCGGGTTGGCGTATTCGAGCTTGCCCTCCTCATCCATGAGCAGGATGCCGATCGGCGCGCCGTGGGCGAGCTGGCGAAAGCGCTCCGCGGATCCCTCGCGGACCTCCCGATCCCGTTGCAGTCCTTCGGCGTGCAGCTGCGGCCGCAGGTCCTGCACGGTCTCGATGCGGTGGGTTACGTGGCCGGCGCCGTCCCGGATCGGGGCCAGGCACAGCGCCACCGGGATCACCGAGCCATCGCTGTGCAGGACGCACGTCTTCAGGCGCGACGTGCCGGTCAAGTCTGCGGAATCGGTGGCAGCGCGCAGCGAGGCATGCTCGCTCGGCGGGTACAGCGAGCTGCGGGAGCGGCCGTGCAGTTCCTCAGGGCGCTTCCCGAGGAGCCGGGCATAGGCGTCGTTCGCGAGAACGATGGCACCGGTGTCCGCATCGAGCACGGCGATGCCATGGGGATTGTGCCCGAAGGCCCAGGCATACAGCTCGCCGATCGAGCGTCTGGCAGCAGGCTCCACGGTCTCCCCTAGCCGGTCACCTCGACCGGCCCCCCTATCTTAAGGGAGAGAGGTGAGATGGAGCGAACTCTCACGACAGAAGAGTATGGGGGTGTGTCGATTCATAAAAGCTGGAGACCAAAAGGACTCAATGGACGGCGCTGATCCGACTCAATTTCGAATAACTGTCCTCAATGAACTGATATCGCGTCTCACCCTGCTGGCTGCCGGCGGAGGGTACAGCCTGACGACGCGGTTGTTGGAAGGGCCCGGTGGCGCAACCCTCGAGCTGCGCGCCTCACGAGGCGGTGCCGACCGAACGCAGGAGTACTCCCGGCTCGTGCCGTTGGGCGAGCTCGCCGCCGTGGGAGCGGAGGTCATCGCCAGGGAGTTCGGGCGCGAGGCGCGGGGGATGCTGATGAGACCCATCCAATCGAGTGGGCCAGCCGCGCAGGCGCGCAAGGCCCATTCCTGAGCTCAGCTCAGCGCAGCCCCGCCCCACTGCCGTGTCCGGCGAACTCCACCGGCGCGGGACGGGGCGCCGCTGCCGACCCGCCGAGTGAGGCTACCGAGACCTGAAACGCCCCCCACAGCGCAGGGTCCGCGGAAGGACCGCCCGTGGCCATCGACCGCATGGCAGACCCGAGTGCCGCCTGCGGACTCAGCGAGTCGCGCAGCATGTGGCGGTAGAACTCAGCCATGAGCCGCGCGCCCATCTGATCCGGCACCGGCCAGAGCGAGGCGACCACGGCGTGGGCACCACGGGCCAGCATCGTAGAGCCCAGCCCCACCAGGCCTTCGCTGCGGCTCTCGGTCCCGAGCGCGGTTTCACACGCGCTGAGGACGGCGACCTCCGCGTTCAGCGTCTTAACGGAGATGTCCGCTACGCGCACGGCACGATCGGCCACCTCGCCGTGCGCACCGTAGGAGCCGAGGATGAGGGCCGAGAGGTCCGGGACCTCGGCGTCGACCACGCCGTGCGTCGCGATGTGGATGAAGCGGTATTGCGACCAGTCGAGCGCGAGCAGGCGATCGCGCGTGGCATCGAGCCCGATCAGCTCCTCGACCTGCGCCGGTGCGAACTGGGTCGAGATGGCGACCGCCTCCTCGGCGCTGAACCGCAGCCGCTGATAGGCCGGCTCAGAATCGACGCCGGCTCGTCGCGACGCGGTTGCAGTCGACGGCACGAGCGCTTTGCCTGCGCCGAGCCGCGGATCGTCCCGCCCATACACGGGGTCCGCCACGATCAGGATCCCGCCGTTGCGCTGCGGGGCGCGACTGCCGCTCGCCAGCATCCAGGCCGCGGGTGCCACGGCCACATCGTGCTCGAGCACGACGAACGACGCCTGCGGGGAGTCCCGCATGGGCAGCGCCGGAAAGGCGACGTAGTCGAGCGCCCCGTCGGGGACGACGATCCAGTTGCGAGCGCCCGCTGTCCAGGACTCGAGAGGCTCGATGATCGCCCTATATAAGGAGTGACCCTCCCGGAGCCGGCGCTCCACCGGCGTGTCGATGAGCCGGGTGAGCGAATGGTGGAACGCGATCGCCTGCGCTGCGATGGCGTCCGGAGCGCCGAGGCGCACCCAGTGGATCTCCCGAGACGACACGACCCATCCATACGCGGATTCCGACCCGAGCCAGTAGGACAGCAGCGCCGTATCGCCCAGCAGCGCCGAGACATCCGGCCCCTGCAGGCGCGTCCGGACCGGTGCACCGTTTGCGGCGGTGCGGCGCGCAATGACGGTATTGACCGTGTCCACCTGCCGCCTGAGCTCCGCGATGTCTGCCACCAGGTGCCGCACGCGGGGGTCATCGCTCCCCGAGCGCTCGAGCCGGGCATCGAGCGCGAATCGGCGCGCGGCGAGCTCGCGATAGAGCTCCTCGCGCCGCCGCAGCTCGGGCGCCAGCGCCTGGCGAACCGCCGGGGAATAACTGCGCGTTGCGACCTCTGTGAACGAGCGCGCACGCGCCGCATCCGCGGTGGCGAAAGCCGCCGCGGCGAGTGCGGCGGCCTCCCCCTCGTGGCCGGCTTCGATGGCGAGCTGGTAGCGGTCCCAGAGCAAGTCGAGCTTCAGGTCGTACGCCGGCCGCAGTGGGGTCTGCAGCTCGGCGCGCAGCTCGGGGTTCGCGCTCTGCAGGCGGACCGCATCGGACTGCGCCAGCGCGCGATCGACCGCGCCCAGCGCGCCGCGCGCATTGCCCTCCTGTCGAAGTGCGCGCGCCAGCTCCAGCTCCGCTTCGAATTCCTCCATGACGCTGCCGAACTCGTGCAGCGGGCTGCGTGCCAGGGTGAGGTCGGCGATGGCCTCCTGCGGGCGCCCGGTGCCGCGACGAACCATCGCCCGTTGCAGCAGCGCCTCGCCCTGGACCAGCGCGTCGCGCTTCGCATCCGTCGCGAGAATCTCATCGAGAAGCGCCTCAGCCTCGCGGGGGTTCCCGGCCGCGGCAGCATGGGCGGCCTGCTGAATCCTGATGCGCGCGATGGCGGGCGGAGCGACTGCGAGGCCGAGCGCCTCGCGGTCGTAGGCTAGCGCCTCCTCGAGCCGCCCCTGCTCAGCATCGAGCGTCGCGAGCGCGCGCAGGCTTGCCATGCGGCCGCGGCTGTCGAGCGCCACGGTGCGAATCGCGAGCGAGCGTCCGAGAAATTCCCGCGCACGCTGGCGATCGCCGAGCGCGTAGTAGTTCACGCCGATGCCGTA
>DATKMV010000065.1:0-139690 GCA_035541695.1 Steroidobacteraceae bacterium
CGCGCGGCTGTTCGCACCGGCGTTCGCCGGCGGCTGACCCGCGCCTCAGCCGGCGCGGCCCTTGGCACCCTGGCCCAGGAACAGCCAGGTCTCGACCACCGTATCGGGGTTGAGCGACATGCTCTCGATCCCCTGCTCGAGCAGCCAGCGCGCCAGCTCCGGATAATCCGACGGCCCCTGGCCGCAGATGCCGACGTACTTGCCGTGCTTGCGGCAGGCGGTGATCGCCATCGCCAGCATGCGCTTCACCGCCGGGTCGCGCTCATCGAACAGCTTCGCCACGATGGCCGAGTCGCGGTCGAGGCCGAGCGTGAGCTGGGTCATGTCGTTCGAGCCGATCGACATGCCGTCGAAGTGCTCGAGGTACTCGTCCGCCAGCAGCGCATTGGTCGGCAGCTCGCACATCATGATGACCTTCAGGCCGTCGACGCCGCGCTTGAGTCCGTTGGCGGCGAGGAGCTCGGTGACCTGGCGCGCCTCGGCGACCGTTCTCACGAACGGCACCATCACCGCCACATTGGTGAGCCCCATGGTCTCGCGCACCCGCTTCAGCGCGCGGCATTCGAGCTCGAAGCACGGGCGGAAGGCCTCATCCGTATAGCGCGAGGCGCCGCGGAACCCGAGCATCGGGTTCTCCTCGTGGGGCTCGTAGCGCTCGCCGCCGATGAGGTTGGCGTACTCGTTTGACTTGAAGTCCGAGAGACGCACGATCACCTGCTCGGGGGCGAAGGCCGCGGCGATCTGGCTGATGCCTTCGGCGAGCTTCTCGACGTAGAAACCGACCGGGTCGGCGTAGCCGGCCATCTGCACGCGGATCTGCTGCTGCAGCTCGCCGTCGAGCCGCTCGAACTCGAGCAGCGCCCGCGGATGTACGCCGATCATGCGGTTGATGATGAACTCGAGTCGCGCGAGCCCGACACCGTGGTTCGGGATGCCGGCGAAGTCGAAGGCACGGTCGGGATTGCCGACGTTCATCATGATCTTCACCGGGATCTTCGGCAGCGAGTCGAGCTCGATCTGCTTGCGCTCGAACTCGAGCAGCCCCTGGTACACGTAGCCCGTGTCGCCCTCGGCGCACGATACCGTGACCGGCTGGCCGTCGCGGATGCGCGCCGTGGCATCGCCGCAGCCGACCACCGCGGGGATGCCGAGCTCGCGGGCGATGATCGCCGCGTGGCAGGTGCGCCCGCCGCGGTTGGTGACGATGGCGGCGGCGCGCTTCATCACCGGCTCCCAGTCGGGATCGGTGATGTCGGCGACCAGCACGTCGCCCGACTGCACGCGGGCGATCTCGCTCACGTCGCGGATCACGCGCGCGGGACCGGAGCCGATGCGCTGGCCGATGCTGCGGCCGGTGGCGAGCACCGCCGAACGGTTCTTGAGCGTGTAGCGCTGCACGGTGCGGCCGGCGCGGCTCTGCACCGTCTCGGGACGCGCCTGCAGGATGAAGAGCTCGCCCGTACCGCCATCCTTGCCCCACTCGATGTCCATCGGCCGGCCGTAATGCTCCTCGATGACGAGCGCCTGGCGGGCGAGCGCCTCGAGATCGGCGTCGCCGAGGCAGAAGCGCTGGCGGTCCGCCTGCGGCACCTCGACGGTGGCGACGCGCTCGGCGCTGCCGGCGGGCGCGTACACCATTTTCACGGCCTTGCCGCCGAGATTGCGGCGTACGATCGCGTGCTTGCCGGCGCGCAGCGCCGGCTTGTAGACGTAGAACTCGTCCGGATTGACCGCGCCCTGCACGACGGTCTCGCCGAGTCCCCACGCGGCGGTGATGAACACCACGTCGCGGAAGCCCGAGTCGGTATCGAGGGTGAACATCACGCCGCTCGCGCCGAGGTCGCTCCTCACCATGTGCTGCACGCCGGCCGAAAGCGCCACCGCGCCGTGATCGAAGCCCTGGTGCACGCGGTAGGAGATGGCGCGGTCGTTGAAGAGCGAGGCGAACACGTGGTGCATGGTCTCGAGCACCGCCGCCTCGCCGCGCACGTTGAGGAAGGTCTCCTGCTGCCCGGCGAAGGAGGCATCGGGCAGGTCCTCGGCGGTGGCCGAGGAGCGCACCGCGACGGCGATCTCGGCGCCGCCGCTCATGCGCCTGAGCTCCGTGCGCACCGCCTCGGCGAGCGCGGCACTGAAGGGCGTCGCCAGGATCCAGGCGCGGATGCGCGCCCCGCTCGCGGCGAGCTTCACGACATCGTCGACATCGAGGGCGGCGAGCTCGGCGCGGATGCGGGCATCGAGCCCGCCCTGCGCGAGGAACTCGCGGTAGGCGTGGGCGGTAGTGGCGAAACCGCCGGGCACGCGTACGCCGAGCTTCGCCAGCGAGCCGATCATCTCGCCGAGCGAGGCGTTCTTGCCGCCCACGGTCTCGACGTCGCGCATCTGCAGTTGCTCGAGGGGAATTACATAGGGGTTCAAGGATGCTTGCTCCGCTGCGCGTGCGGTGAAAGACTGCGGCGATGAGCCGTCGAACCGTCTTCTTCGTCTCGGATCAGACCGGCGTGACCGCCGAAACGATGGGTCACAGCCTCATGACCCAGTTCGAGGGCGTGGAATTTCGCGCGGTGACTTTGCCATTTGTGTCGAGCATTGACAAGGCACAGGAAGTGGTCCGGCGCATCGATCGCGCGGCGGCGGAGGAGGGGCTGCGGCCCGTCGTGTTCAGTACGCTGGTGCAGGACGATCTGCGCGACATCGTCGCCGGCGCCAACGGGCTGTTCCTGGACTTCTTCGCGGCGTTCGTCGGCCCGCTCGAGCGCGAGCTCGGCGTGCGCTCGACGCACCGCGCCGGCCGCGCGCACGGCATCGCGGATCTCGCCGCTTACACCACCCGCATCAACGCCACCAACTTCGCGCTCGCCAACGACGACGGCAGCGGCGGCGACTATGCGCATGCCGACGTGGTGCTGGTGGGGGTCTCGCGTGTCGGCAAGACGCCCACCTGCGTGTACATGGCGCTGCAGTACGGGGTGTTCGCCGCCAACTACCCGCTCACCGAGGAGGACCTCGAGGCCGCGCGTCTGCCGCCACGGCTCGAGAGCTTTCGCAGCAAGCTCTATGGCCTCACCATCCGTCCCGAGCGGTTGCAGCAGATCCGCGCCGAGCGCCGACGTGACAGCCGCTACGCATCGCGCGCACAGGTGCAGTACGAGGTGCGTGCCGCCGACGCGCTCTTCAGTCGTTATTCGATTCCGACGCTCGACACCAGCGAATCCTCCATCGAGGAGATCGCGAGCCGCATCATGAACGGCACCGGCATCGAGCGGCGGCTGCCGCTGTAGCCCGGCGGGCACAGTCGCTCATTGTTGCACGTTTGCTGCGCGCGCGGGGCGCGGCAGCGTCGCACGAAAATTGCAAGCGGCGCAGCGGGCCGCAATGGGCGCAAATGCAGCCCTGTTCGCACTTGCAGCGGCGGGATCGTGGGTTATAGTCGGTGCGTGCTGCTTGCTGACACAACCACGGTGGTTTCCTGGCGTGCGCGCCCGCGCAGCTTCGTCGCGCTCATGGGGCTGTATGAGAGCAACTTCATACGCCTCGGCTGGCTCGCGGGAAACCTGCGCGCTCTGAGCGGCCGCTATCTGTCCTCGGTCCGCGGCGACTGTGACCTCGTTCTCACCGTGATCGAGCGCTCACCGTACACCAGTACCGTCAATCTCACCTACCTGTTGCCGGAGACGCACGGCTCGCGTCACTGCCCGGACCTGCGCGTGCGCATCTACCATGACGCAAATCTCGTCGAGGCGCAGCCGTCCGCCAGGGCCCGCCAGGTTGCGCCGGAGCGTGAACTGCATCAGCGCTGGGCGCGCAACATGATGTTAAACAAGTGGCTGGAGTACTGCGTGGAGCGAGGTCATCGCTTCTCATCCCGCACGGAGCAACGCGCCGGCGCATGAGAAGTGGCGGTTGGCCGCCGCATCTCTCATGAAGGCGTTGCGACAACTCGGATTTCTCAAGCTCAGCCTGCGTCCGGACGTCGTCCCACTCGATGAAGACCAGCGGGTGCTGGCGCTGTTCCGCAATCGCGCGGAACTGAAAAAGGCGTACGGGGACCTGCAGGAAGAGACTTTTCGACTCAAGGATCTCATCAAGCAGCAGGAAGGCGCCACGCAGCGCGTCCAGGAGATGCTGAACGGGCTCGAGGGGCGCCTCGGTGCGCCTGAGACCGCATACCCGACGCTGGTCTTCTACCAGCTGCGGCGTCTGTGGCAGACGGGCCGCGAGCTGGTCACGGCGTTCATCACGGATCTTGCGCGGCAGCAGGAGGAGCGCGAGCGCCGCGCCCACCTGGCGCAGTACAACCGCGAGCAGTTCGAGCGCCGCCAGGCGGCCGAAGGCGAGCTGCAGGCTGCACAGGCGCGGCACACCGAGTTGGGAGCGCAGCTCGAGACACTCGAGAGCGAGCGCGCGACACTCACGCGCTTCTGGCACTACTTCCGGCGACGCGCGCTCGTGCGGCGCATCGATGCGGCGCAGGTGGCCCTCGCGGAGGCGGACGCCGCGGTCGCGCAGGCGCAGGCAAGGGTCGGGGAGATCGCGCGCGAGAGTCCGCCGGAGTTCCCGGGCCTGTCGCTGCAGTCGCGACGCTCGATCAACCTTGCGGCGATTGCCTGCGCGGAGGTGCTGTGCCTGCGCCTCCAGGAGCTCAAGACGCCGCTCGTCGAGCTGGCACGGCAGGCGATCGGGCGGCGCGAGCCCGGCGTCGAGTACGGCACGCCGAAGGAATGTGTGCTGCTGATGGGCGAGATCGCGCGTGCGCATCGCCTCCTCGGCGAGCGCGCGGGGCTCGCGGCCGAGATCCGCGAGCGCGGCGAGCGGCTCAAGTCGCTGGCGCGCTACCGCGGACCCAAGGACACTGCCCCGCAGGTCGAGTGCCTGGCACCCACCGAGGGCGATGTGCTCGCCTTACCGGCACCGGGCGGCTCGGCGGCACGTGTGCCCAACGTCCTCGCCGAGGACACCTGGGACCTCTTTCGCGTGCTGCTGCGCTGAGGCGCGCCGGGGGCCGCACCGCCCCAGGGCGCGCGCGTCGGGGTCAGTCCGCGCGCGCGGTCTTCTGCTGGGGCGATTGCGGGTGGACGCCGATTACCATGTCCCCCATCACCTGCGCCGCCTGGTCGAGGACCACGTCCGCTGCCTCGTCCTTGGTCTTCTCCAGCTCCTCGACGCTTTTCAGCGGCGGCTGGTTTTTCGCCGCGCGACGTGCGTTCTCGCGCTCGAGCCGCTCACGCTCCATGCGCGCACGCTCCTCGCGGCGTGTCTTGAGATTCAGTGACACCGTGTGTTGCTCGCGCACCGAGTCGATGGCCGCAATGTCGGACACCAGCCACCGGTAATCGGGATCGTGCTGAGCGCGGGCGCCTTCCTCGGTCGCGAGCGCCGCCACCGGCGGGGCCGGCACGGTGCTCGCCTTGAAGGGCACCCCGGCGATGCGGTCCCAGGGCAGTGCCGACTCGAGGGCGCTCTCACCGATCTCCTTGGTGTCGAGCACCGATGCGAGTGGCACATCCGGCTGCACGCCGCGATGCTGCGTGCTCTCACCGGTCACGCGGTAGAACTTGCCGATGGTGACCGTGAGCTGGCCGTTGTCGTTCTTGTCCGCCGACCAGCGATCGAGCGACACCAGGTTCTGCACCGTGCCCTTGCCGAAGGTGGTCTGGCCGAGGATGACGCCGCGGTGATAGTCCTGGATGGCGCCCGCGAAGATCTCGGACGCGGAGGCGCTGAGCCGGTCCACCAGCACCGCGAGCGGCCCGTCGTAGGCGGCGGCGCTCTGCGGATCATCGAGCACCTCGAGGCGCCCCGAGGTATCGCGCAGCTGCACCACCGGGCCGTGGTCGATGAACAGTCCCGTGAGCGCCGTTGCCTCCGGCAGATAACCGCCGCCGTCATTGCGCAGGTCGATCACCAGCCCGTCGATCTTCTCGGCCTTGAGCTGATTGATGAGCTTCAGCACATCGCGGGTCGTGCTGCGGTAATTCTGATCGCCGGCATTCTGCGCCGCGATGTCCTGGTAGAAGCCTGGGACGGTGATGATGCCGATCTTGAGCGTGCGGCCGTTGCGCACCACGGTCTTCACGTCCTTGTGTGCCGCCTGCGCCTCGAGCGTCACGCGGTTGCGGGTGAACTCCAGCACCTTCTCGGGGCTCCCGGGGGCTGCGCCCGCGGGCAGCACCTGCAAGCGCACGGTGGTGCCGGCTTTGCCGCGGATCAGCTGCACCACATCATCGAGACGCCAGCCGATCACATCCGTGAAGGGCCCGTCCTTCCCCTGGCCGACGCCGATGATGCGGTCGTTGGTCTTGAGCGTGCCGGCGGTGGCGGCCGGTCCGCCCTCGAGTACGTTCATGATGGTGACGTAATCATCGATCAGCTGCAGCGAGGCTCCGATGCCCTCGTAGTTGAGGCTCATCTGGATGCGGTACTCCTCGGAGCTGCGCGGGGAGAAGTAGCTCGAGTGCGGATCGAACGCCCGCGCGTAGGCATTCATGAGGTTCTCGAAGACATCTTCGGAGGTCACCTGGTCGACGCGGCGCAGTACCCGCTCGTAGCGCTTGCGCAGGATATCGGCAGCCTCCGGCCAGGTCTTGCCCGTCAACATCAGCGACAGCGCGTCGTTCTTGACGCGTTTTCTCCACAACTCATCCATGGCCGCCTGATCCGCGGGCCACAGCGCATGCGTGCGATCGAACTCGAAGGTCTCGTTCAGCGTCCAGTCGGGCTCGGTCTGCAGCAGCGCGATCGCCTGCTGCATGCGCTCGCGGTTGCGCTGTTGGAAGCGCGCGAAGATGAGGTAGGCCGGATCGATGTTGCCGGTGCGGATCATGTCGCCGAAGCGGTAGCGATATATGTTGAAATCGCTGATGTCGCTCGCGAGGAAGTAGCTGCGCTGGCCGTCGAGGAACTCGAGGTAGCGCTGGTAGACGACATCGGACATCTTGTCGTCGATCGCGGCGCGGCTGTAGTGCTGGTCTTCCAGGATGCGGCCGATCTTGCGCGCCGTGGAGCGCTGGCTGTCGGTCGGAACGATGGATCCCTGCGGCAGCAGTCCCGTGCTCGCCGGGACCTGTACGGACCCGGCCAGTGCGAGCGCCATGACCGCCAGAGCGGCGGCAGAAATCCATCCTGAGGATCGGCGCAGGAGTAAAGGCATTGTAAGGCTCTTGGCTTCGGTAGATTCTTAAGAGTAAGGCTAGAGCGAGCGGTTCGTCTCAGCAAGTACGGCACTCACTGCACATATGCGGCCATTGGCGGCGCTCCTGGCCATTCTCACCGGATCGGCGGTCGCCCTCGCTTCGGGACTGCTGCTCACCTGGATTGTGATCCTGTTCCTTCCGACCGATGAGGCACGTTTCGCGCCCGAGAACGGGCCGCTCGTGCGGGCAGTGCTCGTGTTCACGGCCTTCGCCGCGATCAGTGCGGCGAGCTTCTACGGCGAGCAGCGCGAGCGGCGCTGGCGGCCCGCCGCGCACGCCGCCACGCTCGCGATGTTCGCCCTGACCGTATGGCTCTACTGGCCCAAATGAGCCGCTAGCGGCTCCTGCGGGCCGAGGCGGGGGGCGGCTCGGCCCGGCCGCCGGGGGGCATGGCCCGGACCAGCGCCACGAAGAGCCGCAGCAGGAGCACCAGCGCCGCGGGTCCGAGCGCCACGACCCAGAACACCGCCGACCCGTGCAGGAGTCCCGTGAAGAAATCCTGGAGCAGGGCGAGCGGACCGCCGTGCAGGTTCTGCCCGTGGGTATACGGGCCGAGCACGCGATTGCCCGCCAGCCATATCAAGGGCGGTACCGCGAGCAGCCCGACAAGGAGCGCCGCGCCGTAGATGATGAGCTCGCGGCGCACCCTGGGCGGCACCCGCGGCGCTTCGCCCGGCTCCGGGGGAGCAGGTCGAGGCCCATCAAAGGGCCTGCCATGGGCTTTGATCGGGGGGCGACTCGGCGGGGGCGGACTCGGCATGGGTGCGGGCATAATACCGTCGCGATGCAGAAAATCAGAGCCGCGGTGATCGGGGTGGGCTATCTCGGGCGCTTTCATGCGCAGAAATACGCCCAGGCCGCCGGCTGCGAGCTCGTGGCGGTCGTCGACTCACGGGCCGAGGCGCGCGAGACGGTGGCCGCGGAGCTTCGCACGCGGGCGCTCACCGGGCACCGCAGTCTCCTCGGGCAGGTCGATGCGGTGAGCGTGGTCACGCCCACCCCGGCGCACTTTTCGATCGCGGCGGAGTTCCTCGCCGCCGGCGCCCACGTGCTCGTCGAGAAGCCGATCACCGAGACTCCGGCCGAGGCGCGCGAGCTCATTGCGATTGCAGCGCGGGCGCAGCGCATCCTGCAGGTGGGACACCTGGAGCGCTTCAATTCCGCGGTGCTCGCGGCCGAGCCCTACCTGCGCTCGCCGCGCTTCGTCGAGTGCCACCGCCTGGCTCCGTACCGCGAGCGCGGCACCGATGTGAACGTGGTTCTCGACCTCATGATCCATGACATCGACATCGTACAGACGATCGTCGGGGCGCCGATCGCCGCGATCGACGCCATCGGCACACCGGTGTTCTCCGAGGGCATCGATATCGCCAATGCCCGTATCCGCTTCGCCAATGGCTGCATCGCCAACGCCACGGCGTCGCGCGTCAGCGTCAAGACGGAACGGAAGCTGCGGATCTTCGAGGACGATGCCTACCTGTCGCTCGACCTGCAGCAGAAGATCCTGACGGTGATCCGTAAGCGCGCACCGGGGGATCCACCCGGTCCGCTGCCGGTCACCATAGAGGAGCAGAGCCTCGAGCCCGGAGACGCGCTCAAGGCGGAGATCGATTCCTTCCTCGAGTGCATCCGCAGCGGCCGTGCACCGGTCGTGCCGGGCGAGGCGGGCCTCGTGGCGCTCGAGACTGCGATCCAGATCACCGAGCAGGTCGAGCGCTCGCTCGCGCAGCGCCGGCCGGCCGCTTGAGGTGGAGAATTTCGCGCATGACAGTTGAGCCGGGGCATTTCCGTACCGCCGCGCGGCCGGTGACGGTGGCAGCGCTGCAGATGTCCTGCGGCTGGGACGCGCACGCCAACATCGAGCGCGCCGAGCAGCTGGTGCGCAGCGCCGCCGGGCGCGGCGCGCAGATCATCCTGCTGCCGGAGCTGTTCGAGACGCCGTACTTCTGTATCGAGCAGGACGTGCGGCACCTGGCGCTCGCGCACGAGTTGCGCGGCAACCCCGCGGTGCAGCACTTCTCGCGGCTCGCGCGCGAGCTGCAGGTGGTGCTGCCCATCAGCTTCTTCGAGCGTGCCGGGCCGGCGCGCTTCAATTCCATCGCCATCATCGACGCCGACGGCGGCACCCTCGGCGTCTACCGCAAGTCGCACATACCCAACGGGCCGGGCTACCAGGAGAAGAACTACTTCTCACCGGGCGACAGCGGCTTCCGCGTATGGGAGACGCGTTTTGCGCGTATCGGCGTCGGCATCTGCTGGGATCAATGGTTTCCCGAGACCGCGCGCGTGCTCGCGCTCCAGGGAGCGGAGTTGTTCTTCTTTCCGACCGCGATCGGCAGTGAGCCGCCGCCCGCGCTGCCGGTGAACTCGAGGGAGCACTGGCAACGCACCCAGCAGGGCCACGCCGCCGCCAACCTGACACCGCTCATCGCCGCGAACCGCTACGGGCTCGAGCGTTCGCTCCAGGATCCGCAGGGGCTGTACATCCGCTTCTACGGCTCATCCTTCATCGCCGATGCCACCGGCGCGAAGGTCGCAGAAGCGGGCGAGGAGGGCGATGCGGTTCTCACGCACACCTTCGATCTGAATGCGGTCGCGCAGCTGCGCGACAACTGGGGCGTGTTTCGCGATCGCCGTCCGGAGCTGTACGGCGCGCTTACGTCCTTCGATGGACGCGTCGGCCCAGCCTGCTGACAGCGCCGAGCCGCCGCTCAGTCGAGGCCGCGCAGCAGCTCGAGCAGCTCTTGCGCACGTCGCTGCATCTGCGCATCGCGGCGCGCGCTCATCCGCTCGGCCTGCGGCTCCGCCGCGGGCACGCGGGTCGGCGCCCTGCGCAATATGACCTCACCGTTGGCGTTGATGTGGAATTCCACGAAGTCACCGATCGAGAGCAGCAGCGCCTCGCGCACCTTCCGCGGAAGAGCGACCTGTCCTCTCGCTGTTATTCTTGTTGCCACGCGGCCATCCCGAGCAAGTCATCCTTGTTGGCAGTTAGTTTAGCCGCGACGCTGACGCAGGGAAATCCATATCCCCGTTCAGCTGCCGTTAACAATAAGTGGCAGCTCCCGGCCGACTGCCGGGAACTGCTGCGGTTGGTGGAGGCGGGGAGAATCGAACTCCCGTCCGCAAGCCCTAGACTTCAGGATCTACGTACGTAGCTCTCTCTTTAGTTCTCGCGCGGCGCTACCCGAGGAGCAGGGAAGACGCTACGCCAGCGGGCAGTGACTCTTAACGCGCCGGCCTGTCCGCAACGCCGGTGCGCGATCCTGTGAGCGCGTCCCCTGATTCGGTCGCACAGGCACGAGCCGGTCAGAGGTCAGCTGCGGTTAGGCAGCCAGAGCGTAGTTGTCGTCGTTGGCAACTATGAGTTGCAGCATGATTAACGAGGGTACTGCGCCTCGGTACGCCCCTGAAGGTTCGCGACCCACGTCGAAACCGGTCGCCCCCATTCAGGTTCACATCACCGAGGATACCTCATGGCGCCGCGCCGCGTGCTTTTCAAGCGCCCCGGCGGGCTGCGGTCGCCGGCTCGAGGTCCATACGCCGCTCGGCCCATTTCCCGCACCGCACGCCCTTCGTTAAGGTGCGGTGTGACATAAGGCCGAGCCAGGGAGGTCCGCATGCGTACCGAGGCTGTTCTGCTCCTCGCCATGAGCTGTGTGGCGGACGTTGCCGCCGCGGAGGATGCGGCCGCGCCCCCGGCCGAGCCCGACTGGGCGCTGCGCACCGTGGTCGGCTATTCCAAGACGGGCGGCAACACCGACAACAGCGCGGCGAATGCGCTTTTCCACATGGCCCACGTGATGGGCAGGTGGAAGCTGCTCTTCGGGCTCGAGGGGCTCTATGGCTCGACCAAGGGTGAGACGACGGCGCAGGCGTGGGCCACGTACCTGCAGGCGAACTACAACATCACGCCGCGCTTCTACTGGTACATCGGCGGCCGCTACGACGACGACCGCTTCAGCGGCTT
Organism: Steroidobacteraceae bacterium; assembly: GCA_035541695.1. Lineage (GTDB taxonomy): Bacteria > Pseudomonadota > Gammaproteobacteria > Steroidobacterales > Steroidobacteraceae > 13-2-20CM-66-19. The sequence goes on from DATKMV010000065.1 coordinate 11,164, forward strand.
CGCCTACCAGGAGGCGATCAAGAGCGGCGTCGGCTACAAGTTCATCGACACCGACGCCACCAAGCTCACCGTGCAGATCGGCGCGGGCTACCGGCGGCTGCGGCCGGAGATCCTGGTGAAGGACGACATCGGCGCCGTCATCAGCCGCACCGAGCAGCCGGAGCAGAGCGATGCCATCTTCGACGCCGGGCTCGCCTATGAGCACAGCTTCAATCAGTACACCAAGCTCCTCGCCGCCGTCACCGTGCAGTCCGGCAAGGAGAACACCCTCACCAACGCCAACGTGGGTCTGCAGGTGAAGATGACCGATCGGCTCTCGCTCACCGCCGCCTACAAGCTGATCGACAACAGCAGCCCACCGCCAGGCTCGGGCCGGCGTGACACTCTCACGACCCTCGGCCTCACCTACGAGATGAAGAGCGAGAAGCTGTCGCCGGACCTGTAGCGCTCAGCCGCGGCGCAGCAGCGCTGCCCCCGGCGCAGCAGCGCTGTCCCCGGTGCGGCAGCGCTCAACCGCGGCGCAGCAGCGCTCAACCGCGGCGCAGCAGGCGCGCCTTGTCGCGCTGCCAGTCGCGCTCTTTCTCCACGGCGCGCTTGTCGTGCTGCTTCTTGCCCTTGGCGAGACCGAGCTGCAGCTTGGCGCGCCCGCTCTTCCAGTAGAGCTCGAGCGGTACGAGCGTGTAGCCGCGGCGCTCGACCGCACCGAGCAGGCGCTGCAGCTCGCTGTGATGGAGCAGGAGCTTGCGGGTGCGCACCGGGTCCGCGGGGACGTGCGTCGAGGTGGTTGGCAGGGGCGAGAGGTGCGCACCGATCAGGAACGCCTCACCGCCGCGCAGATAAACATACGCCTCCGTCAGCTGCGCGCGCCCGGCGCGCATGGCCTTCACTTCCCAACCCTGCAGCGCCAGCCCCGCCTCGAAGCGCTCCTCGATGAAATAGTCGAAGCGCGCCTTGCGGTTCTCGGCGATCAAACGCGGTGTTTGGGCAGCTTTGGCCATGTGCGGGCGGTAATGGGACAATGCCACGATGCGACAGGTCAAGCGCTCGGCGCTCGTCAACAAACCGCCGGCCGAGCTGTTCGCGCTCATCAACGACATCGAGAGCTATCCACAGTTCATCCCCTGGTGCACGCACGCGCGCGTGCACTCGCGCACGCCGACCGAGATCGTGGCCACGCTCGGGGTGCGGCAGGGGGCGTTGCACGGCGAATTCACCACCCGCAACAGCCTCGAGGCCAACCGCCGTATCCACATGCACCTGCTGAGCGGACCGTTTCGCACGCTCGAGGGCGAGTGGCTCCTCACCCCGATCGAGGCCGACGGCGCCCGGGTCGAGCTCTCCATGCAGTTTGCGTTTGCCAACCGCCTGACGGCGCTCCTCTTCGAGCCGAAGTTCGCGGCCACGATCGGCTCGCTCGTCGATGCCTTCGTGGCGCGGGCACGTGCGCTGCCATGAGGCCCGCCGTGCCCGCCGGGGTGCGCAAGCGCTGCACCGTCGCCTTCGCGACCCCGGCACGACAGTACCTGTGGAGTGTCGAGCTGCCTCCCGACGCCTGCATCGCCGATGCGCTCACGGCCGCGCGCGAGCAGGTGCCGGAGGAGCTCGCCGCGGAGGTGCCGTGGGATTCCGCGCCGGTGGGGATCTTCGGCGAGTTATGCGCGCGCAGCGACAGCTGTGCCGACGGCGACCGCATCGAGCTCTACCGGCCGCTCGCGAGCGATCCGCGCGAGCGTCGGCGCGCCCGCGTCGAGCACGAGCGCCGCGGCCGCAAGCGCTAGATCTTCGGGAACTTCTCGATCGGAGCGCCCTCATCGGGCGCCTGCGGCGCGCTCTGGGGCACGTTGATGCGCTCGAAGCGCGTCACCTTGTCGTCCTTGAAGTACACCTCGAGCCGTCGCGGCGAATCCGGACGGTGCCGGCCGTGGCGGAAGTAATAGAGGTAGTCCCAGCGGTCCTTGTCGAACACATCCGGCACGAGCGGAGTGCCGAGCAGGTAGCGAACCTGCGTGCGAGTCATGCCGACCTGCAGCTGATCGACCGTCTTGCCCTCGAGGTAGTTGCCCTGCTGGATGTCCATGCGATAGACGCAGCCGCCGAGGGGCAGGGCACCGAGCAGCAGGAGCGATACGGCAACGACAGTCGAGCGCATGTGGGTGCGATGGAGGATAATCGAGGCGGGGATGATACCCGATCGCGGCGCCGCTCGAGCGCCACGAGTTCCGGAGGCCGACGTGGAAGGTAAGGACCTGCGCAAGGCGGGTTTGAAGGTGACGCTGCCGAGACTGAAGATCCTCGAGATCCTCGAGGGCAGCCCGACGCGCCATCTCTCGGCCGAGGACATCTACCGCACCCTGCTCGAGTCGAACGAGGACATCGGGCTCGCCACCGTATACCGCGTGCTCACGCAGTTCGAGGCCGCGGGGCTGGTCACCCGGCACCATTTCGAAGATGGCATGGCGGTCTTCGAGCTCAATCAGGGGACCCATCACGACCACATCGTGTGTCTCGACTGCGGACGCGTGGAAGAGTTCATGGACTCCGGTATCGAGGAGCGCCAGACGGCGGTCGCGCAAAAGCTCGGCTTCACCATCCGGGATCACTCCCTGATCCTCTACGGGCACTGCCGCCGCGAGAGCTGCCCTCACCGCACGCGCAAGTCCGCTCAGGCCGGCGGCTGAGTCGCCGAGCGCTGCGGCTGAGTCGCCGAGCGCTGCGCCAGCCCGTTCGCCGGTGCTCTCTCTAGCGTCGCCGCGCCGCGGGCGGTCGCGGCTGGCGGACGGTATCCCCGCCCTTGGACGCCGCTTCGCCCGGCGTTGCCGCCGCGCCCGTCGACTCGGCTTTGGCCGTGACCGTGGCCTTGCCGCCCGCGAGCGTCGCAGCGGAGAGCATGTCGCGCGCGTGCTCACGGGCTTTGGCGGTGATCTCGACTCCACCGAGCATGCGCGCGAGCTCCTCCACGCGCTCATCGCCATCGAGCTCCCCCACCGTGGTGCGCGTCGTGCGGCCATCGGTGAGCTTGGTGACGCGCAGATGCTGGTGCGCCTGGCAGGCGACCTGTGGCAGATGCGTGACACACAGCACCTGGCCCCGCACCCCGAGCGAGCGCAGCTCGCGACCCACGATCTCCGCCACTGCACCGCCGATGCCCGCGTCGACCTCATCGAACACCATGCAGCGGCTCTCCTGCGACGCGCAGGCGACCTGCACGGCGAGAGACAGTCGTGAGAGCTCACCACCGGATGCGACCTTGGCGAGCGCCCGCGGCGGTGAGCCGGGATTTGCGGTCACGCGGAACTCGATCTGGTCGATACCGTGCTGGGCGGGCTCGGCATTGCCATCCTGCGAGACGTCCACCTCGAAACGGCCTCCGGCCATCCCGAGCGTCTGCATGCGCGCACTGATATCGCGCGCCAGCACGCGCGCGGTCGCCATGCGCTTGCCCGAGAGCTGCTGCGCCTGTCCGCGATACGTCTGCAACGCGGCGGCGAGCTCCTTGCGCAGGTCCGCGAGATCGGTGTCGGCGCGCTCGAGGGTCTCGAGCTCGGTGGCGAGGCGCGCCGCTTGCGCGGGGAGCTCCGCGCTGGTCACGTGGTGCTTACGGGCCAACTCCTCCGCAGCGGCCAGCCGCCGCTGCACCTCCTCCTGGCGGGCGCTGTCGACCTCGAGCGACTCTCCGTAGCGCTCGAGCTCGCGCGCCGCCTCGCGCATCTGCACGGCCGCTTCATCGAGGAGCGGCAGCACGGCCGCGATCTTGGGGTCGAGGGTCGCGAGCGCGCGCAGCGACTGCAACGAGCGGCTCACCATCGCATGGGCACTGACCTGGTCATTCGCATAGAGGGCGTCGAGTGCCGCCTGTGCTCCGCCTGCGAGCCGGCCGCGGTTGGCATGCCGTACCGCTTCCTCCGCGAGCGCCTCGGCCTCGCCGGGCTTCAGCTGCAAGGCACGCAGCTCCTCCACCTGATAGCGCAGGAGCTCGAGCTTCGCATCGCGGTCTCGCGCCTGGCCCTCGAGAGCCAGGGTGCGGTTGAGCAGCTCGAGCCACACGCGATGGGCGATACCCACCTGACCGACGCTCGTCGTGAGGGAGCCGTAGCCATCGAGCAGCTCGCGCTGCGCGGCGCCGCGCGTCAGGGACTGGAATTCGTGCTGACCATGGATGTCGATGAGGATGCTTCCGACCTCGCGCAACAGCTGCACCGGCACGGATTGCCCATTGAGGTAGGCGCGCGAGCGGCCGTCGCTCCCGACCACACGACGCACCAGGAGCTCCGTGCCGCCCCCCAGCGACTGCTCCTCCAGCCATTGGCGCAGCTCGCGCGGCGGCTGGCTGAGCTCGAAAGTGGCGGCGATCTCCGCACGCTCGGCGCCGTGCCGGACGACCTCTGCGCCAGCACGCCCGCCCGCGAGCAGCTGCAGCGCATCGACGAGTATCGACTTGCCGGCTCCGGTCTCACCCGTCAGCACGGTGAGTCCCGGACGGAACTCCAGCTCCACCGCATCGATGATGGCGAAGTCGCGGATCTGCAGGTGCGTCAGCATGCTTCAGTGCTCGAAGCTGCCGCGGCCCCAGCGGAGCTTCGAGCGCAGCAGCCGGTAGTAATCATGGCCGGGTGGGCGCAGCAGCGTCACGCGCTCGCGGCCGGTAGTGACCTCGAGGCGGTCGGCCGGAGTCAGCGCGCCGAGCAGCGCTCCATCGCAGGTGACGTTCGCCTGCGTGTCGGCCCGCTCGAGCAGCACCACCTCCACCACGCAGGAGGAGGCGACCACGATCGGCCGGTCGGAGAGGGTGTGCGCGCAGATCGGCACGATGACGAGCGCGGGCAGGTGCGGCTCCATGATCGGGCCGAAGCAGGAGAGGGCATAGGCGGTCGAGCCGGTCGGGCTCGCCACGATGATGCCATCGCCGTCGTGGGTATTGACGTAGGTGCCATCGATGCGCGTCTCGAAGTCGAGGGTGCGGCCGGTGTCATGCTTCTGCATTACGACATCGTTCAGCGCGAAGGATTGCAGGACTTCCCCGGCGGCGCGGTGCAGGCGTGCCGTGAGCAGCGGGCGCTCGTCGGGTTCGAGCTCCCCGGCGAGTGCGGCGTCGACCGACGGGAGCATGTCCTGCGGCATCACATCGGTGAGGAACCCGAGCCGGCCCCGATTGACCCCGACGAGCGGCACGTTGTGTCGGGCGACGAGCCGCGCGGCATACAGAAGCGTGCCATCGCCCCCCACCGCGATCACGAGGTCGGCCCGCTCCGCGAAGGTGGACTCCGGGACGCGCACGGCCTGCGCGTGCGCGGGTAGCTGCGCATCCTCGCTCACCAGCACCTGCACGCCCCGCAGCGCGAGGTGGGGAAGCAGCGTGCCGACGCTCTCCGCGATCCGCGGATCCGAGAATCGGCCGACCAACGCACAGGTGCGCACCGGAAAGGCCATCTGAGAGCGCCTCGATCTGTCCCACCTCGCCGAAAGGCGCGCCTTTGTAGCATGGGGGGTGCGCCGGGAGCCAATGGCGCGGGTCACATATCCTCAGGGGATGCGGCCCGGTACGTCCTTTGCTTGACGGTCTGCAGGGCCGAAAGCTAGTTTCCCCGGTCTATGGTGCACGACACCCGCGATGAGCCCCTCGGGGAGCGCGCCCAGCAGCTGCTGCGAACGCTCATCGAGAGTTACATACGCGATGGCCAGCCGGTCGGCTCGCGTGCACTCTCACGCGAGTCGGGACTGCAGCTCTCCGCCGCGACCATCCGCAACGTGATGGCCGACCTCGAGGAGCTCGGCTTCGTCGCTTCGCCGCATACCTCCGCCGGGCGCGTGCCGACCGACAAGGGCTACCGCTTCTTCGTCGACACGCTGCTGCAGCTGCGTCCGCTCGATGAAGCGGCCGCCGCGGAGATCCGCCGGCAGTTCGAGGCGAGTCTCGACACCTCGACCGAGCTCATCGCCACCGTTTCGCAGCTCCTGTCCTCGGCCACGCAGCTCGCCGGCGTGGTGACGCTGCCGCGCACCCGGCAGGCGGCGGTGACGCAGCTGGAATTCGTGGGTCTGTCCGAGAACCGGGTGCTCGTGGTGCTCGTCTTCAACGACCGCGAGGTGCAGAACCGCATCATCCAGCTCGAGCGCCATTACCCGGCCGATGAGCTCAAGCGCGCCTCGAACTACCTCAACGAGCAGTTCCGCGGCCGCTCCGTGCGCGAGGTCCGCCAGGAGCTGCTGCGCCAGCTGTCGGACGCGCGCGCCCACATGAACCAGATCATGCTGGACGCCATCTCCGTCGCCCAGCAGGTGTTCGAAGCCGGCAGCGAGGACAAGCTCGAGTACGTGATCAAGGGTGAGACCAACCTCATGGGGATGGCCGAGCTCAGCAGCGTCGAGAAGCTGCGGCGACTGTTCGAGGCCTTCAACGAGAAACGCGATTTTCTGCACCTGCTGGATCAAAGCCTCAAGGCCGAAGGCGTGCAGATCTTCATCGGCCACGAGTCCGGATACCGCATCCTCGATGACTGCAGCGTGGTGACCGCCCCTTACGCGGAGGGCGATTCGGTAGTCGGCGTACTCGGGGTCATCGGGCCCACCCGCATGGCTTACGAGCGGGTCATCCCGATCGTCGACATGACGGCTAAACTCCTCGGAGCCGCCTTGAATTCGCGGCGCTGACCCCCACCCGGGGGAGGCCCGGCGGGAGCAACCGGCGACTGGCCGGCTGGACCTACCGGTTTGACTTTGGAGACCATCGAAGATGAGCGCCAACGACTCCGCCCGGGGTGTGACCGCCTCGACGGGAGCGGACACGACCGTTCTGCCAGAGAGCACCTCGCCGGAGGTCGAGCTCGAGCGTCTGCAGCAGGCCCTGCTCGAGTCCGAGGAGCGCGCCAGGACGCACCACGAGCAGTACCTGCGTGCCGCGGCGGAGCTCGAAAACGTCCGCAAGCGTGCGCAGCGCGATATCGAGGCCGCGAACCGCTATGGGCTCGAGAAGTTCGCCGCGGATCTGCTGCCGGTGAAGGACAGCCTGGAGCTCGCGGTGCAGAATGCGCCGCGCGCGGACGTGAAGAGCCTCCGCGAGGGCCAGGAGGCAACGCTTCAGCTGCTGGCCCGGGCACTCGAGAAGCTCGGCATCACCGTCATCGACCCCGTGGGGGAGCCGTTCGACCCAGCGCGCCACGAGGCCATGATGGCCCAGGAATCGGCCACGGCGGAGCCGAACTCGGTCCTGCAGGTGATCCAGCCGGGGTATGAGCTCAATGGGCGGCTGCTGCGGCCCGCCCGGGTGATCGTATCGCGGGCGCCGGCTTGAACGACGGAGAGTCGCCGGGGAGGGGTATGGGCTTGAAAGCGCTGCTGTCTATCCCTAAGAAGAGACCCAGACTTCCCCCATCAGACCCAAGAGCAATTGCGGCGGAGTGACCCATGGCTAAGGTAATCGGCATCGATCTCGGCACGACCAATTCGTGTGTCGCCATCATGGAGGGCGGCAAGCCCCGGGTGATCGAGAACAGCGAGGGCGACCGCACGACCCCATCGATCGTCGCCTTCACCAAGGACAACGAGGTGCTGGTGGGCCAGCCCGCCAAGCGCCAGGCCGTCACCAATCCGCAGAACACGCTCTTTGCCATCAAGCGCCTCATCGGCCGCAAATTCGAGGACGAGGTCGTGCAGCGGGACATCAAGATGGTCCCCTACAAGATCGTCAAGGCCGATAACGGCGACGCCTGGGTCGACGCGCAGGGCAAGAAGATGGCGCCCCCGGAGATCTCGGCGCGCGTGCTCATGAAGATGAAGAAGACCGCGGAGGACTACCTCGGCGAGCCCGTAAAGGAGGCCGTCATCACCGTCCCCGCGTACTTCAACGATTCCCAGCGCCAGGCGACCAAGGATGCCGGGCGCATCGCCGGGCTCGAGGTGAAGCGCATCATCAACGAGCCGACCGCCGCGGCACTCGCCTACGGGCTCGACAAGCAAGGCGGTGACCGCAAGATCGCGGTGTACGACCTCGGCGGCGGCACCTTCGACATCTCGATCATCGAGATTGCCGAGGTCGACGGGGAGCGGCAGTTCGAGGTGCTCTCGACCAACGGCGACACCTTCCTCGGGGGCGAGGACTTCGATCTGCGCATCATCAACTTCCTCGCCGAGCAGTTCCTCAACGAGTCCGGCGTCGATGTGCGCAAGGACCCGCTCGCCATGCAGCGTCTGAAGGAGGCCGCCGAGAAGGCGAAGATCGAGCTGTCCTCGACGCAGCAGACCGACATCAACCTGCCCTACATCACGGCCGACCAGTCGGGTCCGAAGCACCTGAACATCAAGCTCACCCGCGCCAAGCTCGAGTCGCTGGTCGAGGACCTCGTGCAGAAGACGGTGGCTCCGTGCCGCACCGCGCTCAAGGACGCGGGCGTCACCACCAATGACATCGCCGAGGTCATCCTCGTCGGCGGTCAGACCCGCATGCCGATGGTGCAGAAGTACGTCAAGGACCTCTTCGGCAAGGAGCCCCGCAAGGACGTGAACCCCGACGAGGCGGTCGCAGTCGGCGCCGCCATCCAGGCGGGCGTGCTCGCCGGTGAGGTGAAGGACGTGCTGCTGCTCGATGTGACGCCGCTGTCGCTCGGCATCGAGACCCTCGGCGGAGTGATGACCAAGCTCATCGAGAAGAACACCACGATTCCGACCAAGGCGTCGAATGTGTTCTCGACGGCGGACGACAACCAGACGGCCGTGACCATTCACGTGTTGCAGGGCGAGCGCGAGCGTGCGGCAGACAACAAGCTGCTCGGCAAGTTCGACCTCGCTGACATTCCTCCGGCCCCGCGCGGCATGCCGCAGATCGAGGTGTCCTTCGACATCGATGCCAACGGCATTCTGAACGTATCGGCGAAGGACAAGGCCACGGGTAAGGAGCAGAAGATCGTCATCAAGGCCTCGAGCGGACTGAACGAGGACGAGATCAAGCGCATGGTGCGCGATGCCGAGGCGCACGCCGAGGAGGACAAGCGCTTCCGCGAGCTCGTCGACTCGCGCAACAAGGCCGATGGCCTGATCCACGCGGTGGAGAAGTCCCTGAAGGATCTCGGCGACAAGATCGACGCGGCCGAGCGCGCCCGGCTCGAGAGCGCGGTCTCCGACCTGCGCACGGCGCTCAAGGGCGATGACCGTGGCGTCATCGACAAGAAGGCCGAGGCTCTCGCCCAGGCCTCCGCCAGCCTCGCGCAGCGTGCCTATTCGGCCGGTGATGCCGGTGCGGGTCCGCAGGCCGGTGGCGCACAGGGCGCGGGCGCCCAGAGCGGCGCCGGCGGTGGCGGGTCCGGTCGCGAAGACGTCGTCGATGCGGAGTTCGAGGAGGTCAAGGACAAGGGACGCAAGGCTTCCTGATAGCGCTCCATGGCGAAGCGCGATTACTACAAGGTACTCGACGTACCGAAGGGGGCGACCGAGGCGGAGATCAAGAAGGCCTATCGGCGTCTCGCCATGAAATACCATCCCGATCGCAATCCGAACGATCGGGATGCGGAAGAGGCGTTCAAGGAGGCGAAGGAGGCCTGCGAGGTCCTTACCGACCCGCACAAGCGCGCCGCCTATGACCAGTACGGACATGCCGGCGTCGAGGCAGCCTCGCGCAGCGGCGGACGTGGCGCCGGTGGGTTCGGCGCCGACACCTTCAGCGACATCTTCGGGGACGTCTTCGGAGATATTTTCGGGGGCGCACGCCGCGGCAGCCGCTCCCAGGTGTACCGTGGGGCTGACCTTCGCTACGAGCTCGACCTCGATCTCTCGCAGGCCGTGTTCGGCCACCAGGTGGAGATCGAGCTCGAGCGTCTCGCCGAGTGCGAGGTCTGCCACGGAACCGGGGCGGCGAAGGGAAGCACCCCCACGACCTGCGAGACCTGCGGCGGAGCCGGCCAGGTCCGCATAGCGCAGGGATTCTTTCAGTTACAGCAGACCTGCCCGCGCTGCCGTGGGTCGGGCACGATTGTTCGCAATCCCTGCGACGCCTGCCTCGGCCAGGGCCGCGTGCGGCGCAACCGCACGCTCTCGGTCAAGGTGCCCGCCGGGGTCGACACGGGCGACCGCGTCCGGCTCGCCGGGGAGGGCGAGGCCGGTCGCAACGGGGGTCCCCCGGGAGATCTCTACGTCGAGATCCACGTGCGCGAGCATCCGATCTTCGAGCGCGACGGCGTGCATCTGAGCTGCGAGGTGCCCGTGAGCTTCGCGACCGCCGCTCTCGGCGGCACGGTCAACGTCCCGACCCTGGAAGGTGACGTAGCGCTCAAGGTTCCCGCGGAGACTCAGTCGGGCCGCGTCTTTCGGCTGCGTGACAAGGGCGTGAAGCCCGTGCGCGGCGGCGCGCGGGGCGATCTGTTCTGCCGCGTCGTCGTCGAGACTCCGGTGCATCTCTCGTCCGAGCAACGCGAGCTCGTACGGCGGCTCGAGGAATCGCTCCAGGCACATGCGGGACGGCACACCCCGCGCGAGAAGGGCTTCCTCGATGGGGTGCGCCGCTTCTTCGCCTCCGGGTCGGGTAAAGGCTGAGCCGTGGCCTCCGCAACTGCCCAGAAGCCGCTCGTCCGCGCAGTGATCGTTGGAGCGAGCGGGCGCATGGGGCAGGAGCTGTTGCATGCGGCGCCCGGCTTTGCGCGGCTCGTCATCACCGGTGCGGTGGCGTGGCCGGACAGCCTTGCCCTGGGACGGGATGCGGGCGAGGTCGCCGGCATGCCGCACATGAACCTGCCGATCACCAGTGAGCTGGCGCCTGCACTCGCCCAGGCGGATGTCGTTCTCGATTTCAGCCACCGCGATGCGGCCGGCGCCACGCTCGAAGCCTGCCGTGCCGCCCGCAAGCCGCTGCTCCTCGGCACGACCGGTTTCGGGAAGCAGCTCGATGCCGACCTCGATCGCGCCGCACGGGAGATCGCCGTACTCGTCGCGCCCAACACGAGCCTCGCGGTTGCGCTTCTCGGTGAGCTCACCCGCATCGCAGCGCAGGCGCTGCCGGCGAGCTTCGACATCGACGTGCTCGAGCTCCATCATCGGCTCAAGCAGGATGCGCCCTCGGGCACCGCGCTCGCCCTCGCAGACGCGGCCGCCGCTGCACGGGGACTCGCCTCAGGGCCGGTGCGCAGTCCGCCGGGGCAGGCCGCAGGGCCGCGTCCGGACGCCCAGGTCGGGATTGCCTCACTGCGGGCGGGGGACATTGTCGGTGAGCACACCGTGCTCTTTTGCGGCGCGGGCGAGGAGCTCGCGCTCACGCACCGCGCGCACGATCGCGCCGTGTTCGCCCGCGGCGCGCTCTCCGCCGCGCTTTGGCTCTCGTCAAAACCCGCGGGCCGCTACGGCATGCGGGATTTTGTACTAAGGAAAACAGAAGGTTAGGGCGATATACACGAAACCAAACGAACTCGCCGACGAGCCGCGGGTGGTGGAATTTTCCGTGGACACACCGCCCGAAACGCCCGTAAACTTTCCGCCTAATCCGTGTACGGGTTAGTCCATGCAAGGCGGGAGGATGTTCGATGAGAACTCCTCCCGCTTTGTGTATGTGGGTCAGGGAGAAGTGATCACGTGAGCGTACCTGCGGTGCTCGCGCTGGCTGACGGAACGATCTTCCGTGGCCAGTCGATCGGAGCGAAGGGCAACACCTCAGGCGAAGTCGTTTTCAACACCGCGATCACCGGCTATCAGGAAATCCTCACCGACCCCTCCTACGCGCGGCAGATCGTCACACTGACCGTTCCGCACATCGGCAACACCGGAGCGACACCGGAGGATCTCGAGGCCGCGCAGGTCTACCCGGCGGGACTCGTGATCCGCGATCTGCCGCCGCTCTCGAGCAGCTGGCGCGCCAACGAGTCGCTGTCCGAATTCCTGGAGCGCGGCAAGGTGGTGGCGATCGCGGGCATCGATACGCGCAAGCTCACCCGGTCGTTGCGCGAGAAGGGTGCGCAGGCGGGCTGCATCATGACGGGGGAACAGCTCGATGAGAGCGCCGCGGTCAAGATCGCCCGCAAGTTCCCGGGCCTGAAGGGCATGGACCTCGCCAAGGTCGTGAGCACCAAGCGCAGCTACCAGTGGAACGAGGGCACGCTCTGGCCGGAGCCGGCGCGGGCGCCGGTCCGCACGAGTCAGCGCCTGCACGTGGTGGCGTACGACTTCGGCATCAAGCGCAACATCCTCAGGCTGCTCGCGGATGCGGGCTGCCGCATGACGGTCGTGCCCGCGCAGACCCCTGCCGAGGAGGCGCTCGCCCTCGAGCCCGATGGCATCTTCCTGTCGAACGGGCCCGGGGACCCCGAGCCGTGCAGCTACGCCATCAAGGCGACGCAACATTTTCTGAAGACCGACCTGCCCGTCTTCGGCATCTGCCTCGGGCACCAGATTCTCGGGCTCGCAGCCGGTGCGCGCACCGTGAAGATGAAGTTCGGTCACCACGGCGCCAACCATCCGGTGCAGGAGCTCGAATCCGGACGCGTGTTCATCACCAGTCAGAACCACGGCTTCGCGGTCGATGAGGGCACGCTTCCGCAGGGGGTCATCGCCACGCACCGCTCGCTGTTCGACGGCTCGCTTCAGGGCCTCACCTTCCAGGAGCGCCCGGTGTTCGGCTTCCAGGGCCACCCCGAGGCGAGCCCCGGTCCGCACGATCTGCGCGAGCTCTTCCAGCGCTTCACACACCTCATGCTGCGGCGGCTGCAGGCGCAGCTGAAGGTCGCCGAGGAGAACCTGCGCCGTCAGCACGCAGGTGGGCGCTGAAGCAGTGCCCAAGCGCACCGACATCCACAGCGTCCTGATCATCGGCGCCGGTCCCATCGTCATCGGCCAGGCGTGCGAGTTCGATTACTCCGGCGCCCAGGCGTGCAAGGCGCTGCGCGAGGAGGGCTTCCGGGTCATCCTCGTGAACTCCAATCCGGCGACGATCATGACCGACCCGGAGATGGCCGACGCCATCTACATCGAGCCGGTGAATGCGCAGACCGTGACGCGCATCATCGAGAAGGAGCAGCCCGAGGCGCTGCTGCCGACCATGGGCGGCCAGACCGCTCTCAACACGGCGCTCGACCTGGTGCGCGAGGGCGTGCTCGAGAAGTACGGCGTGGAGCTCATCGCCGCCTCGCGCGCCGCCATCGACATGGCGGAGGATCGGGAGCTCTTCCGCAACGCGATGCGCGAGATCGGACTCGAGACTCCGCAGTCGCAGATCGCCCGCAGCCTCGATGAGGCACTCGCCATCGCCGGCGAGATCGGCTATCCGGTCGTCATCCGCCCCTCCTTCACCCTCGGCGGCAGTGGTGGCGGCATCGCCTACAACCGCGAGGAGCTCGAGGACATCGTCGCTCGCGGGCTCGATGCCTCCCCGACCGGTGAAGTGCTGCTCGAGGAATCGGTGATCGGCTGGAAAGAGTTCGAGATGGAGGTGGTGCGCGACCACGCCGACAACTGCATCATCGTGTGCTCGATCGAGAACCTCGACCCGATGGGTGTGCACACCGGAGATTCCATCACCATTGCGCCCGCGCTCACGCTCACCGACAAGGAGTACCAGCGCATGCGCGATGCCTCCATCGCGGTGCTGCGCAAGATCGGCGTCGATACCGGGGGCTCGAACGTGCAGTTCGCGGTGAATCCCGAGGACGGGCGGCTGCTCGTCATCGAGATGAACCCGCGCGTATCGCGCTCCTCGGCGCTCGCCTCCAAGGCGACCGGATTTCCGATCGCCAAGATCGCCGCCAAGCTCGCGGTCGGCTACACGCTCGATGAGCTGCGCAACGAGATCACCGGCGGTGCCACTCCCGCATCCTTCGAGCCATCGATCGATTACATCGTCGTCAAGATCCCGCGCTTCACCTTCGAGAAGTTCCCGAGCGCCAACGATCGTCTCACCACGCAGATGAAATCGGTCGGTGAGGTCATGGCGATGGGGCGCACTTTCCAGGAGTCACTGCAGAAGGCGCTGCGCGGGCTCGAGACCGGGCTCGATGGCCTCGAGCCGCAGCTGCCGCCACCGTTGACGGACGAGGACCAGAACCGCCTCGCGCACGAGCTGCGCGCACCCGGTGCGAACCGTCTGCTGTACGTTGCGGATGCGTTCCGCGCCGGCTGGACGCTCGCGCGGATCGCGGAGCTCACTCACATCGACCCCTGGTTCCTCGCGCAGCTCGAGGACCTGGTGCGCGAGGAGCAGCAGGTGCGGGAGGAGGGGCTCGGGGCGCTTACCGCCGAGCGGCTGCGCTTCCTCAAGCGCAAGGGCTTCTCCGACAGCCGCCTGGCGCACCTGGTGGACATGCCGGAGAAGGCGATCCGCGACAAGCGTCACGAGCTCAAGGTGCTGCCCGTCTATAAGCGCGTCGACACCTGCGCCGCGGAGTTCGCCACCTCCACCGCCTACCTCTACTCGACTTATGAGGAGGAGTCCGAGGCGAACCCCACCGGGAAACGCAAGATCATGATCCTCGGCGGCGGGCCGAACCGCATCGGCCAGGGGATCGAGTTCGATTACTGCTGCGTGCACGCGGCGCTGCAGCTGCGCGAGGACGGTTTCGAGACGATCATGGTCAACTGCAATCCCGAGACCGTCTCGACCGATTACGACACCTCCGACCGGCTCTACTTCGAGCCGCTCACCCTCGAGGATGTCCTCGAGATCCTCGCGGTGGAGAAGCCCGAAGGTGTCATCGTGCAGTTCGGCGGCCAGACGCCGCTCAAGCTCTCGCGCGCCCTGGAAGCGGCGGGTGCGCCGATCATCGGTACCTCGCCCGACTCCATCGATATCGCGGAGGACCGCGAGCGCTTCCAGGCACTCGTGAAGAAGCTCGGGCTCAAGCAGCCGGCGAACGCAACCGCGCGCACCGAGGAGCAGGCGGTCACGCTCGCGCGCGAGGTGGGTTTCCCGCTCGTCGTGCGGCCGAGCTACGTGCTCGGTGGCCGCGCGATGGAGATCGTGTTCAACGAGGATGATCTGCGCAGCTACATGGCGAACGCAGTGGAGGTCTCCAACGACAGCCCCGTCCTGCTCGACCGGTTCCTCGATGTCGCCATCGAGGTCGATGTCGATGCGGTCTGCGACGGCGAGGACGTGCTCATCGGCGGAATCATGGAGCACATCGAGCAGGCCGGCGTGCACTCGGGCGACTCGAGCTGCTCGTTGCCCCCGGCGAGCCTCTCCCGCGAGCTGCAGGCGCAGCTGCGCGAGCAGACGCGCAAGCTCGCCCGCGCCCTGAACGTCATCGGCCTCATGAACGTGCAGTTCGCCATTCAGGCCGGGGTCATCTACGTCCTCGAGGTGAACCCGCGCGCCTCGCGCACCGTGCCCTTCGTGTCCAAGGCGACGGGGCTGCAGCTCGCGAAGATCGCCGCACGGGTCATGACCGGACACAAGCTCAAGCAGCTGGTCGGTGCCGTCGAGCGCCTGCCACCGTACTTCTCGGTGAAGGAGGCGGTGTTCCCCTTCGTCAAGTTCCCGGAGGCGGACCCGATTCTCGGTCCCGAGATGAAATCCACCGGTGAGGTGATGGGTACCGGCCGTACCTTCGGCGAGGCCTATGCCAAGGCGCAGTCGGCCTCCGGTATCGTGCTGCCGCGCCAGGGCGTGTGCTTCATCAGCGTGCGCGACCGCGACAAGGCACCGGCGGTGACGCTGGCGAGGAAGCTCATCGAGCGCGGCTTCGAGGTGGTCGCGACCGAAGGCACCGCGCGGGCGCTGGCCGAGGCCGGCGTGCCCTGCCGGCGGGTGAACAAGGTGCGCGAAGGGCGGCCGCACATCGTGGACATGATCAAGAACGACGAGATCGATCTCATCGTCAACACCACCGAAGGCAAGCAGGCCATCCTCGAGTCGAACTCGATTCGGCGCGAGGCGGTGCACCATCGCGTGACCTACTACACGACGGTCGCGGCGGGACTTGCCACCTGCGAGGCGCTCGATCACGTCGATGAGGTCGAAGTGCACCGCCTGCAGGATCTGCACACCGAGGCACTCGCCACATGAGGCGCACGCCCATGACGCTGCGCGGCGCCGAGACGCTGCGCGCCGAGCTCAAGCGGTTGAAGTCCGAGGTGCGCCCGGCCATCATCAGGTCGATCGCCGAAGCCCGCGGCCACGGCGACCTCTCGGAGAATGCCGAGTATCACGCTGCGCGTGAGCAGCAGGGCTTCATCGAGGGCCGCATCAAGGACATCGAGCACAAGCTCGCGAGCGCCGAAGTCATCGATCCGGCGCGCCTGCCGAATACCGGCAAGGTGGTCTTCGGTGCCTGCGTGGAGCTCGAGGATCAGGCCGATGGCGCGCGCGTGGTGTACCAGGTCGTGGGCGAGGACGAGGCGGACATCCGCGCCGGCCGCATCTCGGTCACCTCACCGATCGCCCGGGCGCTCGTCGGCAAGTCCGAGGGTGAGGTCGTGGACGTCGCGGCGCCGGGCGGCACGCGCTCCTACGAGATCGTGGCGGTGCGTCTCAGCTGAGGCAAGTGGAACTTATACCCGGCGGGGGACCTCCACACTGATGATGCGGCCTTGCCGATGAAGCGGCGCTCGAGGAGCAGCGGGCGCTGGCTGAAGGAGCACTTCGCCGACCCTTTCGTGCAGCGCGCGCAGAGCGCAGGGTGGCGCTCGCGGGCGGTGTTCAAGCTCGAGGAGATCGACCGGCGCGTGAAGCTGCTGAAGCCGGGCGCGGTGTGCCTCGACCTCGGCGCGTCCCCGGGCGCGTGGAGCCAGTACGCGGCGCGCAAGGTGGGTGTCCGCGGTCGTGTGGTGGCGACGGACCTGCTGCCGATGGCGGAGCTGCCGGGAGTCGAGTTCGTGCAGGGTGATTTCCGCGAGTCCGAGCTATTCGACCGGCTGCTGGAGCTGCTTCCCGGCCGCCAGGTCGATGTGCTGCTCTCGGACATGGCGCCCAATCTGAGCGGGGTGGACGCGATCGACCAGCCCCGCTCGATGCATCTGGCGGAGCTGGCGCTCGAGATGGCCGAGCGCGTCTTGAAGCCGGACGGCAACGCCCTGATCAAGGTCTTTCAGGGCTCGGGGTTCGTGGAGCTGCTGCAGGCGGCTCGCGCCCGCTTCGGGGCGGTGAAGCTCCTGAAGCCGCAGGCGTCGCGCTCCCGCAGCCCCGAGATGTATCTACTGGCCATGCAGTTTCGCTTGGTGTAGGTTGCCTTGAAGCTGGACCCGCACGCGGCGGACGAGGACGGAAGCCTTTGAACGATTTGACAAAGAACATCCTGCTCTGGGTGGTCATCGTAGCCGTGCTGCTCGCCGTGTTCAGCCGCTACATGCCGACCGTCGGCCAGCCTCAGGAGATCCCCTACAGCACCTTCATCGAGGACGTGAAGAACGGCCGTGTCGAGTCGGTGGTGCTGCAGGGGGAGATGATCTACGGGGTGCACAAGGACAAGTCGACCTTCAAGACGCATAACCCCGAGACCGATTACACCGCGCTCATCGGCACGCTGCTGAAATCCGGCGTGACGCTCGACTCGCGCGAGCCGAAGCCGCCGAACTTCATCGGGCAGCTGTTCCTGCAGATGGCGCCCGCGCTGCTGCTGATACTCGTATTCCTGTACATGCTGCGACAGATGCAGGGAGCCTCGGGCGGGCGCGGCGCGATGTCCTTCGGCAAGAGTCGCGCGCGGCTGCTGGGCGAAGATCAGGTGAACGTGACCTTCGCCGATGTCGCGGGCGTCGATGAGGCGAAGCAGGAAGTGGGCGAGATCGTCGACTTCCTCAAGGATCCGGGCAAATTCCAGAAGCTCGGCGGCAAGATTCCCAAGGGCGTCCTCATGGTCGGCTCCCCTGGCACCGGCAAGACGCTGCTCGCGCGCGCCATCGCCGGAGAAGCCAAGGTCCCTTTCTTCACCATCTCCGGCTCCGATTTCGTCGAGATGTTCGTCGGCGTCGGCGCCTCGCGCGTGCGTGACATGTTCGAGCAGGCGAAGAAGCACGCTCCCTGCATCATATTCATCGATGAGATCGATGCGGTCGGGCGCCACCGCGGCGCGGGCCTCGGCGGCGGCCATGACGAGCGCGAGCAGACGCTCAACCAGCTGCTCGTGGAGATGGACGGCTTCGAGGGCAATGAAGGCATCATCGTCATCGCCGCGACCAACCGCCCGGACGTGCTCGATCCGGCGCTGTTGCGTCCGGGACGCTTCGACCGGCAGGTGGTGGTGCCGCTGCCGGATGTGCGCGGGCGTGAGCAGATCCTGCGTGTGCACATGCGGCGCGTGCCGCTGGCGGACGATGTGAAGCCTGCCCTGATCGCGCGCGGCACTCCGGGGTTCTCGGGTGCGGATCTCGCCAACCTCGTCAACGAGGCGGCGCTGTTTGCGGCGCGCGCCAACAAGCGCATCGTCGGCATGGAGGAGTTCGAGCGCGCCAAGGACAAGATCATGATGGGCACCGAGCGGCGCTCCATGGTCATGAGCGAGGCCGAGAAACGCATGACCGCCTACCACGAGGCGGGGCACGCGATCGTCGGCATGACCGTGCCCGAGCACGACCCGGTGTACAAGGTCACCATCATTCCGCGCGGCCGCGCACTCGGGGTGACGCAGTTCCTGCCCGAGCAGGACCGCTACAGCTTCTCCAAGCGTCGCCTGGAAAGCGCCATCGCGACACTGTTCGGAGGTCGCATCGCCGAGGAGCTCATATTCGGGCCCGAGTCGGTCACTACCGGCGCCTCGAACGACATCGAGCGCGCCACCGAGCTCGCCCGCAACATGGTGACCAAGTGGGGCCTGTCGGACAAGCTCGGGCCGCTCACGTACTCGGAGGAGACCGGCGAGGTGTTCCTCGGACGCAGCGTGACACAGCACAAGCAGGTCTCGGATGTGACTGCCCATGCGATCGACGAGGAAGTGCGCCGCGTCATCGAGGGCAACTATCAGCGCGCCCGCCAGATCCTCACGACCGCGCTCGAGAAGCTGCACGTGATGGCCGACGCGCTCATGAAGTACGAGACCATCGACGAGGAGCAGCTGAAGGACATCATGGCCGGCAAGACTCCGAAACCACCTGCCGGCTGGGATGACTCGCTCTCGAACCGCCCGCCGACGGCTCCTGCGCCCGCCGGGACTCCGGTCATACCCGCCGGTCAGCATTGACCCTCCGAGCCGATGGTTAGGCTGTTCCCTGACCATCGGGCGACCTGGTGCTGAGCGTCGGGGTTTGCCGCGTGTGGGGGACCGCAAGCTGCTCCTGAAGTGCGCGGATAAGACGCTCGATCTGAGCCAGCCGGTCGTCATGGGCGTGCTCAACGTCACACCTGACTCGTTCTCGGACGGTGCGCGTTTCGCCACGGCCGCTGCGGCCGTCGCGCACGGCGTGCGGCTCGCGGCAGAGGGCGCCGCGATCATCGATGTGGGCGGTGAGTCCACCCGCCCCGGGGCCGAGTCCGTCACGGTGGCGGAGGAGCTGCGGCGAGTGCTGCCGGTGATCGAGGGGCTCCGCCAGGCCACCCGCGACAGCGGGGTCGTCCTTTCCGTCGACACCAGCAAGCCCGAGGTCATGCGCGCCGCCGCCGGGGCGGGCGCGGGCTTCATCAACGACGTGCGCGCGCTGCGCGAGCCCGGCGCGCTCGAAGCCGCGGCCGCAACGGGCTGCGCCCTGTGTCTCATGCACATGCAGGGGGACCCCGGCACCATGCAGCTCGCGCCGCACTACCTCGATGTGGTGGTCGAAGTGCGCGCGTTTCTCTCGGACCGCGTAGCGGCGTGCCGTCGCGCCGGCATCGAGAGCGCGCGCCTGACGGTCGATCCCGGATTCGGCTTCGGCAAGAACGTGGAGCACAATCTGACGTTGTTGCGGCATCTCCCGGAGCTGGTGGCCGACGGCCATCCCGTGCTGATCGGGTTGTCCCGCAAGTCGACCGTCGGCAAACTCACCGGGCGTGAGGCCGGCGATCGCGTGCACGGCAGCGTCGCGCTCGCGGTAATTGCCGCGCTCAAGGGTGCGCGCATCATACGCGCGCACGATGTCGCCGCGACGGTGGATGCGTTGAAGATAACGGCAGCCGTAGGGACTGGAGCCTGATATGAGTCGTCGCTATTTCGGCACCGATGGAGTGAGAGGGCGCGTCGGCGAGCATCCCATGACCGTCGATTTTGCCCTGAAGCTGGCGAGCGCCGCGGCGCGTGTGCTCGCCCCGCAGGGCGGCACGGTGCTCATCGGCAAGGACACGCGCCTCTCCGGCTACATGTTCGAGTCGGCGCTCGAGGCGGGATTCGTGGCGGCGGGAGTGAATGCGATGTTGATCGGACCGCTGCCGACGCCCGGTATCGCCTACATGACCCGCCGCTTCAACTGCGATTTCGGCGTGGTGATCAGCGCCTCGCACAACCTCTACGACGACAACGGCATCAAGTTCTTCGATGCCTCGGGTGCCAAGCTCTCCGATACGCTCGAGGAGCGCATCGAGGCCGAGCTCGAGCAGCCGCCGCTCACCCGTGCCTCGCGCCACCTCGGCCGCGCTACGCGCGCCGACCGCTCGCGTACGCTCTACCAGGAGTTCTGCGCCTCGACGCTGCCGGCCGGACTCGACCTCGTCGGGCTCAAGATCGTCATCGACTGCGCCAATGGCGCTGCCTACAAGGTCGGGCCGCGTATCCTCGCCGATCTCGGCGCCGAGATCGTGCCGATCGGCTGCTCGCCCAACGGGCGCAACATCAACGACGGCTGCGGCTCGATGGCACCGGATCTGCTGCAGCTCACGGTGCCCGGCGTGCGCGCCAACGTCGGCCTGGCGCTCGATGGTGATGGCGACCGGCTGGTGATGGTCGATCACCTCGGCAGGATCGTCGATGGCGACCAGCTGCTGTACGTGATGGCGCGCGCGCTGCAGCAGTCGGGGGAGCTGCGCGGCCCTGTGGTCGGCACCGTGATGAGCAACCTCGGGCTCGAGATGGCGCTGCGATCGGCGGGCATCGAGTTCCGGCGCGCCGCGGTCGGCGATCGCTACGTGCTTTCCATGCTGCGCGAGAGCCAGGGAGTGCTCGGCGGGGAGACCTCCGGCCACATTCTGTGCCTCGACAAGACCACCACCGGCGATGGGCTCGTGGTGGCGCTGCAGGTGCTCGCGGTGATGAAGCAGACCGGCCGCTCACTGGCCGAGCTCACTTCCGCGATGCGCAAGTTCCCGCAGATCCTGCTGAACGTGAAAGTAGCGAACCGCTTCGATCCGAATCACGTGCCACTCATCCAGCAGGCGGTGAGGCGCATCGAGCAGCAGCTCGGGAGCGAGGGTCGAGTCGTGCTGCGCGCGTCCGGCACCGAGCCCGTGATCCGGGTGATGGTCGAGGGCCGGGAAGAGGCGGAGACCCGCGCGGTCGCCACCGAGCTCGCCGAGATCGTCAGGCGCGCCGCCGCCTGAGGCGCCTGCCGGAGCGGAGCGTTGCGCGGCCCCCCTCGCATCGCTATCATCGCGCGCCCTTTTTTGACCTCCGCGAGGCGTGCCCGCTAGATGCGCCACCCGATCGTTGCCGGAAACTGGAAGATGCACGGCTCGCGCGCCGAGACCTCACGGCTCATCGAGGAGCTGCTGGCGGGCGCGCCGGCCAAGCCGACCGCGGCCTGCGTCATCTGTCCGCCATTCGTGTATCTCCAGGAAGCGGCGCGGCTGCTGCGTGACTCGGTCTTCAGTCTCGGGGCGCAGGACGTGTGTGCCGAGGCGCACGGCGCCTTCACGGGCGAGATCTCGGCCGCCATGCTCAAGGATGTCGGCTGCGAGTACGTGATCGTCGGGCACTCCGAGCGGCGACTGCAGTGCCGCGAGAGCGACGAGCTCGTCGCGCGCAAGTTCGCGGCGGCGCATGCCCGACGACTCGTGCCGATCCTGTGCGTGGGTGAGCAGCTGTCGGACCGCGACGCCGGGCGCGCCAAGGAGGTGATCCGCCGGCAGCTCGATGCGGTGCTCGAGCTCTGTGGCGCGGGCGCTCTCGGGCACGCCGTCATCGCATATGAGCCGGTGTGGGCGATCGGCACGGGACGCAACGCGAGCCCCGAGCAGGCGCAGGAGGTGCACGCCTTCATCCGGGCGCGGGTGGGCGAGCGGGATGCTAAGATCGCGGCCGCCACCCGCATCCTCTACGGCGGCAGCGTCAAGGCGGGCAACGCTGCGGAGCTGTTCGCGATGCCCGACGTGGACGGAGGGCTGATTGGTGGCGCCTCGCTCAAGGCCGATGAGTTTCTGACGATCCTGACCGCTGCGCGGTGACGGGACCAGTGGGTTTTTCCGATGTTGCGGTGGATTCTGACTTTCGTACAGGTGTTCTCCTCGCTGGTGATCGTGGGGCTCGTGCTGCTGCAACGGGGTAAGGGCGCGGATGCGGGCGCCGGCTTCGGCGCGGGCGCCTCCGGAACGGTTTTCGGGGCGCGCGGCGCGACCACCGCGCTCTCGCGGGCCACCGCGGTGTTCGCGGCCATCTTCATGGTGAACAGCCTCGCGCTCGCCTATCTCGGCACCTCCACCACCAAGCAGGAGCAGGCGCAGAAGACGATTCTCGAGGAGGCAGCGCTGCCGCCGCCGAAATCGGCGCCGGGCAGTAGCACCGCCCCGGCACCCGCGACGTCCGCGCCCGCGCAGAGCGCGCCCGTGCAGAGCACGCCGGCGCAGATGCCGGCGCCCGCGCCAGCGCCGGCTCCGGCTCCGGCTCCGGCTCCGAAGTGAAAGATGTTGCCGACGTGGTGGAATTGGTAGACACACTAGCTTGAGGGGCTAGCGCCGCAAGGCGTGTCGGTTCGAATCCGACCGTCGGCACCAGCATGACACCGGCTGCCCGCCGGGCCACGCCAAAAACAGCGACCACGCTGCTACAATGCGCCCCCTTGAAAGAGGGGGCAGGTCCCGGTCGGATCTGCCTTTTTTACGCACTCGGGTCGCATGCTGTCGAACTACCTGCCGGTCCTCATCTTCCTCGTCATTGCCGCGGCGCTGGCGGTGGTGATGCTCGTGCTCGGCACGGGCCTCGGCCGCTACTTCTCGCGCTTTCACGACGATCCGGCCAAGCTCTCGCCGTACGAGTGCGGCTTCGAGGCGTTCGAGGACTCACGCACCCGCTTTGACGTGCGCTACTACCTGGTGGCGATTCTCTTCATCGTCTTCGACCTGGAGATCGCCTTCCTCTTCCCCTGGGCGGTCGCGCTCGGCCGGATCGGAAGGTTCGGGCTGGCTGCGATGGGCATCTTCCTCGGCATCCTGGTGGTCGGCTTCGTCTACGAGTGGAAGAAGGGAGCCCTCGAGTGGGACTAGCGGCGGAAAACACCGAAGGCTTTGCGCAGCGCGGATTCGTCACCGCTCGCGTCGATGATCTGATCAGCTGGGCGCGCACCGGCTCGCTATGGCCGGTGAGCTTCGGTCTCGCCTGCTGCGCCGTCGAGATGATGCACGCGGGCGCCTCGCGCTATGACCTCGACCGGTTCGGCGTGGTGTTCCGGCCGAGTCCGCGGCAGTCGGACGTCATGATCGTGGCGGGAACGCTGGTGAACAAAATGGCCCCGGCCCTGCGCAAGGTGTACGACCAGATGGCCGAGCCACGCTGGGTGATCTCGATGGGCTCGTGCGCGAACGGGGGCGGCTACTATCACTACTCGTACTCGGTGGTGCGCGGCTGCGATCGTGTCGTTCCCGTCGACGTGTACGTTCCGGGCTGCCCACCGACCGCGGAGGCGCTGATATACGGCATCCTGCAATTGCAGAAGAAGATCGCCCGCACGGGCGCCATCGCCAGATAGCAAGCCGAAGCATATGAGGTGGTTGGAGTGGTGAGCGAGCGCATTGAAGCTCTCGCGGGCAAGGTCGACGCGCAGCTGCAGGGCAGCGTGCGCCGTCTGCCATCGCTCGCGGCCGAGCTCGCCTACCAGGTGGAGCCGGCGGAGTTGCTCGGGGTCTGCCGCACGCTGCGCGATGCGCCGGACCTGCGGTTCGAGATGCTCATGGACGTCGCCGGCGTCGACTACCTGAGCTACGCACGCGATGACTGGGAGACTTTCAGCGCCACCCGATCGGGATTCAGCCGCGCCCGCTTCCCGGAGGGCGCAGCGCTCGATCCGGGCGCGCCCGGTCGCTTCGCGGTCGTCTACCAGCTCCTTTCCATCACTCACAACCAGCGGCTGCGCCTCAAGGCGGTCTGTGCCGACACCGCCGAGCCGGTGCTCGACTCGCTGGTCGGGATCTGGTCGAGCGCGAACTGGTTCGAGCGCGAAGCCTTCGACCTCTACGGGATTCTGTTCCGCGGACACCCCGACCTGCGCCGCATCCTCACCGATTACGGCTTCATCGGGCATCCGTTCCGCAAGGACTTCCCGCTCATTGGCAACGTCGAGGTGCAGTACGACCCCGACAAGCAGCGCGTGGTATACCAGCCGGTCACCATCACACCGAGGGTGCTGGTACCGAAGGTCATCCGGCTTGACCACCGCTACGAGCCCGCGCTGAAGGATCCGCAGGTGCCGCGCTGATGGACAACCCCGCCACCGAGATCCGCAACTACACCATGAACTTCGGGCCGCAGCACCCCGCGGCCCACGGCGTGCTGCGCCTGGTGCTCGAGCTCGATGGCGAAGTCATCCAGAAGGCCGACCCGCACATCGGGCTGCTGCACCGCGCCACCGAGAAGCTCGCCGAGTCGAAGCCCTTCAACCAGTCGATCGGCTACATGGACCGGCTCGATTACGTCTCGATGATGTGTAACGAGCACGCCTACGTGCTCGCCATCGAGCGGCTGCTCGGCATCGAGCCGCCCGAGCGGGCGCAATACATCCGGGTGATGTTCGATGAGATCACCCGCATCATGAATCACCTGATGTTCCTCGGCTCGCACAGCCTCGACATCGGCGCCATGACCGTGTTCCTGCTGTGCTTCAAGCAGCGCGAGGAGCTCATGGACGTCTACGAGGCGGTCTCCGGCACGCGCATGCACGCCACCTACTATCGCCCGGGAGGCGTGTACCGGGATCTGCCCGAGTCGATGCCGAAGTACCAGGTGTCCCGCTGGCGCTCGGAGAAGGAAGCGCGGCGCTGGAACGAGGCACGCAGTGGCACCCTGCTCGATTTCATCCAGGCCTTCACCGATGCCTTCCCGGCGGCGGTCGATGACTTCGAGACCCTGCTCACCGACAACCGCATCTGGAAGCAGCGCACCGTCAACATCGGCGTGGTGAGCCCGGAGCGTGCCATGCAGCTCGGCTTCTCCGGCCCCATGCTGCGCGGCTCGGGCGTGGAGTGGGATCTGCGCAAGAAGCAGCCGTACGAGGTCTACGACCGCATGGACTTCGACATCCCAGTCGGGGTGAACGGCGACTGCTACGACCGCTACCTCGTGCGGGTGGCGGAGATGCGCCAGGCGAACCGCATCATCCGCCAGTGTGTCGACTGGCTGCGTGCGCATCCGGGTCCCACCATGATCGATGACCGCAAGGTGCGGCCGCCGCGGCGTGAGCGCATGAAGGAGGACATGGAAGCCCTCATCCACCACTTCAAGTTTTTCACCGAGGGGTACGAGGTGCCCGCCGGCGACACCTACACCGCCATCGAGGCGCCGAAGGGCGAGTTCGGCGTGTACCTGGTGTCCGATGGCGCGAACAAGCCCTACCGCCTCAAGTGCCGCGCGCCGGGGTTCGCGCACCTCGCCTCGCTCGATGAGATGGTGCGCGGCCACATGCTCGCGGATGTCGTGGCGGTGATCGGCACCCAGGACATCGTGTTCGGGGAGATCGACCGATGAGCGAGCGCAGCAGCGTCGGGGTTGGCGGCACCGCCATGGTGAGCAAGCTCTCGCTGCTCTCGGACAAGACCCGCAGCGAGATCGATCACTGGGTCGCGAAGTTTCCGCCCGGCCGGCAGCGCTCAGCCTCGCTCGCCGCGCTGCGCGCCGCGCAGGAGCAGAACCAGGGCTTTCTCAGCGCCGATCTCATGGACGCGGTCGCCGAGTACCTGAAGCTCCCGCCGGTGCAGGTGTACGAGGTGGCGAGCTTCTACTCCATGTTCGAGACCCACCCGTGCGGACGCCACCACGTCAGCATCTGCACCAACATCTCGTGCATGCTGCGCGGGGGCGAGGAGCTCTTCGAGCACGCGCAGCGCAAGCTCGGCATCCGCGGCAATCAGAGCACCCCCGACGGACGCATCTTCCTCAAGCGCGAGGAGGAATGCCTCGCCGCCTGCACCGGGGCGCCGATGATGATGGTCGACCACGTGTTCCACGAGCACCTCACGCCCGAGAAGCTCGATGCGCTGCTGGATGCCCTGAAATGAGCGACCTCGAGAGCCGCTACGCCGAGCGGATGAACCTCACCGCCTTCGAGCCGCTCAAGCTCGAGCGCTCCTGGACGCTCGCCGCCTACCGCAGCATCGGCGGCTACGAGGTGTGGGAGCGGCTGCTGCGCGAGAAGCCCGAGCGCGGCACGGTCATCGACCAGGTGAAGGCGTCCGGGCTGCGCGGCCGCGGCGGCGCGGGCTTTCCGACCGGCACGAAGTGGAGCTTCATGCCGCGCAATTCGCCGGTGCAGAAGTACCTGGTCTGCAACTCCGACGAGAGCGAGCCGGGCACCTGCCACGATCGGGACATCCTCCGTTACAACCCGCACGCGGTCATCGAGGGCCTCGCCATCGCGGGCTACGCCACCAACTCGACGGTGGCCTACAACTACATCCGTGGCGAGTTCCTCGGCGAGCCGGTGCCGCGCTTCGAGGCGGCGCTCGCGGAAGCCTACGCCGCGGGGCTGCTCGGCAAGAACGTGCAGGGCTCGGGAATCGACTTCGATCTGCACACGTTCATCGGTGCCGGCGCCTACATCTGCGGCGAGGAGACCGCGCTCCTCGACTCGCTCGAGGGCAAGACCGGCAAGCCACGTTTCAAGCCTCCGTTCCCCGCCAACTTCGGGCTCTACGGCGCGCCCACCACCATCAACAACACGCTGAGCTATGCCTCCGTGCCGACCATCCTGCGCAAGGGGCCGGCGTGGTTCGCCGGCCTGGGACCTGCAAACTCCGGCGGCACGATGATCTATTCGGTCTCCGGGCACGTCGAGAAGCCGCGCAACATCGAGCTGCCGCTCGGGGTGCCGTTCGCCGATCTTCTGGCGCTCTGCGGCGGTGTGCTCGGCGGGCGCAAGCTCAAGGCGGTCATCCCCGGCGGGGTCTCGGTGCCGGTGGTGCCCGGTGAGATCATGCTCAAGACCAACATGGACTATGACTCGGTCAAGGCGGCCGGCTCGGCGCTCGGCACGGGCGCGGCGATCGTCATGGACGAGACCACCTGCATGGTGCGGGTGCTCGAGCGCATCTCGCGCTTCTACATGGCGGAGTCCTGCGGCCAGTGCACGCCCTGCCGCGAGGGCACCGGCTGGATGAATCGCATGCTGAAGCGGGTGCTCGCCGGGCAGGCGCGCCGCGAGGAGCTGGGGCTGCTCCTCGATGTGGCGAACCGCATCGAGGGGCACACCATCTGTGCCTTCGGCGATGCCTCCGCCTGGCCGGTGCAGAGCTTCCTCAAGCACTACCGCCACGAGTTCGAGTACATGATCGATCACGGCGGCCGGAGCCTGGTGAGCGACGGCGCCGGGGCGCGCGCCGCCTAGCGGCGCAGGAACGGAACATGGCGGACGATCAGGTCAACATCGAAGTCGACGGCGTGCCGGTGAAAGCGCACAAGGGTGAGATGATCATCCGCGCCACCGACCGCAGCGGTATCTACGTGCCGCGCTTCTGCTACCACGAGAAGCTCGCGATCGCCGCCAACTGCCGCATGTGCCTGGTCGAGGTCGAGAAGGCGCCCAAGCCGCTGCCGGCCTGTGCCACGCCGGTGGCCGAAGGCATGAAGGTCTTCACGAAATCGCCGCGCGCCATCGGCGCGCAGCGCGCCACCATGGAGTTCCTGCTCATCAATCATCCGCTCGACTGCCCGATCTGCGACCAGGGCGGGGAGTGCGAGCTGCAGGACCTCGCGGTCGGCTTCGGTCGCGACATCTCGCGCTATCACGAGCGCAAGCGCGTCGTGGCCGACGAGAACCTGGGACCGCTCATCGCCACCGACATGACCCGCTGCATCCAGTGCAGCCGCTGCGTGCGCTTCACCGAGGAGATCGCCGGAATCCAGGAGCTCGGCATGATCGGCCGCGGCGAGCACATGGAGGTGCGCAGCTACATCGAGAGCACGGTGAACCATGAGCTCTCGGGCAACGTCATCGACCTGTGTCCGGTCGGCGCGCTCGTCTCCAAGCCGTATCGCTTCAGCGCGCGTGCCTGGGAGATGCGTGCGGTGCCGCTCGTCTCGCCGCACGACGCCGTAGGCAGCAACCTGTTCGGTCACGTGCTGCGCGGCAAGCTGATGCGCGTCGTGCCGCGCGAGAATGAGGCGATCAACGAGATCTGGATCGCCGACCGCGACCGCTTCAGCTACGAGGGCATCTACAGCGCCGACCGCCTGCGCACTCCGCTCGTGCGGCGCGGCAGCGAATGGAGCGAGAGCGAGTGGGAGCCGGCGCTCATGCTGGCGGCGGAGGGTCTGCGCGACCGCGCCGCGAGCCTCGGCATCCTGGCGAGCCCCTCGAGCAGCACCGAGGAGCTCTATCTCGCCGCGCGCATCGCGCGCGGACTCGGCTCGAGCAACATCGATCACCGCTTGCGCCAGCGCGACTTCCGCGACCAGTCATCGGACCCGCCATACCCGATGCTCGGCATGCGCCTCGCAGAGGTCGATGCGCTCGATGCGCTCCTCATCGTCGGCTCGAACCTGCGGCGCGAGGCGCCGATGCTCGCACACCGGGTGCGCAAGGCAGCCAGGCGCGGCGCGAAGGTGGCGATGCTGAATCCGGCGCGCTTCCAGTACCTGTTTCCCCTCGCCGGGTATCTCAGCTGCACTCCGGGCGCGATGGTCACGGAGCTCGCCGCGCTCGTGGCGGCTGCGGCCGCTGCCAGGGGCTCGGCAGTGCCGGCGCACGTGGAGAGGGTCGTGCGCGGCGCCGCGGTGACCGATGCCCATCGCTCGACCGTGCAGGCGCTCACCGCCGGCGCGCGCCGGGCGGTGTGGCTTGGCGCGCTCGCCGCACGCCACCCGGGGTTCGCAGACCTGCGGGCACTCGCGGCGGCACTCGCGCAGCTCACCGGCGCTGCGCTGGGGCGGCTCACGGAGGGCGCGAACGCGGCCGGCGCCTATCTCGCCGGCGCCGTGCCGCACCGCGACGCGGGCGGGCAGCCAGTGGCAACGCCCGGACTCACGGTGCGCGAGATGCTCGCGACCCCCCTGCGCGCCTACCTGCTCTGCGGCGGCATCGAGCCGGGTATCGATACGCTCGATACCGAGGCGCAGCGCACGCTCGCGCAGGCGGAGCTCGTCGTCGCGATCACGCCGTACGCGAGCGAAGAGGTGAAGCGCTTCGCGCACCTCATGCTGCCGAGCGGCACCTTTGCCGAGAGCTCCGGCACGTACGTGAACTGCGAAGGCATCTGGCAGAGCCAGCCCGGGGCAGCAACGCCGGTCGGAGCGGCGCGGCCGGGATGGAAGGTGCTGCGCGTGCTCGGGAACCTGCTCGGCCTGCCACGCTTCGAGTACCTCTCCTCGGAGGAGGTCCTCGCCGAGCTGCGGGCCCGCTGTGAAGGGCTCGAGCCGAGACCCTACGCCGGGACGCATGCGGTGCAGGGGCCTCCCGAGGGCGCGCGAGTGGCGCCACCCGTGACGGTCGCGGACGTCCCCATGTACCAGATCGACGCCCTCGTGCGCCGCGCCGCCTCGCTGCAGAGGACCCGCGATGGTCGCGCGTCGCTCTCGAGTTATTGAGGAGGCCCCGCGGTGATGCAGAGCCTCACGACCCGCTGGCTGGCGCTTCCGGATTACGCGCAGGCGACCGGTTGGATTCTCGTCATCACGGTGGCGCTCATCATCCTCGTCGCGCTCCTCACGCTCTGGGAGCGCAAGGTGATCGGCTGGATGCAGCTGCGGCGCGGCCCGAACCGGGTGCGCATCTTCGGGCTGCTGCCGGGCCTCGGGCAGCCCTTCGCCGATGTGCTGAAGCTCCTCATGAAAGAGGTGGTGGTCCCCAGCCACGCCAACAAGGTGCTGTTTCGCCTCGCGCCCATGATCACGCTCGTCCCGGCCTTCGCCGCCTGGGCGGTGATCCCGCTGTCGCCGACGGTGGTCGTGTCGCACGCCGATGCCGGGCTCCTCTACCTGCTGTCGCTCACCTCCATGGGCGTCTACGGCATCATCATCGCCGGCTGGGCCGCCAACTCGAAATACGCTTTCCTCGGCGCGATGCGCTCGGCCGCGCAGATGGTCGCGTACGAGATCGCCATGGGCTTTGCGCTCGTCGGAGTGCTGATGGCGACCGGCAGCATGAATCTCGGCAAGATCGTCGAGTCGCAAGCCGGCGGGCTGCTCTCCTGGAACTGGTTCTGGCTGTTTCCGCTGCTGATGGTGTATTTCATATCCGGAGTCGCCGAGACCAACCGCGCCCCTTTCGATGTGGCGGAGGGCGAGTCCGAGATCGTCGCCGGCTTTCACGTCGAGTACTCGGGAATGGCGTTCGCGCTGTTCTTCCTCGCCGAGTACGCCAACATGATCCTGATCTCGACGCTCACCGCGGTGTTCTTCTTCGGCGGCTGGCAGGGTCCGTTCCAGGGCTGGCCGCTGCTCGGCAACAGCTTCCTCGGTGCGCCGAGCTTCGCATGGCTGTTCCTCAAGGCATTCGCGCTGGTGTTCCTGTTTCTGTGGTTCCGCGCCACCTTCCCGCGCTATCGCTACGACCAGATCATGCGCCTCGGCTGGAAGGCCCTGATCCCGGTGACGCTCGTGTGGATCGGCCTGGAGATGCTCATGGCGGCGTACCACGTGGGCCCCTGGTCACGTCCCTGGTATCAGTGAGGCCCGGCCATGCTGCGCAATCCCTTGAAGACCTTCCTGCTGCCGGAGCTCCTCCAGGGGCTCTGGGTCACCGCGCGCACCTTCTTCAGCCGCAAGTACACGCTCAACTACCCGGAGGAGAAAACGCCCCAGTCGCCGCGCTTCCGCGGGCTGCACGCGCTGCGGCGCTATCCGAACGGCCAGGAGCGCTGCATCGCCTGCAAGCTGTGCGAGGCGGTGTGCCCCGCGGTGTGCATCACCATCGACTCGGACGTCGCCCCCGATGGCACGCGGCGCACCACGCGCTACGACATCGACCTGTTCAAGTGCATCTACTGCGGCTTCTGCGAGGAGGCCTGCCCGGTGGATGCCATCGTGCTGACGCGCATCCACGAGTACCACATGGAGAAGCGCGGCGAGAACATCATGAGCAAGGACAAGCTGCTCGCGGTCGGCGAGCGCTACGAGGCGATGATCGCCGCCGACAAGGCTGCGGACGCGCCCTACCGATGAGTGCCTGCGGCAAAGGGGAGGCGGGCGGCACACCATGCTGATCCATATCTTGTTCTACCTGTTCGCAGCCATCCTGGTGGCGGCGGCGCTCGCGGTCATCACCGCGCGCAACGCCGTGTACTCCGCGCTCGCGCTGGTGATGTGCTTCGTCACCGCCGCGGCGATCTGGCTGCTGCTGGAAGCGGAGTTCCTGGCGGTGGTGCTGGTGCTCGTCTACGTCGGCGCCGTGATGGTGCTGTTCCTGTTCGTGGTGATGATGCTCGACATCGATCTCGAGCGGCTGCGCGAAGGGTTCACGCGCTTCGCCTGGCTCGGCTGGCTCACCGCCGGGGCGGTGATCGTCGAGATCGTCGGGGTGGTGTGGGCGCGCGGCCGGCTGGGCATCGATGCGAGCCACGGCGGCGCGCCGGTCCCGGCCGACTACAGCAACACGCTCGAGCTCGGCCGTCTGCTCTACACGCGCTATGCCTACCCGCTCGAGCTGGCTGCGGTGCTGCTGCTCGTCGCGATCGTCGCCGCGATCTCCCTCACCCTGCGGCACCGCGCGGGCTACAAGCAGCAGAACGTGGCCGCACAGGTCGCGGTGCGGCCGGCGGACCGGCTGCGTGTAGTGAAGATGCCGCCGGAGCCGCGCCCATGATCCCGCTCGGCGAGCAGCTGACACTCTCGGCGGTGCTGTTCGCCATCGCCATCGCCGGTGTGTTTCTCAACCGCAAGAACCTCATCCTGCTGCTCATGTGCGTCGAGCTGCTGCTGCTTGCCGCCAACTTCAACTTCATCGCCTTCTCGCGCTACCTCGATGACCTCAACGGCCAGGTGTTCGTGTTCTTCATCCTCACGGTCGCGGCGGCCGAGTCCGCGATCGGGCTCGCGATCCTCGTGGTGCTGTTCCGCGAGCGCCGCACCATCGAGGTCGAGGACCTCAATACGCTGAAAGGCTGATCGAACGTGCATCCGCTCAATGCCAACGTGCTGCTCGCCATCCCGCTGCTGCCGCTGCTTGCGGCGGCGCTTGCGGGGCTCGGTGGGCGCGTCATCGGACGTGCGGGTGTGCACACTCTCGCCTGCCTGGCGGTGGGGATCTCGTGTGTGCTGTCGCTCCTCGTTCTGCGGCAGGTCTACTTCGAGCGCGCGCCGCTCTATGACCACGCGGTTTACGGCTGGCTGGTGAGCGATGGCTTCCATATGGAGGTGGGGTTCCTGGTCGACCGCCTCACCGCGCTCATGATGGCGGTGGTGACCTTCGTGTCGCTGTGCGTGCACGTGTACACCATCGGCTACATGGCCGATGATCCCGGCTACACGCGCTTCTTCAGCTACATCTCGCTGTTCACTTTCTCCATGCTGATGCTGGTGATGGCGAACAACTTCATGCAGCTGTTCTTCGGCTGGGAGGCGGTCGGCGTCGTCTCCTACCTGCTGATCGGCTTCTGGTACACGCGTCCGAGTGCAACCTTCGCGGCGCTCAAGGCGTTCCTCGTCAACCGCATCGGCGACTTTGGCTTCCTGCTCGGGATCGCTGCCATCGCGTACTACACCTACTCCCTCGACTACCGCACCGCGTTCGCCGCGGCGCCGGGGCTCGCGCACGCACTGCTGCCGATGACCACAAGCTCCGCCGTCCCCGCACTCACGCTGATCTGCATCTGCCTGTTCATCGGCGCCATGGGGAAATCCGCGCAGGTGCCGCTGCACGTGTGGCTGCCTGACTCGATGGAAGGCCCGACGCCGATCTCGGCCCTGATCCACGCCGCCACCATGGTGACGGCCGGCATCTTCATGGTGGCGCGCATGTCGCCGCTGTTCGAGTACTCGGACACGGCGCTCTCCTTCGTGATGCTGATCGGTGCCATCACCGCGTTCTTCATGGGCCTGCTCGGTGTGGTGAGCAACGACATCAAGCGCGTGATCGCTTACTCGACGCTCTCGCAGCTCGGCTACATGACGGTGGCGCTCGGCGCCTCCGCGTACGGCGCGGCGATCTTCCACCTGATGACGCACGCCTTCTTCAAGGCGCTGCTGTTTCTGGCGGCGGGCTCGGTGATCATCGCGCTGCACCACGAGCAGGACATGCGCCGCATGGGTGGGCTCGCGAAGTACATGCCGGTGACCGCCGTCACCTGCTGGATCGGCGCACTGGCGCTCATCGGTACCCCGTTCTTCGCCGGCTTCTACTCGAAGGACGCCATCATCGAGGCGGTCGGCGCGTCGCATCGCTTCGGCAGCGGCTTCGCCTACTGGTGCGTGCTGCTCGGCGTTTTCGTCACCTCGCTCTATACCTTCCGGCTGCTCTTCATGACCTTCCACGGCAAGGAGCGCTTCCGCGACCCGGCGGCCCCGGCCGCTTCCCCGGCGCTCAGCCACGAGGGGCACGGCCACGACGAGCACGGCCACGACGATCCGCACGAGAGCCCGGCGGTGGTGACCGTGCCGCTCGTGGCGCTCGCCATCCCTTCGGTGCTGATCGGAGCGCTCACCGTGGTGCCGGTGCTGTTCGGCGACTACTGGGGGCGCTCGATCTTCGTGCTGCCCGGGAACGACGTGGTCGGCAGGCTGGCAGAGGAGTTCGCGCGGCCGGCGTGGGTCTCCTTCGCCCTCCACGGCTTTATCTCGCCGCCCTTCTGGCTGGCGCTCGCCGGCGCCGTGACCGCGTATTTCTTCTTCCTGCGCAATCCCGAGTGGGCGGACCGTGCGGAGCAGCGCTTCCACTGGCTGTACCGCCTGCTCACGCAGAAGTACTACTTCGACTGGGTGAACGAGCGGATCATCGCGCCGCTCACCCGCGGCATCGGCATCGGCCTGTGGAAGGGTGGCGATGAGGTGCTGATCGATGGCGTGATGGTGAACGGCACCGCGCGCGAGGTAACCTGGCTTGGCAGCGTGCTGCGGCTCGTGCAGAGCGGCTACCTCTACTCCTATGCCTTCTGGATGATGATCGGCCTGGCGCTGCTGCTCGGCTGGTTCGTCCTGCAGCTGCGCGGCTGATGGGAGAGGGCGGCACGATGCACGCACTACTGTCCTGGCTCATCTGGCTGCCGATCGGCGCAGGGATCCTGGTGCTCGCGCTCGGCGATCGCAACATCGTCATCGGACGCTGGCTCGCGCTCGCCGCCTCGCTCGCGACCCTCGGGCTCGCCGTGCCACTCTGGGCGCACTTCGATACCACCACTCCGCTTCTCCAGTATCCGCAGCATCTGCCGTGGATACCGCGCTTCCAGGCGTTCTACGCGCTCGGAGTCGATGGGATCTCCATGCCCCTCATCGTGCTCACCGCCTTCATGACGGTCCCGGTCGTGATCGCCGCCTGGCGGGTGATCGCGACGCGCGTGGCGCAGTACTACGCCGCCTTCCTCATCATGGAAGGACTCATGATCGGGGTGTTCGCCGCGAGCGATGCGCTGCTCTTCTATTTCTTCTGGGAAGCGATGCTGATTCCGATGTTCCTCATCATCGGCATCTGGGGCGGCCCGCGGCGGGTGTACGCCACCATCAAGTTCTTCCTCTATACCTTCCTCGGCTCGGTATTCATGCTGGCGGCGCTCATCTACATGTACGTGAAGGCCGGCAGCTACTCGATCGCCAGCTTCCAGGCGCTGCCGCTGTCGCTCAGCGAGCAACGCTGGATCTTCGCGGCCTTCATGCTCGCCTTCGCGGTCAAGGTGCCGATGTGGCCCGTGCATACCTGGTTGCCGGACGCGCACGTCGAGGCGCCGACCGGCGGCTCCGTCATCCTCGCGGCCATCATGCTGAAGATGGGCGGTTACGGGTTCCTGCGCTTCTCGCTCCCGATCACCCCCGATGCGAGCCGCGAGCTCGATCTGCTCGTGATCGCGCTCTCGCTGATCGCGGTCATCTACATCGGCTATGTGGCGCTCGTGCAGCAGGACATGAAGAAGCTCATCGCCTACTCCTCGATCTCACACATGGGATTCGTGACTCTCGGCGCCTTCGTGATGTACGAGATCGTCCGCAGCACCGGAAGTCTCCAGGGCGCGGGCATGGGAGTGGATGGCGCGATGGTGCAGATGGTCTCGCACGGGCTCGTGTCCGGGGCGCTGTTCCTGTGCGTCGGCGTGCTGTATGACCGGCTGCACAGCCGGCAGATCGCCGACTATGGCGGCGTCGTCAACACCATGCCCATGTTTGCCGCCTTCATGGTGCTGTTCGCGCTCGCCAACTGCGGCTTGCCGGGAACCTCCGGGTTCGTCGGGGAGTTCCTGGTGATCATCGCCAGCTTCCGCGCGAGCTTCTGGTACTCGGCGCTCGCCGCGGTGACCCTGATACTCGGTGCCGCCTACACGCTGTGGCTCGTGAAGCGCGTGGTGTTCGGACCGGTGCTGAGCCCGCGGGTCGCGGCGCTCGAGGACCTGAACGGCCGCGAGCTCATCGTGCTCGGCGCACTCGCGGTCGCGGTGCTCGTCATCGGCGTATGGCCGGCGCCGCTGCTGAAGGTGATGCAGCCGACCGTCCACCATCTGCTGAGCCAGGCGGTCGCCACCAAGCTGTAGCATCATGGATCAAACACTGCTCTACGCACCCGCGGTGGCCGAGATCTGGCTGGTGTGCGCCATCTGCGTGCTGCTGCTCATCGAAGTATTCGCCGGCGAGCGCCGCCGTGGGCTCACCGCCACACTCACGCTCGTGGCGCTCGCCGTGGGTGCGGCGCTGCTGGTGCGCTACGGCCAGGTGCGCGAGCGCACGCTGCTGTTCGACGGGACCTACCTGGCCGATGAGCTCGGCGTGGTGCTGAAGCTCGCGGCGTTCCTGCTGGTGGCGGTGGCGCTGCTGTATTCGCGCGCCTACCTCGAGCATCGCAACATCCAGCGCGGTGAGTATTACGTGCTCGCGCTCACGGCACTCCTCGGCATCTGCGTGCTGGTCTCCGCCAACAGCCTGGTGACGGTGTACCTGGGAGTGGAGCTGCTGGCGCTCTCGGTATACGCGATGGTGGCCTTCGACCGCGACTCGGGCGTGAGCGCGGAGTCCGCCATGAAGTACTTCGTGCTGGGAGCCATAGCCTCCGGCACGCTCCTCTACGGCATGTCGCTCATCTATGGACTCACCGGCTCGCTCGATCTCGGCACGATCGCCGCGCGGTTGCACCCGCCACTGAGCGGCGGCGTGGTGCTCGGTCTCACCTTCATCGTCGTCGCGGTTGCCTTCAAGCTCGGCGCGGTGCCCTTCCACATGTGGCTGCCGGATGTGTACGAGGGGGCGCCGACCAGCGTGACGCTGTTCATCGGCACCGCCCCGAAGATCGCCTACTTCGCCCTGGCGCTGCGCCTGCTCGCGCAGGGCCTCGCCGGCACCGAGGCGCAGTGGACGCAGATGCTCGCCGCGCTCGCGGTGCTGACGCTGGTGGTCGGCAACGTCGTGGCACTGGTGCAGACGAATCTCAAGCGCATGCTCGCCTACTCGACCATCGCCAACGTCGGCTTCATCGTGCTCGGCTTCGTCGCCGGCACCCCGGATGGTTACGCCGCCGCGCTCTACTACACCTTCGCCTACGTGCTGGTGTCGCTCGGCTCCTTCGGCGTGATCCTGCTGGCGGGCGCCAAGGGCTTCGAGGCGGACCAGCTCGATGACTACAAGGGTCTGCACAGTCGCGACCCGCTGCTCGCCGCGGCGATGATGGTGCTGATGTTCTCCACCGCCGGGGTGCCGCCGTTCATCGGCTTCTGGGCCAAGCTGCGCATCTTCCAGGTGCTGTGGGAGACCCACCACCTGTGGCTCGTGGTGCTGGCCGCGGCCATGTCCGTGGTGGGCGCGTACTACTACCTGCGCGTCATCAAGCTCATGTATTTCGATGAGCCGGTCGGCGCTCAGCCGGCGGCGCTGCGCGAGGCGGGCGTGCGCTTCGCGCTCGGCGTCAACGCCGCGGCGGTGCTGGCGCTCGGGCTCCTGCCCGGACCGCTGCTCGACCTGTGCGCACGGGTCATCCACTGATGGTGACGGCTTTGTGATGGTGACGGCTTTGCCGACAGGGCTTGCTGCGCTCCTCGCGCTCGCGGCGCCCGGCGCCGCGGTGCAGGCGGCTCCGGCATACCACCTCTCTCAGGAGGTGAAGCTGCCCGGCGACGGTGGCTGGGATGACCTCACCTTCGATGACGGGGCCCATCGGCTCTTCATCGCGCACGGCACGCAGGTGCAGGTGGTCGACAGCGACAAGCTCACACTCATCGGCACCATCGACGACACGGCGGGCGTGCACGCCATCGCGCTCGCGACCGATGTCGGCCATGGCTACATCAGCGCGGGCCGCAGCGGCACCGTGGTGGTGTTCGATCTCAAGACGCTCGCGCGGCTCAAGGACATCGAGACCACCGGCGCGAATCCCGATGCGATTCTCTACGACTCGGCTACTCACCGGGTGCTGGCCTTCAACGGACGCGGCCGCAATGCAACCGTGATCGACGCGAGGAGCGATACGGTGGTCGGCACGATCCCGCTCGATGCCAGGCCGGAATTCGCGGTCAGCGACGGCAAGGGCAGCGTGTATGTGAATCTCGAGGACAGGAGCAGTGTGGCGCGCATCGATGCGCAGCACATGAAGGTGACGGCCGTCTGGCCGCTGAGCGGCTGCGAGGAGCCCTCCGGGCTCGCGATCGATATCGCCGGGCAACGGCTGTACGCGGGCTGCGGCAACGAGGTCATGGCCGTGGTCGATGCGCGCTCCGGTCGCACGCTCGGCGCCGCGCCGATCGGCGGCGGTGTCGATGGCGCCAAGTACGATTCCGGCATGCACCTCGCGTTTGCCTCCTGCGGTGAGGGAGTGCTGACCGCGGTGGCAGCCGGCGCTGACGGCAGCCCGCAGGTCGCGCAATCCATTCCGACGCAGCGCGGCGCCCGCACCATGGCGCTCGATGAGCACTCGCACCGGATCTTTCTCGTCACGGCGAGCTTCGGCCCGACTCCGCCGGCGACGCCCGCGAGCCCGCATCCGCGCCCGGCGATCCTGCCGGGGACCTTCCGGCTGCTCGTGGTCGAGTCGGCGAGGTGATCATGGCTCGGCGCGGCGGCATCCTCGGCGCAGCCGCTGCTCGCCCGGCGTGCTTGCCGATCCTCGCTACCCTGCTGCTGGCGAGCGCCGCGCACGCGGCGAGCCCGCCCGCGAAAACGGCGCAGGGCCGCAGTGATGCGCTGGCACACGAGATCTTCAGGCAGCTCATCGGGATCGACACCAGCGACGCGACCGGCAACGTCACCACCGCCGCCGAGGCGCTGGCGCAGCGTTTTCTCGCGGCGGGTTTTCCGGCCGATGACGTGGTCGTCGCCGGACCGCAGGACCGCAAGAAGAACGTCGTGGTGCGCCTGCGCGGCACGGGCAGCCGACGGCCGGTGCTGCTCATCGGGCATCTCGATGTGGTCGCGGCACGGCGCGAGGACTGGAGCACCGATCCCTTCCAGCTCATCGAGAAGGAGGGCTACTTCTACGGCCGCGGCGCTCTCGATATGAAAAGCGGCGACGCCATCATGGCGGCGGCGCTGCTGCGACTGCGGGAGGAGGCTTATCGGGGCAGCCGCGACCTCATCCTCGCGCTCACGGCGGACGAGGAGGCCGGCTGTTGCAACGGCGTCGAGTGGCTCGTCAGGAACCGGCGCGCCCTGATCGATGCGGAATTCGTGCTCAACCACGATGGCGTGGTCGGCTACTCGATCACCTCCGAGCGCGGTGTCCCGCGGCAGTTCGCACTCAGCGCCACGGAGAAGATGTATGCAGACTACCAGTTGACGGCAACCAACCGCGGCGGCCACAGCTCACTGCCGCGGCCCGACAATGCGATCTACCAGCTCGCCGCCGCGCTGCTCAATATCGGCCGGTACTCCTTTCCCTTCGAGCTCAATGACATCACCCGCGGCTACTTCCAGCGCATGGCGGCGCTCTCCCAGGGGCAGACCGCCGCGGACATGCTCGCCATCACCCGCACGCCGCCCGAGGCGGAGGCGATCGCGCGGCTGTCGCGCGATCCTGAGCTGAACTCCATGATGCACACGACCTGCGTCGCGACGCGCCTCGAGGGTGGGCATTCCAACAATGCTCTGCCGCAGCGCGCCCAGGCCATCGTGAACTGCCGCATCCTGCCGGGGCACTCGAAGGAGGAGGTGCGGGGGGAGCTGGTGCGGGTGTTGAGCGATCCGGCCATCACGGTGCGCTACGTCGCCGACGACGGTAACGTCTCCGATACGGCCCCGGCGCAGCGGGCTCTGCCACCTTCGCCGCTCCTGCCCGCCATGCTCGAGCCCCTCGAGAGGACCGTGAACGCAATGTGGCCGGGGTTGCCGGTCGTACCGTTCATGAATCCGAGCGCCACCGACGGTATCGCGACGCGCGCGGCGGGCCTGCCCACCTACGGCGTCGCGGGCATTGCCGTCGATCGCGACGACGTGCGGGCACACGGACGCGATGAGCGCGTGCGCGTCGCCTCCTTCTACCAGGGGAACGAGTTCTTCTATCGATACCTGAGCGCGCTCACCGCACCGTGAGCCGATGCCCGGGCGTCACGAGGTACGTCGCGAGATCGCGATCGCTGCGATCAGCACCACGGCGATGTTGAGGACCCACCAGAGCAGCTGCTTGCGACTGCTGCTCATGCCGCTCGTTGCGCCGGGACTGCTCGGGCGGGAAGCCGCCGCCGGGCCGGGCAGGCGCCCATCGAGGACCTCGCGGATCCCATCGTGGCCCACCGTCACCGCGATCGTCTTTCCGGCCTGCGGCGATCCGGATGGAAGCGCGCAGAACCAGCCGCCATCGGGCCGCAGCGTCGCCGCGGTCGTGACGCCATCGATCGTCACCGCGACATCCTGCACGACGGGCGGCGACTCGCCGCCGGCGCGCCGCACGCGCAGCAGGAGTCCGCCGGCGACCGCGGCGGCATCGACCGCCAGCAGTGCCGAGTGCGCGAACGGCACGAACGCCGGCGCCACGGGTTCGGGGGATTCTCCGCGGGCGGCGCCGAGGGTGCAGGTGGCCAACGCGATGGCGAGGCAGAGACGGGCGAGCGGCACCGGCGGATGTTAGCAGGTCTGCGACGGCAGCCGGCTGCGCCGGGACGCGCGCAACGCGGTGTGGGACACTATAGTGGCGCAACCGAAGCGGGAGTGCCTGCATCATGGACCGCGCCGTCGAGCCGACCCTCACGACTGCAACTCAGTACCAGAGCGGATTCGGCAATCACTTTGCCACCGAGGCGTTGCCGGGCGCACTGCCGCAGGGACGCAACTCGCCACAACGACCGGCCTATGGACTGTATGCCGAGCAGTTCTCCGGCACCGCGTTCACGGCGCCACGCCACGCGAACCGGCGCAGCTGGCTCTATCGCATCCGGCCAGCGGCGGTGCACGGCAGCTTTCAGCGTATCGATGACGGACGTCTAACCAGCGACTTCTCGGGCTGCGAGCCGCCGCCGCACGCGCTGCGCTGGTCGCCACCGCCGCTGCCGCGTGAGCCGACGGACTTCCTCGCCGGACTCATCACACTCGGCGGCAATGGCGCCCCGGATGCGCACTCCGGCTGCGGTATTCACTGGTACGTGGCGAACCGCTCCATGCAGGGGCGCTTCTTCTACGACGCCGATGGGGAGCTGCTCATCGTGCCCCAGCAGGGCGGGCTGCGGCTCGCCACCGAGCTCGGCGTGCTCGAGGTGCGGCCCCTCGAGATCGCGGTCATCCCGCGCGGCCTGCGGCTGCGGGTGGAGCTCCTCGATGGACCGGCCCGCGGTTATGTGTGCGAGAACTTCGGTGCGCCGCTGCGGCTGCCCGACCTCGGGCCCATCGGCTCGAACGGGCTCGCCAATCCACGTGATTTCCAGACACCGGTGGCGTGGTACGAAGACCGCAGTGGGGATTTCGAGCTGGTGGCCAAGTTCGCGGGCCACCTGTGGTCGGCCCGCATCGATCGCTCGCCGCTCGATGTGGTCGCCTGGCACGGCAACTGCGCGCCGTACCGCTACGACCTGCGCCGCTTCAACACCATCGGCTCGATCAGCTACGATCACCCCGACCCCTCGATCTTTCTCGTGTTGCAATCCCCGAGCGACACGCCCGGGGTCGACGCGCTCGACTTCGTGATCTTTCCGCCGCGCTGGCTGGTGATGGAGGACACCTTCCGTCCGCCCTGGTTTCATCGCAACATCGCCAGCGAGTTCATGGGGCTCATCGAGGGCGTCTACGATGCCAAGGCCGAGGGCTTCGCCCCCGGCGGCGCCTCGCTCCACAACTGCATGACCGGCCACGGACCCGATGCGGCCACCTGGGAGAAGGCGAGCGCCGCGGACACCTCCAGGCCCCTTGCCATCACCGACACCATGGCCTTCATGTTCGAGACGCGCGCGCTCATCCGCCCGACACGCTATGCGCTCGAGACACCGCTCCGACAGCGCGACTATGGACAGGTGTGGCAGGGGTTGCGGGCGCATTTCCAGCCGCCCGTCCGGCAGCGAGCACGCGCGCGCAAGCGGTCACGCCGGTGAGTGAGCTCAACGCGACCCACGACCCGGCGCTGCGCAGCTGGGTCGAGAGCGCCAACGCTCCCGGCAACGATTTCCCAGTGCAGAACCTGCCCTTCGCCGTGTTCCGGCGCGCCGGCAGCGCCGAGCCCTTTCGCGCCGGCGTTGCGATCGGCGATGCGGTGCTCGACCTCGGCGCGTTGCAGCCGCTCGGGCTCCTCGCCGGGCAGGCTGCCGAGGCGCTCTCGCTTTGCGCCCAGCCGGTGCTCAATGCGCTCATGGCGGCCGGCCCCGAAGCGAGCAGCGCGCTGCGCGCTGCGCTGTCGGTGGCACTGCGCAGCGGCTCCGCGCTCGAGGCACGGCTGCGGCCGTTACTCGTGCCGCAGTCCGCGAGCGAGTTCCGCGTCGCGGCGGCGATCGGGGACTTCACCGATTTCTACGCCTCGATCCACCACGCGACCGCGGTCGGGCGACTCTTCCGGCCGGACCAACCGCTCCTGCCGAACTACAAGTGGGTGCCGATCGCATATCACGCCCGTGCCTCCTCGGTGCGCATCTCCGGCGAGCCCTTCATCCGCCCGCACGGCCAGCTGATGCCCCCGGGCGCCGTTCGGCCACAGCTCGCCCCGACGCGCCGCCTCGACTACGAGCTCGAGCTCGGGATCTTCATCGGCGCGGGGAACGCGCCCGGCATGCGCGTGCCGCTGGCGCAGGCCGAGCGCCACGTGTTCGGAGTGTGCCTGTTGAATGACTGGTCGGCGCGTGATGTGCAGGCCTGGGAGTACCAGCCACTCGGGCCGTTCCTCGCCAAGAATTTCGCCACCACGGTGTCTCCGTGGGTGGTGACGCTCGAGGCGCTCGCGCCGTTTCGCGTGCCCTGGGCGCGTCCCGCCGATGAGCCGGCGCCACTCGCGTACCTCGATGATGCCGCGCAACGCCGCGCGGGCGCGATCGACATTCAGCTCGAGGCCTGGATCGACACCGAACGCATGCGTGCGCAGGGGCAGCCACCGCAACGGCTCTCGCACAGCTCCTTCCGCGATTCGTGGTGGACCATCGCGCAGATGGTGACGCACCACACGGTGAATGGCTGCAATCTCGAGCCCGGCGACCTGCTGGGCAGCGGCACTCAATCGGGGCCGACGCCGGCGGCGGCCGGCTCGCTTCTCGAGCTCACCGCAGGCGGTCGCGCGCCGCTCGCGCTCGCGGATGGGGAGAGCCGCGCTTTCCTCGAGGACCGCGACCGCGTGATCCTGCGCGGCTGGTGCGAGCGCGCGCCGTACGTGCGCATCGGCTTCGGTGAGGCGGCGGCGACCGTGGTGCCGGCCCTGCCCACGTGAGCGCGACGCCCTGGCCGGTGGCGGCCGAGCGCCCCACGCGCAGCTACCGCTACTACGATCTGATCCTCGGAGCCTACGTGTGCGTAGTGCTGTGCGCGAATCTCATCGGCGCAGCCAAGGTCGCGACCGTGCACGTGCCCGGCTGGGGACCGGTCACCTTCATGGCGGGTGTGCTGTTCTTCCCGATATCCTATTTCTTCGGCGACATTCTCACCGAGGTGTACGGTTATGCGCGCGACCGGCGGGTCGTGTGGAGCGGCTTTGCCGCGCTGGCGTTCGCCTCGCTCATGTCGGTGGTGATCGTGAAGCTGCCGCCG
Source organism: Steroidobacteraceae bacterium (assembly GCA_035541695.1). Classification (GTDB taxonomy): domain Bacteria; phylum Pseudomonadota; class Gammaproteobacteria; order Steroidobacterales; family Steroidobacteraceae; genus 13-2-20CM-66-19. The sequence goes on from DATKMV010000065.1 coordinate 54,585, forward strand.
GCGGACTTCTGGCGCCCGCAGCAGCCAGCCATCGAGGCGATGTTCGGCAACACCCCGCGCATTGCCTGCGGCTCGATGGTGGCGTTCTGGTGCGGCTCGTTCGTCAACAGCTACGTGCTCGCGAAACTGAAGCTGCTCACCGGCGGCCGCTGGCTGTGGACGCGCACCATCGGCTCGACGCTCTGCGGAGAGCTGGTCGATTCCGCGCTGTTCTATACCATTGCGTTCGCGGGGCGCTGGCCGGCCGCAGCACTCGTCACGGTGACACTCACACAGTACGTGCTGAAGTCGGGTTGGGAGGTGCTGGCGACCCCGGCCACCTACTGGATCGTCGGTTTCCTCAAACGCGCCGAGCGGGAGGATTACTACGATCGCGATACGGACTTCACGCCCTTCTCGCTGCGTGCCTGAAGGCATGCGCCGGGGCGCGCAGGCTCGCGCGCACAGAGGAAGGCGGGAGCGCAGCGCGCCGCGCTCCCGCCTCGGACTGTCGGCGGCTTACTTGCCGATCTGCCTGCTGACCTGGTTTTCCTGCTGGTTGAGCGCGCGCTGCTCGGCCTTGGTGATGTGGCCGTTGTTGGTGCTCGCCATGGTGCGCTCTTCCTGGCGGATCGCGTGATCCTCGGCATGCAGCTGTTGGGCCTGCGCCTTGGTAATCTCGCCTTCCTTGCGCTCGGTATGGATGCGCTTGTTCTGGTTGGCGAGCCGCGCGTTGACTTCGGTGCGGCGCGGATGGTTCTTCTGCCACTGCGTCTCGTCGGCGAGCGCACTCGTGGCGAGGCCGGCGAGGGCTGCGGTGGCCAGCGTGGCGGTCACGACGCTGCGAATGGACTTGAACATGGGCGTCCTCCTGAAAAGTTGGTTTCGAGTGGTCGCTATTGAGCCGGAACTCCCGGCTGCTGGGCGTTAACAACGTCGCAGCTCTGCGCGTGCTGACCGGGTTACGGAAAGTTAAGGATTTGCGTGAGTGTGAGCTGCGTCACAGTGCGCATCGACATGACACTCACCGCGCTATGCGCGCTGGCGGGACTGCTGCCCGCGGCGAGCGCGCCGGCCGCGGCGGAGCAGTCGCGGCAGGATGCCTGGTGGACCGGTCCGATGCTGGCCCCCAACGCCGCGACCATGCCGACGGGCCACGTGCTGGTCGAGCCTTACCTGTTCGACATCATCACCGTCGGCCATCTGGACACGAGCGGCAACCGTCAATCCGCCGCGCGCGATCAGCAGCTCGGCTCACTGACGTACATGCTGTACGGGCTCACGAACGACGTGACCGCCGGGCTCATTCCGCGCTTTTTCTACAGCCTGCCAGCCGGCGCGCCGAGCAGCCCCGGTGTGGGTGTCGGCGATCTCACGCTGCAACTCGCCTACGGCCTGGCGCACTACCGCGACGGCGGCCACACGCCGGACGTTTCGCTCGTGCTGCAGGAAACCTTGCCGACGGGCCGCTACGAGCGGCTGACGAGTGCCAGCGAGGGTTGGGAGCCGGCGCGTGGACGACCAACATCAACCTCTACCTGCAGGACTATTTCTGGATGCCGAACGGCCGCATCCTGCGGGGACGTCTCGATCTCATGTACGCATTCTCCTCGTCGGTGAGCGTGCATGACGCGAGCGTGTACGGCACCAGCAACGGCTTCAGCGGGCGGGCGTGGCCCGGGGATGGCTTCACGGCGGATGCGGCGGTGGAGTACAGCCTGACACGCTCCTGGGTGCTCGCGCTGGATGTGGTTTACCAACACAACGACAGCACGCACCTCAGCGGGACGATGCCACCCTCGGGCGCAACGCCCGCTGGCGAATCGATCGATGCGCAGTCGGGGTCCTCCTGGTCGATCGGCTTCGCGCCGGCCATCGAATACAACTGGAGTCCGCGCATGGGGACGCTGCTCGGCGTGCGGATGATCGAGATCGGCCGCAACACTACCGCGACCGTGACGCCCGCGATTGCCGTCAACATGGTCTTCTGAACGCTGCGTGAACGCTGCGCTGCTCGTGGTTTTGCACGATTGAAACGCGCTCGCCAGCCTCCCATGCCCCAGCGCGTGGAGGCGTTATGACAGTGGTCAACGGCCCTCGGGATTACTGCGTTTTAATACCCGTGAGCTTGAACGGCGAAGGCGGCCGGGCGTCTAATCAATCACCGGCGCACGCCACATGTGAGCTCGGCGTGAAACGGGGTGATGAGCTGTGAGTAAAGCGACGACACGACTGACCCCACGAGCTGTCCTGCGCAGCGTGACGCGCAGCCTCGGTGCGCTGCTGATCTCGGTAGCGATCGGGGCGGCCGCGCCTCTGGCTTATGCGCAGCATGGCGGCGGGGGTGGAGGTGGCGGCCACGCTGGCGGAGGTGGCGGGGGCCACTTCTCCGGTGGTGGCGGGTTCTCCGGCGGCGGCCACAGCTTTGGCGGTGGGCACGCCTTCGGCGGAGCTCACGTCGGTGGCTACGCCGGCCACGCCTATGGCTACGGTGGCGGCCATGCGTTCGCAGCGCCGCACTACGGCTTCTCAGGGCACAGCTACGGCGGCTACGCCGGGCATTACGTCGCCCCGACCGGCCACGGCTTTGCCTACACCGCTAACCATGTCGCGCACACGGGGTACGTCAGCCGGCCGGGAACGGTGGCGCCGCACCCGGGCGTCGGTACCCCATCGGCGGGCTACTACTGGCACGGCGGTGGCCATCCCTGGGCCGGTGGCTATTGGCACGGGGGCTATTGGCCGCATTGCTGGTACTACCCCGGCTGGGCCTGGTACCTCCCGGTACTCCCCGTCGGCTATGTCACGTACTGGTGGGGCGGAATGCCGTACTACTACTGGAACAGCCTCTACTACACCTGGAACCCGGCCGATAACGGCTACGTCGTGACCGATCCGCCCCCCGCCGCCGAGGGCGAGGGCAGTGCGGACACCAATGGAGCGTACGAGCAGGCGCCGCAATCGAGCTATGCCGGCACGGCAGGCGATGTGTACGTGTATCCCCGCAACGGTCAGACCGAGGAGCAGACTCAGAACGACCGTTACGAGTGCCACAGCTGGGCGGTGAGCCAGTCCGGCTTCGATCCGACCCGCCCGGAGCAGACCGGCAACCCGGCCGACTATCGGCGAGCCATGGTGGCTTGCCTGGATGCCCGAGGGTACTCGGCCCGCTGAACGGGTGCCCCCCCCGGGCCGCGGGTGCCGCCTCGGGCCGCGGGTGCCGCCTCGGGCCGCGGCCAGAAACGCTCAGAACCCCACTTGCGCCGCCGCGCTGAAGGTCCCGGGCGACGCCGCGTCCTGGAACAGGACGCCTGCGCTCGGTCCATCCGCGATCGCGATTTCCGGATGCCCATCCCCGTTGAGATCTGCGATCACGACGGAGAGGGGCTGCCCGAGCGCGGCGTAGTCGGTCGAGGCGAGGAATGTCCCCGCATGGGCCGGATCCTGCAGCAGCACCGAGACGCTGCCGGTATTCGCCGGAGCGAGACTCGCGACCACCAGATCGGGCTTGCCATCGCCATTCACATCGCCCACCGCCACATCGATCGACTGACCCGGTGTCGTATAGGTCACCGGCGCGAGGAAGCTTCCGGGATGAGCCTGATCCTGCAGGAGCACCGACACCCCTGCAGTGCCTTTGTCATCGGTGCCCGGACCGTAATTGGCCACGATGATGTCGGGCAATCCGTCGCCGTTGACATCCGCGATCTTCACCGACTGGGGCTGTGCTCCGGCCGGGAAGCTCACCGCGGACTGGAACGTGCCGCGCTGATGCGGGTTCTGGTAGAAGATCTTGACGGCGCCATTGTTGCCCGATGAATCGAAGGTCGCCGCCACGATGTCCGGCGCACCGTCGCCATTGAGATCCGCGACCGCGACGGAGGGGGTGGTGAGCCCGGTCGCAAGGTTCATCGGTGCCCGGAAGTTCCCCGGTTTGGCAGGATCGGCCATGAGCACGATGGCGTTGCCGCTCGCGCTCATGTCGGCGAGCACGAGGTCGGGCTTGCCATCGCCGTTGAGGTCGGCCGCGATGACCTGGTTCGGCTCACCGCCCGTCGACACGTCCACCGCACTCTCGAAGGTCCCGGGCGAGGCTCCGTGCAGGAACACCGACACACTGCCGGTGCCGAAATTGGCGATCACCATGTCGAGCGGTCCGGAGCCTGTGAGGTCCGCCACGGCAATGCTCGAGGGATTGGTGCCGGTGGTGGAGTAATGCACGCCGCTCTTGAAGGTACCGAGAGAGCCGGGTGTGTTCAGAATGACGTCCGCGTAGCCCGGGTTCTGGCTCTCGCCCTGGTCGGCCGTGGTGGCGACCAGAAGGTCCGGGACGCCGTTGCCGACATCCGCGACGACGATGGAGTTCGGGGTCGGAATGATGACCGGCAGATCGGGCCCGCTACTGTCGTTGTGACAGGCTGCGAGCACACCGAAGGCCATGGCCGTGCCGGCCACGGCGAGTCGCCGGCAGGCGCGGGTACCGACACGACTTGGAAGATTATGCATTATCACGGCGGGTACCTCCGTGCGCTGATTTCGCCCTGACCTTATGGCAACGCGTACCCGGCACGCGGGTTTACGGCACCCCCCCCGAAAGGAGCGCACTGCACAGCGTACACTGCCGGCTGCGGGCAGGGTATCCGGGCTCGGAGCACAGGCAGCCTATGGGGAACGTGGCAGGTACGGTGTTTCTTTTCGACGTCGACAATACGCTGCTCGACAACGACGCGGTCCAGGACGACCTGAGCGCGCATCTCGAGCGCGAGGTGGGTCTGCAGAGCCGCGACCGCTATTGGCAGATCTTCGAGCAGCTGCGGGCCGAGCTCGGCTACGCGGACTACCTCGGCGCGCTGCAGCGTTATCGCCTCGAGCATCAGGACGACACGCAGCTGATGCGCGTCTCTTTTTTTCTTCTCGACTATCCCTTCGCCGACCGTCTCTATCCGGGTGCTCTCGCGGCGCTGGCGCGCTGCCGTGCGCTCGGGCCCACGGTGATCCTCTCGGATGGTGACGTCGTGTTCCAGCCGCGCAAGGTGCAGCGCGCCGGACTGTGGGACGCAGTCGAGCAGCGCGTGCTCATCTACCTGCACAAGGAGCTGATGCTCGAGAGCGTTGCGCAGCGTTATCCGGCCGAGAATTACGTCATGATCGATGACAAGCTGCGGATCCTCACTGCCATGAAGAAGGTCTGGGGCGAGCGGCTGACCACGGTGTTCCCACGCCAGGGCCATTACGCGCTCGACCCGCGCGAGCTCGCGAGGTGGCCGCGCGCCGATGTGACGCTCGAGAGCATCGCTGCGCTGGCCGAGCTCCCGGACGCTACGCTCTGTGGTGCGCCCCGTGGCTGAGCGGGTACGATGGCGCCAGGAGCGGAGTGCTATGTCCTCGGACCGTCCATGGCTCGATCAGCTGCGTGACAGCAGCACGGCGCTTCAGGGCGTGCTCGGCGCACTGCTCGAAGCCGAGCGGCAATTCCAACCTCCGGCTTCGCCGCTGGAGCGCCTGAAACAGATCACCACCAGCCCCGAGTGGGTGTGGCTGCAGCCACTCTACCGGCTCATCGCCGATCTCGACCACGCGCTCGCGCACGTCAAGGACCTGCCCGCGAGCGAGAGCGCAGCGATCGGCGCGCACGCACGGGAGCTCCTCACCGGCGGGGGCGGTCCGGGCGAGCAGGCCTTTCTCGAGCACTATCGTGCTCTGCTGCAGACCGATCCCGCGGTCGCGATGGCGCATGCCGCGGCGCTGCGCGCGCTGCAGGCCTTGCCGGCCGAGCCCGCGAACCAGTCCGAGCGGCTGCACGCGCGCCATCAATGGAATGAGCGGCGTCGCTTCCTGCGGCTCGGACAAAGCGGGCGCGGAGCGTCCTGAGACTTCAGTAACGCAGCGAGTAGGGCGCCTGCGGCATCTGCCGCGTACGGATCTGCAGCTCGTGCCGGTTGTAGTCGATGACCAGCACCTCGAAGGAGCCGAGCAGGTCCATGCCGAGCGTCAGCGTCGGCTCATCGGTCAGCTTCCAGTGCTTGAACAGGTACATGTCGCCGAAGGTGATGCGCGCGCCCTTCACCTGCAGGCTGCCGAAGTCGATGTCCGGCGCGGCGAGGCTGTCACCGCTCTGCACATCGAGGGTGACCCCGATCACCTCATCGTGCGTGACATTGCGCGGCGGATGGCGCATGAGCGCATCCCGCAGCGCCAGATTCCCCACGGTCCCCTGAGCGCCGGTATCGACGATCGCTTTGGTGCGCACGCTCCCGACCCGCACGTTCGCGTACAGCAGACCGGCGGTGGTCTGCGTCAGCGGCACCACGACGAAGCCGCCGCGCGCCCGCTCCCCGTGGGAGCGCGTGATCTCCAGGCGATCGTGGCTGAAATCCGCAAAGATGCGCTTGTTGGCGAGTCCCTCGATGCCGAGCACCCCCTGGGCGCCGCCGAACACGTCCGTGAGCACCGGGAGGTCGGACGGTCCGATGAGCAGCTCGCCGACCTCGAGGCTGCTCACGTGGAGCAGCGGTACCACCGCGGTGCCGGTGAATCCCGTCACGTGCGTAGTGGCGCTCAGCGTCGGGCCGCCGAGGCTCTGCGCCGCCCGCGTGGTGATGGCGGAGCGGCTGGCTCCGGTATCGAGCACCAGCCGATACGGTCCCTTGCCATCGATCAGCACCGGCGCCCAGATGCGCCCGATTCGATCGCGGCGCGTCGGGGCTACATAACGCGGCTCGGTGGTCTGGACGATCACTTCTTCCAGCTGTTGCGCCGGACTTGGCGCCTCAGCGCCACCCGCGGAGGCCGCCGGGGGGATCGCGGCGGGAACGGTCGGCGCGGCAGGAGACTCCTGGGCCATTGCTCCGGCGCAGAGGACCAGCAGGGCAGCCCCGTGCACGCAGCGGCACATCAGTGCTTCGGCGGTCACTTTCGCAGTAGACCACGCTTGTGGCGGGCTCTCCTAGTGACTTCGTCGCGGTTTCCCGGCGTCCGATCCCATCGGCACGCATTGGACCCCGCGGTGCCGGGGAGAGTTCGACCCCCGGCGGGCCGGGGTGCCTTGATGGTAACTTACGCCCGATAAACCAGATCCGTCCGGAGCGTCCGCTGCATGAATCGAGCCCGTCGTGAGTGAGCAAGGCTCGTCCCCCCACGCATTGCCCGCAACCCTCACCCACCTGCAACGACTCGAGGCCGAGAGCATCCACATCATGCGCGAGGTGGTCGCCGAGTGTGAGCGGCCGGTCATGCTCTACTCGATCGGCAAGGACAGCTCGGTGATGCTGCACCTCGCGCTCAAGGCATTCTATCCGGCGCCGCCCCCGTTCCCGCTGCTGCACGTGGACACCACCTGGAAATTCAGGGCCATGTACGAGTTCCGCGATGCGACGGCGAGGCGGCTCGGGCTGCAGTTGCTGGTGCACGTGAACCAGGAGGGCCGGCGGCTCGGCATCGGCCCCTTCACCCACGGCTCGCAGGTGCACACGGAGGTCATGAAGACGCAGGCGCTGCGGCAGGCACTCGACCAGTACGGCTTCGACGCAGCTTTCGGCGGCGCCCGGCGCGACGAGGAGAAGAGCCGCGCGAAGGAGCGCATCTTCTCGTTCCGCACCGCGCAGCACCGCTGGGATCCGCGGCAGCAGCGCCCGGAGCTGTGGACGCTGTACAACGCGCGCAAGCGACCCGGGGAGAGCCTGCGCGTCTTTCCGCTCTCGAACTGGACCGAGCTGGATGTCTGGCAGTACATCTACCTCGAGCAGATTCCGATCGTGCCGCTGTATTTCGCGGCCGAGCGGCCGGTGGTCGAGCGCGACGGGGCGCTCATCATGGTCGATGACGAGCGCCTGCCGCTCAGATCCGGCGAGCGGCCGATGATGAAGCGCGTGCGCTTTCGCACCCTCGGCTGCTACCCGCTCACCGGTGCGATCGAGAGCGCGGCGGATACGCTCCCGGCCATCATCGAGGAGATGCTCCTCACCCGCACCTCCGAGCGGCAGGGGCGGGTGATCGACCACGATGCGGCCTCCTCCATGGAGCGCAAGAAACAGGAAGGATATTTCTGATGGCGCAGCCGGAGCTCCTCGCGGGCGACATCGATGCTTACCTGCAGGCACAGGGGCACAAGAGCCTGCTGCGCTTCATCACCTGTGGCTCGGTGGACGATGGCAAGTCGACGCTGATCGGCCGGCTGCTCTACGAGTCGAAGCTGATTTGCGACGATCAGCTGGCGCAGCTCGCCGCCGATTCCAGGCGCGTCGGCACGCGCGGCGCGGAGCTCGACTTCGCGCTGCTCGTCGATGGGCTTGCCGCCGAGCGCGAGCAGGGCATCACCATCGACGTCGCCTACCGCTTCTTCGCCACCGAGCGGCGCAAGTTCATCGTCGCCGACACTCCCGGTCACGAGCAGTACACGCGCAACATGGTGACCGGCGCCTCGACCGCTGATCTCGCCGTGATCCTGATCGATGCGCGCCGCGGAGTGCTGGTACAGACCCGTCGCCACAGCTACCTCGTGCACCTGCTCGGCATCCGGCGCATCGTGCTCGCGGTCAACAAGATGGACCTGGTCGGCTATGCGCACGAGACCTTCGCGGAGATCGTGCGCTGTTATCGCGAGTTTGCCGCTCGCCTCGGGCTCGCCGATATCACGGCCATTCCGATCTCGGCCGTACACGGCGACAACATCGTGACACGCAGCGACAACACTCCCTGGTACGAAGGTCCGACGCTGCTCGGGTATCTCGAGAGCGTCGAGGTCGACATGCCGCTCGCGGCGCTGCCTTTCCGCCTGCCGGTGCAGTGGGTCAATCGCCCCAACGCCGACTTTCGCGGCTTCGCCGGGCTCATCGCCAGTGGCCGGGTGCAGCCCGGCGATCGGCTGCGGGCGCTGCCCTCGGGGCGCGAAAGCCGGGTCACCCGCATCGTCAGCGCCGACGGCGACCTCGCCTCGGCCTGCGCGGGACAATCGGTGACCCTGACGCTCGATACGGAGATCGACGTGAGCCGTGGCGATGTGCTGGCGAGCGCTGCAGCCGCACCGCAGGTCGCCGATCAGTTCGAGGCGACCCTCGTGTGGCTGCAGGAGGAGCCGATGCTGCAGGGGCGCACCTATCTCATGAAGGCCGGCGCCCGCACGCTGGCAGCGACCGTGATGCCGCTCAAGCACCGCATCAATGTCAACAGCCTCGAGCACGAGCCGGCCGAGCGGCTCGAGCTCAACGACATCGGGGTCTGCGAGCTCGAGCTCGATCGCCCGATTCCGTTCGAGCCGTACCGTGAGAACCGCGTGCTCGGCGGGTTCATCCTCATCGACCGGCTCACCAACAATACCGCCGGCGCCGGTCTCATCAACTTCGCGCTGCGGCGCTCGCAGAACGTGCACTGGCAGGCGCTCGACGTCGACAAGCCGCTGCGCGCGCGCCTCAAAGGCCAGAAGGCCTGCGTGCTGTGGCTGACGGGGCTTTCGGGTGCGGGCAAGTCGACGATCGCGAACCGCATCGAGAAGCGACTCGCCGCGGCCGGTCGCCACACCTATCTCCTCGATGGCGACAACGTTCGCCACGGGCTCAACAAGGACCTGGGCTTCACCGCACAGGATCGCGTCGAGAACATCCGCCGCGTCGCCGAAGTCGCGCGGCTGATGGTGGACGCGGGGCTCATCGTGCTCGTGTCCTTCATCTCGCCGTTCCGGTCCGAGCGGCGCATGGCGCGTGCGCTGTTCGCGCCGGGGGAGTTTTTCGAGGTGTTCGTGGACACCCCGCTCGCCGAGGCCGAGCGGCGCGATGTGAAGGGGCTGTACCGCAAGGCGCGCCGCGGCGAGCTGAAGAATTTCACGGGCATCGACTCCCCGTACGAGGTGCCCGAGAGTCCCGAGATCCGCCTCGACACGACCGCGTTGAGCGCCGATGCGGCCGCGGCGCGGGTGATCGCCGAGCTGGAGGCGCGCAAGGTGATCAGCGGCGCATGAGTGCCGAGGCCGCGCGGCTGCTCGAGCCTGCTGCAGAGATTGCACGCGCGGCCGGCCGGGAGATACTCGAGGTGTACGGTGCGGGCGCGGTGACCGCCACCTCCAAGGCCGATGCTTCGCCGCTCACGATGGCGGACCTGCGCGCGCACCGGCTGATCCTGCAGGCGCTCGGCGAGCTCACGCCCGACCTGCCGGTGCTCTCGGAGGAGTCCGCGCCGCGTGCGTACGCCGCGCGTGCGCAGTGGCGGCGCTACTGGCTGGTCGATCCGCTCGATGGCACCCGCGAGTTCCTCGCGCGCAACGGTGAGTTCACGGTAAACATCGCGCTCATCGAGGACCATGCTCCGGCGCTCGGCATCGTGCACGTGCCGGTGAGCGACACCACCTACTCCGGCTTTCCAGGGCGGGGCGCGTGGCGCCAGAGCTCTGCCGGGCCGCCGACCGCGATCGCGGTGGCGCAGCGCTCCGGGAACCCGGTGCGCGTCGTCGGCAGCCGCTCGCACCGCGGTGATTCGCTCGAGCCCTTCCTGAGCCGCCTCGGCCCGCACGCGCTGCTCGCCATCGGCAGCTCGCTCAAGTTCTGCCGTGTCGCGGAAGCAGCGGCGGACGTCTACCCGCGGCTCGGGCCGACGAGCGAGTGGGACACGGCGGCGGCGCATGCGGTGCTGCTCGCCGCCGGCGGCGCCGTGACGACTCTCGCCGGGGCTGCGCTCAGGTACAACACGCGCGCGGAGCTCCTCAATCCACACTTCGTCGCTTTTGGTCCGCGCGATCGTGACTGGCTCGCCCTGCTGCGCTGAAGGCGGGCCCGTGCCATGCTGCGCGCACTGTACCGTGTGCGTCCCGGAGGCCCGCCATGCGTGAAGCCGTGATCGTATCCGCCGCTCGTACGCCGATCGGCAAGGCCTACCGTGGCGCGTTCAACGACACCGATCCCGCGGTGCTCTCGGGGCATGCAGTACGCGAGGCGGTGCGGCGCGCCGGGATCGACGGCGCCGAGGTCGAGGACGTCGTGCTCGGCTGCGCCATTCAGCAGGGTGCGCAGGGCTACAACATCGGCCGGCTGACGGCCGCGAGCGCCGGTCTCCCCGAGAGCGTGGCGGGCATGAGCATCGACCGCAAATGCGCATCGGGCCTGATGGCGATCGCGACCGCCGCGCGGCAGGTGGTCGAGGATGGCATGGACGTGGTGGCAGCGGGGGGCGTCGAGTCGATCAGCCTCACGCAGAACCAGCATTTCAACAGCTATCGGGCGGAGTCCGAAGCCGTGCTCGCGCGCTCACCGCACATGTACATGCCGATGATCGAGACGGCAGAGGTGGTCGCGCGACGCTACCGGATCAGCCGCGAGAGCCAGGACCGCTACGCGCTGCAGAGCCAGCAGCGCGTCGCCGCCGCGTATCAGGCGGGTCGCTTCGATGCCGAGATCGTGCCGGTCGTGAGCCGCAAGGTCCTCATCGACAAAGCCACCGGCGCGACGCACACCGAGGAGGTGCGCCTCGAGCGGGACGAAGGGTTTCGGCCCGATACGACTCTCGCGGGACTCGCGAAGCTCGAGCCGGTGTGGAGCGGGGGCAAGGTCATCCCGCAGGGCGAGTTCATCACCGCCGGCAACGCCTCGCAGCTCTCCGACGGTGCAGCGGCGGTGCTGGTGATGGAGGCGAAGCTCGCCGAGCGTCGCGGGCTCACCCCGCTCGGCGCGTGCCGCGGCATCGCGGTGGCCGGGTGCGCACCGGATGAGATGGGCATCGGCCCGGTGTTCGCGGTGCCGAAGCTGCTGCGGCGGCACGACCTGCGCGTCGATGACATCGGCCTGTGGGAGCTCAACGAGGCGTTTGCAGTGCAGACGATCCATTGCCGCGACCGGCTCGGGATCGATAACGAGCGCTTCAACGTCGATGGCGGTGCCATTGCAGTCGGTCATCCGTACGGGATGAGCGGCGCGCGGCTCGTCGCGCACGCGCTCATCGAAGGCCGCCGGCGCGGGGTGCGCTACGCCATCGTGACCATGTGCGTCGCCGGCGGCATGGGCGCGGCGGGACTGCTGGAGATCTACTCATCGTGAGCAGCGGCTTCTCACAACGGGAGCTGCGGGATGCCTTCGGCCTCTTTGCCACGGGGGTCACGGTCGTGACGGCGGTGAGGCCGGACGGGAGCCCGGTCGGAGTGACTGCCAACTCCTTCACCTCGGTGTCGCTCGAGCCGCCGCTGCTGCTGTGGTGTCTCGCCAGTGGCAGCAGCGCGGCTGCCGCCTTCACGCACGGTGCGTCCTTCGCCGTGCACATCCTGGCGCACCACCAGCTCGATCTCGCGCTGAACTTCGCCCGGCGGACTCAGGAGAAATTCGACATCGAGCGGCACTGGCGCAACAAGCCCCACCCGCCGCACCTGCCGGACGCGCTGTGCCGCTTCGACAGCCGCGTGCACGCGGTGCACGGCGGCGGCGACCACCTGATCATCGTCGGCATGGTGCTCGGCATTGCGGCAGCGCACGGCACACCGCTCGCATTTCATGGCGGCCGTTTCGGCAACTTCAGCGCCGATCGGGGTACGCCCAAGGTCGACATCTGGGAAAGCCTGGAGGATCACTGGTACTGAGGGCCGGATCGCGGCCGGACGGGGAGTGCGTGGTGCAGTTCGCCCATAGCGAGGAGCAACAGATGATACGCAGCAGCGCGCGGGAGCTGCTGCTCGCGCGCGCAGGCGCGGCGCAGCGGCGCGAGACGCTCGCGCGCCCGGGCGGCTACGACCGCGAGCTGTGGCGCACCCTCGGCGAGCTCGGCTGGATGGGCCTCGCAATCGCCCCGGAATATGGCGGCGCGGGGCTCGGCTGGGTGGAGCTGTGTATTCTCGAGGAGGAGCAGGGGCGCATGCTGCTCGCCTCGCCCTTCTTCGCCACCAGTGCGCTCGCCGCGCCGCTCATCGCTGCAGCGGCCGATGAGGAGCAGCGGCGTACCCTCTTGCCGCGCATCGCGCGCGGCGAGCTGCGCATCGCCTGTGCGCTCGCGGGGACCGAGGGCCGCCCGCCGCCCGAGGGCATCGAGGTGGTGCTCGCGGGAGGTGGCGCGCAGTTCGAGCTGAGCGGTGTGAGCGAGCTCGTGATCCACGCCGACTCGGCCGACCTGCTGCTGGTGCTCGCGCGCGCCGCGCATTCTCCGACCGATCTCAGCGTGGCCGTGATTCCGGCCGCGACCGCCGGCGTGTCGATCCAGCCGCACGTCATGCTCGATCTCACGCGGCCGATGTCACGGGTCGAGCTCGAGGGAGTCGCGCTCACACGGCAGCAGCTCCTCGGCGAGCCCGGCGCAGCGGGTGCCGCACTGGCGCACGCGCTCGATCGCGCCCGCGTCGCGCTCGCTTCCGAGGCGCTCGGCGGTGCCGAGCAGGTGCTCGAGATGACCAGCGCCTATGTGAAGGAGCGCATACAGTTCGGCCGTCCGGTGGGCAGCTTTCAGGCCGTCAAGCACCGTCTCGCGGACATGATGATCGCGGTGGAGGCGGCGAGGTCGGCCGCCTGGTACGCGGCCTGTGTCGCCGATGAGCGTCCGGAGGAGCTCGCCGAGGCGGCGGCCATCGCGAAGAGCTACTGCTGTGATGCCTTCTTCGACTGTGCGGCGAGCGCCATCCAGCTGCACGGCGGCATCGGCTTCACCTGGGAGCACGATGCGCAGCTTTACTTCAAGCGCGCACGTGCCACGGCCACGCTGCTCGGCAGCCCCGCGTGGCTGCGCGAGCGGCTCGTGCGGCGCTTCGCCGGCGGCGCAGCCGTTACACCGGTTTTCTGACCCTGCCGATCGAGGATGAGCGTCATGAAGTTAGGTTTCACCGCGAAGGAAGAGCGTTTGCGGGCGGAGGCCGCCGCGTGGCTCGAAGCTCAGCTCGCGGGACCGTTTCGCGATCTGCGTGGGCTATCGAAGTACGGCGGCGAGCTCGAGCGCCGCCGTGAATGGGAGCGCGCGCTCGGTGCCGCCGGCTGGAGCTGTATCGGTTGGCCGCAGGCCTATGGCGGCCGCGACGCTTCGCTCGCCGAGCAGGTCATCTTCGCCGAGGAGTATGCCCGTGCCGGTGCGCCGGCGCGGCTCGGCTACATGGGCGTGGAGCTGCTCGGGCCGACGCTCCTCGCCTGCGGTACGGAGCAGCAGAAGCGTCGCTTCCTTCCGCCGATCGCACGCGGCGAGGAGCTCTGGTGCCAGGGCTATAGCGAGCCGAACGCGGGCTCGGACCTCGCAAACGTGCGCACCCGCGCCGAGCTGCGGTCCGCCGGTGGCGCGGCAGAGTGGGTCGTGAACGGGCAGAAGACCTGGACTTCCTTCGCGCAGCTCGCCGACTGGGCATTCGTCCTGTGCCGCAGCGAAGCAGGGTCACGCGGCCACGCGGGTCTCGCGTATCTGCTCATACCGATGCACCAGGCGGGCGTCACGGTGCGGCCGATTCGCCAGATGACCGGTGCCGCCGAGTTCAACGACACCTTCTTCGTCGATGCGCGTACCGCTGCCGGGAACATCGTCGGCGCAGCGGGTGAAGGCTGGAAGGTCGCGATGGCGACGCTCTCGTTCGAGCGCGGCGGCTCGATGCTCGCGCAGCAGATGCTGTTCGCCAACGAGCTGCGCGCCATCGTCGCGGCCGCCGGGAGGAATGGTCTCCTCGATGATCCGGAGATCCGCCAGCGGCTTGCACACGCGCACGTGGGCTTGCGGATCATGCGCCACAGCGCGCTGCGCATGCTCTCGAGCACCGCGGCGGGCAAGCTCTCGAACGAGGCCTACACGTATAAGATCTTCTGGGCCACCTGGCGCAAGAAGCTCGGTGTGCTCGCGCTCGATGTGCTCGGCCCCCGCGGTGAGATCGCGGCCGCGCCGCCGTACGAGTGGGAGCTCCTGCCCCGGCTCTTCCTCGCCTCGCGCGCCGACACGATCTACGGCGGCACCAACCAGATCCAGCGCAACATCATCGCCGAGCGCGCGCTCGGGCTGCCGCGCGAGAGCCGCGCAGTGTGAGGAGCGCGCAGCTGCGGCTCAGAATTTGAAGGTCGACAACAGCAGGCTGGTCTCGGTCTGCGAGATGCCCTCGATCAGACGGATGCGCGCGAGCACACGGTCGAAGCTCTCGAGGCTGTCGGCGCGCAGCTCCGCCACGATGTCCCAGCGCCCGTTGGTGCTGTGGAGCGCAGTGACGGCCGGCTCCCCTCGCAGCGCCCGGATCACCGCATCGAGGAGGTTGCCTTCGACCGCAACGGTCATGAAGGCGCGGATGCGCCGCTCCTCGATGTCGGGCTTCAGGCGCACCGTATAGCCGACGATCGTGCCGTTGGCGACGAGTCGGGCCATCCGGTTCTGCACCGTGCCCCGCGAGACCCCGACGGCCTTGGCGAGCGCGGCAACGGACATCCGTGCGTCATTGCGCAACAGCCCGATCAGCTTCCGGTCGATGTCATCCATGGGCTGGCATTTTGCCAGAAGTGTCCGACAGAATGTCCAGCACACTGCGCATTTATGGCAGCTTTCTGGCTATATTTTGGTTGTGCCTGCGCTCAAGATATCGTGCAGTCCCCCGCACCGGAGCGTGCGGTGGCGTACACGGGAGCCGAGGATCATGGTCGATTTCATCGGGGTGTCCCGCGTGCGGGAGCTCCTCCTGCGCCGTGGCACGGCCCGCTTCATCGAAGAGCTCGCTGGCGAGATCGAGGCGGATTTTCTGCGCTGGGACGCGTTCGAGAAGTCCGCTCGTCACGCGACGCACTCGAGTGTCGGTGTCATCGAGCTCATGCCGGCGAGCGATGGCCGGCTGTATGCCTTCAAGTACGTCAACGGTCATCCGAAGAACACCCAGGAGGGGCTGCTCACGGTGACCGCATTCGGTGTGCTCGCCGATGTGCAGAGCGGCTACCCGCTGCTGTTGTCCGAGCTCACCCTCACGACCGCGCTGCGCACGGCGGCGACCTCCGCGCTCGCGGCTCGCCGCATGGCACGCCCGGGCAGCCGCGTCATGGCACTGATCGGCAATGGCGCGCAGGCGGAGTTCCAGGCCATCGCCTTTCACCATCTGCTCGGCATCCGCGAGCTGCGCCTGTACGACGTCGACCCCGCAGCGACCGACAAGCTCGAGCGCAACCTCGCCGCGCTGCGCCTCGAAGACCTGGAGGTGGTGCGCTGTGGCTCGACCGCGGCAGCGGTGGCCGGGGCGGACGTCGTAACGACTGCGACGGCCGACAAGTGCAACGCCACGATCCTGACGCCCGAGCTCGTCGTCCCGGGCATGCATCTGAACGCGGTGGGCGGGGACTGTCCCGGCAAGACCGAGTTGCACCGGGACATCCTGCTGCGTGAGGATGTGCGCGTCGTCGTGGAATACGAGCCGCAGTCACGCATCGAAGGTGAGATCCAGCAGATGCCGCCGGACTACGCGGTGACCGAGCTCGCCGCGGTGCTCGCGGGTCGCGCTGTCGGCCGCCGCCACGCTGGCGAGGTGACCGTATTCGACTCGGTGGGCTTTGCGCTCGAGGATTTCTCCGCGCTGCGCTACCTGCGCACCATCCACCAGCAGGAGCGTGGCGCACAGGTACAGATCGACCTCATTCCTTCGCTGCGCGACCCGAAGGACCTGTTCGGCCTGCTCGGCACGCAGCCCGCGCGGATCGCCGATCGCCGGTCGGCTGCGGCCTGATCATGGTCCGCGCGAGTCTCATCGGAGCCCCAACCGACGTAGGCGCAGCCGACCGCGGCGCTTCCATGGGGCCCGAGGCGCTGCGTGTCGCAGGCCTGCTCGGCGCGCTGCGGGCACGCGAGCTCGAGGTCATCGATCGCGGCAACCTGAGCGGTCCCGGCAACCCCTGGGAGCCGCCCCGCGGGGGCTACCGCCACCTCGCGGAAGTCGTGCGCTGGAACGAGCTCGTCTGCGAGAGCGTCTATCGGGAGCTGCGCGAGGGACGGCTGCCGATACTGCTCGGAGGCGATCACTGCCTGAGCATCGGCTCGATCGGCGCGGTGGCGCGCCACTGCCGCGAACAGGGGCGCAAGCTCCGCGTGCTGTGGCTCGATGCTCACGCCGACTTCAACACGAGCGAGCTCTCCCCGAGCGGCAACCTGCATGGGATGCCGGTCGCGTGCCTGTGTGGCTTCGGGCCCGCAGAGCTGACGCGCATCGGCGGACGCACGCCCGCCGTCGATGCGGCTTGCGTGCGGCAGATCGGGGTGCGCAGCGTCGATGCCGGCGAGCGTCGCTTCCTGCACGAGCAGGGACTCGAGGTATTCGACATGCGCCACGTCGATGAGATGGGAATGCGCGAGACCATGGAGCTCGCCCTGAGCGGGCTCGACGCAGACACGCACCTGCACCTGAGCTTCGACGTGGACTTCCTCGATCCGGAGATCGCTCCCGGGGTCGGCACCCGCGTACCCGGAGGACCGACTTACCGCGAGGCGCAGCTGTGCATGGAGATGATCGCCGATACGCGCCGCCTGGCCTCGCTCGATGTCGTCGAGCTCAATCCCGCTTTCGACGTGCACAACCGCACCGCAACGCTCGCCGTCGATCTGATCGAGTCGCTGTTCGGCAAGAGCACGCTCGTGCGCCGCCCCGTGTGGCAGCGTCCGGCGAAATCCGCAGGCACGCTGAGCGCGGCGTAAGCCTCGACCGTTTCACCCTCCGACACCGCAGGTTCTGCGTTGCAATCGCGCGGGGTCGGCAGCATCATGCCGCAGGCGCCGCACGGTGGCGGCAGCGATCCAACACTGAGATACGATCGGCACGCAGGGCCGGAAGGTGAGCAGCCATGGCTGAGAGCGTCTACAAGGTCATCGAGCTGGTGGGGACGAGCACGGAGTCGTGGGAGAAAGCAGCGGCGGCCGCGGTCAACCAGGCGGCGCAGTCACTGCGTGATCTGCGCATCGCCGAGGTGGTGCAGCTCGATCTGCACATGCAGGACGGCAGGATCGCAGCCTATCGCGCCAAGGTGAAGGTGTCCTTCAAGTTCGAGCGCGAATGACGGCCGCGGCGCTCAGTGCGCCGTAGCGAGCTCGAGTGCGGCGCGCGCCAGCAGCCGCGTGGAGTCGAGCGTCGGCAGGGGCGAGTTGTCGTCGTTCATGATGAGCGGAATCTCGGTGCAGCCGAGCACCACCGCATCACAGCCCGCCTCCTTCATGCCGCGCATGACGCGCTGGAAGGTGTGGATCGCCTCGGGCTTGAACACTCCGGCGACCAGCTCCTCGAAAATGATGCGATTGATCTCGGACCGCTCTACCGGGGTCGGACGCAGGTATTCGACCCCGCGGGCCGCGAGCTTCTCCGGGTACACCTCGCTGTCGACCAGATAACGGGTGCCGGTGAGACCGAGGCGGTGAAAGCCGCGCTCGGCCGCGTGCTTGGCCACGACCTCCGCGATGTGCAGCCAGGGGAGCGCGGAATGGCGCAGCACCCACGGCATGGCCTGGTGGATGGTGTTGTCCGGGCATATGAGGAAATCGGCTCCGGCGCGCGCGAGCTTGTGGGCGGCGGCGAGCATCAGCTCGGCAACGCCCGGCCAGTCGCCGCTCTCGATGCAGCGCATGTAGGCGGCGAAGGAGTGCGTGTGCATCGACACTTCCGGGTGCGCGAGCGGCCCGAGCCATTGCGGACCCTCGAGGCACACCGTGCGATAGCAGAGCGCCGCCCCTTCGGCCGAGCAGGCGACGATGCCGATGTGCTGGGTCACGGAGCGGGGCCCGTGCCATCGGCGCGGGAGCGGCTCGCCGCGGGCGACGCTCCCGGCTCGACCGGCAAGGTCACCGCGATGCGCGTGCCGCTGTGGTTCGAGCTCTCGTGGTCGTCAGCAATGAGAATGCGTACGCCAGCCATGATGTGCTCACGCTCTCAGGACCCGCGGGTATCGCCTTGTTCCAGAGTATATACGGCGGTCCCCGGCCAACAGCGGGCCAAGCGCGATCGCAGCCTTGGCCGGCCGGAAAAACGCTGCCAGCCAACGCAAGTGGGCCCGCGCTGCCTTCCGGCAACGCGGGCCCACTTCATGAGCCGCTCGGTCTAGCGCCGCCGGCGCGCGCGCTGCGCCCACAAGCCAACGAGCCCGAGGCCGAGTAGCCCGAGGCTTGCCGGCTCGGGCACGGTCGAGCCGCCACCACCGCCGCCGGACGGTGGCGTCAGTCCGAAGCCGGTAAAGGAGAGGGTGACATGTCCGTTGTTGAGAACCACGGTGAAGTTGTTGGGATCCGTGAGCGCGCTCGTCGGTGCGTTGGTGTACACCACGTAACCGTCGGTCGCCGGGAATCCCAGGATGTTGGTCTGCCCGAGGCTCGTGAAAGTGACAGAGTCTCCCGCACCCGTGCTGCGTGTCGCGGTGCCGGCACTCCCAGCGGCGCAACCCGCGAACGTGGATCCGAAGATCGGACCACACGCTTCCACCGAGGTCGAGTAACCCGTGAGCATGGAGAGCATAGCGGAGGTGACTGTTGGCGCCTGCGTTCCGCCGAAGATGAACCCCAGTGCGACGTCGTTCGCCCCGTAGGGGTTCAGCGCGGTGGTGCCCGCCGCCTCGATGAAACCGCCGGAGCTGAGGAGAATCGCCTCGCCTGTGGCCTGCAGGTCCCCCAGGCTCGTGCCGGTGGTGCAGGCAGCCATGCTGAAATATCCACACTTGGCGCTGATCAGTGTCGTGGTCGTCGGGGTCCGCCCGTCGTAGACGGGCACCGTGGTAGTGCCACCGGGCAAAACGGCAGATGGAGCCGCCATCGCCGAGGCGCCCGCCAGGGCCGCAGTCAAACCCATGGCAGGAATCAAAATCAGCCGTTTCATGTTGAGGGTCCTCCCCAAAGGCGCGCCACTGACGCGAGCGCGGATCCGCCGTGAACTTGACCCTGCAGATTTCATGCCTGCAGTGACAAAGTGAGTAACATCAGCGACTAACGCGAACGCGCCCCGATATGTAAAGGATATTACGTAAAAAACTCCGACGTTCCTCTCGAGCCCGGGGTCCCCGTGCGAGGCAGCATCCGAGTCACCCCCGGCTGGCGTGTGCGGTGTGCACCGCGGCATGATCGCGCGCTCGAACCATGGACGCATCGCCACCCAAGCACAGCTCGCGCCGGCACTGGAACTCCCGTGGCGAGGACAAACGGCGCCGCCTCAAGCAGATCGCGCAGCACCTGGAGGGCAAGCTCGTCCGACGCGACTCGATCGTCGCGCTCCTCGAGTCGCTCATCCACGCAGGCGACCGTGTCGTGCTCGAGGGCAATAACCAGAAACAAGCCGATTTCCTCTCGCGCTCGCTCGTGCAGGTGAATCCCGCTTGCGTGCACGACCTGCACCTTCTCGTCCCCAGCATCAGCCGTCCCGAGCATCTGACGCTCTTCGAGCGCGGTATTGCGCGGCGCGTCGATTTCTCCTTCGCCGGGCCGCAGAGCGTGCGCCTGGCGCAGCTCCTCGAAGAGGGCAAGCTCGAGATCGGCTCGATCGGCACGTACGTCGAGCTCTACGCCCGCATGCTGGTCGACCTGCGACCGCAGGTAGCGCTGGTGTGCGCCGAGCAGGCGGACCGCGCCGGCAATCTCTATACCGGCGCCAACACCGAGGACACCCCGACGATCGTCGAAGCGACCGCTTTCGCGGACGGCATCGTTCTCGCGCAGGTGAACGAAGTGGTCGATGAGCTGCCACGGGTCGACATTCCAGGCTCGTGGATCGATCTCATCGTCAGCGCCGATCGGCCATTTGCGCTCGAGCCGCTCTTTACCCGCGATCCCTCGCGCATCAGCGATCAGCAGGTGCTGATGGCGATGCTGGCGATCCGCGGCATATACGAGCACCACGGAGTGACCTCACTCAACCACGGCATCGGCTACGCCACCGCGGCGATCGAGCTGCTGCTGCCGACGTACGCAGATTCCCTCGGCCTGAAAGGCAGGATCTGCCGCAACTGGGTGCTCAATCCCCATCCGACGCTGATACCGGCCATCGAGAGCGGCTGGGTCGAAAGCGTCCATTGCTTCGGCAGCGAGGCGGGCATGGAGTCGTACGTGCGAGCGCGGCCCGACATTTTTTTCACGGGTGCCGACGGCAGCCTCCGATCCAACCGCACGCTCGCGCAGCTCGCCGGACAGTACGCGGTGGACCTCTTCATCGGTGCGACGCTGCAGATGGATGCCGACGCCAACTCCTCGACCGTCACCCTCGGCCGCCTCGCCGGCTTCGGTGGAGCACCCAACATGGGGCACGACCCGCGCGGCCGGCGCCACACGAGTCCGGCGTGGCTCAGTCTCATGGAGGGTGCGGCGCCGCTGGCGCGTGGCCACAAGCTCGTCGTGCAGCTCATCGAGACGACCCGCAACGGCGTGCCGGCACTCGTCGACTCACTCGATGCCATCAGCGTCGGGCTGCGCAGCGGCATGGCGATCACCCCGGTCATGATCTACGGTGATGACGTCAGCCACGTGGTGAGCGAAGCGGGGCTCGCCCGGCTGTACCGCGCGCAGGGTCTCGAGGAGCGGCGCGCGGCTCTCGCTGCCATCGCCGGCGCGACGCCGGTCGCGCGGCACACGGACGCAAAGCGCACCGCGAGCCTGCGGGCACGCGGCATCGTGGCGTTCCCGGAGGATCTCGGCATACAGCGCGGCGAGGCGAGCCGCGCACTGCTCGCCGCGGGCAGCATCGCTGAGCTCGTCGAGTGGTCGGGTGGGCTGTACCGGCCGCCAGACCGGCTGCGGCGCGACTGAGGCGGGCGCCGCGGCGCGATCAGGGAGTCACGGCGGGACCGGCAGTGCGCGGATGGGCGCGGCGCACATGCCAGGCCTCGAGCTCGCCGACGATCCCGCGCCGGAACGCGAGCACGCAGGCAACGAAGATGGCTCCGATGATCGCGCTCACCCAGCCGCCGACGATATCCGACAGATATTCCTGCAGGCTGATCACCAGCGCAGCGCCGACCACGGGCCCGAAGAAGGTGCCGGTGCCGCCAAGGAGTGTCATGAGGATGACTTCGCCCGAGGTCGATTGCTGCACATCGGAGAGCGTCGCAAAGCCGAGCACCAGCGCATTGAGCGAGCCCGCGAGTCCGGCGAGCGTCGCCGAGAGCACGAAGGCGAGCAGCTTGTAGCGGTTGACGTCGTAGCCGAGCGAGATGGCCCGCGCTTCGTTCTCGCGGATGGCGCGCAGTACGTGACCGAACGGTGAGTGCACTATGCGGCGGATGAAGAGGAACACCGCCACGAAGGCCGCCAGCACCAGGTAATACATCACCCGGTCGGACCTCAGCGGCACGAGTCCCAGCAGCGTACCGCGTGGCACACCCTGGAGCCCGTTTTCTCCACCGGTGAACGGAGCTTCCAGGCACACGAAGTACACGAGCTGGCCGAGCGCGAGCGTGATCATCGCGAAATAGATGCCGCGGCGGCGGATGGCGAGCCCACCGATCCCGGCGCCGAGCGCGGCTGCGACCGCCATGCCGCTCAGCAGCGCGCCAGCGGGGCCGGCGCCGTGCGCCGTGATGAGCCAGGAGCTCACGTAGGCCGCCAGGCCGAAGAAGGCGGCGTGCCCGAAGGAGAGCATCCGACCGTAACCGAGCAGCAGGTTATAGGCGCAGGCGAACATGGCGAAGCACAGCAGCTTCATGAGGAATACGGGATACAGGCCGAGCCATGGCAGTGCGGCGGCGAGCAGGGCCGCGAGCGGGTAGAGGAGGTTGGAGCGCGGCTTCATTCGCGGCCGAACAGTCCTGCCGGCCGCAGGATGAGCACCAGTGCCATGATGACGAACACCACGATGTTGGATGCTTCGGGGTAGATGACCTTGGTGAAACCTTCGACGAGTCCCAGCACGAGTCCGCTCACGATAGAGCCGAGGATCGAGCCCATGCCGCCGATCACCACCACCGCGAACACCACGATGACGAGCTCCGTGCCCATGTGCGAGTTGACCAGCACGATCGGGGAGGCGAGCACGCCGGCGAGCGCTGCGAGCGCGACGCCACCGCCGTAGGTGGCTGCGACCAGCAGCGGCACGTTCACTCCGAAGGCCTGCAGCAGCGGAGCGTTCTCGGTGGCCGCGCGCAGCGTTGCGCCGAGCGGGGTGCGCTCGATCACGAACCAGGTGCTGAAGCAGGTGACTACCGAGGCGAGGATCACCCAGGCGCGATACAACGGCAGAAACATGAAGCGCAGGTCGAGCGTGCCGGCGAGCGATTCGGGCACCGGATAGGATTGTCCGCTCGCGCCGAAGACCTGGTGGAGCGAGCCCTCCACGATGAGCGCGAGGCCGAAGGTGAGCAGCAGGCCATAGAGCGGATCGAGGCCGTAAAGGTGCCGCAGCAGCAGCCGCTCGACCAGCACGCCGAGCGCGCCCACCGCGAGGGGCGCGAGCAGCAGCGCCAGCCAGTAGTTGATGCCGAGATACTGCAGGCCGAGGAGCGCGGCGAACGCACCGAGAGTGTAGAAGGCGCCGTGGGCGAAGTTGACTACGCCCATGAGACCGAAGATGACGGCCAGGCCGAGGCTCAGCAGCGCATAGAAGGAGCCATTCACCAGGCCGAGCGTCAGCTGCCCGAGTATCACCGGGACCGGGATGCCAAAGAGCGTGCTCACGGCGCCGGGCGCAGGCGCACGGCTACTTGGGCGCGAGCGCGCAGAGGCCCGTGACCGGTCCGAAGGCCTCCTCGCCGCTCATCTTCCGGATGAGCTTGTAGTAGTCCCAGGCGTACTTCGATTCCTGCGGCGTCTTGACCTGCATGACGTACATGTCGTGAATCATCGCGCCATCGGCCCGCACGTAGCCGCCATGCGTGAACATGTCGTTGATCTTGTCCTTCTTCAATTGGGCCATGACTTTGTCCGCATCCGTGGTGCCGGCCGCTTTCACCGCCTTCAGCCAGCTCAGCGTCGCCGAATAGGCACCGGCATGATCCATGGTCGGCTGGCGATTCATCTTGGCGAAGAAGCGCCTGGCGAAGGCGCGCGTCTCATCGTTGAGATCCCAGTACCAGCCGGTGGTGAGGTAGAGGCCCTGCGCGGTCTTCAATCCGAGGCTGTGGATGTCCGTCAGGAAGGCAAGCAGTGCCGCGGGCTTCATGGTGCGGGTGATCCCGAACTCGTTGGCGGCCTTCAGCGAGTTGCTGAAGTCGGTACCGGCGTTGGCGAGCCCGAGCACCTGTGCGCCGGAAGCCTGCGCCTGCAGCAGGAACGAGGAGAAATCGGCGGCGCCGAGCGGCACGCGCACCGCACCCAGGCTCTTGCCACCGTGGGTCTCGACCACCTTGGCGGCAGCATTCTGCAGCTGCGTGCCAAAGGCATA
Organism: Steroidobacteraceae bacterium; assembly: GCA_035541695.1. Classification (GTDB taxonomy): domain Bacteria; phylum Pseudomonadota; class Gammaproteobacteria; order Steroidobacterales; family Steroidobacteraceae; genus 13-2-20CM-66-19. Next base: position 78,784 of record DATKMV010000065.1, read on the forward strand.
GTCGGCAGTCAGATAGAACCAGCTCTTGCCACCGGCGTTGATCATGGCGGTGGCGGTGCCGTTGGCGAGTGCGGTGGTGTCGTACACGTAGTGGACCGAGTAGGCCGTACAGTCCTCGTTGGTGAGCGAGGCACCACCGGCGCCGATCACGATGAACGGCACCTTCTTGGCGGCCGCGACTTTCGCCATCGCAATGTTGACTCCGGTGTTGGACCCTCCAAGGAGCAGATTCAGGCCCTGCTGATCGGCCCATTCGCGAAACTTCGAGGCGCCGATATCGGGCTTGTTCTGGTGATCCGCGGTGAGCACGCTGATCCTGCGGCCGAGCACCGTGCCGCCGAAATCGCTGACGGCCATATTGATGGCCTCGACCCCGCCCGCACCTTCGACATCCGCATATACCCCGGACATGTCGTCGATGTCGCCGATCACCACCGGCTCCCCGGCCGCATGGGCGAGATACGCACTCGCGCTCAGCACGGCCGCCATCAGCAACGCCAGCATCCGCCTGCTCGATATCATTGGTCTTCTCCTGAGTAGCAAGGTCCGGTCAAACGCCGAGAAACTCGTGCAGCAGCGGCATTCTGGCCTGAAGCTCGCGCGCCGCGAACTCCGCGACGATGCGGCCGCGCTCCATGATGTAGAAGCGGTCGGCGAGCGGTGCAGCGAAACGGAAGTTCTGCTCCACCATTATGATGGTATAGCCCCGCTCGCGCAGGCTGCGGATGGTGCGCGCGAGCGCCTGCACGATCACGGGAGCCAGCCCTTCGGAGATCTCATCGAGCAGCAGCAGTCGCGCCCCGGTGCGCAGCACCCGGGCGAGTGCCAGCATCTGCTGCTCGCCGCCCGAGAGGTGCGATCCCCGGCTGCGCCGCCGCTCGCGCAGGTTGGGAAACATCTCGTAGAGCTCCTCCACCGACAGCCCGCCGTCCGCCAGCACGGGCGGCAGCAGCAGGTTCTCCTCTGCGGAGAGACTCGCATAGATGCCGCGCTCCTCCGGGCAGTAGCCGAGCCCGAGGCTGGCAATCCGGTACGGGGGCAGCGCAATCGCTTCGTGGCCGTGGATCAGCACCGAGCCCGAGCGGCGCGCGACGAGGCCGAGCAGCGCGCGCAGCATCGTCGTGCGCCCGGCGCCGTTGCGCCCGAGGAGCGTGACGACCTCCCCCTCATCGACCTGGCAGCTGACCCCGTGGAGCACGTGTGACTCGCCGTAGTAGGCGTGCAGGTCCCTCACACACAAGGGCGGAGCGCTCGTCCTCATGAGCTCGCGTGGCCCGCATCGGAACCCATGTAGGCCTCGATGACGAGCGGGTCGCGTGAGACCTGCGCATACTCTCCGCTGGCGATGACCTTGCCCCGCTGCAGGACTGTGATGGTGTCGGCGATGCGCGCGACCACCTGCATGTTGTGCTCGACCATCAGCACGGTGCGGTCGGCGGCGGCCTTGCGGATGAGCGCGGTGAACCGGTCGACGTCTTCGTGCGCCATCCCCTGCGTCGGCTCATCGAGGAGCATGAGCTCGGGCGCCATCGCGAGCGTGGTGGCGAGCTCGAGCGCGCGTTTGTGGCCATAGGGGAGCTCAACGGCGCGCAGGTCGGCGCAGCCGGCCAGGTCGACCTGCGCCAGCAGCCCGCGCGCGCGCTCATCGAGCACCGTGAGGCTGGCGGCCGCCTTCCAGAAGTGAAACGTCGTCCCGAGCGTGCGCTGCAAGGCGATGCGCACGTTCTCCAGCACGGTCAGGTGCGGAAACACGGCCGACATCTGGAACGAGCGCACCAGGCCGCGCCGCGCGAGCTCAGCGGGCCGGGCGAAGGTGACATCGGTGCCACGATAGAGTATCTGTCCGCGGTCGGGGGTCAGAAACTTCGTGAGCAGGTTGAAGAAGGTGGTCTTGCCGGCACCGTTGGGGCCGATGAGTGCGTGAATCTCGCCACTGCGCACACACAGATCGACCTCGCTCACGGCCACGAAGCCCGCGAACTGCTTGGTGAGCCCGCGCGTCTCGAGAATGTAGCCATCGACCGCAGCCTGCGGCGCCGCTGCCATCTGCAGCCCCCCCGGTACCCCCGGGGAGTCTAGGCTAACCGTGGTTGGCGCGCTGCACCTGCGCGAAGCTCACCCCGGAGAGCGCCTTTACGAGCTCATCGAACTCCGCCGGCCGTGCCGGGGAACCATCAGCCTTCACCTCGAGCCGATAGAGGTGCTGGTCTACGATCACATAGGTGAGGCAGGTGTAGTGTGTAGTATCGGAGGAGCCGCCGCGGGCATCGACGATCGTCCAGGCGCTGTGGCCGCCGAGCGAGGTTGGCGCACCGAGCGTCTTCGACTCCACGCTGCCCTGGTAGCGGCGATCGAGCAGGGCCCGGTAACCCGGATTGGCGACATCGCTGCCGGGGGGCACGGGCTCGTCCTCGCGGTAGATGCTGAGCTCGGCGTGGCCCAGATGCAGCACCGCCTCGTATCCGGCGGGTGGTTGCGTCACCGGCGTGACCTGCGGCTTGGTGGCGGCGCTCGGCAGGGCCGTCAGCCGGATGCCCAGCTCGGGGACATCGATCTCCGCGGCGAGCGTTGCGGGCGGCGCGGACAGCAGGCTGAGGAGAGCGACGACGGCGCTGGTGCGCATGTGCAGGATATTAGCATTGCACCGCCAGTGGCCCGCGCGCGCCGCGCCGCGCACGCGAGTGAGACTCGAGGTTACGATGAAACAGCCAGCGGAAAATCCCGCCCTGCAGGCGATCTGGCATGTCGTGTGCACGATCCCCCGTGGCCAGGTGTCAACCTATGGTGCGGTCGCGCGCGCGGCGGGTTTCCCCGGTCGCGCACGTCAGGCGGGATTCGCGTTGCGTGTGGCGCCTGCAGCGCTGCGCCTGCCATGGCATCGTGTGGTCGGCGCCGGTGGCCGCATCGTGTTCGCGAAGTCCTCGGCTGCCTACCGGGAACAGGCGCGGCGGCTGCGCGCCGAGGGCGTCGCGATAACCGAAGGGCGGATCGATACGCGTGCGCTCACCGATCTCCTCTGAACCTGCCGGCAGCGATCCTGGCACTCACGAGCGCGGACGCCGCATCGGCCCGCGTGTCCCGAGACCCGCAACCGTGGACTTCATGAGCTCAGCGTTGACGCTCGCTGGTGCGCTGCTGCTGATGGACCCGGCGGCGGCCGCCGAGAGCCCGTGGGTCACCGACCCCGCGATCCAGCAGCGACTCGCTGCGGGAGAGGTCGTATTCGCTACGAGCGTGATCGATCCGCAACATCCGCGTGGACGGGTACGCGCCGCAGTCCTCATCAGCGCACCGCCCGAGGCGATCTGGAGCGCCGTGACCGACTGCCGGCAGGCCCGCGCTTTTGTTCCCGGGCTGCTGCGCTGCCGGCGCCTCGATGGAGCGCCCGATGGCAGCTGGCAGGACGTGGAGCATGAGGTGCGCTACTCGTGGCTGCTGCCGACCGTGCGTTACGTGTTTCGCGCCTGGTACGAGCCGCCGCACCGGATCGACTTCCACCGCATCAGTGGAGATCTGAAGGAGGAGGAGGGCACATGGCTGCTGACGCCCACGGCGGACGGTGCCGGCACGCTCGTGGAATACGAGGTGTATATCGATCCGGGGTTCTGGATTCCGCAGGCGCTGGTGACGCACTCGCTGCGCAAGGATATTCCCGCAGTGCTCACCGGACTGCGCGCGTGCGTCGCACGTGAGGCAGCTCGCTGTGTCGAGCACTGATGTCCGGAGAATGGCGGCGGCGCCGGCGCGGCGGCTTGCCGCCCCGTCCTGCCTGCTGTCCCTGACGCTCGCAGCCTGTGGTGGTGCGGGTAGCCACGGCAGCGCAGCGCCTGCGCCTCCCGTCCCGCCGCCTGCTCCGAGTGCCCACACCGATGTCGTCACCTACAAGAACGACCTCGCCCGTACCGGACAGAATCTCACCGAGTCGGTGCTCACGACCGGGAACGTCAACGCCTCCCGCTTCGGGCTGCAACGCGTCCTCGCCGTCGACGGCAACGTCGATGCGACGCCGCTTTATCTGTCGGCACTCACCGTGCAGGGTGCGGCCCACGATGTGCTGTTCGTGGCGACGGAGATGGACTCGCTGTACGCGTTCGATTCCGCTACCGGTAGCCTGCTATGGCACGTTTCGCTGCTGCCCGGCGGCGAGAGCCCGATCAAGCAACTGCCGGATGGCTGCCAGCAGGTGGCCCCGACGATCGGTATCACGGCAACGCCGGTGATCGACCGCAGCGCCGGAGCACACGGAGTCATCTACGTGGTGGCGATGTCGGTGACGGCCTCCGGCACCTACCACCAGCGCCTGCATGCGCTCGATGTGACCACCGGGGCCGAGGTGTCTGGTGGGCCGGTGGACATCGCGGCGAGCTATCCGACGCTCGCCGGCAGCACGAGCTTCGATCCGCTGCAGTACGAGGAGCGCGCCGCGCTGCTGCTCCTGAACGGCACGCTTTACACCAGCTGGACCTCGCACTGCGACGCCTATCCCTACACCGGCTGGATCATCGGCTACGACTCGCGCACGCTGGCGCGCACCGCGGTGCTGAATGTGGCGCCCAACAGTGGCGGCATGGGACCCGCGATCTGGATGAGTGGCGGAGGCCCCGCGGCCGATGCCGCCGGCAACATCTATGTGCTCACCGCCAACGGGGTCTTCGAGACGACGCTCGACGCGCAGGGCCGACCCAACCAGGGAGATTACGGCAACAGCTTCCTGAAGCTTTCGACCGTCTCCGGGGCGCTTGCCGTCAGCGACTATTTCACGATGTACAACGAGGTGGCGGAATCCGCGAGTGACCTCGACCTCGGCTCGGGTGCCATTCTGCTGCTGCCGGATCTCAACGATTCCGGCGGGGTGGTGCGCCACCTCGCCATCGGCGCGGGCAAGGACGGCAACCTCTATGTCGTCAATCGCGATGCCCTGGGGGGCTTCAACAGCGGCAGCAACCACATATGGCAGGAGCTGCCCGGAGCTCTCGCGGGCGGGATCTGGTCGACGCCCGCATACTTCAACGGCAGCATCTACTATGGTCCTAGCAACGGCGCGCTGCGCGCCTTTGCCATCCGCAGCGCGCTGCTCGCCGCCACCCCGAGCTCCAGCACCTCCATGAGCTTCACCTATCCAGGTGCCTCACCCGCGATCTCCGCCAACGGTGCCGCCAACGGCATCGTCTGGGCACACGAGAACGGCACCCCCGCGGTGCTGCACGCCTACGACGCCGCCGATCTCACTCGCGAGCTCTACAACAGCTCGCAGGCACCGGATGGTCGCGATCAGTTCGGCCCGGGCAACAAATTCATCACCCCGGTGATCGCCGATGGCAGGGTATTCGTCGGCGGGCAGAAGGTGGTGGCGGTTTTCGGGCTTCTGAACTGACCCTCCGAGGCGCTGCCGGGCGCGCGTAGCCCACAGGCAGGCAAAAACACCTTGACCGGCGGGTGGAGAACGGCTCAGGGTTAGGACGGCGCGCTGCGGCGCGCCCAGCAGCTCCGTATGAAGGGAGGAGCGTATGCAGCGCAGCGTGCATGAGTATCTGAAGGCGCTCGAAGCCGGCGACGCCGACCGGGCTGCGGCGCTTTTCATCCCCGATGGCTGGGTGGAGTCGCCGTTTCTCGGGCGGCTGCCGGTGCGGCAGTTCGTCAAGAAGGTCGCGGACTCCTCGCGCGGCACCAAGCTCACGGTGCACGATGTGCTGGTGAGCGCAGAGGGACATCTGCGGGCCGTCGCGTACTACCAGTACGACTGGCGGCTCAGGGATGGCTCGCGGGTGTCGTTCGACTGCGCCGATGTTTTCAATTTCGACCCGAGCACCGGGCACATACAATCCATCGTGCTGGTCTACGACACGCATCCGGTCCGGGCCGTCGTGGAGAACAAATACCCCTGAGGCCGCGCGCGGCCGCTAGGCGAGCGCCAAGGCAGGCCCACCCGGGACGACCTCCCGGCGGATGGGTGCGCGCCATGGGTACCCCTGCCACCATGCGCCTCGTCCGGTCCGCCGGCTAAACTGCGTCGCTGTTCCCCAGGAGGTATCGGCATGGCAACGACACAGAGCGCGGCGCCGTACCGCGTCGGCGAGTGGCTTCCCTCCGATCACGACTTCCTCTCCCGTTGGCTCGAGGCAATGATCCGCAGGACCGACGCCGCGCCGCGCGCCCTGCACCCGGTCATCGCAGACTTTCGCGACCTGATCGAATCCGATCCGGCCATCTTCATGCTCTTCAGCCAGATGTTCGAGCAGGTCCCGAGGCGACCGCCATACGACCGCGATCCAACCGGCAAGCCCCAGGTGCGCGACTATCAGCACATGCTGCAGTTGCTCAACACCATTCTGACGCACGCCCCCGAGTTCGATCGCACCGGGCTCGTCGGTTGCCCCATGAATACCATCCTCGACTGGTCCATGGGGACCGCGGCCGGGATGGCCGCGTTCCTCAACGAGCGCGTCAACGCGCAGCTCAAGAAAGTCCTGAACGCGTGGGCGCGGTTCCTGAGCTCGAGCGACTCGACCTACGTGTTGGGCGAGCATCCGCAGAAGGGTTGGTTCGGGGCCGATGCACGCGCGGCGATGCCCGACTTCGACCGGGAGTTTCTATGCCAACCGGACCGCCCACACCACGGCTTCGGCTCCTGGGACGAGTTCTTCACGCGCGAGTTCCGGCCCGGGGTACGCCCGGTGGCGTTCCCCGAGGATGATGCGGTGATCGTCAACGCCTGTGAGTCGGCGCCCTTCCGCATCGCACGTGAGGTGCACTACCGCGATCGCTTCTGGATCAAGTCACAGCCGTACTCGATCGTGCACATGCTCGCCAACGATGCGCTCGCGCCGCTGTTTGCCGGGGCGACGGTCTACCAGGCGTACCTGAGCCCGCTCTGCTATCACCGCTGGCACAGCCCGGTGACGGGCAGGGTAGTGAAGGCCTACCTCAAGGATGGCACCTATTACGCCGAGGCCGCCTCGCACGGCTTCGATCCGGCCGGGCCGAACGACTCGATGAGCTACATCACCGAGGTGGCGACGCGCGCCCTCATCTTCATCGAGGCCGACAATGCCGATATCGGGCTCATGTGCGTGCTCGCGGTCGGCATGGCGGAGGTCTCGAGCTGCCACATCACGGTGTATGAGGGACAACGGATCCGCAAGGGCGAGCAGATCGGCATGTTCCATTACGGTGGCTCGACCCACTGCCTGATCTTCCGACCCGGTGTGAGGCTCGAGTTCGATCACCACGGCCAGAAGCCGGGATTGCAAGCCAGGAACATTCAGGTCAATACACGCATCGCTACGGTGGTCGGCCGCAGCTGACTGCAGCAGCAGCGAAAGGGAGACCATGAGAAGACACCTGACTCTCTCCGCAACGCTGTTGCTCGCAGCGCGCTGCGCCGCCGGCCTCGCCGAGAATGCGCCGGCACCCCCCGCGGGCGAGGAGCCGCGGCTTGCGCATACGGCGTGGGGGTCCGATCCGGCGAAACGCTGTCCCGACCTGCGACAGGCAGGCGTGGCGGAAGGCGCGGTCGCTCTGGTGCAGTTCAGGGTCGGGCCGACCGGGGTGCCCTCGCAGGCCTCGATCCGCTCCTCCTCGGGCTCGGCCGGGTTCGATGGCGCGGCGGTGAGCTGCGTTTTGAAGCTGCGTTTTCAGCCCTCCGTGCGCTTCGGCGATGGTGTGGCGGTCGAGTCATGGCAGCAGCTAGCCCTGAAATCTGAGGCGCCCGCGGCGCCCGCGGCGGCGCTGCAAACCGCACGCTGTGAGCCGCCGCGCAGCCCTGGTACGACCGACGCTCAGGAAGCCGCTGGCGCAAAAGCTGACCGACCCGGTCCTCTGCCGAGCCGCGCCGGCGTGTGCGTGTGCGTGGACGAGACCGGCAGGCTCGCGCAGCCTCCAGTGCTCACGAATTCCTCGGGGATCGCAGGAGTCGACAAGGCGGCACTCGAGCTGTCCTCCGCCGCAAGCTATCACCCGGCAACCTCGGCAACCGGCGCGGCGGCGGCCGGATGCTTCCACTTCACGGTGGGAATCGAGGTGAAATGATGGCGCGCGCCGGCGGTTACGTGGTCCGGCTGATCGCCGAGTTCGCGCTTCAGGACGATGCGGTGCGGTAACATGCACGGGAATGAGAATGCCGTGCATCGCCCTCGCTATCCTCCTCACTGTCGTTCAGGGTACCGCGCGCGCGGACACGCACTGCTACGAGTTTCGCAACGACTCGACAGCGATCGCCACGCTCAGCTTTTCCTATCAACCTGCGATCGGCAATGTGATCGTCGGTGTCGCGCTCGATCCGGGTAAGACTTATCCATTCGACGGCCGGCCCTGGTGCTGGAATCTTCCCGAGGAGGTTAGTGCTACGGTCGCCGTCTCCGGAGCGGCAGTGCCGCACTGGAAGGGCACGCTCGTGCTCGGCAACCATGTGGGCACGGCTCCGTCGGGAACTTACGTGGTCGGCACGGCGCCTGCGGGGAGTGTCCCCGCCGCGAGTGGCGCTGCCGCCGGTGCCGGTGCCGCCGGTGCCGGTGCCGCCGCCGCGGGCGTCGCCGGCGCGGGCGCTGTCGGCGCGGGTGCTGCTGCGACGAGTGCCCCTGGCGCCAAGGCGGGTACGGCAAGCTCCGGTGCTCCTCACGCAGCGGCAGTCGCCTCCGGGACCTGTCTGGCCAACTCCTATCCCAATAGCGATGCCTACTGCCTCACCGGGCTCGAGACCGGCATACAACTGCGATGCGGCGTGGGACATACGGGCGTCAGCGGCACGATCGTCGTCGATCACCTGAGGTTACAGTGCCGCAACGGCCGCAAGCTCGCTCTCACCTGCGGCACGACGACCGGCGGCCGCCAGAAGTGCGACCTCAACGATAACGTCATCTGCACGGACGATAACGTTAGAAGTGCAGCGGACTTCTGCGCGCACTGACTGCGACGCAGACCACAGGCCGGGCACGGTTACGCTCGCGCTTTCACCACATTACAAATGCCGGAAGCTGCCGCAACGCGCTAGGATCTGGGCGCCAGGAATCGTCTCGAGTGAATAGCGAAGGACTGAGTGACAGCGCCAACGGAGCAGCAGCAGATGGCGAGCGCAGAATCGACCGCCATGATGGAGCCGGCGAGCGAGCATCCACATGGGTCCAGCGGCAACGTCCATCCGCTCGCCGGGCAGCCGGCGCCGCCGAGCCTGCTGATCGATCCGGAGCGGTTGTGCGCGGCGTACTACGACCGCCGGCCGGACGCCAGCAATCCGGCCGAGCGGGTCAGCTTCGGCACCAGTGGTCACCGCGGCTCGGCGTTGCAAGGATCATTCAACGAATACCACGTGCTCGCGATCACGCAGGCGATCTGCGAGTACCGGCGCAGGGAGTCGAGCACCGGGCCGCTGTTCATCGCGCGGGACACCCATGCACTCTCCGGCCCGGCGTTGCGCTCCGCGCTCGAGGTGCTGGCCGCGAACGGCGTGCCGACCCTCATCGATCGCGACGACGGTTACACTCCGACGCCGGTGCTGTCGCACGCCATCCTCACTTACAACCGCACGCGCCCGGCACAGCCGGCAGACGGCATCGTCATCACCCCATCGCACAATCCGCCGGAGGACGGTGGATTCAAGTACAACCCCCCCAACGGGGGTCCCGCCGACACCGCGGTGACGCGCTGGATCGAAGAGCGGGCGAATGCGCTGCTCGGCAGCACGCTGCAGGGCCTCGCGCGCATGCCGTTCGAGCAGGCGCAGCGCGCCCCGACGCTGCAGCGTTACGACTACCTCGATGGCTACGTCCGCGATCTCGCGGCCGTCATTGATATGGAAGTCATCCGCGGCGCGGGACTCAACATCGGTGTTGACCCGCTGGGCGGCGCAGCGGTCGCCTACTGGCGGCCGATCGCCGAGCGCTATGGTCTCACCCTCGAGGTCGTCAACGATGCCGTCGACCCCACCTTCCGCTTCATGCCGCTCGACTGGGACGGGAAGATCCGCATGGACTGCTCGTCCCCCTACGCCATGTCGCGGCTCATCGCGCTGCGGGATCGCTTCGATATCGCCTTTGCCAACGACACCGACGCCGACCGGCACGGCATCGTGACCCGCGGCGGGGGACTCATGCCCCCGAACCACTACCTCGCCGCGGCGATCGCCTATCTCTTCGCGCGCCGTCCGGGCTGGCGAGCGGACGCCGCGGTGGGGAAGACGGTCGTGAGCAGTGCCATCATCGATCGCGTGGCACGGCACCTGGGACGCCGGCTGTACGAGGTCCCGGTGGGATTCAAATGGTTCGTCCCCGGTCTGATCGATGGCTCGCTCGGCTTCGGCGGCGAGGAGAGTGCGGGTGCCTCCTTCCTGCGCCACGATGGCGCGGTGTGGACGACGGACAAGGACGGCATCATCCTCAATCTCCTCGCGGCGGAGATCAAGGCGCGCACCGGCCGCGATCCCTCGCAGCTCTACCGGGAGCTTGCCGCCGAGCTCGGCGCGCCGGTCTTCGAGCGCACCGATACGCCGGCCACCAAGGAGCAGAAGGCGGCCTTGCTCCGGTTGTCAGCCGCAGACATTCACAGCAAGGAGCTCGCCGGTGATCCCATCGAGCGGATGCTGGTGAAGGCGCCCGGCAACGGCGCCCCGATTGGCGGGCTGAAGGTCATCACCGCGAATGGCTGGTTCGCGGCGCGGCCGTCCGGCACGGAGGACATCTACAAGCTCTATACGGAGAGCTTCCTCGGATCGGAGCACCTGCAACGCATCCAGTCGGAGGCGCGAGCGCTCATTCAGGCCGCGCTCGCCGGAGCCGGCTGACCGTTCGGGCGCGGCGCCTGGCGGCTCACAACACGAGGCCGAGCAGCTGCCGCGTCAGCTCCTCGAGGGGCATGACGGTGAGCAGCAACGGCACGAGCGGCAGCAGGGCCGCCGCGGCGAGCTGCAGGACGGCATCGCGGGTGATCGGCGCGATCCTCATGCTGCGTACGACGGAGAAGCTGTTTCCCATGTCCGCGAGTGACTGGATGTCGGCGCTTCCCATCAGGGGCTCGCCCTGCTGCGACCGTAGCCACTTGCCGTCGAACTCGCGCACGTAACGCTCGGCGAGCGTTCCGTACTCGTTCAGTCCGAGCCGCTTGGCCCGCGCGAGCTGCGGCGAGAACACCAGCAGCGGTCCGAAAACCATGCACATCAGGACCCCGACCATCATGGCGATCTCGCCCTTGAACTGCTGCAGGGTTGCCCCCGCGAAGAAAATGCGATTGGCGATCTGTGCAGCGACCATCGCGCCGTGTGCGAGCAGCAGCACGCTGAAGCCGAACACCGTCTCCGACAGGAAGCCGAGGCCCCCCACCTGATCCGGATGGGTGGCGATGAGGCTCAGGTCGAGCCGCGACACCTGCCAGAGGAAGCGGATCCAGATGAGCAGCCGGAAGTACCAGCGTAACAGCAGGAATTGAAAGATCGGCAGGCTCACGCACGCGTACCACCAGCCCGGCAGGGTCAGCTCGGGGCCCGCCGGGGATGCGGTGGCGTACCAGGTCGAGACGTCGATGGCGGTGAACCGACGCCAGACGACCAGCACGCCGATCAGGTAAACGCACGCGAGCAGCAAAACTTCGGCGGGTACCGAGTTGCGGAGCCGGAACACGGAGGCGACGGCCGCGTCGAACCGCGGCATTTCGGCCTGCGGGATCAGATTGCGGTCGAGGAAAGTCCGCACGACACGCAGCAACCGGCGGTGCACGGCCAGCTCCGCGGCAAGCAGCAGCGGCACGACCACCCAGAAGCGAATGTGCGTCTCGAGGTCGAAGAGAAACGGCACCGCCGCCGAGTTGCCCATCAATTTGCCTGCGAGCGCCGACAGGAGCAGCAGCGGCACCCAGGCGATCGTTACGAACACGATCACGCGTCGCCTGACCAGGTCGAGCGCATCGCCCGAGAGGTGCGAGCGCAGCAGCAGCTGGAACAACGGTCCGCCGTGGACCAGCGAAAAATCAGGAGGATCCGCCAGGAGCTGCGCACCGGATGACGTCATAGGTGCCCTAGCGCCTGTGGCACGGCTCGATCGGACCGCCGGCTGCCTTCCAGGCCGCGATACCTCCCTGCAGGTGGCAGGCATTGCGGAGCCCGGCGTCCTGCGCCGCCTGCACCGCCATGGCGGAGCGCTCGCCGAAAGCGCAGTAAAAAAGCAGCCGCTTGCCGGTCGAGCGGGCGAGCGCATGCAGCGTGCCCCCCGGTCCGGTGCTCTCCTCCAGCGTCGGATACGGCACGTGGATCGAGCCGGGAATCTCGCCATGACGCTCGCGCTCGGAGCGCTCGCGCAGATCGATCAGCACGCAATCCGGATCCTGTGCCCGGTCGAGCAGCTCTTCGGCCGACCGCGCCCAACCGCGCCGCGCAATTTCCTCCTGATGGAGACCGACTCTCATGTTGGCGGGCACGGCGACGTCCATCATCTTGGGATTGGCGAGCTCGAGCCCCTGCATCAGCTCGACGTATTCCTCGGCCGACCTCACCTGCAAACGCGGATTGCAGCGGCGCTCCTCGCCGATGGTGCTCACGGTGTCGCCCTTGTAATCGTGCGCAGGATAGACCAGCGTCTCCTCCGGGAGCCGCAACAGCCGACCGAAGATGGACTCGTACTGGGCACGGGCATCGCCATTCTGGAAATCGGTGCGGCCGGTGCCACGGATGAGCAGCGTGTCTCCGGTGAAGACCCGGTCCTCCAGGCGGAAGCAGCAGGAGTCATCGGTGTGGCCCGGGGTATAGAGGACCTCGAGATCCACACCCTCGATCTGCAGGTGGTCTCCATCGGCGACGCGCATGGAGACCACGTCCACCCGGCTCTTCTCGCCCATGACCGTGATGCAATGAGTGCGATCCCGCAGGGCGCCGAGCCCGGTGATGTGATCGGCGTGCAGATGCGTATCGACGGCTTTGACGAGCCGCAGATCGAGCTCCCGCAGCAGCTGCAGATAGCGATCCACCTTCTCGATCACCGGGTCGATGATCAGCGCCTCGCCGCCGCGTCGGCTCGCGAGCAGATAGGTATAGGTGCTCGAGGTCGCATCGAAGAGCTGCCTGAAGATCATGGGCACCCCACGAGCGGCACGGATCGCGGGCGCGGGGCTTTCCAGCCGTCCGGGTAGGTCTTGCGAGCCGCATCGTCCGAGACCGATCCCGCGATGATCACATCCTCGCCCTGTTTCCAGTTGGCGGGTGCCTGGTTGTCCGCGGGGCTGCGTTTGGCGGGATCGCCGGAGGCGCTCGCGGGCAGCATTCCGTAGAGCTTGGAGATCGACAGATCCGGATCCCCGATCATGGGATAGTTCGGCGCGACCGCCTGCGTCTCGCGGATGTCATTGGCCCACTTCGAGTGGCTGTCGACCGGGTCGACGCTGAGTCCGATGATCTTCACGTTGCGGCGATCGAACTCGGGCCTGATCCACGTCCCTGAGTCGTGTCGGCCTGAAAATCCGGTGCGACGTCGTTGATCTTGAGAGTCATGCCCCACCTCCTGTGTCATCGTCCCGCAATCATATGATGAATGAGCCCGCCGGCAAGGAGGGCACGAGAACCGCGCGCCCATACGGCACCGTCATCAGGGCGTCGTAATTCTTCGGCCTAATCGCGCTCGGGTTTGGACCGGAGCCATGCGGGGATGCCCAGCAGCAGACCTTATTCAATGGCTGACACGAGTGTCGGCTGGACGCAGCGCTTGCTCATTCGCCTGATCGAGGTCGCCTCCGGGCAACAGGACCTCCAGCGCACCTACGATGCCTACCGCGCCCAGGCAGCCTGGCCACAGGGATTCTGGACCGATGCCGTACGACTGGCGGGCATCAGGCTCGACCTCGATCCACGGAGTTTCGAGAAGATCCCGCTTCGCGGTCCCCTGGTGGTGGTGGCAAATCATCCCTTCGGGATCGTCGACGGGTTGCTGCTCTGCTGGCTCATCGCTCAGGTGCGGCCGGACTTCAGGATCATGCTCAACGGCGGACGCTATCTGCCGGAGATGGGCACGCATGCCATCCCGCTCGATTTCTCCGGCACGCGCGAGGCGCAGAAGAGCAACGTGGCCGCGCGAGCCGAGGCGCGTCGAACGCTCGAGCAGGGCGGGGTGCTGATCATTCTGCCGGCCGGTGGCATCTCCACTTCGGCGGATCGCTGGGGTGAGACGCCGGCCATGGACGTCAACTGGCATCCGTTCGTCGGCCAGGTGGTGATCCGCGCACAGGCTGCGGTGCTGCCGGTGTGGTTCGCCGGTCAGAACAGCCGCCTGTTCCAGATCGTGAGTCATCTCAGCCTCACCTTGCGCTGGGGCATGCTGATCGGCGAGAACATGCGCCGTATCCGCCGGCCGATTCGCATGATCGTGGGGGGAGCCATCCCGTACGCGGAGCTCGCGCATCACCTCGATCGGGCCGCCCTGGCGAGGGAGCTGTGCTATCGCACTTACGCGCTCGGCGGCGTGGACGCCGCCGTTCCTGGCGCGATCGGGGACTGGCCGAAGTCCCTGCGGCCGAAGGCGCCGCGCGCGGCCCGGCGCAACGGCTTCCGGCTCCGCATGCCGGAGGGCAGCCCGGCCCGCTGTGCCTGAGTAGGCGGCGCGGACCTGCGACCTGTGTCGCACTGAGACGGTAAAGAGCGCGAAGGCCGGATGATACGACCTTATACTCGTTTGCATGAGCGATCTGCTTCCTGGGATTTCTCGTGCGGTTGCGCTCGCCAGCCGCCTGCGCGTCATCAGCGATCGCGGCCGCGATGCCGAATCCAAGCAACTGGTGGCGGATCTCCTGCTCGAGCTCGCTGAGGTGCAACTGAAGCTCGACGAGCTCATGAACGAGAACGCCTCGCTGAAGGGCCAGCTGCAGACGCAGAGCAATCCCAAGGGCGAGCGGTGTCCGCGCTGCTTCGAATTCGGCTGGCGCGTCACCAGCAGCCGAGCCCACGGGCAAACCGGCGGGATGGTGCAGACCTATAGCTGCGCCAAATGCGGCTTGAAGGAAGAAGCCGTCCTCAAGGGGAAATGAGCGGCAGCAGGGGCGAGGCGCAGCCTCGCGCCGCGGCCGGGCTTCGTTCTCGAGAAACCTCCCGGACTCGCCCGCTGTCTCACCAAGGTGCGTGACTGGAGGAGCGTCACAGTTTTCGGGTGAGACCCGCCGCTCAGCTCCGCGTCCGCGAGCCGCTCCGACCGGCATGTCGTCGCATTGTGCGACGTACCGCACTGACGCAGACCGCGACAAGCCGGAGTCTGGCCCGGAGCGCTCGATGAGCCTGCTGAGCTGGCTGTCGTTGAGCGCGGATCGCCCAGTTGAGCGCGGAGCGGTCTATGGTGAGTCTGGTAGCAGCACTGACGATATTCGCCACGATCGATGAGGCAGCGGTCAGCGCGCTGAAGCATGCGGCGACCATCTGCGACCCGCGCTACGAGTGCGGCGGAGTGGTGCGTGCAGTGCCGGGCGGCTACGAAGCCTCGGGGCTCATTACGTCAAACCGGCCGTTCGGCGTCGATCTCGGCGAGTTCTACGCGCGCGACGTGGTCGCCGACTTCCACACCCACATCTGTTCGGTGCACAACCGCCCCTTCGCCGCTTTCTTCTCCTCCGCGGACGCCTTCGCCAACCAGGGACTGCACACGGTCGGGTACATGCTCAGCATGTGCGATGGCTACATTCGACGTTACGATCCATCACAGGACGACCGTGATGACGAAGAGGTCGATTTCCACAGTGGCCGCGTGATCTACCTCACCATCGGGCACATCGTCAGCTGGGTGCCGGGCGATGCGACGCGCGTATGGCGGCTCGCGATCGGGCGCGGCGAGGCGCAGCCCTCGCGGGAGCGCGGCGGAGCCCGCGCCTCCACTCACACTGACTCATCGTGGTCACGCTACCGCACCCGCACGCGCCGCGACCCGCGTAGCTGACCGCCGCCGCAGCCGCGAACCGATCAGTCATCCGTGACGGCGGAGAAGTAGCCGGCAATGCTCGCGCTCGCGAGCACATGCCCCTCGCGGCTCGCCCTGATCAGCTCCTGGTAGAGCCCCTCGGGCCCCGCAGGGACGAAATCGCCGAAGGTCCTCACGATCGGCAGGAACTCATCGAGTGCATACACCGTGAACTCGTATTTGTGCGCAAACGGCTTGAGCGTGGTGGGCGGACAGGGACCGTTGTAGTTGGGCTGAAAGAAATCGTTGCCGTTCTGCACGCCATAGATACTGCCGGGGACTCCAGCATTCTGCGGCAGGCTCGTGGTCCCGGCCGGTATGTTGTACATCTGCCAATGGGTGAATTGCGCGGTGATGTCATAGGCGATGACGACGAAGCTGCGCGTCTCATGCGGTGCGTGCCGCCAGCTCAGTTGTGGAGACTCGTTGCCGCCGGCTGCGCCGCTCGCCGTGCAGGTGTTCTGCCCCGAGGAATTCGCAATGGTGCTGATCATGCTCAAGGGCAGCGTGCCGCCATCGACGAAGGTTGCACTGTGCAGCGTCATGCGGTGGCGTTCGTCGTCCCCCGCGGAGGAGGCGGCGACTGCGGTGAGCCCGATGACCGCAATGAGGGCAGCCGCCAGCGAGCGGTGCACGCGTCTGGATTGGAGCGCGATATTCATGATTCACCCCTTTTGAGATGAGGTTGTTCTCCCGGGCAGCAGCGAAAATACTCCGGCGCTCGATGCGTGACCACCGCATGCAGGCCGCGTTCGAGCTCGAGCAGCGAGCGCGCGGCTCAGGCGGGCCGGGCGGCCCCCGCGGGCGAGGGCCGGGCCTGCTGCAGGAGCTGATGAAGCGTCTGCGAGACCCGTTCATCGATCTGCGCGGTGCGATTCAACGGCACCGGATAACGCACCCTCGCCTCCGCACCGGAGGGAGTGAACTGCAGCTGCACCTGCGCCGTCAGATCGGTGCGACCCGGCAGGGCCGTCGTCTGTGTGATGGTCTCCGCCTGCCGAACGATCTCGCCCCGATACTCCTCGACGATCGAGGTCACGGCCGCGAGCAGCCGATCCTTGAGCGCGAGGTAGTCGCTGCCGGCGGGGAGGGTGAGGGTGAGCTCGCGCCAGGTGAAGTTCACTCCCGGAATCTGCTTGAAGAGGCCACCGGAAGACTGGAACACGATGGAGTTGGCGAACGCCACGACCCTTCCGGTCGGTCCAAGGGGCTCCTGCGAGGTGAGCTCGAGCAGATGCATGCGAATCAGCCCCAGATCGATCACCTCGCCGGTCACGCCTCCCACCTGCACACGATCACCGACCCGCAGCCCGTATTTGCCGATGAGGATGAAATAGCCCACCACCGACACCAACACGCTCTGCATCGCGACGGCCAGGCCCGCTGTCAGCAGACCGGCGAAGGTCGCAAATGAGCTCAGATGCGTGATGAAAGTCAGGCCGAGGATCACGAGCACCAGGAACCAGGTGACGATCCTGCGCGCCAACAGCAGCTGGTTGCGGCGGCGCGGATCGAGGACATAGCGTAGCACGGTACGCCGCCAGAACTCCGAGCCGGCGAACACCGCGAGCAGGGCACCGACGAGCACGGCGATCCGCATCCACAGCGCCCGCAGCACCTGGTGGTATTGTCGGCTCACCGATGAGCGCCACTTATCGAGATTGTCACGGTACTGCGTGAGGAGCACCGCCTCCTTGCTGAGTGGGAGCGCGATCGCGGAGGTCTGCGTGAACAGCCAGGCCAGGGTGTCGAACTGGTCACGCAGGCTCTGCAACTCCGCGCCATTGGCAGAGGCGGCCGCGCTCGCGAGCCGGTCGCTCTGTGCCGAGAGCGCCTGCAGCTGGGCAGCGGGGGCGGCGCGTATCTTGTGGAAGGTATCCTGCAGTGCCTTGGTACGCTGATCGACCGCATCGATGGTGGAAAGCTTTTGGGCGAGCCGCAGCGTATCGGTGAACAGATCGAGTATCCCGAGCTCACCGGATGACGCGGCGCCCTGACCGGAGGTTTGCGCAGTGACGGTCGTGGTCGAGCCGCCGGTGGCCGCCGTGCCGCGCGCCGAGGGCGAGACGGCGGCAGTTGGCGCCCCGTTTGCTGCGGTAGCAGCAGGGATGGTGGCGGCGATCGCATCGATGCGCGCCTTGAGAGCGCTGACGTTGGCCCGCTGCGCGTCGTTCTGGTCGACGAACTGCGTCATGGTGTCGAAGAGGTTCTGCTGCGCCTTCAACATGGCGAGCTCGCTCTGCAGCTCGGCGAGCCTCGCTTCGAGATTGCTGCGCGTGCGTGCCGGCGCGGTAGCCAGTGTGCGGCGGACCGAATCCATCTGCTTCTGGAGCGCCTCGCTCCGTTGTGCCGTGTCGCGCTCGAGCTGCTCGAGCTTTTGCGGGGAGCGATCGGCCGTTGCGTCCGCGGTCCTGGAGCTCGCCTCGCTGCTCAGCAGCTCCGCATTCGCGCGCGCAATCTGGAATGCCAGCCGCACCACCTCGTCGGCTGTCTGCTGATTGGCATACAGCAGCAGCAGGTCGCTCGGCTGCGTGGCGCTCTGCTGCTGCAGGCCGAGCGTCCGGTACCAGTCGACGGTCTGGTCGAGGATCTGCACCAGCTGCTCGGCGCTCAGTGGAGAGACGTGCGCAGCCGCCGCGGCAGCCGCAGGTGGCGCAGGGTTGGGCGGCGCGGTGCCCGTGGCGGCGTGCGGCAGCCCAGCGAGGAGCAGCAGCGTTGCGCGGCTGAGGCTGCGGATCATCGGATCGCCTGCATCAGTCCTTGAGCGTGACCCAGATGAGATCGATCGGCTGCGGGCCAATATTGCCCGACTCGTGCCCTTCAGCGATATCGATGGTGGGCATCCAGCCGACTTCCCCATCCGGAGAAGCCTCCGGATAGGGATGCTCAGGCTCGTGCTTCGACCGCGTCGCCCACTGGCCGCCTTTGATATGAATGTAGAGCATGTTGGGACGGTGCGCGTGTACCCCCTCCCACTGACCGGGGTTGATGGTGAAGCGCTGCACGATGACACGCGCATTCTCGAGCAGGTCTTCGCCGGGGATGTTCGGGTAATTGAGATGCTCATCCGCTTGGAGGTCGGGTGCGGCCGCTCCAGCGGAGGCACTGGGTTTTACGGTCACGCAGATCAGCACGATGGACGCCGGTCCGACATTGCGGCTGCCACCGTCCGCAGCTTCGCCGCCGCTGTACCAGGCCACCCGCCCATCCCGCCACAAGGTCGAGCGTCCGGTGTCGATCGAGCTCAGGACCCCGCCCTTTACGAACACCAGCAACTGGTCGGCGGGGTGCGTATGCCGCCCGGTCGTCTGCCCCGGCGGCAGCACGAATCTCTCGACCCGCACACGCGGGTTCTCCAGCAGCACCTCACCCCGCAGACCGGCGTAGACGGGCGCGCGCTCTGCGGCCGTGAGCGCCGGTCCGCTCAGGGTGAGTGCGAGCAGGGCAAAGGCGACCGTCTCCGGCAATTTCATCGGCGTGGTTCCTTCAGAGGATGTTGGCGATCCGGCGGACCTCGAGGATGAAGTGCTGCACGTCACGCGGCGTCACCAGGACGCACGCGCCATCGCGATAGCGCAGCAGCACGGCCCGCTGCGGGTCGGTAGCGTAGACCCGAAACCGCCCGATCCTGCGATTCCAGAACCAGCCGGTGATGGCGAAGAGCCCGCCATTGCCAAACAGGCGCAGCGAGCCACGCAGCGCACGGGGCTCTGCCGTAACCGTATCCAGGCCGGCAATCGGCAGTGGGGTCCTCCAGAGAAGGCGCCGCACCTCGAGATGGCGCGCGGTGAGGACATAGCCACGCACCATGCACAGCAGCGAGCCGCACAACACGAGCACAGGCAGCGCGGACATCGTAAGACCCAGCAGGCGGGATTGCTGGGATGCGACCAGCAGGCCGAGCACCATCACCGCCGCGAGCAGCAGCACCGCCACGATCGTCAAGAGACGGAGCGATGCGCTCCAGGGCGCAGAAAACTCGGTGATGACCAGGGCCATGAGCGCCTTATAGCGCAACTCGCCTTGCGCCGGGAGGGGCGGCGAAGTCCGCTCGATACCTGCGGCGCTCAGTTTTTCTTAAGCGCCCCTCAGTTTTCAGGTTTGCTCGGGCACAGCGCGCCATCGAGACTGCGGCCATCAGTTGGAGGAGGTCCTGCACATGAGCACAGCGCTGGCGCAATTCGCGGCCGAACCGGATGACCTGATCGTCGAGGCGGAGATCGATTTCCTCGCGCCGGGATTGGACCGGCCGTTCGCGTATGGACGCGAGGCGTTTGGCAGCGAAGCGGAGACGGTGCGCTTCGCGCGGCGCACGGTGTCGATAGAAGACCTGCGCCGCGGCAAGACGCTCACCCTGGAGGGGAACGGCGCTGCGCTCGGCTCGTGGCCCACACGCATACGCCGCTTCTACGACGAGCAGCACGTGCAGCGGCGCTACTATCCGGAAAGCGCGGAGATCATCAAGGCGGCTCTCGGCGCAGACCAGGTCATCGTTTTCGATCACAACGTGCGCCGCGGCAACGCCCAACCTGCGATGCAGGGGTCCAACGGCGGGCGTCCCGTGCACCATGCGCATACCGACTACACACCGCGCTCGGCGCTGCGGCGACTTCAGCGGGAGTGCGGGCCGCAGGCCGAGCGGGAAGTATCGAGGTTCGTGCAGATCAATCTGTGGCGTCCGATCCGTGCCCCGCTGCGGGATGCGCCGCTGGCGATCTGCGACGGCGGGAGCGTGCGAGCGGACAGTCTGTGCAGCGTCGAGCTGCGCTATGCGGACCGGACCGGGGAGATCTTCTATCTCCTGCATGAGCCGGGACAGCGTTGGTATTTTGCATCCGACATGGGTGTCGGCGAGGCATGGCTCATCAAGAATTTCGACTCGGCGCCGACCGGACCGGGGCATCTCGCCCCCCACAGCGCGTTCAGCGACCCGCGCGCACTTCACGGTCCGCCGCGCGAAAGCATCGAGGTGCGTGCGCTGGCGCTGTTCCACTGAGTGCGTGGACGACCTCGCTCACGCGATGCTGGAGCTCATCGTGGAGCGCCGCACGCAGACGCGACCGTCGCAGCGGCCCGGGGCACTCTCGGTTTCTGTCGGCGTATGTGGCGTTGCGCTGACAGCGCGGGAGGCTGAGCTGCAGCTAGCTTGAGCCCGAGCCCATGTGCGGCACAGACCACGATGACCATCGCCTGCTCTGACTGCGGCACTTTGCAGGACCTGCCGCCGCTCGCGGCGCGGGCCGTGGCTACCTGCCCGGTGTGCCGTAACCGTATGGAGTCCCGCGCCGGACGCAGCCTCGTCCTGGCCTGGGCATGCTCCATGGCGACTTTCCTGCTGCTGATACCCGCGAACGCGCTGCCACTCATGCGCGTCTCGATCCTGGGCATGACCCGCGAAAGCCGCATCGGGTCTGAAGTCCTCAGCATGTGGAATCACCAGTGGGTGGTGATTGCGCTGCTGGTCGCGGCTCTCGTCATCGTGCTGCCGCTGATGCGCTTCGGCGTGCTGACCGTGGTTCTCGGGCTGGTGCAGACGGGCGCCCGCAGCCGCTGGCTGGGCCAGGCATTCCGCTGGACCCTGCAGCTCGATCAGTGGGCGATGCCCGATGTATTCCTGCTCGGGTGCGCGGTCGGCTACAGCCGCATACGCGCGAACCTGCCGGTGACGATCGAAGGCGGAGGTATATGCATCATCCTTGCAGCCATAACCTGCATGCTGACGCGCGCAGCGCTGGATAAACGTGCGGTCTGGCGCAGGATCGATCCGGAGAGTGAGCTGCGGCAGGACTCGTCCCCGGTCACCTCCTGCGTCGCCTGCGAGCTCGTGCTGCCGCTCGAGCAGCAGGGCCGTCGCTGTCCACGCTGCGGACTGCGCGTGCACGGTCGCAAGCCGTATGCCCTGATGCGCACGCTCGCACTCGTGATCGCCGGCGTCGTGCTCTATCTGCCGGCGAATGTCTTTCCGATGAGCAGCGACATTCAGGCTGGCGATCGCGCGACCCACCGTATCATCGACGGGATTCGCGAGCTCTTCGCCGCGGGGCTCTGGCCGCTCGGCATAGTGATCTTCTGCACGAGCGTTGCGATTCCGCTGCTGAAGCTGCTCGGGCTCGGCTGGCTGATGCTGTCCATCAGACGCCGCTCGCACCGTGCTCTCGTCTTCAAGACCTCTGCCTACCGCATCATCGACGAGGTGGGACGCTGGTCGTGCATCGATGTTTTCACCATCGCAGTGTTCGTTCCGCTGCTGCAGTTCGACGGGTTGGTGAGATCGGAGGCGGCCCCAGGCGCATTGGCGTTCATACTCGTGGTCGTTCTCACGATGTGGGCATCACGCACTTTCGATCCGAGGCTCCTGTGGGACGCGGCCGGCAGCGAGTCCACATGAGCGGGCCGGAGCAGCGCACCGCGGCACCGCGGCGGATGGTATCCGACACTCACCGCAGCTGGTGGCCCGGGTGGATCTGGGGCATCCCGGTTGCCGCCATCGCCATCGTCGTCTGGTTGGTGTTGCGCGCGGTGACGACCCGCGGCGTGCCGGTGACCATCGCGTTCGAGCAGGCTGAGGGTCTCAAGGCGGGTGATAGCAAGGTGGTATATCGCGGCCTTGCCATCGGTGAAGTGCGCTCGTTGAGCCTCGACGCGGACGGACTCCAGGTGACCGCACATGTCGATATCGACCGCGACGCGGCCAAGTTCCTCCGTGCCGACACCCATTTCTATCTGCAGCCCCCGAGCCTTTCCGATCCGTCGTCGCTGAAAGGCATCATCGGCGCCTCTGCGATCGAGATGCTGCCGGGTGACGGAGCGGCATCGCGGCATTTCAAGGGCGAGATCGGCAAGCCGCCCGAAACCTTGCGGGTCAAGTTGCCGTACCTCGTCATGCTCGACGGAGATACCGGAGGCCTGCAGCGCGGCACCAGCGTGAAGCTGCGCGGCTTCACGGTCGGCGAGGTGATCGATGTGCGTCTCACCGTCGACGCCACCGGCGCCATCTCCACACCGGTCTTGCTGGCGCTCGATCCGACGCGCTTCCACATCCAGGGCCTGTCGACGACCGGCAGCGACTGGCGCCGCGCACTCGATGCGACTCTCGCCGAGCTCATACACAGGGGTCTGCGTGCCCGGCTCACGCAGGATCCGCCGCTGCTCGGCGCGCTCGGGGTCGCACTCGAAATCGAGCGCGACGCGGCGCCCGCGACCCTGCTCACCGGTGAGCGTTATCCTCAGATCCCGGCATCCTCCAACCGCGGCCTCGCAGCCCTCGCCACCGAAGCCGGAGAGATCCCGCTGGCGCAGATCGGGCGGAACGTGCGTGCCTTCACCGCGCGTCTCGACACGCTGGTGTCATCGCCCGAGCTCCACGACAGCATCGCGCATCTCGACAGGACGCTCGCTGAGGTCGATCGCGATGTTGCGGTCATCGGCCCACGCTTGCCCCCTACGATCGCCAGTGTCCAAAGCGCCGCGGACAATCTGCGTAAGGCCGCTGCGCAGATCGAAGCGACGGCAGCCGTGGCAAAACGAGCCATCGGCTCGCGCGGCAGCGAGCAGGGAGCCAACGTCCAGGATGCGCTGCGTGAGCTCACTGAGGCGGCGCGCGCCGCCCGCTCGCTTGCCAACGAGCTCGATGACCGGCCCGAGAGTCTCATCCGGGGACGATGAGCCGTTTATGAAGCAAGCGACCCTCTCGCTCCTGTGGCTCCTGTCGTGCGGTTGCGCATCGAGCCCCCCGGTGCGGTTCTTCGTTCTGGATCCCGTGGCGCCGGCGACGCCCGAGAGGATTCCAACGGATCACCCGGTGCAACTGTCCGGCGTGCGCGTGCCGGCGTTGCTGGATCGACGCGAGCTAGTGCGCGAGGAGGCGCCGCACCGGCTCACGATCGATCCGCTGGAGCGCTGGGGGGCGCCGCTCGCCGATCTCACCGAGCGAGTGCTCAGCCAGGACCTGTTGCTGCGGCTCGCTCCGGGCGAGTTCGTGCTCGCCGATCAGCCGCCACCCGCAGGCAGCCGCACAATCTCCGTGCAGATCCTCGAGTTCGGCGTCGATGCGAGCGGCAAGGTCGTGCTCGAGGGAAGCTGGGCCATTGTCGCGAGCGGCAGCGAAGCCGCTATGGAAAGCCATCACTTCCTCTTGAGCGAGCCTGGCGTTGCCAAGGACGCGGCGGGACAGGCGCGCCTCATGAGCGCGCTGCTCGGGGAGCTCGCCGACTCCATGGTGCGCACGCTCTAGCGCCGCAGCCCATGGCGCCCTGCCTGTGGACGGCGCGCGATGACAGGTGCGTAAATGGCGTGTGAACGGCGGGGCGCCAACTGACCCGCCGCGTCCTCACCGAAAAGAGGTTGTGTATGTCCAGCAAGCAGCCGACACCGAAGAATCATCAGCTCATCACCCAGCGTTACCCACGCTTCATGGCGGCGGTGGACGCACTCGGCCAGGCGGTCGCCGATGCCGGCCCATTGCCGGAGAAGACACGGCACCTCGTGCAGATCGGTGCCGCGGCGGCGATCCGCTCGGAAGGCGCCGTCCACAGCCATACGCGGCGGGCGTTGGCAGCCGGAGCGACGCCGGAGGAGATCCAGCACGCAGTCATCGCGGCTACCAGCACCATCGGGTTCCCGAACGTGATGGCCGCCCTCAGCTGGATCGACGACGTCACCGGGCGTCCCCGTCGTACCCAGGGCGGCGACGCGGACGGCTAGCACGGTTGCGCCAGAACGCACAGTCCTCGATCAGGCGTCCTGTACGCGGCCTTTCCATTCGCCGCCGCGACCGCGCGCGTATTGCAGCGCCGAATAGACCGTGGCGGCCATGTAGAAAAGTGAGATCACGGGCAAGCACAGGCTCCAGAGCGGAGCGACACCGTAGAACCTCACCGTGGGCAGATAGCAAAGGCTCATCAGGAGACATGTCAGGAGACCCAGGCCGACCGCGGAGCGATCGGGCAGCAGCAGGAGCAAGACAGGAAGCAGGTAGGCGAGGAACAGGCCGAGCAGCGTGGCCGCCAGGAGAAGGTACGAATGGTGTAACTGTGCAAACGCCGTGCGCGATATCATGGCGCCGATCTCGCCGGACGATCGGTAGCTTCTGAGACTGCGGGTGTGCGAGGCGAGGCGCAGCGACAGACGGCCCCCACTTCGCTTGACCGAGCGCGCCAGGGCACAGTCATCGATGATGCTCGATCTGATCGCTTCGAGCCCACCGGCCCGAGCGAGCGCTTCCGGGCGGATCAGGATGCAACCACCCGCGGCGGCCGCCGCGTGGCGTTTCGGATCGGCGACCCATCTCGGTGGATACAGCTTGAAGAAGAAGAATACGAATGCCGGAATCAGGAGTCGTTCTGCCAGGGTCAGGACGGATAGCCGTACCATGTGTGAGACGAGATCGATCGCATAAGACTCCGCTTCTGCGACGAGCGAAGCGACGCTGTCCGCTCCATGAGCGATGTCGGCGTCGGTGAACAGCAGATAATGCGGATGCCGCTGCCGCGCGGCGCTGACCCCCTGAGAAAGCGCCCAGAGCTTTCCGGTCCAGCCCGCAGGGACCGCGGTGCCCGTTATGAGCGCCAGACGACCCGCTGCTCCGGCAGCATCGGCCGCGGCCCGGGCTGCGGCGGCAGTACCGTCGGTGCTGCCGTCGTCGACCACGATGAGCTCGATGCGCCCGGCAAACTCCTGCCGCAGGAGCGAATCCACAGCCGCAGCGATTTGCTCTGCCTCATTCCGCGCGGGAATGACGACCACGACATGACGCGGAGCGACAGGCGGCAGCCTCGGCACACGCTGAGCGCCCGGCCACCAGAAGCGACCGCGCGCCGTGAGGAGATAAACCCATATCAGCACGGGAATGAAGGCGATGGCCTGTCGCAGCATCAGGAGCGCCACGACGAGCGGGCGGAGCGGGAACGTCCTCGGTCAGCCCTGCCGCGGCACTCTTCCCCGCCGGTCGTGCCATTCTGCCTGATGCGGGTGCGATCGCAGCTGCGCGGTGCGCGCGAGTGCCTGGACGCTGCGACCGAGGTGAGACAGGAGGTCATCGAGCGAGAGTACACCGACGAGCTTGCCGGCGGGGTCGATCACCGGTGCACGCCGCACACGGCGGCTGCGCAGCTGATGTATGGCCTGCTCGACCGACGTCTCCTCATTCAATACCAGGGGATCGCTCGTCATGACATCGGCGACCCGCAGCTGCCCGAAGTCGACCGTCCGGTCGAGCTGCGCGCACACGATGTCGCGGTCGGTCAGCATGCCGATCGGGACCGGGTTCTCGGCGAGCGCCGCGGTGACCACAAGAGCCCCAACGTGCTCTTCGCACATCAGCCGGGCGGCATCACTCACCTGCGCGCCGGCGTTGACTGTCACGGCTTCGCGGGTGCACAGGTGGCCGACTTTCATTTGCATCTCCAGTTGCAGCACGATGGGGCGCAGCCGTGCAGGCGAGCTCCTTGAGCTGCTCGGCAATGAGCGGCAGGAGGTCATCCAGCGTCACGATCCCGACCAGCGCACCGCTGCCATCGATCACCGGTGCACGGCGCACGCCGCGCGAGGCCAGCGTCATGATCGCCTCGGTGATCTCCTCGTCCGCGTGGATGCAGAGCGGGTGCGCGGTCATCACCTCACGCACGGTGAGGCAATGCAGGTCTGCGAGCTGATACACCTGGCCGCGGAGAATGTCGCGATCGGTCAGGATGCCGAGCGGACGTTGCGGCTCGACGCCCTGCGCCACCACGACCAGCGCACCGACTTCGCGTGCGCGCATCTCGCGGGCGGCCACTGCGAGCGGCTGCTCCGGGTAGGCTGTGAATACCGGGCTACTGCAGATTTCCGCGAGTCTCACCGGTTATACCTCCGCGCCGGGATCTGCCCCAGAAAGAGTCGCCCGAGCATTCTGCGGCCATGCTCTGCCGCGTGAATGCGCAGAAATACGGACGCGCTTGAGTAGTCCTCAACCTAGGATCGGCGCTGGTGCGGCAGGAGTGGAACATGAATACCGGGGAAGTCTGCAACAGGAATCCGATAACGGTCCGCCGCTCCGAAGAGCTGCTGAGAGTTGCGCAGCTCATGCGGGAGAAGCATATCGGCTACCTGGTGGTGGTGGAGCCGAGCGCTGCGGACGAGGCGCAACGTCCCGTCGGCGTCGTAACTGACCGCGACATCGTCATCTCGGTCGTGGCAGCGGGCGCTGACCCGCTGACACTGCGAGCCGGCGACGTGATGACGGAGCACCCTGTGACCGTGGGGGCGGCGGAGCCGGTGGAAAACGCCATGCGGCAGATGCGCCGCATAGGCGTGCGGCGTCTGCCGGTCCTGGGGCAGCGGGGCGAGCTCGTGGGCGTACTGTCGCTCGATGATGTGCTGGAAGTCCTGGCGGGAGATCTGCAGAATCTCGCCGGCTCGATCCGGAACGAGCGCGTCATCGAAAGGTCCCTCCGTCCGTAGATCGGTACCGCGAGCCAGTGTCATGGCAGATCGCAGCGGCGGGGCGGCCTGAGGCCACTCGATGAGCGCGAACGGGCTGCCGAGCCGGACATGGCTGCTGCTCCTCGCAGGCGGGCTCGGCTCGCTGGCGGCGCTCGCTGAACCCGGCATTTCCAGCAGTCCTCAGGTTGCGCGGGGGGAGCACCTGGCGCGCCTCGTCTGCTCCGCGTGCCACGTGGTCGCCAAGGATCAGGAGTATCCGCCCCAACTGACGTTGCCGACACCGAGCTTTGTCGAGATCGCCAACCGTCCCGGTGTCAACACGAGAAGTCTCCAACATTTCATCACCAACACTCACTGGGACGGGGAGAAGATCCCCATGAGCATGCCCAACCCCGGTCTCAACCAGAACGATGTCCAGGCGGTGTCGGAGTACATCATGAGTCTGCGCCGCCGTTAGGCGCCTTCGTCAGCTGCGATAATCTGCCGAGTGGTGAGAACCTCCGACACCGAGCTCCTCGTCGTCGACGGACGCGAGGTCGCGATTTCGAACCCGGGCAAAGTGCTGTTCCCACGGCCGCGGCACACGAAGCTCGACCTCGTGCGTTACTACATGGCCATTGCCGCAGGAGCCCTGCGCGGCGCCGGTGGGCGGCCGAACATGCTGGTGCGCTACCCCGACGGCATCGACGGCGAGCACTTTTACCAGAAGCGCGCACCGGCGAGCCGTCCGAAGTGGATCGAAGTCGTTACGCTACGCTTCCCTTCGGGCCGGCAGGCGCAGGAAGTGGTGCCGCGCGACGCGGCGGCACTCGCCTGGCTCGCAAATCTCGGTTGCCTGGAGCTGCATCCGCACCCCGTGCGCGCCGAGGACCTCGAGCGTCCGGATGAGTTGCGCGTCGATCTCGACCCGGTACCGGGCACGACGTGGAAGCAGATTCAGCAAGTGGCTTCCGTGGCGCGCGGGGTGCTCGAGGACTTCGACCTGGTCGGTTGGCCGAAGACCTCCGGGGGACGTGGCATGCACATCTACGTGCGACTCGAACGGCGCTGGGGCTTCGAGCCGCTGCGACGCGGCGCGCTGGCACTGGCACGCGAGGTGGAAAAGCGCGCGCCCAAGCTCGCCACCAGCAAATGGTGGAAGGAGGAGCGCCACGGTGTCTTCGTCGACTACAACCAGAATGCGAAGGATCGTACCGTCGCGTCTGCGTATTCGGTGCGCCCGACGCCCGATGCGCGGGTGTCGGCTCCGGTGACCTGGGATGAGGTGCCACATTGCGAGCCGGCGGACTTCACGTTGACTTCCATGCCAGCGCGTTTCGCGAAGCTCGGCGATCTGCACGCGGGCATCGATGAGAACCCAGGTTCGCTCAGCCCCCTGCTCGAGCTCTTCGAGCGGCAGGGGATGGGGGATGCACCCTGGCCGCCGCATTACGGCAGACAGCCCACAGAGCCTCCCCGTGTTCAGCCGTCACGGCGAAAAAAGCCGTTGGTCGAGATTGGACGCGCTCGCCGGCAAGCTGATGCGTTGGCGGGGCTCGAGCGCTGGAAAGCGCGCCACCCCCAGGCAGCGATGCATTTGCAGGCGGCCGACGTGCTGGTCGATGTGATGCGCGGACGCTACAGCACCTGGACACGGATCCGGGTCAATCTGGAGCACGTACCGCCGGACTTGCGGCCGCCTCAGGAGGCTCTGGATCCGAACGAAAAAATCCTCTCGAGCTCGTAAGGCTTGCTGACTTCGAGCTGATCGTAGCGACAGTCCTGCGGTCGCTTGTCCGGTCGCCAGCGGAGGAAAGTGGCCGCATGGCGGAAACGATTGCCCTGCATATGGTCGTACCTCACCTCGCACACGCGCTCGATCCTGACGGGCTCCCACGAGAGGTTCTTGCCCGCGCTCCAGCGGCTCTGCGCACCAGGCATACGGGTAGATTCCGCGGCAGCACCGGCCCACTCGCGCCACGGGTGATCACGCATCGCGTCGCGGCGAAGCGGAGCGAGCTCCTTGACGAGCTGCTGTCGCATCGTGGCCGTGAAAGAAGACGTCACGCCCACGTGCTGGAGAACGCCGTCATCGTCATACAGCCCCAGCAACAGCGAGCCGACCCGATCCTTGCCGCTCTTGTGCCAGCGGAATCCAGCCACGACGCAGTCTGCTGTCCGCGCGTGCTTCACCTTGATCATGGCCCGCTTGCCGGGGAGATAGATTCCGGAATCGAGCTTGGCGATTACACCATCGAGACCTGCTCCTTCGAAGCGCGTCAGCCAATCGACCGCCAAGGCCCGATCGCGACTGACCGGGGTCAGGTAGAGGGGCGGTTGCGCTCTCTCGAGCAGGTCCTCCAGGGCGGTCCGGCGCACCGACTGGCGCTCGCTCATGAGGTTGCGTCGGCCAATGGCGAGGACATCGAACGCGACGAAAGCGGACGGTGACTCGCGCGCGAGTCTGTTGACGCGCGAGGCGACCGGATGGAGACGCAACTGCAGCGCATCGAAATCCAGTCCCGCAGGAGTCGCAATGACGATTTCGCCGTCGAGGACGGTGTTCTCCAGCACCCGTTCCAGCAGAGCCTGATGCAGCTCGGGGAAGTAACGATCCAGCGGTCGCGCATCGCGGCTCTGGATGTAGAGACCGTCCGCAGCGCGGAAAACGATGGCCCTGAAACCATCCCACTTGGGCTCGTACAGGTAGTCGCCGACGGGCAGCTCGTCCGCGAGCTTGGCGAGCATCGGTTGGATGGGCGGCCCCACCGCCAGCCCTGAGAGAGTCTGCAATGGCGCGGTGATATCCGGGCTCGGGGCGGGTTGGCGGGAACTGGCCAAGCGGGAGCGCTACTGCAGGGTGTCCACGATCGAGAGCAGGGAAAGGATAACGCTTTGCCTGTGGGGCGGTGGCCGCAGTTGGGGTTGCGGGACCTGCAGGGCCAGCTACTTCGCCAGGATCATGTACTGCTCGACCTTGCCGTCCGGAAGGTTACGGGTTATGAGCTCGAGCTCACGCTTCGCCAACCTTATTGCGTACACCCGAAAATCCATTCCGCCACGCGTTCCGCTGTTCGTGAGCTCGAAGGACTTAACCGACCCGAGCGGTCCGATTGCGCCCGCAATGTCGCGCACCGTTTGCGGAGTGAAGTATGCGTCGGCATTCTCGCTCAGCAGCGTTCGGTCGAGATTCCCTCGACGCAGCTGATCAAAAATCCGGCGCGCCTGGAGCTGTCGCTCCGTGTCGAGGGCATTGATGCTCCTGAAAATGACCGCCTGGAGCTTGTCACTGATGGCAGTGGCCGCATCGGCGGCGTCCGAGTTTGTCAGCACCACGATTGCCGCGCGCTGCTCGGGGTAGATGACGTTCCTGCTGATGAAGCCCGAAGTTTCGCCGCCGTGGCTCAGCACCCGTCGCTCGGAGGACATGCGGACATCGAGGCCCAGTGCGTACTGCGTGCCGACGCCGTTTTTCAGCAGGACCTCGGTCTCGAGCTGCTGATAGGAGGTCGGTTTCATCAGACTCTGATCGATGATCGAGAGATCCCAGCGTGCCAGGTCCTCGGCCGTCATCGCGAGTTCCCCGGCCGCAAACAGCCAGCCGCGGCCTTCGTGAGGTGCCGGTCGCATTGGACCCAGCGCCGCGCGCGTATAGCCGACCGCGCTCGCTGGGTCGACCGCTTCCTGGTCCGCATTCTTCACGCTCGACATGTGCAGCGGGGCGAAGATCCGTCGCTCAAGGAAAGCGAACAGCGACTCGCCCGCCGCCTTCTCGAAGATCACGCCGGCGGCGGTGTAGCCGGTATTGCTGTATTGCCAGCGCTCCCCCGGGGAGAAATCGAGCGGTTGCCTCGCCCACTGCTCCAGGATCTGCGCGGGGGAAATGGGTGACAGCATGCGCGTGAACACATAGTCCTGCGGCCAGTAATCCCGCGTCCCCGCCGTGTGCGACAGGAGTTGTCGCAGCGTCACGCTCGCGGCGGCGTCGAGCTCCGGGAGGTATTTGCCGACCCTGTCCGCAAGGGTCAGCTTGTCCTCCTCCTGCAGCATCAGTATCGCGGTGGCGAGGAATTCCTTGCTGATGGATCCGATCTCATAGCGGTTGGCGTCGCTCGCAGCCACCTGCGGTGCGAGCCTTGCCTTGCCGAAGGCGCGCGCGTAGGCGATGCGGTCATCGACGACGATCGCGACGGACGCACTCGGCACACCGAGCTTGTGCAGCTCAGCGCGCGCGATCCGGGCCACCTGCACCTCATCGAGGGCGGCGGCGAAGACCGGCATCGATGCAGCCATCAGCCCGAACGCGAGGAGACTCGCGGCGCTCAGCACGAGGGAATAACACGGCCACCCCCTCAGTCTCCTACCAGTGAGCACAGAGGAGTCTCCACATGGTTGACGGTAGATCGCAACTCTCGCGTCGCAAGGCGCTGAAATGCATGGCTTTCGGAAGCGTGGGAACGCTCTTTACCCTCTCAGGCGGAGTGTTTGCGCCGGTGGACCTGGCGCGCGCGGCCTCCGAGCGGGGCGCTTCGGCCTCGCTGGGGAAACCCCTGTTCGTGCAGATCAGCGATACCCACATTGGTTTCCACAAGGACGCGAATCCCGATGTGAACGGCACGCTAATGCGTACGATCGAGATCGTCAACGCAATGCCCGAGCAGCCGGCGCTCATCCTCCATACGGGAGATATCACGCACCTCTCCAGGCCGGCGGAGTTCGAGGCGGCCCAGGGCATGTTCTCGAAGCTGCGCCCGGCGGAGATGCACACCACGCCCGGTGAGCACGACACGGCCGACGCGACCATGACTGAATACTTCAACCGCTTCGGCAAGCCCTCGGGCAACAGGGGCTATTACAGCTTCGATCACTCCGGCGTGCACTTCGTGAGTCTCGTCAATGTCCTTCAGGCCGGCGACGGCGGAGCCGGTTCGCTGGGAGCGGAGCAGCTTGCCTGGGTCGGGGCGGACCTCAAAAACCGCTCCGCGAGTACGCCGATCGTCGTATTCGCTCACATGCCGCTCTGGACCGTCTATCAACCCTGGGGATGGGGAACGACGGACGCGGACCAACTGCTGCCGCTCCTGCGTCGCTTCGGCTCCGTCACCGTATTGAACGGGCACATTCACCAGATCGTGCAGAAGGTCGAGGGCAACATCACTTTTCATACCGCGCGGTCGACCGCATATCCCCAGCCCGCTCCTGGCGAAGGTCCCGGTCCCGGGCCACTCAAGGTACCTGCCGAACAGCTGGCCGCCGCCCTCGGAGTTACCCGCGTCGCCCTGCGCGCACACCCCAGGTCCTTGGCCCTCAGCGATGCGACGCTGGCCGGTGCATAGCCGCTGCAGCCGAATGACCATCGCCATGAAGGCCACAACGCGCCTTGGATTCAGTGCGGTCGCTGTGGCGGCCGCGACGCTCGCCATCGGAGCCAACACCTTGGCGCGCGGCGAGAGCTCTCCGCTGCGCCTCACGGCGGACCCGGTTCACGGTAAGGCGGTGTACCAGGCGTGCATGGCCTGCCACTCGCTCGATGAGGACGATGTTGGTCCGAAGCACCGCGGTGTAGTGGGGCGCGTGGCCGCTGCTGTCCCCGGTTATGCCTACTCGCCCGCGCTCAAGAGGTCCGGCCTCACCTGGGATGCCACCACGCTCGATCGCTGGCTGGCCAATCCGCAGGCGTTAGTCCCGGGCACCAAGATGTTTTTTGCGTTGCCGGATCCGAAAGATCGCGCTGATGTGATCGCCTATCTTGCCGAGCAGTACTAGGCCGCAGCCGGTCAAGCGCGGCCTTGGTCGTGAGAGAGCTCGGCGGCTTCGATCGGCTCACTCGAGGCGTGGATGCGCGCTCGCGCTGCGGAGGCCGAGCCGCTTCGCACGGCTTACAGTCGGACACGGAGAAAAAACTGCCAATCGCGCCTCAACCACTAGGATTCTGAGCGCAGCGCCACTATGCTGCGCGCATCGTTCCAGGAGGGAGCGCATGAGAACTAAAAGGAGCCCACTTACGTCCGTAGGCGGGGCCAGGATCCACGGTGCGAACAAACCAGTCGTGTGTTGGCCGATCAGCGAAAGCGCACGACGCGGGATCTCGCCACCATGAGCGCGGTTCTACAAGCGCCGGCCGGCCGACCGCCGGATGTCCGACTGCGCGAATCGCGGCTGACTACCGGGCGCGACGCACGCTTGCGGCGGGCTGCGGCGACGTTGCGCGCCATTCGACAGCGATACGAGACCGGCCGGCTCGCCTGTCCGGGTGCGCGCTCTTACAGCGTGCACGTCGCAGTCGACCAGGGCGATATGGGCTGGATCGCCGCAGCGATCGACGCTGTGGAGGAAGCGGTCGCTGCAGGTGCATCGGAAAGCACGGCCTGAGACCTGCATACGCGGAGCGTGCGCCTTGATGCGCGCCTGCCGTAGTCGCGCAATGCGCTCCGAGCCGCCGGATCGCAGCCGCCGCGCGCTGCTCGCTGCTCTCGCTGCGACGGCCGGATTCTCCGCGTTGCGGCCAGCGGCGGCGACCCCACGGTTGCGCGTCGGCATCGTGGGCGGGGGTATCGTCGGCGCTTCGATCGCCATGCACCTGGCACGCTCGGGTGCCGCGGTGTGGTTATTCGAGAAGAGCGCACCGGCGCAGGGCGCCACGGGCAACTCCTTCGCCTGGGTCAATGCCTTCGTCGATGACCCGCATTACCGCACGCTGCGGCTCGAGAGCATCGCGGCGTACCACGCACTCGATCGCGCGCTGTCGCTCGGGATGGTGTGGGGCGGGTATCTCAATTGGGCGAGCGATGCCGGCGAGGCTGCCGCCGTCCGGGCCGCGGCGCTGCAGCTCGCGGGCTCGAGCTACCCGGTGCAGGCGGTCGCCGCGCCAGACATCGCGCAGCTTGATCCGCATCTGGTCACCGGACCGCTCAGCACGGCTATCTACTCCTCGGTCGATGCACACCTCGACCCGGTCGAGGTAACGCGGCGCTTTCTCGCCGCCGCCAGTGCGGCGAGCGCGAATATCATCTATCCCTGCGAGCTCACGGCGCTCGATCTCGAGGGCGGGCTGCTGCGCGCCGTGCGCACCACGCAGGGCGCCGTCAAGCTCGATCGGCTGGTGGTAGCCGCCGGAGTCGACACCCCGCGCCTCCTCGCGATGGCGGGGTTCGGCCTCGCGCTCCGCCACGCCCCGGGCATCCTCGCGCACAGCGCGAAGGTCGCACCGCTCACCCGCATCGTCCACGATGCCCCTGGCGGCCTCGAATTCAAACAGATGATGAACGGCTCCGTGGTCGGAACCGATGCGCCGACTCCACCCGCGATTCCGGCACACGAGGAGATTCGTGCCCATGCGATGGAGTTCCCGACCGAGGAGCTCCGCCGATGGCACGGCGAGCGCATCCTCGGCAAGATCGCCAGGTTTCTGCCCGGCGTGCAAGGGGCGCCGCTCGAGCGCCTGACACTCGGATTCCGGCCGATGCCGAGCGATGAGCTGCCGGTGATGGGCTCTGTGCCGACGTGCCGCGCCATTCACGTGGCGGTGACGCACAGTGGCGTGACGCTCGCCCCGATCGTCGGACGCCTCACCGCGGAGGAAGTCTTGAGCGGCTCACGAGCGGCGCTGTTCGCGCCCTATCGACCGGAACGTTTCAGTCCCCAATTGCCGGGAGCCGAGGATCCAGGGAATTCGCTGCGCAGGAGCAGATAGCACGGCTCGATTTTCCCGGTCGGCGGATACAATTCATCATGCGTGTAATGGAAGCCAAGGCGCGTCAGAACGGCTCGCGAGGCTTGGTTATCCGGGTGATGCCCGGCATATAAGGCGCACATACCGAGTGCGGTGAAGGCATGCGCGACGACGGCCGTCGCAGCTTCCCGGCCGAAGCCGCGCCCCCAAAATGCAGCGTGCAGGTGGAAACCGAGCTCGTAGATGCGCTCTGCCGGCTTATGCGGCTGCAGCCCACAGCAGCCGACGTGCTCGCCGGTTTCTGTCAGAAAGATCGGCCAATACTGGACGGCGTACTTCTCCTGGTGATCGATCTCCCGCTCCAGGCGCGCGCGCACTTGTGCCGGGGTGAAGGGGCCGCCGCTCAGCCGCGTGACTTCTCGGTCGCCCCACAGCCCCATAGCCAATGACAGGTCAGCAGGTGTCCAGATGCTGAAGCCGAGCCGGGGCGAGCGCAGAAAATACTCGCGCGTGCTGAGGGTCATTCGACCCCCGGCATACTTGCGGCTGCTTCGAGCCACAGCAGGAGGGGCTTGCGCACGATGTCCATCTCGGAGTACTTCCAGCGCTCTTCGCTGTAATTCCTGAGCAGCGCCAGCATCGCGCGCGCGCTTTCCCGGTCCGATTGGATACTGGAGAGGGGATCGCTGTAGGTGTGCAGGCTGAAGGCGACTGCATTCGAATGCGGGAGCCGGCTGAGCGTCTGACGCTCGACCCGAATCCACAGCAGCTCGCCCGCACGAGCCGGATCGTCCTGCAACTCCGCGGCAACACGGTGCATCGCTGCCGCGTTCGCGGCATGAGGATCGGTGTGCGGGAAGAAAACGCTGGCCATCGGAGTCACTTGCCAGTTGAATCGCTCGCAGGGGGTGGCTGCGTGCACGGTGCGGATGACGCGATTGATCTTGGCACCGAGCTTCTCGGTCAAGCGAGGCACCGGCGCGTGGGTCCACTCCATGTCATGGCCGACGGAGGCCGCGAGGCGCCCCGAAGTCGAGTACGCATTCGCGGCCGCGATGATGTGGGGAATTCCATCACCCGCGGCGAGCAGCATGAAGTCCTCCTCGATCAGGTAACTCAATTGCAGCAGCGGCTCGATGGCAGTGTCGTTCAAGTCGAGCGTCTGGCCGGTAATGACGGAGCGGACGAGGGAACCCACTCTTTCGAACGAGTCCGCATGGTCGGACAGCAAGTGTGCAGTCACCAGGTCGCGCAACTCTCTCTGCGCCGGCAGCGACTCGGGGACGGTGCGATAGTAGTAAGCTCGGAACCGATCGAGGCGATCGTGCTTCTGGCGCATTATCTCCGCGTGATCCGCACTGAGCAGAATCCAGGTGGCGGGCCGGATAGGCCGCAGGCCCAACTGAAAATCGGCGGAAGCCCAGCGATACGGGCGATAGAGCGGCCGATCGACGCTCGTTGCCTCAGCAGTGTCCATGGTCTGGGAGATGATCTTGAGCAAGGCTCTGGCCGGATGCCATCATTTTCGTACTCGCGCAGCTCCGGCGGGCCTCCGGCGGGCCGGTTGCGCTACTTTGGTCGCGAATGACACCATGATGCCCGGGCAACGCCAGTGTAGGGGAGGCGGGTCCGCGTGACATCGAACCTGCCTCAAGGGACTGTCGGGGAGTCGCCCGCCGAACTGCGCAGTCCCGCCGCCCCCGTGCTGCTGCGCGCGCTGGGGACCTGGGATGTATCACTGATCACGATCGGCATGATCGTGGGGTCTGCCATATTCATTGCGGCGAATATCGTGCCCCGCGAGATGCCGCAGCCGGCAATCGTCATCGCCCTGTGGTGCCTCGGCGGCCTCCTGAGCCTCGCCGGTGTGGTGACCTACGCTGAGCTCGGCACCATGTTCCCCGAGGCCGGCGGCCAATATCACTTTCTCAAGGAAGCGTACGGGCCGCTCTATGGCTTCCTGTTCGGCTGGACCTCGTTCCTCGTGATTCAGAGTGGCGCGATTGCCTACCTGGCGGTGGCAAGCGCGGATTGCCTGGGAGTCTTCCTGCCGTTCTTCCGTTCCTCCCACGAGGTCGCCGCCATCCCGCTTGGCATCGGCACGCTGCCTGTTTCGGGCAGCCAGATCGGTGCCGCAATAGGCATCATATTCCTGAGCGCGGTGAACTACCGCGGCCTGCGCCAGGGGTCTGCCTTTCAAAACGCGATCACCGTCATCAAGGTCGCATCGTTGGTCGCGTTGGTCGCTTTCGGGCTCGCAGTGCCGCCGCCGCTCGATACGCCCTGGCACGCCGCGCCGCCCCCGCAGGGCATCACCCACGGGCTCGGAATCGCCATGATCGGCGTCCTGTGGTGCTACGACGGGTGGTACCAGGCGACCTTCTGCGCCGGCGAGATCCGCGACCCGCGCCGCAGTCTGCCGCGCGGCATGCTCATCGGCACGCTCGTGACGACCGCGCTCTACATCCTCGTCAACCTCGTCTATCTTCGCGCGCTGCCGATCGCCGAGCTGGGACGATCGCCCGGTATCGGTGAGGCCGCCGCCGCGGCGCTGTTCGGGCCCCGGTTTGCGGCGCCGGTGATGCTCGCCATTTTCATCGCCGTCTTCGGGTGTCTCTCTTCCAACGTGCTCACGGCGGCGCGCATTTACCTGCCGATGGCACAGGACGGGCTCTTCTTCCGTGCCTTGGCGCGAATCCATCCGGTCCACCGCACGCCCTCTGCATGCATCGTTGCGCAGGGTGTCTGGGCGATCGTGCTGGCGTTCTCCGGGTCCTATGAGCAACTCGGCACCTATGTCATTTTCGCGATGTTCCTCTTTCATACCGCAACCGGCGCAGCGTTGTTCGTTCTGCGCCGGACGCGCCCCGACCAGCCACGAAGCTACCGGGCATGGGGTTATCCATGGACACCGATCGTATTCATTCTCACCTCGTTGGCGTTCGTCACCAACACGCTGATCGTTCGACCGATTGAGTCGCTGTGGGGCCTGCTGCTGATGGCACTGGGACTCCCGGCTTACCTGTGGTGGCGACGCACATCGCCAGCACGCGGCGACGCCGGCCGACCCGGCAAGTGCATTCAACTGGCGCGTATCCCCTCTGAATAGATACCCGCGAACGCAGTGCGATGAGTCCCACCGAGAGTCCGTACGGCTTGCACAGAGTTATCGGCCAACGCTCGCTGCCGCAGCCCGCTGACCGGCTCGATGCAACTCTCCCGTGTGGGCGAACCGAAATCGAGATAGCGGTAGAGTACCTGCACCTCGATGCCAGCAGCCTTCGCCAGCTGCGAACGGAGCACCGTGGCGACCTCCATGCGGTGCGCGCGGCGTTGCTGACTCTGGTCGAGCAACGCGGCAAGCTCCACAATCGGGTGACGAACTCCGGCGGAATACTGATCGGTAGCGTGACGACCGTTGGACCGGACTACCCCGATCCGCCGGCGGTCGGCACACGCATTGCGACGCTCGCCAGTCTGACTCTCACCCCGCTGCGCCTCACCGAGCTGGGAGCGGTGGATACGGAGTCGAACACCATCGAGGCGCGTGGCACGGCTTTTCTCTTCCAGTGCGCACCGTGGATCGAGCTGCCCAAGGATATTCCGGAGGAGATCGCGCTCGCGGCGCTGGATGTCGCCGGGGCGCCGGCACGCGTCAAAGCGCGCACGCGCCGCGGCATGCGGGTTTTGATCGTCGGCGCTGGCAGCAGCGGCACGCTTGCCGCAATCGCCGCAGCCGAGGCGGGCGCCGGGGAAGTGATCGTTACGGACGTCAACGATCGCCGCCTTTCGCGCTTGACGGTCCTGGATCTGAAAGGGCTGCGAACCGCAGTGGCCGACGCCACCGAGGCGATCGAGTTCGCTTCGCGGGCAGGTTCGCCGGCTGATTTGACGGTCTCATGCGTCGATCGTCCGGGTGCCGAGCTGGGCTGCATCCTCGCGACGCGCAGCGACGGCCACATTCTCTTCTTCAGCATGACGACGGTATTCACGCGCGCGGCTCTCGGTGCCGAAGGCGTGGGGTCGGGTGCAACGTTGGAGATCGGCAACGGCTTCTACCCGGGCCACGCTGCACTCGTGATCGAGATACTCAGACGCTACCCCGTCGTTGGGGACTTGTTGAGACCCGAAAAAGGACCGTGACCCGCTAATGAAGACGGGCTTTCGTGTGCGCGGCACGCTGATCGCGGCGACGCTCGCCGCTTGCCCCTTGAGCTTCGGGGTAACCTCCAAAGGGACCGGCGGTATCGTCGTCATGACCACCGCGGGTCCGGTGCGCGGTGATTCGGAGGGCGGGGTGCGGGTGTTCCGAGGCATCAGGTTTGCCGAACCACCCATCGGCTCGCTACGGTTTCACGCGCCGGTGGAGCCGAAACCGTGGACGGAGGTCCGCCCAGCGCTGGATTTCGCACCGGCGTGTCCCCAGGTGGTGACCATCGATCCCACCGAGAACGGCAATTCCGTCCAGTCGGAAGATTGTCTGGCGGTAAACGTGTGGACGCCCGCGGCCGATGCCAGGAAGCGTCCCGTCATGGTGTACATCCATGGCGGCGCGTTCATCGAGGGAAGCGCGCGCAATACCGGATACGACGGGGCGGTGCTTGCCGAGCGCGGGGATCTCGTCGTCGTGTCATTGCAATACCGGCTGGGCCCGTTCGGGTTCCTGGAGCTTTCGGAGATTGCCGGACCGGACTACGCGGGCAGTGGCAACAACGGCATCCGTGACCAGATCGCCGCGCTGCACTGGGTGCAGGACAACGTGGCGCGCTTCGGCGGTGACCCAGCCAACGTCACGATCTGCGGCGAATCCGTCGGGGCGACCAGCGTCGGCATCCTGCTCGCGATCCCGGGCGCCCGGGGACTCTTCCAGCGCGCGATACTCGAAAGTAACTCTGCCGCCCGGGTCGGCCATGATCTGCAGCAGGCGCGCAAGCTTGCGCGGCAGTTTCTCAGCATCGCCGGCGCGGGCGGTCTCGACGATTTGCAGAAGCTCAGCACGGTACAGCTGCGAAACGCCGAGGAACGCCTGTTCAACACAGTTTTCGGGGATTCCTCGTTCGGTCCCACCTGGGATGGCCTCGTGATCCCGGCGTCTCCGATGAAGATGATCCAGGAGGGGCGCGGCGCCTCGGTGCCGGTACTCCTCGGCACGAATCGCGATGAGATCAGGTACTGGTCGACCATCGAGGAATTGCCGCTCGAGTCCAAGCCGCCGAGCCTGTTGCAGGCTCAGGTCGCGGCAATCGTCGGGCCGCGCGCCGGCGCACTCATCGACACCTATCGGCGCGCAGATCCGGGTTACGGCGATGCGGTCATCCATCTGGAGACCGACCTGTTGTTCCGGATGACCTCGATCCGCATGGCGGAGGCGATCAGCGCTCGACAACCAACGTACATGTACCTGTTCACGTACCGCTCGACGTCTCCGGTCGCGCGCTATGAGTCGGCGCATTCGATGGAGCTACCCTTTGTGTTCGGGTTGATCGATGAGCTCGATGCCATCGATTTCATCGGCCGCAGCGCGCATCGCGAGCGGCTGATGGGCCAGATGCAGCAGGCCTGGATCCAGTTCGTGCGAACCGGTGATCCGAATCACGCAGGGCTGCCGCATTGGCCGCCCTACGACCGGAGTTCGCGGGCGACGATGGAATTCGGAGTCGAATCGAAGGTGGTGCTGGACCCATTGCCCGCCCAGCGAGCGGCCTGGGCCGGTATCCCCTTCGATGGCGTTACCCCGAGCGTCGCACAGGTGGCGGTGTTTTTGACCAATAACGGCACGGCGGAATAGCGGGCGTGCGGTCTGGCGTGCTGCAGTGTCGCCCCGGGGTGGTCGACCCTCCTGGCCGCCCGCCGTGCGCCGTGCCGTTCGCAATCACATGAAAGGGGAGTGTGATGATCTCGCGACGTCAACTATTGGTGGGAGCCGCGATCGGGGCAC
This sequence comes from Steroidobacteraceae bacterium, assembly GCA_035541695.1. Taxonomy (GTDB): domain Bacteria; phylum Pseudomonadota; class Gammaproteobacteria; order Steroidobacterales; family Steroidobacteraceae; genus 13-2-20CM-66-19. Next base: position 119,702 of record DATKMV010000065.1, read on the forward strand.
TGGGCGCGCAGCGTGCGGGTCTGGGCGCAGACGCCAAGATCGAAGTCAAGCAGCGCATGCGTGTTGGGTCGAAGCCGGCGCTCATCGCCGCCGGGAATTCGTTCCCCTACCTGAATGCAGGTTACGAGATTCTCCGAAGCAACGGGGACACGCTGGATGCGGCGATCGCCGTCGTCCGGGGACCTGAAGACGATCCGACTGATGACTCGGTCGGTCTGGGCGGTTTGCCCAACGAAGAAGGCACCGTGGAGCTCGATGCCTCTTGTATGCACGGACCCACACGGCGGGCCGGCGCGGTCGGGGCCGTGCACAACATCAAGAACGTCTCGATGCTGGCACGCGAGGTGATGCTGCATTCGGGACACGTGATGCTGGTCGGCGAGGGCGCCGAGCGCTTTGCCGTGGCGCGCGGCTTTCAGCGCGAAAACCTGCTCACCGACGCCTCGCGAAAGGTGTGGTTACTCTGGAAGGAAGCGCACTCCGACTGGTGGGGTCCCGGCCTCGACTCACCGCAATGGCGTGAGCACCTGCGGGAGCAATTGCACTCCGATGTGGCGGGAGCATATTTCGATCGATTGCGAAGCATTGCCGACAATCTCGGCATCGCCGCCGACCGGCAGCGCACGGCAATCCGCGACGTGCTCTTTCCGTCCACGGGCACCACGCACTGCTCGGCGTTGTCACCCGAGGGTGCCATGTCCGGCTGCACCACGACCAGCGGGCTCGCCTGGAAGATCCCCGGCCGGCTCGGGGATTCTCCAGTCATCGGTGCGGGTTGCTACACGGATCAGGCTGTGGGCTCGGCCGGCGCTACCGGCAGCGGCGAGGAAAATATCAAGATCGCCGGCACGCATACGATCATCGAGAACATGCGCAAGGGTATGACACCTTTGGACGCGGGAATGGATGCCTTGCAACGCATCGTGCGCACCTACAACGGTGATCGCGAGCGTCTGAAGTTCATCGATATGACCTACTACATCCTGCGGAAAGACGGGGCGTATGCCGGTGTCTCGCTTTGGACGGGGTACGAGCCCGGCCGACCACATACGATCGCAGTACACGATGGCGCGCCGCGGCTCGAGAAGACCGTGAATGTGTTCGAGGGTGTCTCCAGGGAGTGGCCGCCGCTCATGACACCGTCGACTTCGACGCTTTGACCGCAGTACGGGGTCTTGATCTGGAGCTCCAAGCGCGAGGACGCTATAATCTGATTAATTCTGATTCAGAGTGATTTAACGATGCGCAATCGAGTTGTAACCGCACACATCCCGGACGAGCTCGCCCGCAAGCTCGACAGCCTTGCCGCACGCCTTGAGCGTCCGCGAGGCTGGGTCGTCAAAGAAGCACTCGAAGGGTACCTCGCTCTTGATGAGGAGCGTCACCGACAGACCTTGGCTGCACTGGCCGAAGTCGATGCTGGTGCGACAATGGAACATGGGGAAGTCCGGGCGTGGTCGACTCGGCTAGCCGCTCCGCGCAAATCGCGGCGCTAGCTCGGTGGCGCTGCGATGGACGAAATTGGCGTATGGGGACCTGCGCAGGCTCCACGCCTTTCTGGAACCCGTCAACCCGGGTGCCGCCGCGAGGGCGGTCCGTGCCATTGTCAGTCGGGTCGGGCGCATTCCAGCTCAGCCACGCCTCGGTGAGCGCTTGCCGCGCTTCGGCTCCAGGGAAGTCAGGCGCGTTCTTGTCGGGGATTACGAAATCCGCTACGAATTGATCAATACGGACCTTATCGTCCTGCGCATCTTCCACGCCCGAGAAGATCGATGACGACGCCGCGGCGCTGGGTGCGCACGGTGGCAGAGTACGGACGCCGACTTGACTCGGTCTGAATATTCCATGATTCTAGAGTCATGGAATCGATTGCCGCCGTTGAGGCGCTAGCCGCGCTCGCTCAGAACAGTCGTCTGCAGGTCTATCGGCTGCTGGTGCAGGCCGGCCCTGCAGGCCTGGCCGCGAGTGAGCTTGCCGAACGCCTGGATATTCCAGCCAACACGCTGTCCTTTCACCTCAAGACCCTGAGCCATGCCGCGCTCGTCCTGGCGCGCCAGGATGGCCGATTCATTTACTATTCGGCGAACTACGAGCGGATGAATGCATTGCTTGGATTCCTGACCGAGAACTGCTGCGGCGGACGGAGCTGCGCGCCCGCGGTTGCGGCTACTCGAAGAAGGAGAGCCTGAACCGGCATGCCGAAGAGCGTGCCGGATGGGTGCAGATCATCCCATGGCGGATCGTCCTTACAACGTCCTGTTTCTGTGCACCGGCAACTCGGCACGCAGCATCCTTGCGGAAGCCCTGATCAACCACTTGGGACGGGGCAAGTTCAAGGGTTACAGTGCCGGCAGCCACCCCAAGGGCGCCGTGCACCCGATCGCGCTTGAACTCCTGAAGCGCATGAAGCTCCCGACCGAAGGGCTTCGTAGCAAGAGCTGGGACGAATTCGCAGCCCCTGACGGCGCACCGCTCGATTTTGTGTTCACCGTCTGTGACAACGCCGCCGGCGAGATTTGTCCCTACTGGCCCGGACAACCGATGACCGCGCATTGGGGGCTGCCGGATCCGGCGGCGGTAGAAGGTTCCGACACCGAGAAGTGGTTGGCTTTTCGGGACACGGTGAAGGCGCTCGAGAACCGCATCAAGATCTTCACGAGCCTGCCGCTCGCCTCACTCGATCGGATCAAGCTTCAGGAGCGCCTGAGTGCGATCGGCAGGACGTCACCCGATACGGCTACGCCGTGAGCCCCTCGCGACGCCTGACGGCCGAGGCGATCGGCTCGGTGCTGCTGGCAGCGACGGTCGTCGGTTCGGGTGTCATGGCCGAGCGCCTTGCGGCGGGAAATACTGCGGTGGCGTTACTTGCGAACACGGGAGCTACGGTCGCCGTTCTCGCAGTTCTGATCGCGCTGTTCGCCCCCATCAGCGGAGCCCATTTCAATCCGGCGGTGACGCTCGTGCAGGCGCTCCGCCGTGAGCTGACGTGGCAGGATGCGATCGCCTATGGATCGGTCCAGCTCGTCGGCTGTTGCGCGGGCGTAGTCTTGGCGCATGCCATGTTCGAAATGCCACTCATCCAACATTCGCTCCATGCCCGGGCCGGCGCCGCCCAGTGCCTTTCTGAGGGCGTGGCGACATTCGGGTTGCTGCTGGTAGTCATCGGCTGCCGCCGCAGCCGGGATGCGCCGTGGATGGTGGCGGCATGGATCGGAGCGGCGTACTGGTTCACGGCGTCCACTTGCTTCGCAAACCCCGCGATCACCCTCGCTCGCTCCCTTTCAGATACGTTCGCCGGCATCCGGCCGGAGGATAGCCCTGCGTTCATTCTGTCTCAGCTTACCGGCGCCCTGGCGGCGTACTTCGTTGCCCCTCGTCTGTTTTCCCTACCGGCAGTCACGCAATCCACTCCGAGTGACGACGCTGGAGCCAAGGCAGCACTCCATGCTGAGATACCTGATTGAGGTCGTTGGCAGGGCTGCCGGTACGGTGTCCCGGGTCGACACCCTGGCGCACCATCCAGCGCGGCAAGTTAGAAATGTCAGGAGGAGAGACTAATGGGTACCGACATCAAGGAGCTCGTCAAGGACAAGTACGGCGAGGCGGCACGCAAACTCGTCGACTCTGAAGCCGAGGGGTCGTGCTGCGCAGCTCAGGTGTCGTGCCGCGACCCGATCTCATCCAACCTCTATGACGCGGCTCAGACGCACGATCTTCCCGAGGCCGCTGTGCTCGCCTCTCTCGGCTGCGGGAATCCCACGGCACTGGCTGAGCTAAAGCCCGGTGAGGTAGTGCTCGACCTGGGTTCCGGCGGTGGAATCGACGTGCTGCTCTCGGCCAGGCGGGTCGGGCCCAGCGGCAAGGCCTACGGCCTCGACATGACCGACGACATGCTCGCGCTCGCGAATGAGAACAAGCGCAAGGCCGGTGCCGCGAACGTCAAGTTCCTGAAGGGCGAGATCGAGCACATCCCGCTTCCCGACGATACGGTCGACGTCATCATCTCGAACTGCGTCATCAACCTCTCCGCTGACAAAGACCAGGTGGTGCGCGAGGCGTTCCGGGTGTTGAAGCCAGGTGGCCGGTTCGCCGTTGCGGATATCGTGACGCGTGGGGATGTCGAGCCCGAGATTCGGCAGAATGTGCTTGCCTGGATCGGCTGCGTCGCCGGAGCGCTGGATGAAGGCGTCTATCGCGACAAACTCGCCAGGGCCGGCTTTGAGTCGATCGACATTGAGCCGACCCGGATCTACAGGATGGAGGATGCCAAGGATTTTCTCGCAGCAAGTGGCCTGGATGCGGCGACCCTCGGACCCAAGGTCGATGGGAAGTTCATGAGCGCGTTGGTGCGCGCGCGCAAGCCAGCCGGCTGAGGGTCTGGAGCCGGCTGGCCGCCTGGCCAGTCGGCCCGGCTGTCGTGGCAGGCTCCGCCGTGCCCATCATCGGAGGCTACATGGACTTGAGCCGGAACTGACTCTCAGGCCGGAGGCGTCGGTGCCACCACAGATCAAGGGACCATGCGCCGCTGCCGACGATGAGAAGGAACAGACACGCCAACAGCATGCAGAAGTCCGCGCGCGCCTCATGCTGCATGCTCCAGAACCCGTAACGGCTGAGATGGGGGACATGGAAGATCCCGAAATCGTGACCCAGCAGGATGGGAATCTTGGTGGAGACGATGGCGACGATCATGACGATGATGAGCGGGATGACCGCGAGGCGCGTCAAGAGGCCGAGGATAAGCAGCGCTCCGCAAACTGTCTCCACCACACCGACGAAGGGTCCCATCAGGTTCGGCCAGGGAATGCCGATCGAGGCAAAGCGGCCGGCCCCGAGGAGCGCGGGGAACAGCAACTTCTGAAGCCCTTCCGGGAAGAACACCACGAGTCCCACCAGGAGCCGGATCAGAATGACCGCCGGCTCATTACGCGTAGCCAGGACCTGATCGCGCAACGGACTCACGACCGCCAGAGCGTCAGCCGGCCCGGTGGGGCCGGCGCGAGGTTGTACGTTCATCCAACTCACCTAGCAGCTTTCTTACCTGCTGCCGCACAACCTCGAGGGCCCGGCGACCCTTCGCGGATGCGCGGTAGAGCCGACGACGGCTGCTGCCCCGCCGCACCTCGCGCACCTTCAGGTAGCCCCGGTGCGTCAGCCGATGCAGCAGCGGGTACAGCGTCTTCGTAGGGCATGGGTAGGTCTCCATTTCCATTTTCGAAAATCGATAATGTGAACGCAAGCCCACGACGTGACGCCTTCGGCGTCACTCCGGCACGTGCATCATTTGTTGGCAAACGTCTCGCTGAAGACGTCGTATTCGCCCAGGTACGCGCCACTGTGCATGGAGAACGCGCCCATTACGGTGTGAAATATGTCCCGCTGGCTATGACTGCGCTGTGATTCGAGCCGGCCAATCTGCACGGCTTTCTGGTGGAGGAATTCATCCGACATCCAGATAATAAACGGCACGTCCTTCTGCACATCCGGGGCGATGGAGTAGGGTATTCCGTGAAGGTACATCCCGTACTCCCCCAGGGATTCGCCATGGTCGGACACATAGATCAATAACGTTGCCGTATCCCGGAGCTTCTCGAGTATGTGAATGACACGAAAAAGGAAAAAGTCCTCGTATCGAATCGTGTTGTCATAGGCGTTTACCAGTTCGTCCCGGGTACACTTGCTCAATTCAACCGACTTGCAGACCGGCTTGAAGTATTCAAATTCGGGCGGGTATCTTTCGAAATAGGCTGGCCCGTGGCTGCCGGTTTGGTGCAGAACGACGAAAACTCTTTGGCTCGCTGAGGACTCGATTCGCTGCTCGAGTCCGGACAGGAGGACCTCATCGTAAGCGCAGTGCGCGCCCGTGCAGCCTGCCGAGAGGTCACTCGCTGTCTGGTACGTCTGAACCTTTACCGGAGGCTCGCCCCAGTTACGGGTCCGCCAGATGACGTCAACGCCGCTTCGTTGCAGGTAGGAAGCCAGAGGTTCATAGCGCTTGGAGAACGGCGATCCGCTATCGAGGTTCGACAGGATGCATCGAACGGCTGCCGTGGTGTAGGTGGCGCAGGCGGTGGCGTTCTTGAGAGCGAGCACGTTTGCCTTTGACAGCAAGGGATTCGTGGGACGAGTGTAGCCGTAGAGTTGGAAGTTCTGCGGGCGTGCGGCTTCCCCGATGACCAGAATGACCACGGTCTTGCCGGTGGAAGAGAAGGTCGCCGAGGGCAGCGGAGCCTGTACGCCGGGCCCCATCAGCTTTGGCACCAGGTATCTCGCTGTGTTGAAGACGTAGGACCACGGCATCATCATGCCGCCAACCCTTTTCGAGTTCTCGTCGAACCAGAGCCAGCTGCGGGAGGCCAAAAGGCACCAGATTACGCTTACCGACAGGCAGAGCAGGGCAAGGGCAGCGAGGTGCGAGCGTGGAGTCTGGCGGATGCGAACCCGTGCAAGAAGCCAGCAAGGCAGAACGCCGAGCACCAACAGATAGATAAAGAGGGTGGGGTGGAGATACCCGGAGGCCTCGGCGAAATCGGTGTTCAGCACATTTCCCATCATCGTCTCATCCAACACGACTCGATAAGTGACCACAAAGTACACGGCGAGCGCGTTGCCGATCGCAATCGACATGCAAAATCGCTTCAGCAGCCGATCAGAGATGAGGGCCAGCACGGTGAACAGGAGGACGGTCTCGGACAGCAGTACAACCACTAAGGTGGCCAGCGTCAGATTCCCGGTGAAAGAAGCAAGGTCCAGATTGCCCGTCGCGAACGAGAAAAGCGGCAGGTGATACAGCAGTGCATTGACCACTGCAGTTACCGCGATAAAGGTAGTCGCGGTCGGAGTGAAGCGGAGGTGGTCGGGGGCCATAATCCACTCAACAAAAGAACAATTACCGTCGCCCAGTTTCGTCATGCCTTCGGCCGGCGCGTTCCATGCCGCAGCGTCGAGGCCGAATTCATGTAGGCAATGTCCGACTTCGCCGCTGCTCAGCCCGGGCACAGCGCTGTGCCGGCTATGGCGTACAGACTTTATGCGAATTCGGCCTAGACTTGCTTGCTGCGCAGCACGGCGCACCAAGGTTTCGAGATGCATGCCTCCATGGGACTTCGGCTGGTAGCGTGGATTGCGTTGCTGATGATTGGAGATGTCCCGACGATCGGCTTTACCCAATCACCGTGCCCAGGAATTCACGTCACGATTCTGAACATACGAAGCAGCACTGGAACCGTAGACTGTGCACTTTTCGCATCACCAGCTGGTTTCCCCAAGGAAGTCCTGCACTCCGCGATCGTTGTTATGGTGTTAAAGATAAAACGGCAGGAAGCCCGCTGCGATTTCGAAGATATCCCCACGGGCTCCTATGCCCTCGTCGTTATTCATGATGAAAATATGAATGGCAAACTTGACACCAACTTGTGGGGGGTTCCAAAGGAAGGTTACGGCTTTTCGAATGACACGAAGGCCGGGTCCGGCCCGCCTTCATTCGCTGACGCCAGCTTTCCGTACGATGGACAGAACCTGAGTTTTACCGTCAGCTTGCATTATTGAGCCACTGCGCGAATAGCGGCTTCGTCTGCCGTCGACTCCACGCCGCGCTCGCGCAGCAGTACCGTTGCTGCAGCGCGAGGAGTACGCTCGCTTCGCAGCTGCCTCGGTTTTCCGGAGACCCGCGATGAAAGGCCTGCGACTGGCTGGGTACTGTTGCCTCAGCCTGCTGTCATCCGCGCTGTTGTGGGCTCAGTCAACGGGCCCGGACGAACGGCGCATCACCGACCCAGGTTCCGTCACATCTGCGGCAGATCCGCGCGCTCGCGCACTTCCCATCGACGACCTGTACTTCACCCGCTCGTTGTCCAGCGCTTCGTGGTCTCCAGACGGCAAGGAGATCCTGTTCACGACAGACATGTCCGGGCGATCCAATCTATGGAAAGTGAGCGCTGCGGGCGGCTGGCCGGTTCAATTGGTACAGTCCGACGAGCGACAGAGGCAGGGAACCTGGTCGCCCGATGGCCGGTGGATCGTTTTCCAGCAGGATGTCGGGGGCAACGAGCTGTGGGACATTTTCGCAGTGCCAAGCGACGGCGGCGAGATCATCAACCTGACGAACACTCCCGATATACGAGAGGAGTCGCCGCTGTGGTCGCCGGATGGCAAGACCATCGCACTGAATTACAAGCCTAAGGAAGGAACCGTTTACGACCTTGCACTGCTGGATTGGGGAACTCACAAGGTCAAGAAGCTGACGCACGAAGCGTCGGCTGATTACAGTTGGGCTTCGGTGGGCTGGAGCCCGGACGGTCGAACCCTGTACGCCACCCGCTATGACATCAGCTTCACTGATGCGGACGTGTATGCCGTGGATGTTGCAAGCGGTCGCACCAGCAACCTGACTTCCCATCGAGGCAAAGTAATTAACTCAGCTTCTTCCTTGTCGCCGGACGGACAGACGCTGCTGATCACCTCCAATGCCAAGGGTGGATACCCGAACATAGCGCTGCTGGAGGTCGCAACCCGCAGAGTCACGTGGGTCACGGACACGAAATGGGAAGCCACTTCGGGGGATTTCTCTCCTACCGGAAAAGCATTCACTTATACCCTCAATGCCGACGGTCTCATTGACGCTTACCTGGTTGATACTTCCTCGCTCCGCTCACAAAAACTTCCCCTGGGTAACGGTGTGAATGCCCTTGCCGCATATCCGAACTCGTTCTCTCCGTCGGGTGATCGCCTGTTGCTCTCGCACGAGAGTTCGGTTCAGCCGGGGGATTTTTGGATTTACGATGTTGCAGCGCGCAGCACGCAGCGGCTCACCCGCTCTGCGGTTGCGAGCCTTACTTCAGCGCCCATGCCGGAGTCGCAGATCGTCCATTACAAGACCTTCGATGGAAAGATTATCAGTGCGCTGCTGTGGATCCCGTTCAATTTGAAGCGCGACGGCTCGAATCCTGCGCTGGTGTTGCCGCACGGTGGGCCGACATCACAGGTTCAGGATTATTGGAGTCCGCGCGTGGCAGCCTTGGTGTCCCGTGGATATATCTGTATCGCCCCGAACGTCAGAGGCTCGAGTGGATATGGAATCGACTTCCAACGAGCCAACTATCAGGATTTAGGCGGGGGTGACCTGCAGGATGAGGTTTATGCAGCCAAATTCCTGCAAGCCACCGGCTATGTCGCGCCCGAGAAGATCGGAATCACGGGCGGCTCGTACGGCGGATTCATGACCCTCATGGCGATCGGCAAGGCGCCCGACATCTGGGCGGCGGCGGTAGAGCTGTACGGCATCATCGACTGGAAGAGCATGCTGCAGCATTCGGACCCTCAACTGCAGCAGTACGAGAAGAGCCTGCTGGGTGATCCAATCAAGGATATGAAAGCCTACGACGCGGCTTCCCCCATCACTTACATTCATGCTGTCAGAGCTCCCCTGCTGGTTCTGCAGGGCGACAACGATCCGCGCGTACCGAAGGAGGAGGCGACGCAGGTGGTCGAACTGCTCAAGCAGGATGGCAAGACCGTTGAGGCACACTACTACCCAAACGAAGGTCATGGCTTTGCGAAGCGAGAAAACCAGATCGATGCAATCCAGCGCACCGTGGACTGGTTCGACCGCTACCTGAAGAGCAGGCACTGACGCTACGTTGCGGCCGAGGTTGCAGGGTAGTGATCGGGCCGCTCCGAGGTCTGGCGTCATTGTCGAATGTCCTCAAAGCGTTCCGCAAAACTCTGGCGGGCTGCTACGATGAAAATGAGGAGTTCGCGCTCCGCGACCCGCACGACGTCGATATTCTGCAGCGCGGCCTCGCGAGTCATCAGATCTGCGGCATCTTCACGTGCGATGAGCAACGTCTTAGGCAGCTGCTCTTTATGACGCTGGGCATTTTTCAACAGACGGCGGAACTGAGCGCGCGAGGGTTCTGCAGAAGTTACCGGGATGAACTCCGCACCGAGAATGAAACAGCTCGCCGCATCCATCAATGCAAGGCAGTTGAAGTCTCCGTCACGTTCCGTTCGCACAGGCGAGCCGTTGAGGCGGAACGCTATCCAGGCTTCGTTGACTTCAAACTGCTTCGGGTGGAGCATTCGCGAACCGTGCCGATCGCACCTAACGTAATTTAGTTCCCGCAGGTCCGCCAGTCACGCTGGCTCTCTGAGCGAAGAGTGCAGTGACGAGGCAAGCTTCCGCTTCAGCTCTCATTTTCGTCCCAGCCCATGTTCGCTGCGAGTTCCGGTATCACTGAACGGAGGGCCAACAGCACGCCGGGGGGCAATTCAGATGTGGCCGGCGTTGGGGTGTACATATGAACCGATTCGACGCCATCATCATCGGCACTGGACAGGCAGGCCCATCGCTGGCTGATCGCCTGGCCAAGTCTGGGATGCAGGTGGCCATCATCGAGCGCGGAAAGTTCGGGGGCACCTGCGTCAACAACGGCTGTACTCCGACGAAGACCTTGATTGCGAGCGCGTACGCCGCACGGCTGGCGCAGCGAGCCGCGGAATATGGAGTGCAGATCGCCGGGTCCGTAAAGGCAGACATGGTCCGCGTCAAGGCGAGAAAGGATGCGCTGGTAGAGCGTGCCACCACAGGCCTCGAGGGCTGGCTACGCTCGCTCGCGAACGTCGCGGTCTATACCGGGCACGCGAAATTCCTCGACCCGCACACCGTCAGCGTCGGTACCGAGACGCTCACCGGCGAACGCGTCTTCATCAACGTGGGCGGCCGGCCCTTCGTACCGCATATGCCGGGGGTGGACCAGGTTCCCTATCTGACCAACGAGAGCTTGATGGACGTCGATTTCCTACCCGAACACCTGATCATCGTCGGAGGCAGTTATGTGGGACTCGAGTTCGGGCAGATGTACCGCCGTTTTGGCAGCCGCGTGACCATAATCGAGATGGCGTCGCGGCTGGTAAGCCGCGAGGATCCGGACGTCTCGGACGCGATTCGGGAGATTCTCGAAGCCGAGGGAATCGAGATCCGCCTCGACGCCAAATGCATCGCTTTCGAACCGGTTTTGGATGGGGTCCATGCGCGCGTCGATTGCAAGGACGGTCCGCCCGATGTGAGCGGTACCCACGTGCTGCTGGCCGTTGGGCGGGTGCCTAATACCGATGGCCTGGGGCTGCCGGAAGCCGGGATTGAGGTCGACGCGCGCGGTTACATCAAGGTCGATGAGACGCTCAAGACGACCGCCGACAACGTCCACGCTCTCGGCGATTGCAACGGGCGCGGTGCCTTCACGCACACCGCCTATAACGACTACGAGATCGTAGCCGATAACCTTCTGAGCGGAGCGCATCGCAAGGTGAGCGATCGGATTCCGATCTATGGGCTGTTCGTCGACCCGCCCCTCGGTCGTCTCGGCTTGACCGAAACCGAAGCGCGTCGTGCAGGCCACAAGATGCTCATCGCGCGCATGTCCATGACCGACGTCGCCCGCGCACGCGAGAAGGGCGAGACGCAGGGATTCATGAAGATACTCGTCGATGCCGACAGTAAACGGATCCTCGGCGCGTCGATTCTAGGGGTCGGCGGCGACGAGGCGGTACATTCGCTCGTCGATGCGATGTACGGCCAGCTGCCCTACGCCGTTGTAATGCAGGGGGTGCGCATGCATCCGACGGTCAGCGAGCTCATTCCGACGGCCCTCAGCGAGCTGCAGCCGAGCGCGTGAAGTGACCGGGAACACCTGCCTCGTCGATGATCAGCACCCTGAGACGGCTTCTGTCACCGGCGGATCCACGTACGTGCAGCGGGTCGAAGAGGCCAAGCTCCTGCGCACGCGTTCTTGGCGGGAAGCCATGCCGCGAGATCCTCAGTAGTATGAGGACGACGCGCGCGCCACCCCCAGTCACGGCAATGTTAACCGCGCTGTGGGGCGCACAGAACGTCATGGCCGGGGCAGTCTCGACCCAAGCCGCTGACACTCAGCAGTCCTGGGTTAGAGCCTGGGGAACAGCCGTCATGGCGCCGGAAGAGTTTGATTACTATCCAGATCTCAGCCGCTCCTTTCAGGATGTCACCCTCCGCCAGGTCATCGTTACCACGTTGGCAGGCGAGTCGTTGCGGGTGCTCCTCTCCAACGAGCACGGAAGCGCACCGCTGCTGGTCGGGCGGGCGTACGTGGCGCGGGTCCGGCGGGCACCGGACATCGACGCCGCCACAGAGCGGCCGCTGCGCTTCAAAGGACAGCGCTCGGTCAGCATCCCCGCGGGCATGGCCGTCTACAGCGACCCGCTGGATTGGCCGACCGCGGCCGAGAGCGCGCTCGCCATCAGTCTTTACCTTCCGAACTCGACTGCGGGCAGCCCCAGTACCGTGCACGAGGAGGGCTGGCGATTGGGTTATGTTTCGCCGCGGGGCGATTTCGCTGCGGCCGCAAGCTTTCCGGGCGATGCGCGGCTGCACTCCTACTTCTATATTGCGGCTGTCGATGTCCGCCCGAAGCGCCCGGCGGCCGCCATCGTCACTCTCGGAGACTCGATAACCGACGGGACGGGTGCGACGCCTCTGAGCGGGCGCACGTGGCCGGACAACCTGGCCCGGCGTCTGACAACCCTGATGCCCGGCCAGTTTTCCGTCATTAACATGGCTATCGGGGGCAATCGGGTGCTGCACGACGCGACTGGCCCGAGCGCAGTCTCCAGGGTCGATCATGACGTGTTCGCGGTACCGGGCGCGCGGTACTTGATGCTGCTCGAGGGGATCAACGACATCGCCGGTTGGCCAGAACACCCGGAGGAGAACGTGTCGGCGGCGCAGCTGATCGATGGGCTGCGTGAGCTCATAGTTCGGGCGCACGCACACGGTCTGCGGGTCATAGGTGGAACGCTTACTCCCACGGAAGGTTGTCCGGATTGCGGGGGCGCGGAGGGGGAAGCCATCCGGCAGGCAGTGAACGAGTGGATTCGTCGGAGTCACGAATTCGACGCGGTGGTCGATTTTGACCGCGCCGTGCGCGATCGCGCCAATCCGCGTCGCCTTGCTGCGGCCTACGACTGTGGTGACCACCTGCACCTGAGCGATGCGGGATACGTCGCGATGGCACGGGCGATCGATCTAACCTTCTTCCAGGACATCTCGAATCATAAACGCTGATTTCGCGAGCCTTACTCGTGGTAGAGGTCTGGATCTCTCCCACCGGGATCGAAAGCGCTGATCAGCGCGTCGTGACGTGCAATTCCAGGACCCGGTGAGGAGCAGCGCAACTGCCGTGTTCGAGCCGACTTGGCTGATGCCAGTTTGCAGCCGGTTTATTCAGACCGGCCGCGCTTTGGTCTTTTCCGCAGCTGCAGGTACTCGTCTATTGCCTGCCTGATGTGATATTGCACCGGCGTTTCCGTGTCGTCCGAGAGCTTCTTCAGTGCGGCGATCTGTCGCGCCAGCAAATAGGGCGGGTATCGTTTTGCGATCTGCTGACTTGGGCGTTTCTTGGCGGCCATGGCGATATGCTACTACCAGCCTTGGGCGTAAACCGGGGATTTTCTGTAGAGGTTCGATGGGGAGGTTAATCGGGACTATCAGTACGCGACAGACTGGATCGGGTCAATATGAGACCGAACGGCCATCCGTCTCCGTGCGGCGCATCCGGTCACTCGGCTCGATCACGTAGACATCCGGTGAGCGGACGTTCGCGCCCGCGGCGCGGAACCCGCTGCCGGTAGTTAGGGTTAGGCGGCATGTCGAATTGCATCAAGTCATGTCGAATGTTTTCACCCCCGCTTCGTTAAAAAGGCGCATTTGGAACTCATAAAAGTCGCGATGTTCGAGCGAAGAAGACTTTCTGCCTGGATCATTGACGGATGGTCCGGGCATCGGGAACAGGAATCGGGTCGGTGGACTGGTGGCGAAGGTGATATGCGGCGGTTTAACGTCAATGTCGCGAAACGCCACGTAATTCGGATCCCTGGCCCAGAGCCGTTCCGGCACGTGCATTTCTTTTTGAAAGTTCTCGCGGCAACTATGAAAATCTATGGCGCATCTGCATCCCAGATCATCCACGTATTCAAGGCCGTCTTTGCTGACGCTGAGCAACTTGCTCTTATCGAAGGTGACTGTTTTCAAACCTGTATCCTTAGTTACGTCGCGTTTATCGGGCGCGCAAACGCTGGTGAAAGGTGAAATTCTACGTCACCGTTTGATTTACGCCGCAGTCGTGGCCGCAGTCTTGGTAGCGGGCCTGCTTTGGTGTGTGGGCGACCAACTGCCAGCTCCCGTGCAGCGAACGCTCGGTAGCCCACCTACCGATCTTGGCGCTCGGAGTGTTGAATTTCACAGCGCGTCTGGCTTCTCGGCTCCTCTGTTCATGGGTGGCTTTCTCCTGGGCTTGCAGGCAACAGTGCGATCCTCCTAATCCATGGAGTTCGGGGTGATCGACGCGAGGCTCACCGTTCGGGTAAATGTACGCGGTTCCAACCGAATCTTGCTACAAGCGTCGGCTTCCTTCACTTTTAATGACGGCTTCGGAGTGGACTGTGTGGCGGCTCAGGGTCACAACCGGCTCGTCGCCGGCCGCTTATTCGAACGGATTCAGCACCCGCACGTCGAAACGGGAGAAGTCCCGCACGTTGCGCGTGACGACGGTCAGATCATGCACGAGAGGCCCGCTTCGAGCTTTATAACGCCGGTCCCCTCCGGGTCGGCAGTTCCCGCCGGCATCGTTGCGACGAGATGAGAGGGTTTGCAACGGGACGGATCGAGGTGCTCCAGGCCACAGGCTGTGTGGACAGCGCTGCAGCGCTGCAGCTCAGGTCCCGATCTGTGGCCCGGTGACATTCGTAACCGCGAGCTGGTGCGATTTCCACCTTTCGAGGGATGGGAAACTCGGACGCTTCGCCTTATACGCAGGGAGACCCTTCAACGAGTGCAGCGCTACTTCGGCGCCGAGGCAGCGATATGGCTAGCAAGGTTTGGTTCATTACGGGTACCTCCAAGGGCTTTGGACGTGTCTGGGCGGAGGCAGCGTTGGCGCGCGGCGACAGGGTTGCCGCAACGGCACGGGACGTGAAGACGCTCGATCCGCTCGTGCAACGCTACGGAGATCGCGTCGCGGCGATCAGTTTGGATGTCACCGAAAAGCCTGCGGTGCACGCCGCCGTCAGCGAGGCGCACGAGCGCTTTGGTCGTCTCGATGTGGTGATCAATAATGCGGGCTATGGCCTCTTCGGCGCTATCGAAGAGGTCAGCGAAGCTCAGGCACGGGCGCAGATCGAGACCAACCTCTTCGGCGCACTGTGGGTTACCCAGGCCGTATTGCCAACCCTGCGGGCCCAGCGCTCCGGTCACATCATTCAGGTGTCTTCGATCGGCGGGGTCAATGCCTTCCCCATGATCGGCTTGTATCACGCATCAAAATGGGGACTTGAGGCATTTAGTCAGTCGCTCGCCGCCGAGGTGGCTGGCTTTGGGGTCAAGGTGACCGTGGTCGAGCCGAGCGGTTTCGCGACCGATTGGGGCGGACCTTCGGCCAAGCACGCGACGCCACTGCCAGTCTACGAGAGCATACGCGCAGGGCTCGACACATGGCGAAAGAGCTTCGTGCCAGGCGATCCAGAGGCGACGGGGCCGGCCATCCTGAAGGTAGTCGACGCGGCCGATCCTCCGCTGCGCATCTTCTTCGGCTCGGTCGGCCTGCCGATGATGCGCGCGGAGTATGCGAAGCGGATCGAGACGTGGGAGAAATGGAACCCTGTTTCCATTGAAGCCCAGGGTGACCTGGCGCACAAGGCGTCTCGCTAGCCAGAGGAGTTGTGTCCCTGGGACGGGGTCTGCGGCCGTCGCATGAGGTAGGCGAAGACGCGCCAAGCTCTCATCGCATAGAGGCAGGTGGTGGTCGTACCATGCTGTGTGACAGCGCTATCCATCCGATCACAATAATCTCGACCTTGCCTTCGGCGGGCCTTGGCGCGTTGGTGACGCTAATGCTGTTCGGGATGCCATTGGATGTGATCGGAATCATCGGCATCATTCTGCTGTCTGCTGCGGCCAAGAAGCGACGGTTATTTCTGCGAGGAGGAACCATGAAGCGGACCACTGATTTTCCATCGCGCCGCCGATTTATCGCGGCCGGCGCCGCAGGAGGTGCTTGGCTCATGCAAGGCTGCAATGCATCGGCTCAAGCTGCTGCGAGTGTACGGCCTGACAGCCCTGTCGATCCGGACGGTCCCTCCGGCCCGTATCCAATTCCCTGGCTGGACAAGAATGGCAGCCACAACCAGCCGGCAGGGCCCGACCTTGAACCATCACATATCTATCACTTCAAGGGCCGGGTAGCTCGATGCTCCGGCTTCAACGGCATGGGCACGGACGGCAACAACGAACGCCTGTTGTTTGGCACCGCGACGACCGATTACGGCGTCATGGATGGCGAATACTGGGCAGCCCGGGCACCGCAAACCGGAGCATTTACCCACATCTGACTGACGATTTTCCGTGGCCAGTTTGGTCCGGAAAATCAGGTGCACGACTTCCATCCGCCAATCAGCGACGCCGGTTTGTACTGGGTGGTTCCGGTGCCGGCCGGAGCATTGCAGTGGAGCGACGGAGGGAGGTCCGCGACGATCGAGATGCGGGATGTCGCGGTCATCGATCAGCCGAAATGGCCAGCCCGCAAGGCGCAGGCCTCGCCCGCTCGCATGAGCTTCAAGATGGTTTTCGAGGCCACCAACACGGCCGTTACCTATGAGAACAAGGCCAGGCTCTTTCGGGTGACGGGCTTTCTCGCAACCTGTCGGATGGAGGCACGCGTGGCGGTGCCGTCAATCGGATTTACCTGGAGAAGCGACCCGATCGATAAATGTCCGCCGGCAGCGTTTGCGGTGATTGGGAACGAGATAAACGGCAAGTATTATGAGGAGGAGGCCGGGCGCTGACTCTTGCAGATCGGCCATGACTCACGGTCACGATCAAAGATCTGCGTCAACGCAGCAAAGTGCGGCGCGCTTGGCGGCTGTTGCCCGCAGCAGCCGTGCAACGCGCATCAGCGGGCGCCCACGTGCAGTCTGACCCGTAGTGAACCATCGAGCGGGCGACTCTCGCCGTGTCGGGACCAGAGAGGTTGCTGCAAACCATACTTCCCGGCACACATGATTTCTGTCTCCTTCGTTCGTCCTGGCTGAGTCACGGCCTCGCGGAACTGCCTGGGGGACCTCCCTAGCAGCAACGGCGCGGTGGCGTCCGTCACGACGGGGGTGATGATCGAAATTGTTTGCGCCCTTGTCGGCTCGGACGCTTCTGCGTCTGAGGCGGCGGTGGGGCGAGCTACGGTTTCTGCCCTCGCTGTAATCGCTTCACAGCCATCCTATGCCTTGATGAAGGTGTGCCTCCGCTGATCGACCAAAATCTAGTCGTGCTTCTGGAATACCGCGGGAACCAAGACAATCCAATCGGAACGATCAGCCTCAATCGCGATACCTGCGGTGCACTCAAGTGATTGTCTCTGGCGGATCAGCGCGCACGTCCTGCTCGTTGCCGTGTACGGTGGGTAAAAGGCTGGCCGACGGGTGTGGGTGCCGACCTCGTGGCGATTGCAACCCCTATTTTGGTCGGCTGGGTGGGGAGCAAGCTGTTGGCGCCGGTGACCGCGGGCGCGCTCCGAGCTACTTCGGTCTAGCGCGATTCAACGCTCGCCCTGCAGCCTCGCGTTCGACCGAAAGCGCCATCCGCCATCTGACGCGGAATTCGAGCTTGAGTATGGGCAACTGCTGGCGGCAGCCGACGCGAAAGAAGTGTGGTAGCGGGGGGTCGCTTCGAGCTTTATAGCGTCTATCCGCTGCGGATCCCAGCGGTTTCGGCGAGCGTCGGTGCAACAAAATGAGACGCTTTGCAGCGCCCCAGCGTCCTGCACCAGAGACGCGACCTGGTAGCCTGAGGTGCGTGCAACGAGGAGTCGCCCCAGAAGGGCGACGCGGCAACGGCACGTGTCGGCCAGGAGCTGCCACTCGTCGATAGCCCGTACGTTTGGAGAGAGCGGACGTTGGAATGACTGCAATCAGGCAATGCCTTTCGTGAACGCGTTAGCAGGCATGAATAGCCCGGAACGGCTCAGCCCGCGCTTGTTGGTGCTCGAGCAGGAATAGGGGCGTTAAAAGCCCGACACTGCCGCCAGAACGCGCGCGCCGCCGAGTTCCCCTACGGGTAGTGTTGCGGCCCTGGTCCTTGTGCTATGAACGCGGGGTTGTAACTAGCCACTAGGTTCCCGGTTTCAGACTACCGCGGGAATCTTAGGAACCGATACAACCAAGAAGCATCGAGGAGACGCATCGTGCCGCGACTCCTTACACCTCTGTTAGTCACCGTGCCCATGCTCGCTGGATCCAAAAACGGAATCTAAAGGTGGTGTCTCATGAAGAGCTCACTGCGGTTCGCAACAAAGGCCTTGCTTAGCGGCTTTCTCACAGTAGTTCCGATCTACCTGGCTGTCCTGCTACTGCTGAAGGCAATGCAATCAGTCGCCAAACTGGTGCATCCGGTGACCTTGCTCATCCCGGACTGGTTTCCGGCGGAGGGGATCCTGTCTCTTCTCCTCGTGCTCGTGATCTGCTTTCTGGTCGGCGTCGCCATCCTCACTCGGACTGGGCGTGTGATGCGGCAGCGGATCGAAACGTCATTCCTGGAGCGCATCCCGGGGTACGGGGTCATCCGGAGCCTGACGCAGCAGCTCGCGGGTGAGAGCCGCGACAACGCTTGGAAGCCCGCGTTGGCTGAGATTGAAGACGCTCTCGTTCCTGCCTTCATCATTGAAGAGTTCGAGGACGGTCGCTACACCGTCTTCGTCCCTTCCATCCCCACCCCGCTTGCCGGTGCCATCTACATTCTTGAGGCAAAACGCGTCCACCTTGTAGACGTGCCGTTCACCCAGGCTCTACAGGTCGTCTCCAAGTGGGGATCGGGTGCCAAGGCCCTGGATGCAGCCATGCACAAATCGGCCAGCTTATCTGCGGCATATAGCGGCGCTGCCGCTCATGGTGGCGCCACGACGCACGCCGCGATGTAGTCAGTCTTGCGGTCGGCGCCGAGTCAGCTCGCACGGGCGCTTTCAAAATACACAAACCCAGTGCCTTAGTATGCGGTCCCAGAGTCCGGGAGGAAGCCTCCGGCCATGAAGTTAGTGCTAACAGCTCTCTTATTCCTTTTGGGATTAGTTGTTTGTCTGGAAATCGGCTATCGGCTCGGCGTGAGGCGAGGCAAATCGGTCCCAAATGCGCATGAGGGCTTCGGTGCCATCGAAGCCGCGGTATTTGGAATATTCGGACTGCTGCTGTCGCTCAGCTTCGTGGGTGCAACTTCCAGGCTTGAGGTTCGTCGCAACCTCATCGTCGAGGAAACCAATGCAATCGCCGATGCGTACACGCACGTCGATCTCTTACCGGAATCCGACCAGCCGGAGGTTCGCCGCCTGTTCCGCGAATATGTGGATCTCAGGATGCGGATTTCCGAGGAGCCGGACAGTGCACTTGATGAATCCCAGATACAGAGCTCAAGGAGCCTGCAACAGGCAATCCTGCGGCACGCGGTTAGCGCCTCGAAAACGGGCGACGCAGCGGGCGGGCGGCTCCTCCTGTCAGCCACAAATCAGATGATGGATGTCGCCACCAAGAAGACGCTCGCCAAGCAGACACATTTGTCTGGGGTCGTATTCGCGCTGTTGGCCGTTGCGGCACTGCTAAGTGGTCTGGTCGCGGGCTTTGGGATGGCGCGAGGTCGCCGCAACTGGCTATCGATCCTCGTCTATGCCCTGATAGTGACTACAACCTTGTATGTCATGCTCGACATGGAGTTTCCCCGCAGTGGCCTGATCAGGCTAACTACCGCCGATCGCGCCATGATTGACTTGCGAGAATCAATTCAATAGCACGCGCTCAGGGCGCATGTTCGCAAGCTTCCAAGGACACAACAGTCGGGCGGGGGCCGCAGCCGTGCGACAGCCCGACAGTCCGCGATTTTCAAATTGAATGACTGCTATTGGGAGCTATCACAGTCGGCTCGGG